>NZ_KI911759.1:99490-106284 GCF_000515355.1 Promicromonospora kroppenstedtii DSM 19349 | reverse complement strand
GCGGCTTCGGCGGCGTCAGCCTCGGCTCCGGCAGCCTCGCCGTCGGCAGCCTCGGCGTCCGCAGTTGCCTCGGCCGCGGGCTCGTCCTCGGCCTCCGCCTCGCCCGAACCCCCGCCCTTCCCCTCCGTCACGACCAGCACCGGCGCCGGCCGCTCCAGGTCGTCGTGCCCCTCGGCGTGCTCGGCGACCTCGGTCCAGGCGGCCTCGCCCACCTCGCACCGCTGGACGACCGGGAAGACCAGGGTCGCCCCGGCGTCGTCGGGCAGGCGCACGGCGAACGTGACCTCGGCGTGCTCGCCGTCCGGCAGAGGCGTGTCCGTGCTGTAGGTCAGGCTGTCCGCGGCCTGGTCGACCGCCCAGCGGTCCGTACCGACGGCGCGCACCTCCGTGACCTCCTCCGGCATCCGGATGGTGATCGCGGTGGTCGCGGACTCGGCGCAGCCGTGCGGGATCTCGACCCGGAGCTCGGCCGTGGCACCCGCCGCGGTGGTGGACGGCGTGATGGTCACGTGGGCGGAGGCCGGCACGGTCGCGAGCGCCACCAGGCCGGCGGCGGCGAGTCCGGACAGGGCGACGCGCCGGACGGCGGTCTTGCGATTCATGGCGACTCCATCGTCGAGTTGGGCGTTACCAAATCAGCCCGCCGAACCACTGTCAAGAGTGTGAACTGAGGGCCCCAAACCGTGGACGTTCACCCACCGCACCGCGTACGGTGGTTCACGTCACCGAACCAAGGTCGCTCCCGTGAACTGTGTCCCCGGCAGAGCGGCCGCCACCGGAGGGAAGCCATGCCCAACATCACCGTCGAGCTGCTGCGCGGCCGTACCGTCGAGCAGCGTCGTGACTTCGCCAAGGCCGTGGCCGACAGCGCGGTCGAGATCCTGGGCGCCCGCCGCCAGGACGTCCGCATGGTCTTCAGCGAGATCACGCCCGACATCGTCGCCAACGGCGGCGTGCTCGCCAGCGAGGACGAGAGCCGGGCGGGCGTCGTCGCCACGTTCGCCGACGACTGACAGCTGGTCCCTTTCGAGGCCTAAGTTTCTTCGCTTTGAGCCAGCTCAAAGCGAAGAAACTTAGGCCTCGAAGGGGAGGATCGGGCGGGCCCGGGGAGACACGTCTCCCCGGGCCCGGCCCTCTTCTACTTCACCCTGACCGTCACCCTGGTCTCGGCCGCGAGAGCGAGCTCGCTGCCGAGGTAGGACGCCGTGAGCGTCAGGTCCTTCCCCTTGGGCTGGTTCACCTCGAACCGGGCGAGCCCGTCCTCGATGTCCCCGGTCAGCGTCTGGCCGTCCTTGACCGCGATGCGCACCTGCCCCGTCACCGGGACCTCGTGCGCGGCCGTGAAGGACACGTCGACGACGACCTTCTTGCCCGACTTCTTCGCCGCGATCTCCATGGTCGGCACCACCTTGTCGACCACGACCCGCACCTTGGAGGACGCGGGCTGGTGGTCGGCGTCGCCCCCGTACCGCAGGGTCAGGTCGTACACGCCCGGGCGGATCGTGTCGGCCGGCAGGACGAGGGTCGCCCGTCCGTCCGCGACCGTGCCGCTCGCCAGCGCCGTGGTGCCGTCGCTCAGCTCGACCGTACCCGTGGCCGTGTCCGGGGACACCGCCACGGAGACCGTGCCCGCTGTGCCGTAGGCGATCGGCAGGGCGACACCCGCGACCGCGGTCACCTCGGGCGACTTCACCGTGACGGTCACCGTGGCCGGCGCGGACGTCGCCGTGCCGTCGGAGGCCTTGTAGGTGAAGACGTCCTTGCCGGAGAACCCGTCGTCGGAGACGTAGGTGAACGAACCGTCCGCCTCCAGGGTGACCCGGCCGTTGGCCGGCTGCGTCACCGCGGTAGCGGTGAGCACGTTGCCGTCCTCGTCGGTGTCGTTGGCCAGTACACCCGGCGCCGGGAGCGTCAGGGGCTGGCCGCCCACTGCCGCGTAGGCGTCGTTGCCGGCCACCGGCGCGGTGTTGACCGGCGGCTGCTCCCCCTCCTCCACCGTGATGGTCACCGTCGTCGCCGCGGAGGCCGCTGCGCCGTCGGAGGCCTGGTAGGTGAACGTGTCCGTGCCGAAGAACCCGCTGTCCGGCGTGTAGGTGAAGGACCCGTTCGCGTGCAGGACGACGTCGCCGTTGGCCGGCTGCGTGAGCCCGGTCGCCGTCAGGTCGTCCCCGTCGAGGTCGGTGTCGTTGGCCAGGACCCCCGGCGCCGCCACCGTCAGAGGCTCGTCCTCGACGGTGCCGTAGGCGTCGGCGGCGCCGACCGGGGCCGTGTTGGCCGCGGTGCCGGCGTGCAGGTCACCGACCTGCTCGGCGGTGAGCTCGTAACCGAACATCCGGAAGTCGTCGACCAGGCCGTCCCAGCGGGCGTCGGGCCAGCTGGTACCGCCGATGAGGTTGGCCGTCGTCTGCCCGCCCACGCCGACGTCACCGATGGTGACGGTGAAGTCGTCGCGCGTGGCCTGGAGCTCGCCGTCGAAGTAGATCTTCCCGACCGAGCCGCTCTGGGTGAACACGACGTGCGTCCACTCGTTCAGCGGCAGGTCGTTGCCCTGGCCCAGCACCAGACGTTCCTGGGCGCTGCCCGGGGTCCCCGGCGCCTTGAAGGTCGCCGCGAAGCCGGTGGCGCCGCTCGTCTGGGTGTTGGACTGGAGCAGGAAGAACGTGTCCGTGCTGCTGCCGATCTGCAGCAGCGGCACCCACGTGGGCAGGGCGTCCGGGCGGGCCCAGATGGAGACGCTGAACTCGTCCTCCATCCCCGCCTCGATGTTGTCCGGCAGCCTGACCTGGTTGCCCGTGCCCGACGCGCCGCCCGGCAGGTTGACCGCCGAGCCGAACCGTCCGGCCGGGTTCCAGCCCGCCGAACCGCCGAGGGTGGCCGCCCCGACCGAGCTGTCCAGCCCGGTGTTGGCCGCCGTGCTGCCCTGACCCTCGTCGAACCGGTAGTGGATCGGCGTGCCCGTACCGGGCGGCGGCCGCTCGACCGTGTGCTCCACGGTCCGCGCGGAGTCGCGCCACCCGTCGCCGGCCACGAAGCGGACCTGCACCTCGTGGTCGCCCGGGGAGAGCGCCACGTCCGTGAAGCGCACCGCGCCGTCGGTCAGGTCGACCTGACCGCCCACGCGGGCACCGTCGACCCACAGCTCCGCGACGCCCGTGGGTGCCGCGCCGGTCTCGTCCTCGACGGTGGCCGAGACGTCGACCGGCTCGCCGAACGGGGACGGGGAGCCTGGCTCGACCGCGACCGTGGTGGTCGTGGCGAGCGCGCTGCCGTCGGCGTACAGGGCCTCGATGTCGGCGTCGCCGAGCGCGGAGGTGTAGACCCGGACGTCGTCCATCAGGCCGTCATAGGCCGGGTCCGGGAACCCGTTGCGGCCCAGCCAGTTGTTCGCCGTCGGACCGACGTCGGTCATGTCGATCGTCAGGTCGTCGCGCGACGCGATGGCCTCACCGTTGAGGTAGAGCGTGCCGGTCGCACCCTGGCGGGTGAACGCGACGTGGTTCCACTCGCCGGCCACCACGTCACGGGTGGGCGTGGCGTAGACCCGTTCCTGCAGCGCTGCGCCCTTGGCCTTGAACGTCGCCGCGAGCCCGGTGGCCCCGGCGGCGTTGGTCTGCATCTGGATCTGGAAGAAGCTGCCAGCGTCCGCGAGCCCGTCCCCGATGTGGAACAGACCGATCCAGTTCGCCTTCGTGTCGGGCCGCACCCAGAACGAGGTGGTGAAGGCCTCCTCGCCCTGCAGCAGGTTGTCGGGCAGGTCCACGGCGTTGGCGTTGTCACCGCCGGCCAGGTCGAGCGCGTCGCCGAAGACGCCGTTCTCGCTCCACCCGGTCGTCCCCGTGAGCGCCGCGGCGCCCACCGAGTCGTCCGTGCCGGTGTTCGCGGCCCGCGTGCCGGTGCCCTCCTCGAACTCGTAGTGCACGGGGACGTCGCCGGCGCCGGGGTCGGAGCCCACGATCACCAGGTCGTCGATCATGACGCCCGCGCCGGAGTCCCCGGCCGCGAGGGTCAGGTCCTGCGACCGGGCCCCGGCGGTGAAGGTACCGACGTACGTGCCGAACGTGCTCTGCGACGACAGGTTCGACCCCGCCGACAGCGTGGTGGAGAGGTCTCCGACCGACAGGTTCGCCGTGCCTGGGGCGGTACCGGCGGACCGGCTGTCGCGGGCGTAGCGCAGCGAGACGCGGTACTCGCGGCCCGGGTCGAGACCCTTGACCGCGCGCGTCAGGTCGCCCTCGGTGCCGACGGCGAGGTGGTAGCCCGTCAGGCCGAGCCCGCCCTGGCTGGAGGCCGCCGCGCGGACGAGCTGGACGTCGCCGTCCACCTCCCACGGGGACATCCGGCCGTTGCCGGGCGCCACGTCGACGACGGCCGGCGGGTTGGCCGAACGCCACTCGGCCGGCAGGCGCGGGTACTCGATCTGGTCGACCAGGTGCGGGGCCCGGGCGTCCATCGCGACCTCGGGGTCGATCTGGACGATGTCCGCCACCGAGGGCGTGCCGTCCTCGTCGAAGACGAAGAGCATGTACGCGCCGGGCGGGGCGTAGGTGCCGTCGACCGGGGTCTCGATGGTCAGGTCGTCGCCTGTCTGGGCGAACGCCAGGTCCTGGAAGTTCTGGTCGTTGTTGAACCCGTGCGTCACGGAGCCGTTGCGGACCAGGGTGACGCGCGAGACCTCGCCGTCGGCCTGGACGCCGAACGTGCCGTCGTAGCCGACCTTCTTCGGGACGCCCGTGACCTGAGGACGCACGGCCGGCTCGTCGCCGTCGAACAGGTACGCCGGCGAGTAGAACTCGACGTCCGTGTAGTTGCGCGGGCCCGGTGTACCGCCGCCGCCCACCATCACGCGGCCGTCCGGCAGGAGCAGCGCGGTCGAGTGGTACAGGCGGGCGTGCTCGTACGGCACGTCGATCGTGGTCCACTCGCCCGTCTCCGGGTCCCAGATCTCGGCGGTGGTGACGTAGCCGCCGTTGCCGTTGTTGTCCCGGGAGCCGCCGGTGACGATGACGTCGCCGTCGGGCAGCACCGTGGACGTGGCCCAGTGCCGGGCGTACTGCATCGGCTCCGTCTTCTCGACCACCGGCGCGTCCGTGCCGCCCGTGATGTCCACGGTGAAGCCGGCGCGGGCGCCGTCCGGACCGCCGCCGTTGGCCCACCAGCCACCGCCGACCTGCAGGATCTTGCCGGGGCGGTACATGGTCGCCGTCGACGTGGCGCCGACCGGGTTGCCGAGGCCGCCCTGGTTGGCGACGTCCGCGGGCAGGGTGCCCCGCAGGGTCACTTCGCCGTCACCCGACGGGTCGAGTTCGTACATCTGAGTGCCGGTGATGTTGAAGACGTTGCCGTTGCCCGGCGCGACGAACGCGCGCGGGTACCACCAGCGGTTCTCGTCGGGCCCGTTGCCGTTCCCGCCGTCGCCGTAGGCCGCCGCGCTCGTGGCGCCCTCCAGCAGCTTCCAGGAGCTGCCCTCGTCCGGCGTGTAGAGCTCCGGCGTCAGCACGCCGGGACCGCCCGGACCGCCCTTGAGGCTGCCGCCCTGCACCACGACGGAGCCGTCGGGCAGGGTGGTGCCCGTCGGGTACCAGCGCGGGTAGTTCATCGGGGCCTCGTTGCGCAGCCCCTGGTTGGTCGTGTAGCTGGTGACGCCGATGGCGGCGTCGTTGGGCGCGTTGCCGCCCAGGCCGTCGTCGCCGCCGACCGTCATCGTGGCGCGCCGGTGCGGCATCTGCACCTGCATCGAGCAGAACAGGTCGGTGTACGTCGAGTTCGTCACGATGCCGTCGTTCACGTTGGCGGTCGTGCGCTCCTCGGCCGGGTCCCAGACGTCGATCTCCATCTGGCCGCCCTGCACGACGCAGGAGTTGCCGCCGAAGTCGTAGGGCGTGTTGTCGGTGCAGCCCGACGACACGCTGCCGAACGACTGGACCTTGCCGTCCGACGTCAGCGCCGCGTTGATCGGCACCAGCGGCCACGGCGTGACGCCGCTCCAGGCCCCGTTCTCCGCCTTGTCCGGCGGCGAGCAGTCGGCCGGGAGCAGGCCCGCGGTGTAGGCCAGGCCGTTCTTCATCTGGGTGCGGATCGGGGCCTCGGCGTACGCCGTGCCCTCGTGGCCCATCCCGGAGTACCACGACCGGCCCTCGTCGATCTCCTGGCACCAGGTGATCGGGTGGTTCGTGCCGTTGTTGCCCCCGCCGTACGACGACTCGTCGGCGTTGAGCAGGGTGCGCACGTTGGGCGCCGGGTTGACCAGCCAGTCGTACCACTCGTCGCTGCGGGTGAACTCGGCCGGCAGCCCCTGGGTCAGCGGGTGCGAGGTGTCCTTGACGACCACGCGGCCCGGGCGGACCGCGGGGTTCTCGGGGTGGCCCTCGGAGACCGCACCGACCAGGCGGGCGTAGAACGGGTTGACGTCGTGCTCGCTCTGGCCGACCGACCAGCCGGCGTAGTGCAGGCCGAGGTACCCGCCGCCACCGCGGATGTACCCCTCCAGCGCGGCGCGCTGGTCCACGTTGAACAGCACACCACCGGTCTGCGCGAAGGCGACCGTGTCCTTGGTCGCGAGGTTCGCCGTGGTGAAGGCCGCGGGGTCGTCCGTCTCCTGGATCTCGACCGGCTGGTCGTACTCGACGCCCAGGTCCGTGACGAGGTCGCGGACGGCCTGGCGGGCCTGGACGTGCGACGCGTGGAAGTTGGACTTGTAGAAGAGCAGGACGCGCAGCACGCCGTCGTCGACGGACCCGGCCGCGGCCTGCGCGGCGGGGGTCGGCGCGGCCTGGGCGACGCCGCCCATGAGCGGC
>NZ_KI911759.1:92062-99390 GCF_000515355.1 Promicromonospora kroppenstedtii DSM 19349 | reverse complement strand
GGCCTGGGCGACGCCGCCCATGAGCGGCGCGGCGACCCCCAGGGCGACCAGCATGGCCGCCAGTCGTATCGGGGCCCGGCGCAGGCGGCGCGCGTCGCGCCGCCGGTCAGGTCTGCGTAGCAGGTTCATCTTTGATCCCTTTTCGCACGTGGTTGATGGACATGAGGGCAGGCCGGGACGGCCGAACCCCGCACGGGGTCGGCCGCCCCGGAGCTGCTCTCCGGTGGTGCGTCTTGCGTTCAGTGCCCCCTGAGCACGTGGTGCCCCCTGGAACTGGTCCCGGGGCCCGGTCAGCGCAGCTCGGCGATCACCGTCTTGAGCTCGGTGTAGTCGTCCAGGCCGAACGAGCCCAGCTCGCGACCCCAGCCGGACTGCTTGAAGCCGCCCCGCGGGAGGGTGACGTCGTCGGCGTGCCAGGTGTTGAGCCAGACCGTGCCGGCGCGCAGGCGGCCGCCCACGCGGTGGGCCGTGCCGAGGTCCTTGGACCAGACGCCCGCGGCCAGGCCGTAGACGGTGTTGTTGGCCGCGGCCACGACCTCGTCCTCGGTGTCGAACGGGATGGCGGTGATGACGGGCCCGAAGATCTCGTCGGTCTGCACGGCCATCTGCTCGGTGACGTCGGTGATGAGGGTCGGGGAGAAGAAGTAGCCGCGGTCGGCGGCCGGGTCGGGGCTGCCCGCGGCGATCGTGGCGCCGTCGGCCACCGCGCCGCGCACGTAGCCCATGACCTTCTCGTGCTGCTCCTGCGAGACCAGCGGCCCCATCGTGGTGGCCGGGTCGAACGCGTCGCCCACCTTGATGGCCTTGGCCGCCGCGGCGACGCCCTCGATGACCTGGTCGAACACCTCGCGCTGGACGTACAGGCGCGAGCCGTTGACGCAGCACTGGCCCTCGTTGAAGTAGCCGGCCAGCGCGGCGCCGGCGATCGCGGCGTCCAGGTCGGCGTCGGCGAAGATGATGTTGGGCGCCTTGCCGCCCAGCTCCAGCGACACCTTCTTGAGGTTCCGCGAGGCGCCCGCGGCGATCTTCTTGCCCACCTCGGTGCTGCCGGTGAAGGCCACCTTGTCGACGCCCGCGTGGTCCACCAGGGCGGCACCCGCGTCGCCGAACCCGGGCAGCACGTTGACGACACCGGCGGGGACGCCGGCCTCCAGCAGCAGCTCGCCGAGCCGCAGCGCGGTGAGCGGGGTCTGCTCGGCCGGCTTGAGCACCACGGTGTTGCCCGCCGTGATCGACGGGATGATCTTGAAGGCGGCCATCGTCAGCGGGAAGTTCCACGGCACGATGCCGGCGACGACGCCGATGGCCTCGCGCCGCGTGTAGGCGTGGAAGTCGCGGCCGGGCACCGACATCGGGATGGTGGTGCCCTCCATCTTGGTGGCCCACCCGGCGAAGTACCGGAACAGCTCGGCGGCCACGCCGACGTCGCCGCGCGCGGACGCGAGGGACTTGCCGTTGTCGAGCGACTCGAGCTGTGCGAACTCCTCGGTGCGCTCGTCGATCATGTCGCCGATGCGCCACAGCAGGTGGGAGCGGTCGCGCGGCGTCATCCTCGACCAGGGCGAACCGTGCTCGAAGGCGTTACGGGCCGCGGTGACGGCCCGGCCGGCGTCCACCGCGGAGGCCTGGGCCACCTGGACGAGGACCTCCTCGGTCGCGGGATTCACCGTGGCGAAGGTCTGGCCGTCCTTGGCGTCCACCCACTCGCCGTCGATCAGGAGCTGCTTGGGCGAGGAGAGGAACTTCGAGACGGCGGGCAGGAGAAGGGAGTTCTCGGACATGGGGAACCTTCCGTGGTGTCGGGGTCCGGGTATCGGGCGTCGGGTCGGTCGTGGGCTGGGCCGGGGTTCTCGGCGACCGGGCTACTTGATGATCAGCACCTTCGATCGGTCCAGGGTGAGCGCGACGGCGGCGACGATGATCGCCCCGTACAGGATCTGCTCGTAGGCCGACGGGACGCCGACGATCGGCAGCCCCACACGCAGCAGGGTCACCACGAGCGCCCCGGCGAGGCTGCGCCACAGCGAGCCGTGGCCGCCGGTGATGGCGGTACCGCCCACCACGATGGCCGCCACCGCGGGGAGCAGCAGGTTGTCCGCCATGGTCGGGCTGCCGCTGAAGTTGCGGGAGACCAGCATGACGGCCGCCAGGCCCGCGCACGCGCCGGAGAGGGTGAACGCGGCGACCTTGACCAGGTCGACGGGCGCGCCGCCCAGGCGGGCGGCGGACTCGGAGTAGCCCGTGGCGCGGACCCAGCTCCCGAGCGGGGTGAGCGCGAGCGCCAGCGAGACCACGAGCACGACGACCAGCGCGACGACGAACGACATGGGCACCACGCCCGCGACGTAGAGCGTGAGCCAGTGGGTGGCGTCCCGGTCGGCCACCCGGATGGGGCCGGCGTCGGAGATCACCAGGGCGATCGCGGTGAAGATGCTCATGCCGCCGAGCGTGACGATGAACGACGGGATGCGCAGCAGCACATGGGCGACGCCCTGCAGGGCCCCGATCGCCCCGGTGGCCGCGATGATCGCGAGGGTGGTGAGCCCGCCGAGGTCGGGCAGCCACAGCGCGAAGAAGACCGTGGCCAGGGAGCAGAGCGCGGCGATCGACAGGTCGATGCCGCCGCACAGGACCACCAGGGTGGCGCCGGCCGCCAGCACCACGAGCGGCGCCGAGGTGCGGACGGCGGCCGTGAGGCTGTTCAGGCTCAGGAAGCCGGGGTCGGCGACCGTGAGCGCGGCCAGCAGCACCACGAGCGCGATGACCGGCATGAACGACGTCAGCCGCTGCCCCGTGGTGGGGCGGGCCTTGACGGTGGGGTCGGCAGCCGGCTCGGGGGCCGGCTTGGCGAGGACGGGCGTGGACATGGTCAGACCATCTCCTTGACGAGGTCGAGCGGGGTCGGCTTGGCCCCGGCGGGGGCGGCGACCTCCTTGGTCGCACGGCCGTCGCTCATCACGACGATCCGGTCGGACATGCCGATCGCCTCCTCGAGGCTGTCGGCCAGCAGCACGGTGGCGACGCCGCTGTTGGCGAGCTCGCGCATCAGCCGGTACACCTCGGAGCGCGCCCCGACGTCGAGGCCGCGGGTCGGGTGGTCGAGCAGCAGCAGGCGGACGTCGCCGGCCACCAGCCAGCGCGCCAGCACCACCTTCTGCTGGTTGCCGCCCGACAGCCGCTGGATCGCGGTGCCCCGGTGCGGCGTGCGGATCGAGAGGCGCTCGATCCAGGTGTCCACGAGCGTGGCCTGCTTGCCGGGCCGCACCAGCGGGCCGGAGCAGCGGGCGTGCTGCTTGGTCAGGGTCATGTTGTCGGCCACCGACATGGGGCCGACCATGCCCTCGGTCTTGCGCTCGGCGGGCACGTAGCCGACGCCGGCGGCGCACGCCGCGCGGGTGCCGGACAGGTCGAGCTTCCTGCCGTCGAGCACGACCTCGCCCGCGACGGTGGCCTCGGCGCCGAACAGCGCACGGCACACGTCCTCGCGCCCGGAGCCGTGCACGCCGACGATGCCGACGATCTCCCCCGCGTGCACGTCGAGGTCGACGTCGCGGAAGGTCTTGCCGGTCAGGCCGCGCACCACGAGCCGGGGCCGGCGGGGCTCGCCGGAGCGTTCGGCGGCGCCGTCGTGGTAGTGGTCCTCGGAGCCGGTGGCGCCGATCATCATGCGGTGCAGCTCGGCGGGGGCTGCGTCCGCGGCGAGCACCTCGCCCACCGACTTCCCGCCGCGCAGCACGGCGACGCGGTCGCAGACGTCGAGCACCTCGTCGAGGCGGTGCGAGACGAAGACGACGGACGCGAACTCCCGCAGCCGGCGCACCTGGGTGAACAGGGTGTCGATCTCCTTGGACTCGAGCACCGACGTGGGCTCGTCGAGGATGATCACCGGCGGGTGCGCGGTGCGCTCCTCGATGCGGAGCACCTTGGCGATCTCGACCATCTGGCGGTCGGCGAACGACAGGCTGTCGGTCCGGGCCAGCGGGTCGATGTGCGACCCGATCTTGTCGAGCTGCTCCTGCGCGAGGCGGCGCATGGTGCCCCAGCGGTAGATGCCGCGGCGCACGCCGGGCCCCTCGCTGCCCAGCACGATGTTCTCGGCGGCGGTGAGGTTGGGCACCAGCGACTGCTCCTGGAACACCATGCCGAGGCCGTGGTCGGCGGCGTCGACGACGCTGCGCAGGCGCACGCGCTCGCCGCGTACCCAGATCTCGCCGGCGTCGGGCCGGACCAGGCCGACCAGCGCCTTGAGCAGCGTGGACTTGCCGGCGCCGTTCTCGCCGGCGAGCCCCAGCACCTCGTGCTGGCGCACGACGAGGTCGACGCCGTCGAGCGCCTTGACGCCCGGGTAGTGCTTGACCAGGCCGCGCACCTCGAGGGCGGGCGGGGACCCCGGCGCGCGCGGCCCGGGTTCGGTCTGCAGGTCGGTTGTCACTTGGTCACCTGGTTCCTACGACGCTGTGGGATGACGGCGGCCGCGACGGCCGCGACGACGATGAGGCCCTGCACGCCGCCCTGCCAGTAAGGGCTCACCCCGACCTGGACGAGGCCGTTGGTCAGGACGGTCACCAGCAGGACGCCGACGGCAGAGTGCAGGATGCCGCCGCGTCCGCCGGTGAGCAGGGTGCCGCCCACCACGGCGGCGGTGATGGCGGAGAAGTCGTAGCCGCGGCCCGCCTGGACCAGACCGGCGCCGAGCTGGCTGGTGACCAGCACGCCGGCCAGCCCGTAGAACGCGCCGGCCATGGTGAAGACCGCGACCTTGTAGGGCGCGACCCGCACCCCGGACAGGGCCAGCACCTCCTCGGCGCCGCCGATCGCGAAGGCGTAGCGGCCCAGACGCGAGTAGCGCTGCACCAGCCAGCCGAGCAGCACGCAGGCGACGGCGATCCAGGTCAGCCGCGCCAGGCCGAGAAACCGCTCGACGGCCCAGCCCTCGAGCATCGGGTCGGTGATGTTGGGCTGCACGCCCGCGAACAGCAGGGTCGCGACGCCCAGCCCGACGGCGGAGACACCGAGGGTGGCCATGAACGACGGCACCTTGAGCACCACCAGGGCCAGCCCGCTCAGGCAGCCGAGCGCGGCGGCCAGCAGCACCGCGACGGCGACCCCGATCAGGCCGAGGTCGTTGTCGTTGCGGTTGTTGGCGACCAGGAGGGCGACCGTGATGGCGGACGCACCCATGATCCCGGGTGCGGACAGGTCGATGGAGCCGGTCATCAGCACGAAGCTGATGCCGCAGGTGACCACGGCGAGGACCGCCGCGGCGTCGAGGACGTTCTGCACGTTGGAGATCGTCCGGAAGTCGGGGCTCAGGACCGCGAAGATCCCGAACACGACGACCAGTGCGATCGGCGGGCCCGCGTCCCGCAGGGACACCCCCCGCCGAGGCCGGGGGCGCGGTGCGGGCACGACGTCGGTGTCGGCTCCTGCGCCAGCTTCAGTGGGGGGTGCCATGGTCACGAGATCGCGCCCTGCGACCGGCTGAAGAGGTTGCCGCAGGCGAAGTCGTCCTCGCTCGTGACCGGGGAGACGAAGTCGGCCACGTTGTCCTGCTGGATGAGGAACTGCTCGGCGAACCAGGCGCGGTCCTCGCCGGCGATGTCCTCGACGGCGAGCTCACCGGTGGCCACGCAGTAGCCGATGGCGAGGCCGATGCCGCCCTGCCACGGGCCGTCGCTCGAGACGGTGGCCGTCATGGTGCCGTCCTCGATGGCCGTCAGGGCGTCCGGGACGGCGTCGATGCCGACCACGGCCACGTCGTCCCGGCCGGCCTGCTGCAGCGCCTCGAGCGCGCCGAGCGCCATGTCGTCGTTGGCGGCCCAGATGCCCTTGACGTCGTCGCCGTGCTTGGTCAGCAGCGTCTTGGTCACCTCGAGGGCCTCGGCGCGCGAGAAGTTGGCGGTCTGGTCGTCGAGCAGCTCGACGTCGGGGTTGGCGGCCAGCGACTCCTCGAGCCCGGCGAACCGGTCCTTGGCGGCGCCGGTGTCGAGGATGCCCTGCAGCGCGACGATGCCGCCCGAACCCCCGATGGCCTCGGCCAGCGCGTCGCCGATCTGCTTGCCGGACTCGACGCCGTCGTAGGTGATGTGGGACAGCCAGTGGTCGTAGTCGGCCACGTTCAGGTCGGCCGGCTTGTTCCACTGGGTGACGAGGTAGGCGCCCGCGTCCTGGGCACCCTCGACGATCGGCGGGGTGTCGGAGTCGCCGTTGGGCAGGATGTTCATGACGAGGCACTCGGTGTCGCCCGCGAGGAGCTGGCTGATCTGCTCCTGCTGGCGCGTCGAGTCGCCGTCGTAGGTGAGCCGCTCCTGCGTGAGGCCGACCTGCTCGGCGAAGGCGTCGCCGCCGTCGAGCCACGAGGCCTCGTAGGGGTTGGACTCGTTGCGCACCTGGCCCACCAGGGTCACGTCCGCGGGGTCGCAGGCGCCGGCCTCGGCGCTGCCACCGCCGCCGCTCCCTGCGGCGGTCTCGGTGCATCCGGTCAGTGCGCCGGCCGCCAGCAGGACGCCGACGACGGCGGCCGTGTGGCGAGCGCCAGTGTGTCGAGAGGTGAACTTCATTGTCTTTTCCTCGATCTCGTTCGGTGCCGGGGTCCGGCTCTGTGATGCGGAACTGCTGTGGGTCAGCGCGCCAGCCAGCCGCCGTCCACGGCCAGGACGTGGCCGTTGACGTAGTCGGCGGCGGGCGAGCTGAGGAAGACGGCTGCTCCGGCGATGTCCTCGGCGGTACCCCAGCGCCCGGCCGGGATGCGTTCGAGGATGGAGCGGGAGCGATCCGCGTCCTCGCGGAGCGCCGTGGTGTTGTCGGTGACCATGTAGCCCGGGGCGATGGCGTTGACCTGGACGCCGTGCGGCCCCCACTCGTTGGCCAGCGCCTTGGTCACCCCGGCGACGCCGTGCTTGCTCGCGGCGTACGACACCACCCGCAGGCCGCCCTGGAAGGACAGCAGGCTGGCGATGCTGACGACCTTGCCGTGGCCGCGTTCGACCATCGGCCGGCCGAGCTGCTGGGTGAGGAAGAAGAGCCCGTTCAGGTTGACGTCGAGCACCCGCTGCCAGGCCTCGCGGCCCACCTCGACGGAGTCCTCGCGGTCGATGACGCCGGCGTTGTTGACCAGTACGTCGATCTGCCGCGAGCCGGCCAGCTCGGTGCCGACCCGCTCGACGGCGTCCAGGTCGCTCACGTCGAGGTCGACGACGTCGGCCTTGCCGCCCTGCGCGAGGACCAGGTCACGCGTGGCGTCCTGGTTGCCGGGCCGGCCGATCAGCACGACGTCGGCCCCCGCGCGGGACAGGCCGAGCGCGACCGCCTGCCCGAGGCCGCGGCCC
>NZ_KI911759.1:88578-91962 GCF_000515355.1 Promicromonospora kroppenstedtii DSM 19349 | reverse complement strand
CGCGACCGCCTGCCCGAGGCCGCGGCCCGCGCCGGTCACCGCGGCGCACCGGCCGGTCAGGTCGAAGGGCGAGCTCGTCACAGGTCGTCCACCGCCACGGGGCTGAGGTCGGTGTAGACGTTGTTCTCGCCCGCCATGGCCCAGATGAAGGCGTACGAGCCGGTGCCGGCCCCGGCGTGGATCGACCACGGCGGGGAGATGACGGCCTCGCGGTTGCGGAGCACCAGATGGCGGGTCTCGCCGGGCTTGCCCATGAAGTGGAAGACGCGGTCGCTCTCGTCGAGGTCCACGTAGCAGTAGATCTCGGTGCGGCGATCGTGCAGGTGCGGCGGGAACGTGTTCCACACCGAGCCGCTGGCGATGACCGTGACCCCGAACTGGAGCTGGGCGGTCTTGACGTCCTGGCCCCACACGTACCGGAAGAGGTTGCGCTCGTTGGCCGCCTCGGCCGAGCCCAGCGCGACCGGCTCCACCTCGCTGTGCCGCAGCACCTGGGTCGGGTAGGCGGTGTGCGCCGGCGCGGACACGAAGTAGTAGGCGGCGTCGGTGCCGGCGAAGGTGACCTCGCTCCCCCGGCCGACGAACAGGCCGTCGAGGTGCTCCAGCTCGAACTTCTCGCCGTCGACGACGACATGGCCCGCGCCGCCCACGTTGATGACGCCGAGCTCGCGGCCCTCGAGGTGGCTGGCGGTGCCGAGCACGTCCGTCCAGGCCGGGAGGCCGACCTCGCCGTCGGCCGGGACGGCCCCGCCGACGAGCAGCCGGTCGTCGTGGGTGTACGTGCCCCGGACCTCGCCGCTGACGAAGAGGTCTGAGACGAGGAAGCTCTCCCGCAGGTCCGCGGTGGTTGCCGTCTCCGCGCTGGCGGGAGATGTCGAGTATCGAACCTGGATCACGTAGCTGCCCCTCGGTCGGTCTGGCGAATCGCGTTCGTCTGTGAACTGCGTTCGTCTATGTGAACTGGTCCGAAGATAGACGTGACCCGGGTCACGGGTCAAGGGGCGGAAACCTGTCCATGTATGCGAACTCGCGGTACTGTCGTATTCACCCCCGGGTCAGTTCCCGGGTACCCACACGTACGACCGGCAGGACCAGAGGAGAGCGTTAATGCAGCTGCAGAAGGAGTTCCAGACGACCGGTACCACGGAGACCGGTCCGGTGAAGTCGGCGGCGCGCGCCCTGGACCTGCTCGACGACATAGCCGCGAACGGCCCCGGAACCCAGCTGCAGCTCTCGACGCGCCTCAGCATCCCGAAGAGCAGCCTGCACGCGCTGCTGCGCACCATGACCGACCGGGGCTGGCTGCAGACCGACCCGACCGGCACCGTCTACCAGCTCGGCATCCACTCCCTCGTCGTCAGCTCCGCCTACCTGGACGGCGACCCCGTGCTGGCCCGCGCCACGGCTGTGCTCGACGAGGTGGCCGCCGCCACGCAGGAGACGGTGCACCTGGGCCGCCTCGACGGCGCCGACGTCATCTACACCGCCAAGCGCGAGTCCGTGCACCCGCTGCGCATGCACTCCGCCGTCGGACGCCGCCTCCCGGCGTACGCCACGTCGCTGGGGCGGGCCCTGCTCGCGGAGATGCCGGCCGAGTCCCGGGGCGACCTGGTGCCCGAGTCGATCGCCGCGATCACGCCGAACACCACCACCGACAAGGCCGCCGTGCTGGAGATCATCGACCGCGCGGCCTACCAGGGCTACGCGACCGAGAGCGAGGAGTCGTGCATGGGCGTGCGCTGCTTCGGCGTGGCGCTCCCGTTCAGCAACCACGCCGTGGACGCCATGAGCGTCGCGGTGCCGATCAGCAGGCTCGGCGACGGGCGCGAGGACCTCATCATCGAGACCCTGCTCAGCGTCCGGTCGCGGCTGGCGGCGGTGCAGGGCAACAGCATGGTGCGCTGAGCGGGTACGCCGAACGGTGCGCTGAGAGGTGCGGCCCGCGGGGGCGCCGACGACGCCCCCGCCCCGCCGCTCCCGTGTACTCTCCTGGAGCATGGAGTCCGGCCTCGCGCCGGGGGTCCGCGGCACTCTGACCTGCATCTGGACTGCATCTGGACTGCCTTCGAACTGCACCTGACCCGGCACCGCGAGCGCGAGGAGCACTCCATGACGGACGGCACGAGGACGGCCGGCGTGGTCGGCCTGGGGTTCATGGGCGCCTCGCTCGGTGCGGCGCTGCGCGGGGCGAGCGGCATCGGGCGGGTGGTCGGCTACGACAGCTCCGCCGACGCACGGGCCCAGGCACTGGACGGCGCGCACGTCGACGAGGTGCTGGACACCGCCGCCGACGTCGCGCGCGCAGCGGACCTGCTCGTGCTGTGCACGCCGGTGCAGCAGATCATCACCTACCTGACCGAGCTCGGACCGCTCCTGCGCCCCGGCACGGTCGTGCTGGACATCGGCAGCACCAAGTCGGCGGTCACCGAGGCGATGGACAAGCTCCTGCCCGACGACGTCGTGCCGATCGGCGGGCACCCGATGACCGGTCCCGCCACCGCAGGCACCGACAGCCCCACCGCGCGGGTCTTCGGCGGCCGTGTCTTCCTGCTCACCCCCACGCCGCGCACCGATCCCGCCGTGACCCGGTGGTGCACCGGCCTGCTGGAGGAGATCGGCGCCCGGGTCGAGGTGCTGGAGCCCGCGCGGCACGACCGGCTCGTCGCCGTCGTCAGCCACCTGCCCCGGATCCTGCCCCTGCCGCTGCTCGAGCTCGCGGACAAGGACCCCGACCCGATGCTCGCCGAGCTGCCCGCGGGCGGCTTCCGCGAGAGCACACGGAAGGCCACGGAGAACATCGACATGTGGGCGGACGTGCTGGTCACGAACACCGACCACGTCGTCGAGGCCCTCCGGCGCTACGCGCGCGAGGTCGAGCTGGTGGCCGACCGCGTGGCCGAGAGCGACCCCGCGGCCCTGCGCGAGCTGCTGACGACGGCGGACCACCGCTGGACCACGCTCTTCGAGGCCGAATGACGAAGATCTTCATCTCGTACCGACGGGACGACACCCGCGACGAGAGCCTGCGGTACTACCGCCACCTGCGAGACCACTACCCGGCGGTGTTCCTCGACACGGAGGACGTCCCGCCCGCCACCGCGTTTCCCGACGTGCTCAGGGACGCGATCCGTGACGCCGACCTGGTGCTGGCCGTGATCGGCCCACGCTGGGCGGGCGGCGACCGCATCGGCGACCCGGCGGACTTCGTGCGGCAGGAGATCGAGCACGCCCTCGACCACGGCAAACGGGTGCTGCCCGTGCTGGTGCGGGGCGCCGGGCTCCCGGATCCGGACGGGCTCCCCGCGTCGCTCCGCCCGCTGACCGAGCGCCAGGCCGTGCCGGCCGACGGGGCCGACCTCGCCTGGCTCGTGCCGACGATCGAAC
>NZ_KI911759.1:81404-88478 GCF_000515355.1 Promicromonospora kroppenstedtii DSM 19349 | reverse complement strand
GTCGGGTGCACGGTCGCCGAGCCCCGCACCTCCGCGGTGACCGGGCTGGCCGGCGCCGCCCGCACCACGGGCGCCGACCACGCGGTCCTGGTGGTCGACGACAAGGTCGACGCCGCGTCGCTCACGCCGGGCACCTCGCACTCCCCGGACACATGGGGCGACGGCGTCGAGGTGACGACGTTCCGGGGCCTCGCCGCACGGCTCGCCCCGCTCGGCCCCTACGTCGAGTGGCTGCGCGCCGAGCACGACCGGCGCATCGGCCGCGCCGGGTCGACGTTCGTGGACCTCGCCGCGGCGAAGTCGGACCGCCTGGAGGACGGGAGCGAGGTCTCCCGCTCGCCGCGCTCGTCGCTGGTCGGCTCGGTCGAACGGTGGACCGCGGACCAGAGCGGTACGCAGCTCGCGCTGCTCGGCGACTTCGGCAGCGGCAAGAGCTGGTTCTGCCTCGAGCTCGCGCGCCGGCTGCTCCCCGACACGACAGGGTCCGACGGCGGTGGCGACGCAGCGGGGCGCCTCCCCCTGCTCCTCGAGCTGCGGCACGTGCGCACGCCGGACGACGTCGACCCGGCACCCGTCGCGGGGGCGGGCGCCCCGCAGGCCGGCGTCCGGCAGGACGCGGCCCGAGCGATCTTCGCGGACTTCTGCCGGCTGCACGGCCTGCACGACCAGGTGGCGGCAGTGCTGACCGAGCTGAACCGGCAGGGACTGCTCCTGCTCCTGTGCGACGGGTTCGACGAGATGCCGCGCGCCGCCCACGAGACGGTGACCCAGGCGTTCGAGCGGCTGCGCGCCCTCGCCGAACCGGCCAGCAAGGTCGTCATCACGTCGCGCACCCTCTACTTCCGCGACGTGCACGAGGAGTCGGAGGTGTTCCTCGGCGACCGCGGTCGCCGGTTCGACATCCTGTACCTGCGGGACTTCAGCACGGACCAGATCCGCGGCATCCTCAAGGCGCGGTTCCCCGCCGACTGGGGACGGCGGTGGAGCCTCATCACCGATACGTACGGGCTGCTCGACCTCGTCCGCCGGCCGTTCGTCCTGGACATGGTGCTGGAGATCCTGCCGGCCATGCGCGGGCGGACCAGCGCGACGCTCGCCGAGCTGTACGACGTGTACACGCGCCGCTGGATCGAGGCGGTGGGCCGGGACCGGCCGCAGGCCATCTCCCCGCGGGAACGACGGCCGCTGATGCAGCGGCTCGCCTGGACCATGTTCGAGCAGGACACGCTGGAGGTCCGCGTCGAGGCGATCGCCGAGATCGTCGCGGGCGAGAACTACGTGCGCATCCCGGGCCTCCTCGAGGCGATCGCGGCCGACCTCACCACGCAGTCCTACCTCCAGCGCGACTCGCACGGCCGCTACCAGTTCGCGCACAAGTCGTTCCTGGAGTTCTTCGTCGCGGACCGGCTCGCGACGGAGCTCGCGGCGGGCCGGTACGACCTGCTGGCGATCCGCCGCCTCTCCCCCGAGATCGTCGCGTTCCTCACCGGCAGGCCGCTGGACGCCCAGCGCCTCTACGACCACCTGGCGACCGTGCGCGGCCGGACCGACGACGCCTGCACCGCGGGGAACGTGCTCTCCCTGCTGCGCGCGCTGCGGTTCCGGCTGTCGCGGCGTGACTTCTCCGGCCTCGTCATCGAGGGCGCCGACCTGAGCGGGGCGCACCTGCGTGGCTCGAGCTTCGCCGGCTCGACCGTGGTCTCGATGAACGTGACCGACGCCCAGCTCACCTCCACCGACTTCACGGACGTGACGTTCAAGGACCTGAACCTCGGGGTGCGCTCGTCGGGCAAGGGGGTGGCCGTCAGCCGCGCCGGGACGCGGGCGGTGACGCTCGGCGACAACAGCGTCAGCGTCCAGGACACCACGGGCACGGGCACCGAGCTGCACCGCCTGCGGGGTCCGTCGGACTCGCTGACCAGCGTCCAGCTCACCCTGGACGGCCGGGCGGTCGCCGCGGGCAGCTTCGACCACACCGCCACGGTGTGGCGCACGGACGTGCCGGCCGACCACCCCTCCGCACGGCGGGTGCTCGAGGGGCACACCAACACGGTCTACGACGTCGCCTTCGACCCCGCCGGCCGGTACCTCTTCACGGCGGGGAGCGACTCCCTGGTCCGGGCCTGGTCCGTCGACGACGGCGCGGAGCTCAAGTCGGCGCGCGAGCACCGCGCCACGGTGTACTCGATCAACGCCGCACCCGACGGCGCCTGGCTCGCGACCGGCAGCTTCGACGCGACCGTGGGGCTCTGGCGGATCACGACCGACCCGTCCGACGGTCTCCAGCTGCGCTGCGTCGAGCGCTTCGAGGGGCACGGTAGTCTCGTCAACGGGGTGGCCTGGAGCCCGGACAGCCGCACCGTCGCGTCCGCGAGCAACGACGGGACGGTCCGCCTGTGGGACGTCGGGTCGCGTCGTGTGCGCGCCGTGCTCACCGGGCACCAGACCATCGTGTGGTCCGTCGCCTACAGCCCCGACGGCCGGCTGCTCGCCAGCGGGGACTCCGACGGCGTCGTCCGGATCTGGGACGTCTCGGACGACGACGCGGCGGCCCCGGCGCTGGTCCGCCGGCTCGACGCGCACGAGGCGGCGGTCTGGAGCCTCGCCTTCCAGTGGCACGACGACGTCCTGGTCAGCGGCAGCCTCGACGGGTACGTGCGGTCCTGGAGTACGGTCGGCTGGGCCCGGCTGGACGAGCTCGCCCTGCAGAGCGACGCCAACCAGCGGATCAGCTGCCGGGGCATGCGGATCAGCGGTGCGACGGGCCTGAGCCCGCTCCAGGAGCAGTTCTTGACGAAGATGGGCGCGCGGCGGTGACGCCGCGAGGTACGCACGCACCGCACGCAGCCAGGCAGGACGACACAGGAGGATCCGTGGCCATCGGTTATCTCGGCCCAGAAGGAACGTTCACGCACGCGGCGGCCCGGGAGCTGTGCCCCGGCGCCGAGCTCGTGGCGCTGGCGACGCAGGCCCAGGCGATCGCCCAGGTCGAGGACGGCACGATCGACGGCGCCGTCGTGCCCGTGGACAACACGGTCAACGGCGTGGTGCTGCCGACGTGGGACTCGCTGCTGCTCACCACCGAGAGCCGCATCGTGGCCGACGTCCTCGTGCCGGTGACCTTCAACGCCTACGCCCTGAGCGCCGACGTCGTGCCGGAGGTCGTGGCGAGCCACCCGCACGCCCTCGCGCAGTGCGCCAGGTACGTGGGCTCGCTCGGCGTGCCCAGCCGCGTCACCTCCTCGACCGCGGAGGCCTGCGCCTCGCTCGCGCCCGGCGAGGTCGCCATCGCGGCACCCGTCTGCGCGGAGCTGTACCCCGTCGCGACCATCGCCACCGAGGTCGAG
The DNA here is from genome assembly GCF_000515355.1 of Promicromonospora kroppenstedtii DSM 19349. GTDB lineage: Bacteria > Actinomycetota > Actinomycetes > Actinomycetales > Cellulomonadaceae > Promicromonospora > Promicromonospora kroppenstedtii. The sequence goes on along the minus strand of NZ_KI911759.1, from coordinate 85,131 downwards.
GACGGCGCCGGGGCGATCACCCAGTTCGGGCTCGTGACCCGCGACGACGTGCGGCCGACGACGGAGTGCTGGACGACCGTCTTCGCCGCACTGCCGGAGCGGAACGCACCAGGCAGCCTCGCGGCGCTGCTCGGACCCCTGTCGGCCCTGGGCTGCAACCTCGAGAACATCGTCGCCCGGCCGGTGCGGGACAGCGTCGACTACGTGTTCCTGCTCTTCGTCGCCGACCTCGACGCCGACCGGGAGGCCGCCGCCCTGGAGTCGCTGGGCGCCCGGTGCTCCGGGCTCTCCGTGCTGGGCCGGCTCGCGGCCACCAAACCGTCGGGTCCCGACGGCGCGTCCGGCGTGCCCGTCCGCCTGGCGTCCGTGGGTTCGTGACCCGGCACGACGACCTAGGCTGACCTCGTGGCGCTGGCGATCTGCCTGCTGTTCGACAGGCCGACCGAGCGGGCCCTGCGACGGCTGTGGCAGCGGCTCGAGGACCAGGGCGTGCCCACCCTCGCCACGCACACCCACCGCCGGCACCTGCCCCACCTCTCCCTGGCGGTGCTGCGTTCCTGGGACCTGGACAAGGTGCGGGCCGCCGTCGAGGCCCTGCCGGACGCCGGGCCGACGCCGGTGCGGTTCGACGCCGTCGCCGCGTTCCGGCGCGGCCGGATGAGCCTGGTCCCGGCGGTCACGAGCGTGCTCGCGGCGCGCCAGGAGCAGGTGGTCGAGGCGCTGGGCGCCACCGACGAGGAGCTGCACAAGCACTACGTGCCCGGCGTCTGGACGCCGCACGTCACCGTGGCGACGCGCGCCCGGCTGGACCAGACGCCGCTGGTGCTGGAGGCGGTCTACGAGATCGTCCCGCTGACGGGCACGTTGTCCCGCGCCGCGCTGGTGGACGCGGGCACGGGTATCGCGTACCCGCTGGCCAATGTCCCCTGAGACCCGGTGCTTCTGGAGCCCCGGAGCGCTGACTTCGGTCGGTTGTCTCGAGAACGGTCGGTCAACTGACCGGTCTCGAGACAACCGACCGAAGTCACCACGTCGTCAAGGCCGGCCCGGGGTCAGGACGTCGACGCCGTCCAGGGTGAACGTGCCGCTGACCACCCGGACCGTGACCGTGTGGTTCCGGTTGCCCAGACCGCGCAGCCAGTACGACGTCTCGCGCGTGCCCACCGGCCCGACCTGCACGGTCCGTGGGGCGGCGCCGTCGACGACGACCTCCAGGGTCGCGGCGGCCGTGGCGCCGAACAGGTTGATCCCGGTGCCCCGGAACGGCACGGTCACCGACCTGCCCGCCGCGAGCACGTGCTGCGTGCGGTTGAAGTGGGCGTAGCCCGCCTGCGTGAACGTGAACCCGTCCGGGTACGACAGGCGCGGGTCGGCGTCGTCGATCTTCTCCGAGGCCCAGGCATGGTCCTGAACCGGGGTGACCGCGAGGTTGTCGTACCGCGTGTTGTAGAACCCGCTGGTCAGGGCGATGCGGCCGGCCAGCACCGGGTTGGCGGACGTGTCGGTGTAGCGCGTCAGGCGCACGCCGTCGAGCGTCGCGGTGACGACGTTCTCGCGCGCCTCGACCGCGAGCCTGTGCCACGCGGCGCCGTCGAACCCGGCCACCGTGCCCGAGGCCACGACCCGGTCGAGCTTGCGGAGCTGCCAGCGGCCGTCCTCGTGCACGCGGACGGCGTAGGTGGCCTGGTCGCCGCCACGCGCGTACGTCTGCCGCACGCCGAGGCCCGCGAAGTTCTCCAGGCTCGCGTCGCGGTCCACGTCGTCGAGCCGGAAGTCCACGGCCGCCGCGTAGTCGGCCCAGCGGTGGTCGCCCAGCACGGTCGACGGCGACGCCGTCTGCAGCACGTCCTGCCGCCCGTTGCCCCACACGTTCCAGGTGAACCCACGGTTGTCCGCGTTGATCTGCTGCTGGAGCACGTGGCCCGTGCGCCGGTCGCCGCGGACCACCTCGAAGGCGCCGTCCTGGTCCGCCGTGTAGCGCGGCGTGCCGCCGCGGCGCTCCAGGTAGGTCATCCGCTCTCCACCGACCCTGGTGACCGGGTACTCGTCGTACTCGAAGTCGTCGCGGTACGGCAGCGGGAGGATGGTGTCGGCCGTGTCGGGCGCGAGCTCGCCCGGCACGTACTCGTCCGTGGAGCCGGACACGCCGTGCGCGAGCGTCGACAGCGTGACGATCGAGTACGCCGGGACCTTGACGCGGTAGACGTCGTGCTCGACGCCGTCGATCGTTTCGGTGCGGACCGGCTCGTAGACGCCCGTGTTCTGGAAGTAGTTCGCGTCGTACTCCTGGCCCGCGTCCGGCCCGCGCGTCTCCCACGCGTACAGCGGCCGGTCGGCGGGACCCAGGTCGGCCACCTTGACCTCGAAGTACCGGTCGGTGCGGGTGTTGTTCGCGTGCACCTGCGACCACTGCGGCTCACCGTCGGCACCGTCCTCGACGGCCGCGGGCGTGCGGGCCGTGAGCACGGTGCGGGTCGAGGTGTCGACGTTCGTGCCGCCGTCACCCTTGGTGCCGTCGCCGCCCGTCGCGCCCTCGACGTACTCCCAGCCGTCGCCGACGAACTGGTGGAAGTGCCGCACCGCCACCAGGCCGACGTCACCCTCCCAGTAGCCCGACCACGGGTCGGAGGCCCGGACCAGGTGCTTGGGCGAGTACTGCGTGCCCTCGTACATGGCGCTGACCGCGGGCTGGAACAGGAACGTGGTCATGTGCGCGGGGTCGGCGCCCGCGCCGCTCCAGCGGTAGGCGTTGATGAACCGGTCCGCGATGTCGGCGGCCGAGACCGTGCCCCCGACGCCGCCCCGGGACGGGTCCGCGGCGAGGCGGTACTGCGGGTCGATCATCGGCGCCACGCCCTCGGAGTACAGGATCTCCTTGCCGAACTCCTTGTTCAGCCGGGTCACGTTGGGGCCGCCCACGATGTCGTAGTGGTAGCCGAGGGCGTCGATCTGCTCCAGGGCGGCCGGGTCGGCCAGGATGCGGGCCGCGACGGCGTCGCCCTCGCGGTACGAGTCCAGCGCCACGATCTTGATCTTCGAGTAGTCGTAGCGGGCGTCCGGCGCGGCGGCGTCCCGCTCCAGCCACTGCGCGAACCTGACCGTCCACGCCAGCTCGGCCGCCTGGTACGTGCTGCCGCGCACCTCGTTCTGCGACGGGCTCATCCAGTCGAGCTCGACGCCGAAGGTGTCGTACGCGGCGTCGATCGTCTCCTTGTACCACTGGTACCGCTTCACGGGATCGTTCCCGGTCCAGGACGGCTCGCCCCAGCGCAGCGCCTCGGTCTCGATGTCCGGGTTGATCGACAGCGCGTCGGCGATGAAGTGGAAGCCCGCCCCGCGCAGCACGTTCGCGGGCTCGTCGGCGCTGCGCTTGGTGGCGGGCTCGGCGCCCGACGACGAGTTGCTGTCGGCGCCGAGCTCCACCTTGATGTGCTTGAGCCCCGCGCCCGTCTCGGGGTCGAAGAGCATCCGCATGATGCGCCAGTACGCCTCCGGCTGCTCCTCCTTGTAGTCGAGCAGCAGGTTGGAGGTGTTGTTGCAGGACACCGACCCGAACCCACCGAACGTGTTGAACGCGGTGCCGTCGGCGCCGCGCTGCACGTCGTCGCCGTCGACCAGCAGCTCGCGCCAGTCGATGGTGGGGTCGTCGAGGCGCAGCACGGGGAGCGCCGGGGTGGCCGACGGCGCCGTCGTGGTGGTCTCGCGCGGCGCGCTCGCGGTGGCCGAC
>NZ_KI911759.1:79811-81304 GCF_000515355.1 Promicromonospora kroppenstedtii DSM 19349 | reverse complement strand
GGCGTGCCGCACCCACGGCGAGGCGGCTGCGGGCAGGCTGCTCTCGGGCACGGTGAGCTGCACGTCCCGGTGTCGCAGCAGGTGGTCGACGGCGGTGCGGGCGATCAGCCGCGCGAGCCGGGGCGCCGGGCAGGCGTGCGGCCCGGTGCCCCAGGACAGGTGGGAGCGGTTGTCCACCTCGTCCCACAGGTCGTCGGTGTGCACGGCGGGGTCGGCGTTCGCCGCGGCGATCGCGAGCACCAGCGCGTCGCCCTTGCGGATCGAGCGCCCGCCGAGCTGCACGTCGTTGCGGGCGTAGCGCAGCGCCGGGGACTGGGCGATGGGCGACCGCCGCCACAGCACCTGGTCGAGCGTGCCGTCCAGCGTCAGCCGGCCGCCCGACATCCGCGCCGACAGCTCCCGGTCGGCCAGGAGCTGGTGCAGCGTCTGGGTGATCCAGGCGGTCAGGAAGATCGCCGCCGCGCTCACGGGCACGATCGCGCTGGTGGCGATCTCGCCGTCGTGCGCGAAGTTGGGATGGCCGACCAGGTGCCCGATGAGGTCCTGCCCGCCGTCCTCGCGGCGCTGGCCGATGTGCTCCATGACGATCGCGGCCGTGGACGCCTGGGCGTTGGCCACCTGCTCGCCGTCGCCGCTGACCACGGCGGCGGAGTCGGCCATGAGCCGTGCCCCCGTCTCCAGGTCGAACCCGAGCGTGGTGGTCATCGCGAGGAACCCGACGGGCCGGCTGTACACCTTCACGAGGTCGCCGCTCCCGGAGTCGCCCATCCGCTCGATGACGCGCTCGCACATGTACCGGGTCTGGTCCCGCACGGCGCGCTCGTCGAGCGCGGCCAAGGCGTCGTCCAGCGGCGCGCGCAGCCGCTCGCGCTCGGGGCCGTCGTGGTAGAAGGACGTCGGGCGCGGCGCGGGCGGGGCGAACGTGCCGATCGCGGTGCCGGCGGGCAGCAGGTTCTCGCGGTTCCAGCGCCAGTTCGCCGCGTTCCGGCTGTAGTCCATCTCGGAGCGCATCACGTGACAGTTCTCCGCGTGCCCCAGCACCAGCCAGGCCGGCACCACGACGTCGTCCTTGCGCTCGATCTCGACCGGCGCCACCTCCCCCCACTGCGCGCGCAGGCGCGCGTAGTGCGCCTGCGGGTCGGGGCTGCTGGTGATCTCCGTGAGCGACGTCAGCCCCCTGTGCTCCTCCAGCGTGACGGCGTGCCGGGTGGTCTGCGGGTTCATGGGGGTCATCCGACCACGACCGTCGGGTGGTGCGGAAGGGCCGGCATTTCTCATCTCGAACACTTTCATCTCCTGGGGCCGGAGGCGGAGCGTGCGGTCGTTCCTGCTGGTCAGGCGGTTGGAGCTACGCCTAGCTCGACGTCGTCGCGCACCGCGAGCGCCAGTGTGTCCCACGGGTCGAGACGGGATCCGGCCTCGCGGCCGGCGGCCAGACCGCCGTCGCCGAGCGCGTCGCGGACGGCGTCCTCGACCGCGGCGAGCTCGGCGGC
>NZ_KI911759.1:78445-79711 GCF_000515355.1 Promicromonospora kroppenstedtii DSM 19349 | reverse complement strand
CGTCGAGGTCGCCGGCGCGGATCGCGAGCCGGGACTGCATGTACAACGCCTCGACGAGGGCGGGCAGGTCGTCGGCCGCGCGGGCCCGATCGGCCTCGTCGTGGGCGAGGCGCGCGACGGCGTCGTCGTCCCCGCGCCGGAACGCCGCGCGTGCGGTCTCGCTGAAGCTCATCCGGGTACCCCTCCTCGTGACAGAGGAGAGCCTAGCGAGGCGGGGCGGCCGGGCGGGGCAGCCGGGCGGGTGCGGCCCGCTCGCTTTCGAGGCCTAAGTTTCTTGTCTTTGGAGCCGTCCAAAGACAAGAAACTTAGGCCTCGAAGGTGAGTCGGGGCGGGTGACTCGGGGAAGGCTCACCCCTCGTCGACGAAATGGTTGTCGTGCTCCTCGTGCAGCCGCTCCATGTCCGCCTCCTCGGCGGTGGCGAGCCGCGCGAAGTAGTCCTCGCGACGCACTCCCGGCGCCAGCACCATGAGCACCGTGGCGGGCTCGTCGCGCTCCTTGCGGAGCCCGTGCACGGACCCGCGGGCCGAGAACGCGGTGTCGCCGGGCCCCAGCGTGCGCCACGTGGCGCCGTCGAAGAAGTCGACCTGCCCCTCCTCGACCACGAAGGTCTCGCTGAACGTGGTGTGGAAGTGCGGCGCCGGACCCCGGCTGGAGGGCGCGAGGCGCCAGCGATACAGGCTCAGGGTCCCGTCGGTGTCCCCCGGGCTCGCGAGGACCTCGATCGTGGAGCCGCCTGCGCCGAGGCGAATGAGTCGCGGTGCGGTGTGCCCTGCCGTGTGCTGTGTCATGCCCCGAGTCTCGGCAGCGGGCACGTCCGCCCGCTCTCGATTCGGCCGTGGCCGAACGGTCTGGTCCCACCTGCGGCGACGACCCAGAATGAGGTGGTGATCCGTTACCAGCTGGGCGCAGGCGCCACGGGCGTGCGGTGGGCGACGTCGCCGGTGCACGAGGTGGTCAGCCTCGCCCGGCTCCTGACCGAGCCACGCCGGCACCCCGTGTTCCACCCGTGGCTGCGCCGTCGCCGGCAGCGCCTGGCGGGCCTGGACCTGTCGGCCCTGACGGTCTTCATGGCCGACGGCGCCTACCGGCCCGACTTCCTGGACCCGACGCCGCCGACCAGCGACCCGACCTTCGACGAGGGCATGGCCGCCCTGCTCGCGGCGCCGGTCGAGCAGGTGCACGCCGAACTGGTCGACGCCACGGCCCGTCTCGAGCCCACGGCCCGCCGCCGACTGCTCGACGACCCCGCGCGCACCCGGGCCGAC
>NZ_KI911759.1:73784-78345 GCF_000515355.1 Promicromonospora kroppenstedtii DSM 19349 | reverse complement strand
GCGCTCGCGGTGGCCGACGGCGCCAGCAGGCCGCCGGCGGTGAGGGCGAGGGCGGCGGCGACCGCGGTGGATCTGGCCGTGCGGCGGTGGGGACGTGGCATCGGGGCACTCTCCGTCGTCGTCGTTGACTGGTCCGGCACGCGAGGCGACGATCACCGATGATCGTTCATGATCGGTTCGGCCGACCATCCCCGCTGTGCTCCGGCCGAACGTAGGTCGCGGGGCGCGCCGAGGTCAACATTCTGATCGAAAGTGATCGGTCGGCGGCCGCGGTCGGTACTGGCCGGACGTGCCTCAGCAGCTCCCGTGCACCGAGTCGTCCCACCAGCCGAGCACGCGCGCCGCGTGGAACGTGAGCCACTTCGACGGCTGCCCCGCGTCGACGTCGACCTCGAACCACACCCGGCCGGGGTGGCGCCGGGCCTGCAGCCAGGTGCCGTCCGGCTGCCGCTGCGAGCGCACCCGCTCGACCGCCTCGGCCACCCGCGGGTCGGGCGGCGTGTCGCGCAGCAGGGACGCCGCGCGGAAGTAGTCGGTGGCGGTGAGCACGTCGTAGAAGGCGCGGAACGGGTAGGCGAGCCGGAACACCCAGTCGGCCACCGGCTCGCCCGTGGTCAGCCGGTGGACGAGGTGCCGCTCCAGCAGGTACTCCTCGGCCCTCCGCTGCGCCTCACGGACGGCGTCCGTGCCGCCCGTCGCCTCCTCGTAGGCCAGCAGACCCTTGAGCGAGTTGAGCGTGGACCGCACCGACGCACGCGTCGAGCCCTCGACCCACTCGCAGTTCCAGCCGCCCTCGGCCATCTGGTGCGCGACGAACCAGTCGGCGACGCCGTCGACGTCCGCCCCGAGCCAGAGGCCGTTGGCCAGGGTGAACCCGTTGATGCAGGCGTCGACCTCGCCGCCCCAGTAGGGCAGGTCGTCGTACTCCCACCGGGCGTTGGCGGCGATCAGACCCGCGGTGTCCCGCTCGCGCAGCACCGCGGGGTCCAGGCCCCACTCGCGCAGGGTGTTGAGCGACCACGTGGTGGCGGTCCACGGCTGCCCCGCGCCGGGCTGCGCCTCCGGGCCGTCGAAGTCGAATCCGGCCGGGAAGAACGCCCCACCGGCCCAGGTGCCGGTCTCGTCCTGCAGCGCGAGCAGGCGGGCCCCGAACCCCTCGGTCGCGATGCGGGCCCGCGTGGCCTGCCAGACCTCGGCGGGCGCGCGCAGCAGGTCCTTCTCGACCTGCCAGCGCAGTGCCGGGTCGCTGTCGAGCAGCCACGCCGCCACGTCGTCGGACACCGGTACGGAGGCCATACCCCCGAGCGTAGGACGCGCGGCCCGCCGGTTCCACGCAAGTGGCGGGTGACCCGCCGCCCGGCGTTGCGACGCGGTGGGCCGCGGCATACGTTCGACGGGACCTGCTGACCGGGAGCACCGCCCGAGCAGCGCGAACGCCGATCGGCCAGGGGGCGCACCCATGACGAACGTTGCCGAGACCATCGTCGAGATCATCGAGGACGCGGGGGTGGAACGCGTCTACGGCCTGCCGGGTGACTCGCTGAACGGGTTCACCGACGCGATCCGCCGCACCACAAGGTGGCCTGGCAGCACGTGCGGCACGAGGAGGCGGCGGCGTTCGCGGCGGCCGCCGAGGCCGCGCTGACCGGGGAGCTCACGGTGTGCGCGGGCAGCTGCGGGCCCGGCAACCTGCACCTGGTCAACGGCCTGTACGACGCCAACCGCAGCCGGGTGCCCGTGCTCGCGATCGCGGCGCACATCCCCGCGACCGAGATCGGCAGCACCTACTTCCAGGAGACCCACCCGCAGGAGCTGTTCCGCGAGTGCAGCGTCTACACCGAGCTCGTGAGCCTGCCCGAGCAGCTCCCACGCGTGCTCGAGATCGCGATGCGCACCGCCGTCGAGAAGCGCGGCGTCGCGGTCGTCGTCGTACCGGGCGAGATCTTCCTGGCCGAGAACGTGGGCCGCAGGAAGTCCGCGCCGATCCGGGCCGCGCAGCCCGTGGTGCGTCCCGGCGAGCACGAGCTCGGGATCGCGGCGCAGATCCTGAACGAAGCCCGGCGGGTGACCATCCTGGGCGGCGCCGGGACCGAGGGCGCCCACCGGCAGGTGCTGCAGATCGCCGAGAAGCTCAAGGCGCCGATCGTGCACGCGATGCGCGGCAAGGAGTTCCTGGAGTACGACAACCCGTACGACGTCGGCATGACGGGCCTGCTCGGCTTCGCCTCCGGCTACCGCGCCATGGAGAGCTGCGACGCGCTGCTCATGCTCGGCACCGACTTCCCGTACCCGCAGTTCTACCCGTCCAAGGCGCAGGTGGTGCAGGTCGACGTCCGCGGCGAGCAGCTCGGCCGGCGCACGCCGATCGACCTGGGCCTGGTGGGCGACGTCGGCGACACGATCGAGGCCCTGCTCCCACGGCTGGACGACAAGAGCAGCCGCCGGCACCTCGACTCCTCGATCAAGCACTACACGCGGGCCCGCAAGAGCCTCGACGAGCTGGCCGACAACGACCGCAACCGCGAGCCCATCCACCCGCAGTACGTCGCGCGGCTGGTGAGCGAGCTGGCGAGCGACGACGCCGTGTTCATCCCCGACGTCGGCTCCCCCGTCGTGTGGGCCGCGCGCTACCTGACGATGAACGGCCGGCGGCGGCTGATCGGCTCGTTCAACCACGGCACGATGGCCAACGCCCTGCCGCACGCGATCGGCGCGCAGTCCGCGTTCCCGGACCGGCAGGTGGTCGCGCTGGCGGGCGACGGCGGCCTCGGCATGCTGCTGGGCGAGCTGCTCACGCTGCGGCAGAACAAGCTGCCCGTGAAGGTCGTGGTGTTCAACAACTCGTCCCTGAACTTCGTCGAGGTCGAGATGAAGGCCGCCGGGTTCGTGAACTACGGCACCGAGCTCGACAACCCCGACTTCGCCGACGTGGCGAACGCGATGGGCATCCACGGCGTGCGGGTGGAGCAGCCCGACGACCTGGAGGGCGCCCTGCGCGAGGCGTTCGAGCACGACGGCCCGGCGCTGGTCGACGTCGTCACCGCGCGCCAGGAGCTGTCCATCCCGCCGGCGGTCAACGTCCAGCAGGTCAAGGGCTTCACGCTGTACGCGATCCGCACCATCATGTCGGGGCGCGGCGACGAGCTGGTCGACCTCGCGGACACGAACGTGTTCCGACGTCTTTTCGACTGACGGAGGATCAGCTCCGCCGATCACCCGCCCGGATGTGGACAAAGCGGGCAGCACGACAAAGACTGGGCCACTGACTGGTCCCGCAATAGGTCGTTTCGTCGTGAGGAGTGCTCGTGGAGACGCTGGTCCTGGATGCCACCGGCAGGGCGCCGCTGGAAGAGGTAGCGCGGCTGCGGGAACGGGGGCCCGTCACCAGGGTCGCACTGCCCGGCGGCGTGGAGGCGTGGGCCGTGACCGACCTGGCCCTGCTGCGCCCGATGCTGGTGGACCCCAACATCTCCAAGGACGCCCGGCAGCACTGGGTGGCACTGCTCGACGGCGACATCACGCCGCAGTGGCCGCTGTACACGTGGGTGACCGGGCGGTCGATGTTCAACGCGTACGGCACCGAGCACCGGGCGATGCGCAAGGTGGCGGCGCGTTCGTTCACGGCCCGCCGGACCCGGGCGATGGAGCCGTGCGTCACGGCGGCCACCACCGCGGCGCTGGAAGCCCTGGCCGACGCCGGCAAGGGCGGCGCCGAGGTGGACCTGCGCGAGATCTTCGCCGCGACGATCCCGGTCGAGGTGATCTGCGACCTGCTGGGCGTGCCGGACGACCAGCGCGCCGACATGCGCCGGTGCGCCGACACCCTGATCGACACCGGCGCGTCACGCGAGGCCCAGGGCGCCGCCCAGCTCGAGCTGCGCTCCATGCTGACGGCGCTCGTCCACGACAAGCGCGAGCGGCCGGGCGAGGACCTGATCAGCACGGTCGCGGCCGAGCTGCCCGACGACGAGGCCGTCTCGACCGCGAACCTCATGCTCGTGGCCGGCCACGAGACCACCGTGAACCTGCTGGCCTCCGCCATCAAGCTGCTGCTGACCCACCCGGACGTGCTGGCCGCCGTCCGCTCCGGCGAGGTGACCTGGTCGGCCGTGGTCGACGAGACGCTGCGCGTGGCACCCCCGGTGATCTACATCCCGCTGCGGTTCGCGGTCGAGGACCTCGAGCTCGGCGGCGTGCCGATCGCCAAGGGTGACCCGATCATCGCCGTGTTCGGCGCCCCGGGGCGCGACGACGCCGTGCACGGCGAACCCGCGGTCTTCGACCCCGCACGGGCCGACCGCACGCACCTCGCCTTCGGTGCCGGCGCGCACCACTGCGTGGGCGAGCCGTTGGCGCGCCTGGAGGCCGAGACCGCCCTGCGGGCGCTCTTCGAGCGCTTCCCCGACCTGCGGCTCGTCGAGCCGGACGGCGACCACGGCCAGGTGCCCGGGTTCGTCGCCAACGGGCCGGTGCGGCTGCCCGCGGTGCTGGGTTAGTCAGCCGGGCCCGGGCTGCCGGCCGCGGGGTCCGCTCAGCGGAACGCCCCGCGGTCGGTGGCCCG
>NZ_KI911759.1:71362-73684 GCF_000515355.1 Promicromonospora kroppenstedtii DSM 19349 | reverse complement strand
GGGAGACGGTGGCCCGGCGGGCCAGGTCGGCGACCGTCCAGGCACGCTCGGGCTCGGCGTGCATCGCGCGCAGGGCCGCGCTGACCGCCCGGTCACCGATGCCACCCACCCAGCTGGGTCGCGCCGGCGGGTTCGCGCCGGTCCACGCGCGGATCGACTCGATGGTCACCACGTCGACCAGGCGGTCGAGCACCACGCTCTGCCCCAGGCCGTCGTTCGCCATCTCGCGCGCCAGGTGGCCCACGAGCGCAGGGTCGAGCCCGCCCGCCGGCACGACGGCGGCGTCGGGCAGGATCTCGGTGACGAACCGCCCCACGCTGCCCACGTCGGCGTAGCTGGCGACGATCATCGTGTCGGGGCCGTCGGGGTCGTTGCCCCAGTGCCGCAGCCCGTGCGCGAGGGCCAGGTCGAGCGGGGCGCCGTCGGGCGTGACGCAGCGCTGGCCCGGCTCGATGAGCGCGACCGTCGCGCTGCCGGCGGCGTCGGCCACGCGATAGGGCAGGGGGCCGCGCACCAGGGCGACGTCGCCCTCCCGGAGGTCGTGCACGGTGTCGCCGGCCTCCAGGCGGCAGCCGCCCGAGGTGACGATCACGACGGTCAGCGCGGACTCGTCCTCGACCTGGACGGCCCAGGGGGTGCGCATCGACATCAGGAGCGTGAAGGCGCCCTCCGCCTGCGGGTGCGCCAGGAGCTGCGACAACGGGTCCACGCGCCAACCTTAGACGCTCGAACATGCAGAGCAGATTCTGGGCTATTCAACGTCCAGCGCTCCGGCGTTTCGATGTACCCATGACCACTTCACAGACCTCTTCGCAGGTACCCACCACCGCACCGATCCTCGTCACCGGCGGCACGGGCCGCACCGGCCGCCGCGTCGCCGACCGGTTGCGCGCCCAGGGCCGACCGGTCCGCATCGCCTCCCGCTCCGCGGCCGCCTCCTCCACCCGACCGGACACCCACCGCGACACGGTCCCGTTCGACTGGCAGGACGACGCCGGCTGGGACGCCGCGCTCGCCGGCACGGCCGCCGTCTACCTCTGCTACTCCCCCGACCTCGCCCTGCCGGGCGCCGACGCCGTCGTCGACGCGTTCACCGCCCGGGCCGTGCGGCACGGCGTCGAACGGATCGTCCTGCTGTCCGGCCGCGGGGAGGACGGCGCCCGCGCCTGTGAGGACATCGCCCTGGCCGCGGCGCCCGCCACCACGGTGGTGCGCTGCTCCTGGTTCCAGGAGAACTTCAGCGAGCACTTCCTGCTCGACGGCGTGCTGGACGGCCGCATCGCCGTGCCGGCCGACCAGGTGCGCGAGCCGTTCGTCAGCCTGGAGGACGTCGCCGACGTCGCGGCCCTCGCCCTGACCAACGACGCCCACGCCGGCGAGGTGCTGGAGCTCACCGGCCCGGAGGCACTGAGCTTCACGCAGGTGGCACACCTGTTGAGCGACGCGACCGGCCGCCCGGTCGAGCACGTCGCTCTCACCCCGGACGACTTCGTCGCCGAGCTGACCGGAGCCGGCGTTGACCCCGACGAGGCCGCCGGTCTCGCCTGGCTCTTCCAGGAGGTGCTCGACGGGCGCAACACGGCCACCACGGACACCGTCGAGCGGGTCCTGGGCCGGGCGGCCACCCCGTTCGACGTGTTCGCCAAGACCGCGGCGGCCGCCGGGGCGTGGACGCGGGCTCGTACCCGGAACACCTGAGGCTCAGGGCTCCACGGGCATCGCGCCGGGGCGGGTCCACTGCGGGGTCGGCCGGCGGGTCGGCCCCCAGGTGGCCTCGCCGTCGGCGTCGGTGGCCCAGTACCAGCAGGACGCCTGACCGGCGGGCCAGCCGTCCGGCACCTGCTCCCAGGCCTCGCCCCGCCCGTACGGCGTCATGTCGAGCAGGCCGAAGATCCCGGCGGCCGGCTCGTTGCCCCGGCCCGTGGTGCGGTAGGTCAGGTACACGCGGTCGCCGTCGCGCAGGAAGCAGGCGATGTGCCCCATGTCCACGCCGACGGGCGCCGGCAGGCCGCGCACCGAGTACCAGGGTTCGGTGTACCCCATGAAGCGCAGGAACGGAACGACCTCGGCCCAGGGTCCCTCGGTGAGCATCGCGAACGACACCCCGCGCGCCCGCAGGTACGGGGCGGCCTGCTGGACGTGCCAGGCGTTCACGGTGCAGCCCGGGCACTGCCCGCTGACCGGGTCGCCGTCGTGCCACATGTGCTGGTAGACGACGAGCTCGTCGCGGCCCTCGAACAGGTCGACGAACGGCACCGGGCCGTCGGGGCCGACCACCCGGACGCTGCCGTCGAGCTCCGTCATCGGCAGCCGGCGGCGGGC
>NZ_KI911759.1:69673-71262 GCF_000515355.1 Promicromonospora kroppenstedtii DSM 19349 | reverse complement strand
CCGCCGCGGTACGCCGCCTCTGGCGGGCGGCCGTGGAGCCCGAGTGGCCGTCCATGCGGCAGGCTCTGCGCGCCGAGCTGCTGGACCGCGCCGTGCAGGTCAACCGCGAGGGCCTGCGCGCGGTGCTCCCCCGGCTGCACCCGTCCGTGACCAGCGACGGCGACACGGTGACCGTCGAGTCCGCTGTCAACGTCGAGACCGACTGCCCGGACGGCCTGATCCTGGTGCCGTCCCTGTTCATCACCGACCGCGTGCAGTGCACGACGTCGGACCACTGGTCCCCCGCGATCTGCTACCCGGCCACGGGGCGCTACCTCTGGTCGGCGCCCGCCACCCCGCGGTCGCTCGACCGGCTGCTCGGCGCCACCCGTGCCCGGATCCTGGCCGCGCTGACCACCCCGCTGCAGACCACCGTGGTGGCCCATCTGGTCAGCGTCACGAACCCGACCGCCAGCGAGCACCTGACGGTCCTGCGCGACGCCGGGCTGATCGACAGCAGCCGCGCAGGCCGGACGGTCACCCACGAGCTGACGGCGGCGGGCCGGGCGGTCCTGGACGCGGCACCGACGCACCGTTAGCGTCTCGGCCAGACGACACCGCACGAGGACACCGCACGACCGCATCGCGAGGGGGCACGTGATGGCCGAGGGGACCGTGACGGCGTACGACGCCGAGGCCGGGTGGGGCGTCATCGTGCCCGATGACGGCGGCCCGCGGCTGCGCGTCCACCAGGTCGAGATCCTGACGTACGGCTACCAGGTCCTGGAGCGCGGCGAGCGCGTCGCGTACGCGGTCGAGCAGGACGACGACGGCCCCCTCGCGACCGCCGTCACCCCGCTGGGGCCGATCCTGACCGAGGAGGAGCTGGCGCGGCTAGGACTCGTACCGGAGCACGAGCCGGCCGGCTCCCCCTCGGCCGGCGACGACCCGGCGCTACCGTTCCTGGGCGAGCCGGCCGAGCCCGCCAAGTTCCCCACCCCGGTCCGGGCCGTGATCGCACTCGTCGGCCTGGCGGCCCTGCCTTCCATGGTGATCGGCATGATCCAGGTCGCGAACGGGCACGAGGAGTGGCTTCCCCTGCTGATCAGCGGCGTCATCATGCTGCTGGTCCTGGAGCGCATCCCGCACGAGCGGTGGTGAGGGGGCGCCGTCAGGCCAGGTGCCAGACCTCCTGCATGTCGCGCCAGCCCTCGCCGGGCGCGGCGTCCTTGCCGAACGCGGTCTGGCACGGGTCGGTGTGGGTCCACCACTCCTGCGTCACCGGGTCCTGCGCGATCCGGGCCATGTCGGCCTCGTGGTCGTCGCCGGTGTACTCGTAGTAGGCGAACAGCGTGTTCTCCAGCACGAAGATCGTGTAGTTGTGCACGTTGCACGCCTGGAGCGTCGCCTCGACCTGCGGCCAGACGGCGGCGTGCAGGCGCAGGTACTCCTCACGCTTCTCGGGGACCACGTCGACCACGAGACCATGTCGTTCCACGGCCCGGACGCTATCAGAGGCGGGCGACGCGGCTGGTCAGAGCCCGGTCTGCTGCGCCCCGGACTGCTGCGCCCCGACCTGCCGCGGCCCCGCCGCGAGGCGGCGCCGGTAC
>NZ_KI911759.1:69377-69573 GCF_000515355.1 Promicromonospora kroppenstedtii DSM 19349 | reverse complement strand
CTTCACAGGTACCGACGACGACCGGGCTCCTGACTCATCGCTGTCGAGGTCAGCACTGGTCCCGCGCAGCGGCGGCAGGTCGGTGAGACCGGCCCGGAGGTGTTCGATACTCGCCCGGGGCAAAGCTTCCCGCCCGAGGTGTGTTGCTCTGAGTCGACAATGTCCACACAGAGCAACACACCCCGCAGAGCATCGT
>NZ_KI911759.1:60694-69277 GCF_000515355.1 Promicromonospora kroppenstedtii DSM 19349 | reverse complement strand
GACCGGCGGCCCCGGCCACGGCCCCCTCTGCGACACCGGAGACCGCGACCCCGCACTCGTCCGCGACACCCGCGCCGACGCCGTCCGCCTCCCTCGGCCTGCCCGCCCGCGGCCCGACCGCCACCCAGGAAGCAGCCGCGACCGACGAGCAGCTCCTCCTCGTCACCCAGGCCGACCGCGACACGATCGCCCTGGTCGACCCGGACAAGAGCGCCGGCTCTGCCGAAAGGCCCGCGGTCCTCGACGAGATCACCGTCGGCGCGGCCCCCTGGGACGTCGCGGTCCACGCGGACACCGGCCGCGCGTTCGTCTCCACGGCGCAGGGCGTCGCCGTCGTGGACCTCGCCACGCGCGAGCGCACCGACCTGGTCGGCTACCAGCACCGCCCCGCCCGGGTCGCCTACGGCGAGTACCGCCCCGGCGGGCTCGGCCTCGCGGTCTCCCCCGACGGCGACACGGTGTACGTCGCGGTGAGCACGGGCGAGGAGGCGTTCCTGGAGCAGATCGACGTGGCCGACGGCGACGTCGTGCGCTCGGTCCCGGTCGGCCGGCGGCCGTTCGACGTGCTGGTCAGCGACGACGGCCGCGAGGTCTACACGATCGACCACGACGGGTTCACCGTCACCGTCGTGGACGCCCGGTCGTTCGCGGCGCACGCGATCGAGGTAGCCCCGTTCGGCACCGAGGGCGGCCTCGCGTCGTTCGAGAAGCCGCACTACGCGGTGCTCGACCCGGACGGCGACCTGCTGCTGCCCTACCAGGGCCGCGCCCTCGCCCGCGTCGACCCGGCGACCGGCGACGTGACCACCACCGGCCTCGACGCCGACACCCACCAGCACGGCGTCGCCCGCGCGGACGACGGCACGCTCGTCATCGCCGGCAACGGCCCCTTCGGCAACGCGGACGGCGGTGCGAGCATCGAGGTCGTCTCCGCCGCGGGCGGCTCGACCGTGCTCCGCACCGAACGGCGGCACGAGACCGTGACGGTCTGGCAGCACGACGGCGCCACGTTCGGGGTCCTGGCGGGCGGCTACACGCAGGACG
This sequence comes from Promicromonospora kroppenstedtii DSM 19349, assembly GCF_000515355.1. GTDB lineage: Bacteria > Actinomycetota > Actinomycetes > Actinomycetales > Cellulomonadaceae > Promicromonospora > Promicromonospora kroppenstedtii. The sequence goes on along the minus strand of NZ_KI911759.1, from coordinate 68,233 downwards.
GTGCCTGGGACGGCCTGACCGTCCTCCCGCTCGCGGCCGCCCTCGACGGCGCCGACGAGTCGTACGAGATCCGCGTGCCCGGCCGGCCGCAGGCGGTCGTGCCGGTCACGCTCAGCGAACCCGAGACCAGCCCTGCGGAAGGAAACCCATGACCGGCACCACCACGCCCGCCAGCACGCCCGCCAGCACGCCCAGCACCGTCACCGTCCTGCGCGACGTGCGCCCCTGGGGCGGCGAGCGCAGCGACCTGCACGTCGCCGACGGCGTGATCACCGCCGTCGTCCCCCACGACCCGGCCGCACCCGCCGGCACGCCCGGCAGCACCGGGCCGGAGAACGCGACAGCCTCCGGCGTCGTCGACGGCGGCGGCCTGCTCGCCCTCCCGGGCCTGGTCAACGCGCATGCCCACGTGGACAAGTCGTGGTGGGGCAAGCCGTGGGTGAGCTACGGCGGCGAGCCGGGCACGCAGGGCCGCATCGCGCACGAGCGTGCCCACCGCGACGAGCTCGGCATCCCCGGCGTCGACGTGACGCTCGCCGTCCTGCGCGAGTCGGTCCGCACCGGCACCACCGCCGTCCGCTCGCACGTGGACGTCGACCTGGGCGTCGGGCTGCGCGGCATCGAGGTGGTGCGCGAGGCCGTGGCCGCGCTGGGCGGCGCCGTGCACGCCGAGATCGTGGCGTTCCCGCAGGACGGCGTGCTGCGCCGCCCGGGCGTGCTCGACCTGCTCGACCAGGCGGCGGCAGCGGGCGCCGAGCACATCGGCGGGCTGGACCCGGCCTCGATCGACCGCGACCCCGTGGGCCAGCTCGACGGGCTCTTCGCGATCGCGGAGCGGCACGGCGTGGGCATCGACGTGCACCTGCACGACGGCGGCGAGCTCGGCGCGTTCCAGATCGAGCTGATGATCGACCGCACGCTGCGCACCGGCCTGCAGGGCAGGGTCAACGTGGCGCACGGCTTCGCCGTCGGGCAGCTCGCCGGCGCCCGCCAGGCCGACCTGGTCGCGGCGATGGGCGAGGCGGGCATCACCATGTCGACGGTCGCGCCGATCGGCGCCGCTCCCCTGCCGCTGCACGCGCTGCGCGCCGCCGGGGTGCCCGTCGGTCTCGGCACGGACGGCATCCGCGACCTGTGGTCCCCGTACGGCACCGGCGACCTCCTCACGCTGACCACGCAGCTCGCCCGGCTGTCCGGTTTCCGCTATGACGACGACCTGGTCACCGCGGCACGGATCGCCTCGGCGGACGCCGCCCGGTTCGTCGGGCGCGAGGTGCACGACCTGGTCGTGGGCGCACCCGCCGACGTCGTGCTGGTCGACGCCGAGAACGTGCCCGACGCCGTCGTCCGCGCCCCGCGCCGCGCGCTCGTCGTGGCCGGTGGCCGCGTCGTCGCGAAGGACGGCGAGGTCCTGGTCTGAGTTCGGCAGTTCCACCCCGGTCCCACCCCGACATCGGCAACCTGCCGAACTGAGCTGCAAGCACATTGATCCAACCATTCAGCCGCGGGTCAGGGCGAGCACCTTGACCCGGCAGCACCCTCGTCCGTAGATTGCAGGCATTTCATCGGATGTTTGCGAGGGAGCGGCATGGCCACGATCACCGGAGTGCGCGTCGAGGACGTGCGGTTCCCGACGTCGGTCACCGCCGACGGTTCCGACGCGATGAACAAGGACGCCGACTACTCGGCCGCCTACGTCGTGCTGGAGACCGACGCCCCGGACCCGGCCGGGTCGGGCGGCCCGCTGGGCGGGTACGGCCTGACGTTCACGATCGGCCGGGGCAACGACATCGTGGCCGAGGCAGCGCGCCAGCAGGCCGCGGCGCTCGTCGGCCGCGACGTCGACGAGATCGCCGCGGACATGGGGGCGCTCTACCGGGACCTGACCGCCGACAGCCAGCTCCGCTGGCTCGGGCCGGAGAAGGGCGTGGTGCACCTGTCGCTGGCCGCGGTGCTCAACGCGGTCTGGGACCTGGTGGCCCGCCGGGCGGGCAAGCCGCTGTGGCGGCTGCTGGTGGACATGACGCCGGAACAGCTGGTCGACGTCGCCGACCTGCGCTACCTCTCGGACGCCCTGACCCGCGACGAGGCGCTGGCCCTGCTGAAGGCTCGGGAGCCGGGGAGGCAGGAGCGCCTGGACCACCTGGAGCGCACCGGCTACCCGGTGTACACCACGTCGGCGGGCTGGCTCGGCTACAGCGACGACAAGCTGCGGCGGCTGTGCCAGGAGGCCGTCGACGCCGGGTACCAGCACGTCAAGCTCAAGGTCGGCGCGAACCTGGCCGAGGACGTGCGCCGGCTGACCATCGCGCGCGAGGTGCTGGGCCCCGACCGGAACCTGATGATCGACGCCAACCAGGTGTGGGACGTGCCGCAGGCCATCGAGTGGATGAGCGCCCTGGCGCCGTTCGACCCGCTGTGGATCGAGGAGCCCACCTCGCCCGACGACATCCTGGGGCACGCCGCGGTGCGCCGCGCCGTCGCGCCGATCGGCGTCGCCACGGGCGAGCACTGCCACAACCGGGTGATGTTCAAGCAGCTCATGCAGGCCGAGGCGATCGACTACTGCCAGCTCGACACCGGTCGGCTGGCCAGCATCAACGAGATCGTCGCGGTGCTGCTGCTCGCGGCCAGGTTCGGCGTGCCGGTGTGCCCGCACGCGGGCGGCGTCGGCCTCTGCGAGATGGTGCAGCACGTCTCCGTGCTGGACTACGTGGCGATCGGCGGAGACCTGACCGGCCGCGTGACCGAGTACGTGGACCACCTGCACGAGCACTTCACCGACCCGTGCGTCGTCGCCGACCGGGGCGCGGGCACCGCGTACGTGCTGCCGGCGCTGCCCGGCTACTCCACGCAGATGTACGAGGAGTCGATCGACCGGTTCCGGTTCCCGGGCGGGACGTACTGGGCAGGCCGCACTTCGGTGGGCGATGCTCTCGTGCGCGATACTTCCGAGCATGTCCCGCACTGACGAGGTCGTCGACGGCATCCGCAGGATGATCCTCGACGGCAGGCTCCGCCCCGGCGACCGCCTGCCCGTCGAGAAGGACCTGGCCGACGAGCTCCAGGTCTCCCGCGGCTCGCTGCGCGAGGGGGTTCGGGCGCTGTCCATCCTCGGTGTGCTGCACACCCGGCAGGGCGACGGCACCTACGTGACCAGCCTCGACCCCGGCCGACTGCTGTCCCCCATGGCGCTCGTGCTCGACCTGCAGGACGAGGGCGCCATGCCCGCGTTCCACAGCGTGCGCCGCGTGCTGGAGACGGAGGCAGCGGGGCTGGCGGCCACCCGCATGACCGACGAGGCGCTGGCCGAGGCCCGCGCCGTCCTGGACCAGGTCGCCGAGGTGCGGGGCGGCGCGGAGGTGGACCATGACCGGTTCATCGAGGTCGACATCGCGTTCCACCGGGTGATCGCCGCGCACAGCGGCAACCCCGTGCTGGAGGCGCTGATCGAGTCGTTCGCGGGCCGCACCCTGCGGGCGCGCCTGTGGCGCGTGCTGCACGCCGAGGGCATCGAGGCGCGCACGCACGGCGAGCACGAGGCCATCTGGCGCGCGCTCGCCGCGCGTGATCCCGAGGCGGCCCGGATCCGGATGGCGGCCCACCTCCTGGGGGTCGAGGACTGGCTGCCGAAGCCGGAGAACCTGGACGAGGACGCCTGACCCGTCCGCTACTCGTAGAGCACCGCGGCGATCTCCTCGTCGTCGATGTTCGTCTCGTCGTACCAGTAGAAGCCGGAGTCGACGACGGGCTCGACCTCCTCGCCGTCGATCACGGCGACGGCGGCCTTCACCGTCTCGTAGCCCATCTTGATCGGGTCCTGCGTGATCGCCCCGGCCATCAGGCCGTCGCGGATCGCGTCGGTCTGCGCCTTGCCCGAGTCGAAGCCGATCACCGTCAGCTCGCCCGCCCGGCCGGACTCCTGCACGGCCTTGACCACGCCGATGGCCGAGCCCTCGTTGGTGCCGTAGATGCCCTTCAGGTCGGGGTGCGCCTGCATGATCGCCTTCGCGGCGTCGGCGGACTTGAGCTGGTCGCCCGCCGCGTACTGCGTGTCGACGATCTCGATGTCCGGCGCGTTCTCGGCGATGTACTGCGTGAACCCCTCGACGCGCTGCTGCCCGGTCTGCGACGTCTGGTCGTGCCCGACGATCGCGATCTTGCCGCTGCCCACCAGCTCGGCCATGTGCTTGGCTGCTTCGGCGGACGCCGCGAGGTTGTCGGTGGACACCGTGGTCACCGGCACGTCGGAGTCCACGCCGGAGTCGAAGGCGATGACCGGGATCCCGCGCGACTGGGCGTCGGTCATCATCGGGATCGACGCCTCGGAGTCCAGCGCCGCGTACCCGATCGCGTCCGGGCTCTTGTCCAGGGCCGTCTGCAGCATCGTGAGCTGCTTCTCGACCTCCGTCTCCGTCTCGGGCCCCTCGAAGGTGACCTCGACGTCGAGCTCGGCCGCGGCGTCGTCGGCGCCCTGCTTGACCGCCTGCCAGAACTGGTGCTGGAAGCCCTTGGAGACCAGGGCGACGTACGGCTTGTCGCCCGTGCCGGGGGCCGCGCCGCCCGAGCCCGAGGAGCACGCTCCGAGGGCGAGCACGAGGGCGGTCACGGAGGCGGTGGCGGCGACCGCCGCGAGGCGCCTGCGTGGTGTGCTGCTGTTCATCCGGGTCCAGCTCCTTCGATGGTCGGGTGGAACGGGGGTGAGGTCACGCTTCCTTGCCGTCACGCCTCCTTGCCTTCACGCCTCCTTGCCGCGCCGCAGCATGTCGGCGTACACCGCGAGCACGATCACGATGCCGACGGCGACCTTCTGCCACTCCTGCGGGATCGACATGATCCGCAGGCCGTTGGTCAGCGTCGCCATGATCAGCGCGCCGATCACGGTGCCGAGGATCGTCGCCTTGCCACCGCGCAGGGAGGTGCCGCCGATGACGACGGCGGCGATGGCCTCCAGCTCGTACCCGAGCCCAAGGCCGGGCTGCGCGGAGTTGAGCCGCGATGCCATGACGACGCCCGCCAGGCCGGTGAACAGTCCGGCGACGACGTAGATGACCACCTTCCAGCGCCGCACGTCGACGCCGGAGATCGCGGTCGCCTCCTCGTTGGAGCCGATGGACAGCGCGTAGCGCCCGGTGAGCGTCTTGCTGAGCGTCACGCCCGCGAGCACGGCGGCCACGAAGAAGATCAGGACGGCGTTCGGCAGCCCCGGCAGCAGCTCGCCGCCCGCGAGCTGGCCGAACCCGGGCACGTCGCTGAAGTAGATGGGCTTGGTCCCCGAGATGACGAGGGACAGCCCCTGCGCCACCATCATCATCGCGAGGGTCGCGATGAACGGCGGCAGCCGCAGGTAGGCGACGTTCAGCCCGTTGAGCAGGCCGATCAGCGCCCCGATCGCGAGCCCGCCCAGCACCCCGACGACGAGCGGCAGTCCGAGGTTGGCCAGGAACACGCCGGTCATCACCGAGCACAGCGTCATGCCGGTGCCCACGGACAGGTCGATGCCGCCCGTCGCGATCACGAGCGTGGCACCCAGCGCCATGATCCCGGTGACGGCCGTGGCGAGCAGGATGCCCTTCACGTTGGCCCAGTCCAGGAAGTACGGGCTGGCCACCGAGAAGAACACGAAGATGACCACCAGCCCGCCGAACGCGAGGAGCTGCTGGAGCTGCTGGCGGTTGCCGAGCCCGGTGGCGCGTCGGGGGGCCGTGGCCGTGCTGGACGTCGTCATTCTGGTGTCTCCAGTCATTCCGGGTCTCCGGTCGTGACGAGCGAGCGGTCCGCACCGAACCGCGTCGCGAGCTCCATGATCTGGTGCTGGTCGGCGTCGGCGTTGGCGAGAGTGCCGGTGACCCGGCCCTCGCACATGACGACGATCCGGTCGGCCAGCCGCAGCACCTCGGGCAGCTCCGACGAGATGACGATGATCGACTTGCCCTGCGCGGCCAGGGCCGTGAGCAGCGTGTAGATCTCGTCCTTGGCGCCGACGTCGATGCCGCGCGTCGGCTCGTCGACGATCAGCACGTCGCAGTCCCGCACGAGCCACTTGGCCAGCACCACCTTCTGCTGGTTGCCGCCCGACAGGTTCTTGGTGCGCTGGGTGACCGACGGCGTCCGGATCGAGAGCCGGTCCACCATCTCCTCGACCACGCGACGCCCGTCGGCGTCGCGCACGAACCCGCCGCGGGTCATACCGCGCAAGGAGGACAGCATCACGTTGCGCACCACGTCCTGGTCGAGCAGCAGGCCATAGCGCTTCCGGTCCTCCGAGAGATACCCGATGCCGTGCCGGACGGCGTCCGCGGGGCTGCGCACGGTGACCGGCCGGCCGTTCACCTCGACGACGCCGGTCGAGCGGTCGGCCCCGATGATCGCCCGCGCCACCTCGGTGCGGCCGGCGCCCATCAGGCCCGCGAAGCCCAGGATCTCGCCGCGGCGCAGCTCGAAGGACACGTCCTTGAGCAGCGCACGGGTGCTGAGCCCGCGGACGGCGAGCACGATGTCATGTCCTGAGCTGTCGCGCTCCGATCCGCCGTCGGAGGCGCCGGGCCCGGGCGGGGCCGGCCGCACCCCCGTCTCGAGCCGGCGCCCCACCATGGCGGCGATGACCTCCCTCGTCGCCGTGGTCGCCGTCGGCAGCGTGTCCACGTACCGCCCGTCGCGCAGGACCGTGATCCGGTCGGAGATCTCCTTGATCTCCTCCATCCGGTGCGAGACGTAGATGACGCCCGTACGCGGCGAGACGAAGTCGCGCACGATGCGGAACAGCGTGGCCACCTCGGTCTCGGTGAGCGCCGCCGTCGGCTCGTCCATGATCAGCACCCGCGCGTCGAACGACAGCGCCTTGGCGATCTCGACCATCTGCTGCCCCGCGACGCTGAGGCGGGACACAGGTTGCCGCGGATCCAGGGGGATGCCGAGCCGCTCGAACAGCGCGGTGGCGCGCCGCTCCAGCTCGTCGTCGCGGATGAGCAGCCCGGCCCGCCGCGGTTCGCGGCCGATGAAGATGTTTTGCGCGACCGTGAGGTCGGGCATCAGGTGGAACTCCTGGTGGATCACGCTGATGCCGAGCTCGTTGGCCTGCCGCGGGCCGGTGGGGCTCATCGGCGCGCCGCCGAGCTCCATGGTCCCGGCGTCAGGCTGGTAGATCCCGGAGAGCAGCTTGAGGAGCGTCGACTTGCCCGCCCCGTTCTCGCCCACCAGCGCGAGCACCTCGCCGGGCCGCAGGTCGAGGTGGACGCCGTCGAGCGCGCGGACCCCGGGGAAGGACTTGCTGATCCCCGTGGCACGGAGAAGTGCGGGGCCGTCCGTCACGTGAGCTCCCTTGCGTACGTGCGACACACATCCAACCTCAGGCATCCAACCTCAGGCATTCAACCGCAGACATCAGATGCATCTCAAGCCCTCGTGGCAGATTACCCGCGAATTCGCCTCATTCGACCCCGGAGTTGAGTAGATAGGTCCGACGTTTAGTAACGGTCGGCGCCTCAGCCTGCCGTGGGCACCGCCTCTGGCGCGAGCAGCCCGGCGTCCGCGAGCGCC
>NZ_KI911759.1:59011-60594 GCF_000515355.1 Promicromonospora kroppenstedtii DSM 19349 | reverse complement strand
GGCTCGGCGGCGACGGGCGCGTAGTCGTAGGTCGCGTCCGACGGCGGCCGGTCCTGCGCGAGCAGTCCCGAGTTGTAGACGGCGGCCGCGACGACGGCGACGCCACGCTCTGCCGCGGCGGGCAGCAGGTCGGCCAGCGCGGGCTGCTCGAGGAGCGTGAACCGCCCGGCGCACATGACGACGTCGACGTCGGTCTCGCGCACGAACCGGGCCAGCATGGCGGACTGGTTCATCCCGGCGCCGATCGCGCCGACCACTCCCTGGTCGCGAAGCTCGACGAGCGCGGGCAGGGCCTCGTGGGCCGCCTGCGTCCAGTGCTCGTCGGGGTCGTGCAGGTAGGCCACGTCGATCCGGTCCAGACCGGTACGCTCCAGGCTCGCCTCGATCGAGGCGAGCACGCCGTCGCGGGAGAAGTCCCAGACCCGGCGCGACGTGGCGGGCACGTCGAACATCTCGGGGTCGCGCCGGTCGGCGGTCTCGGGCGAGGGCACCAGCAGTCGTCCGACCTTGGTGGAGATCACCAGTTCGTCGCGGGGCCGGGTGCGCAGGTACGCGCCGAGGCGGCGCTCGGACAGCCCGAGGCCGTAGTGCGGCGCGGTGTCGAAGTACCGGATGCCGGCGTCCCACGCGGCCTGGAACGTGGCGTAGGCCTCGTCGTCCGTGGTCGCGCGGTACAGGTTGCCGGCGGGGGCGGCGCCCAGGCCGAGCGTGGTGAGCCGGACGCCGGTGGCGCGCACCTCGGTGGTCTGCATGCGGTGTCCTCTTCGACGGGTCGGCGACGTGGCCGGCGACAGCACCGGCGACGCGGCCGGCGAAACATCAGATGTATAGCACCGAACCAGCCTCGGACGGAACGGCCCTCGGACCGGCGACCCCCAACGGGACGTCCCAGTAGGCTCGCCGCGTGACGGCACTGTGGTGGACGGAGTCCGGACCGACCGACGCCCCCGTGGTGCTGCTGCTGCACGGCGGCGGCATGGGCGCGTGGATGTGGCGCGACCAGGTGGCCGTCCTGCGCGAGCGGTACCGCGTGATCACGCCGGACCTTCCCGGCCACGACCACAGCGCCGAGGTGCCGTTCGGCTCCCCGGGCGAGATCGTCGCCGCTCTCGCGGGCCTGCTCGGCGAAGCAACCCAGGGCTCTGCAGCCCGCACGGACGTGCCCCGGACGACCGTCGTCGGTTTCTCGTTCGGCGCCCAGCTCGCGCTGACCCTGGCCACAGCACACCCCGATCTGGTGGCGCGCACCGTCGTCGTCAGCGCCCTCGCTCAGCCGACGCCGGTACCTGGCCTGAGCGCGAGTCTGAGCGCGAGTCTGAGCGCCGGGCTCGTGCGCGCGGCGGCCCCGCTCGGCGGGCAGCGCTGGTTCGCCCGCCTCCAGGCCAAGGCCCTGTACGTGGACGACGCGATGTTCGACGACTACCTGCGCACCGCCCGCTCGCTCTCGGCGGCGAACCTGGTCGCGATGACGTCGGCCAACGCGGCGTTCCGCATCCCCGAGGCGTGGGCAGCCTTCCCCGGGCCGGCGCTGCTGCTGGCGGGCGCCGCCGAGCCGCGCGCCCTCGTGCGCGGGATGCGTGAGC
>NZ_KI911759.1:50894-58911 GCF_000515355.1 Promicromonospora kroppenstedtii DSM 19349 | reverse complement strand
GGCGCGGTGCGGCAGGCCGGAGAGGTGGGCGGGCGGCCCGTGTCTGCCGCCGTCCTGGACCGCCTCACCGAGACGCTCACCGCCGCGGTCATGGACGCCGACGCCGGTGCGGCGGTGCGAGCCGGTCGCCTGGCGCGCGGCCTGCAGCATGCCGGGTTCGGCATCGTGGACGAGCTCGGCGAGGAAGCCGACCTGGTGGCGCTGCGACCCGCGGCGGCGTCGGACGCGCCGGAGAAACCGGCGAAGGAACAGCCGGCGAAGGAACAGCCGCCCGAGGACGAACAGCCGGAGGAAGAACAGCCGGAGGACACGGCTGACGCCGCCGAACGCGCCGTCGAGGAGACCTCCGCGCAGGTGGACCGCCTGGAGGAACGGCGCGACGAGGTCAGCGACCGCCTCCGCACGGCCGAGGCCGCCGTCGACGACGCACAGGACGAGGCGACCCGCCTGGACGACGAGCTCGCGCGGCTCACCGAGGAGCGCGACGCGGCGCACCGCACGCTCGACGAGGTCCGGGCGGCGGCGGACGAGGCCCGCACCGACCTGGCCGCCGTCGAGCAGGAGCTGGACGACGCCGAGGACCGCGCCGCGCAGGCCCGCCGTCGCCGTCGGGCAGCCAGAGGGAAGTGAGCGGGACACCAATCGCGCGGGCGGTAGGCCGGAGAAGTGCGCGAGCCCTAGCCGCTCCGTATCCGCTGCGCGAGCACACAGTTCAGCACCGCGGTCCGGGCCTCGCCGACCAGGCGGGCGGCAGGTCGGGCACGGCGCCGTGCTGCCGCAGCACCGCGATCACCGCGCGGCGGCTGATGAGCCGCCGGATCCCGGCGGCCGCCTCCTCGTCGAGCCGGTCGAGCAGGTCCGCGACGGCGTCGGGGTCGTCGAGCAGGTCCGGAAGCTCCGCGAGCGGCACGCCGAGCTCGGTCAGCCGGGTGATCCGCAGCAGCCGCGCCAGGTGCCGCACGTCGTACTCGCGGTAGTCGTTCGACGCGGGGTCGGGCTCCTCGAGAAGCCCGAGCTGGTGGTAGTGCCGCAGGGTGCGGATCGTCACGCCGGCGAGTGCCGCCAGCTCACTGGAACGCATCGCCCACTCCTCATGTCGAGGTCCGGTCGCATCGGCAGTGCCCCCCGACCGACCGTACTGCGGTGCACGCGGGGCCCGAGCACGACGCGACGTCGGGGTGCACGCCGGACTCGCAGGTTCACCCGCGAGGACCCACCCGCGAGCGACACGTCCACCACGCCGGTGCCGGCGGATGCACGTCGTCGTGCAGCCGCTTCCCCGCGCCGGTATCCGCGTCGGCTGCCGCACCGGCGCCCGTGTCGGCAGCAGCCCGGCAGCACCGGGCTCGTCTGCCCCTCCGCAGGGGGCCCCACACTGCGGAGGGGTTTGCACGGCAGCCTTCGTCCCAGACACGAGTGCTACCAATTGCAACATATCAGCCCTTAATCAAAGCCGAGCGCGAGAATGCGAAAAACGTCCGCAATGCGGCAGGCGAAATGGCCATCGAAATGCGCCTGCTTCTCACCCGCGATTTCGCATCGCGAACCTCTCAACCTGCCGCAGCGGCGTCACGGCCCGCGGACAGCGCCGTGACCAGGAGCTCTACCGTCTCCTCCGCCGACGAGGCCTGCCCCACCACGATCTCGTGGTCCACGCCCAGCCGGTCGTCGATGGTGAACCAGCCGGCCATCTGCTCAGGCGTGAACTCGGCGGACTGCGGCCTGGTGGCGTGCCGCCGCACCGTCTCGTCGAACGGCACGTCCAGGTATGCGCACACCGTCGTCCCGGCGTGGTCGGCCACCAGTCCGGTGAGCATCGGGCCGTAGTGGTCGACGGCCAGGATGCCCTCCAGCACCACGGAGTAGCCGGAGTCGAGCGCGTGCCGCACCACGATGTCGATCATCGAGATGTTGGCCCCGCCGGGCACGTCCTTCTCCCACATCAGAACGCGGCGCAGGTAGTCCTGCTGCACGAGCGCCGTCCCACGGCCCATCCGCCGCCGGAGCGCCGCCGCGACGGTGGACTTGCCCGCCCCGGAGGGACCGCGCACGACGACGAGGCAGGTCTGTCGGCTCCCGGTCACGACTGGATCAGGCTTCGCCGGCCGGATCGAGGCTTGCCAGCCGGATCGGACCTTGCCGGCCGCGTCAAGCCTTGCTGCCGCTGAGCGCGAGCGTGCCGCCGAGCCCGATCATCATGCCGCCGCCGGTGGCGCGGATCGCGGCGAGCCGGCGCGGCGACGACGCGAGCCAGGAGCGGGCGGCGCCGGCCAGCAGCGCCCAGATGCTGTCGAAGACCAGCGCCACCAGCGTGAACACCAGGCCGAGCACCATCATCTGCAGCGGTACCTGCCCGGCCCGCACGTCCACGAACTGGGGCAGCGCCGCGACGAAGAACACGATCGTCTTCGGGTTGGTCACGCCCACCACGAAGCCCTGGCGCAGGATCGCCCAGCGCGACGGCGTCCGGCGTCCGGCACGTGCATCCACCCCGGTACCGGCGCCACCAACAGCCGCATTCTCGGCCTCGTCCGGGTGGGCGCCGTCGCGACGGTGCCGGATCGCCTGGACGCCCAGGTAGACCAGGTAGGCAGCACCGAGCAGCTTGATGACCGTGAACACCACGATCGACTCGGCCACGACCGTGCCGACGCCGAGCGCGACCGCCGCGACCAGCGGCAGCGCGCCGAGCTCGTTGCCGAGCACGCTCAGCAGCCCGCCCGGGCGGCCCAACGAGAGCGAGCGCCCGACCACGAACAGGACGCTCGGCCCGGGAATGACGATGAGGATCACCGACGCCACCACGAAGGCGACGAGGGTCTCGAAGGCCGGCATGGGCTCACTCTATGACCCGGCCAGGACCGCACGCCCGGAGTTCTACTCCCCGCTCGTGTGCACCCCTTCGAGCGCGTCCGCGCGGCGCACGTGCCGGGTGACCCACGGTCCGAGCAGCGCGAGCACGGCCGCAAAGCCGAGCGCGACCAGGCCGATGCCGCCGAAGTAGGCGGTGTCGGACGCGCCCTCGGTGGCCTGCACGAGCTGCGCCGTGATGGCCTGCCCGGCCGCGGGCGCGAGGAACCACAGCGCCATCGCCTGCCCCTGGTAGGCACGTGGCGCGAGCAGCGTGGTCGCGGCCAGGCCCACCGGCGAGAGGCACAGCTCGCCGAGCGTCTGGATCACGTACACGACGGCCAGCACCCACCCGGGCGTGAGGTCGTCGCCCGCGATGGCGGACGCCCCGGCCAGCACCAGGAACGAGAGGGCCGCGAGCGCCAGGCCGATCGCGAACTTGTACGGCGTCGGCGGGCGGTCCTTGGTACGGACCCAGAGCCAGGCGAACACGGGGGCCAGGATGATGATCGAGGCGGGGTTGATCGACTGGAAGAACTCGGGGCTCACGGTGAACCCGAGCACCTCACGGGAGGTGCGGTCGGCCGCGAAGGTGGCGAGCGTGGTCGCGGCCTGCTCGAAGATCATGAAGAAGAGCATCGCGGCCACGAACAGCGGGATGTAGGCGACCAGGCGGGGGCGTTCGGCGTCGGTCACGCGCGGCGAGCGGTACATGGTGATGAAGAACGCGATCGGCGCGAGGAACGCGATGTAGCTGAGGGCGTCGATGAGGGCGTGCACGCCCCAGCCGCCGGCGACGAGCACGGCGAGCAGGTACACCACGACGACGGCGCCGAGGATGATCGCGAACATCCGCACCAGCGCCGGCCGCTCCCCCGGCTGCACGGGGTTGGGCACGATGTCGCCGGCGCCCTGCAGGTTCTTGCGGCCCAGCACGAAGAACACGAGCGCGATGCCCATGCCGATCGCGGCCACGGAGAACGCGGCGTGGTAGCCCCAGACGGCACGCACGGCGCCGACGATGATCGGCGAGAAGAACGAACCGATGTTGATCCCCATGTAGAAGATCGAGAACGCCGACTCGCGCCGCGGGTCCTGCCGGTCGTACAGCGCGCCCACCATGGACGACACGTTGGGCTTGAGCAGGCCGGTGCCAAGGGCGACGAGCACGATGCCGAAGTAGGAGAACCCGGCTGCGGGTATCGAGAGGCACACGTGCCCGGCGGCGATGACGATGCCGCCGTAGAGCGTGGAGCGCCGGGCGCCGATCAACCGGTCGGCGAGCCAGCCGCCCACCACGGACAGCAGGTAGACGCCGGTGCCGTAGATCGACACGACGGCCTCGCCGAGCGTCTGGTCCAGGCCGAGCCCGCCGTTGGCGATCGTGTCGGTCAGGTAGTAGACCAGGATCGCGCGCATGCCGTAGTAGCTGAACCGCTCCCACAGCTCCGTCGTGAACAGCGTCATCAGGCCCAGGGGATGCCCGAAGAACCGGCGGTCGCCCGCCAGCGCGGCGGGCGGTGTCTGGTCCGGTCCGGTTCCTGACGGCGGTGTCGCCGACCCTGTGCTCATCACCCGATCGTCGGCGCGTTGCGCGCGAGGCGCACGTCGGGCGGGAAAGTGTGCGCGGGGTCGTCACCGCCGAGCCGGCTCGCCGGCTAACGGGGCCGGCTGGCGGGGCCGGCTAGCGGGGCGGGCTCCAGAGCATCCGGCCGATCACCCGCCGGCGGACCACCACACCGACGTGCGCGGCAAGCGCCGCGAAGAAGCACAGGTGAGCCGCGATGTGCAGCGGGAGCAGGTCCGTGCTGCCCACCACGAGCGCGATACCGGTCGCGGGGACCACGAAGAGCATCGCCAGCAGGATCCGCTCGGCCCAGTGCATGATCTTGCGGTCCGTACCGGTGAGCCGGGGGTCCCAGGGCGGCAGCGGCGTCGTCCGGCGCCACACGAGCCGCAGCACGCCGACGGCGATGATCGCGAGGCCGAGCAGCACGTGCCAGCCGGGGAGCGCGAGCTGGCTGGCCGCGCCGTCCGCGCCGTCCACGCCGTCCACGCCGTCCACGCCACCGCCCGACCAGAGGTCCGACCAGGCGGAAGCGACGGCGTCGTCGGCGTCCTGCTCACGCAGGTCCTGCGCCTGCTCGCAGCTCTCCTCGAGCTGGTCGAGCCGCTCCTCCTCCGCGTCGGTGGTGTCGCCGCCGCTGCGGTCCTCCCCCGGCGGGTCGCAGTCGACGGCGGAGACGCCGTCGGCCCTGCCGCCGCCCCCGTCGTCGTCCATCAGGTAGCCCACCGCGAACTGGGCCGCGAGCAGGGCGACCGTCGCCCAGTGCAGGACCTTCGTCACGATGCCGTAGCCGTGCTCGCCGTTGCGCCACCTCATGCGGTTACCTCAGCGCACGCCGGTGGCACTGTCCAGCCCTCGGTCCGTGGCAGCGGAGAAACGAGCGCGGTACTGGCTGGGCGAGGCGCCCAGCCGGGCCACGAAGCGGCGGCGCATCGTCTCGGGGCTCCCGAACCCGGCGGCACCCGCGGCCGCGGTGACCGTGTACCCCGCGTCGAGCAGCGACCGGGCGCGGTCCAGGCGGGTGTCCTCGACGAACCGCGCCGGCGAGATGCCGAGCTCGGCGGCGAACAGGCGGGTGAGGTGCCTCGGTGAGACGCCGGCGACGACGGCGAGCGACGTCGTGGTGTGATCGAGCGCGGGCTCCGCCGCCACCAGGTCGACCACCCCCCGCAGCACGGAGGAACGCGGCGGACGCAGCTCGAGAGGGGCGGAGAACTGCGACTGGCCCCCGGGCCGCCGCATGAACATCACCAGGCTGCGCGCGACGTCCCGCGCGAGTTCAGGGCCGTGGTCCTGCTCGACGAGCGCGAGGGCGAGGTCCATGCCGGCCGAGACCCCCGCGGACGTGAACACGCCGCGGTCCTCGACGAACAGAGCGTCGAGCTCGACGGAGACGTCCGGGTACGCCCGGGAGAGAAGCCGGCCGTGCCGCCAGTGGGTGGTGGCCCGCCGCCCGTCGAGCAGTCCGGCCGCCGCCAGGACGAACGACCCCGTGCAGATCGACACCAGCCGGCGTGCCCGGGGTGCGATCGCGCGGACGGCCTCGGCCAGCTCGACCGGCACCGGTCGGCGGACGAGGTCGTCACCGCCCGCGACGACGACCGTGTCCACCTCGCCCAGACCGGCCACCGCCGTGTCGACGGGCAACCGGGTGCCGATCGACGTGCGCACCGCCCTGCCCGACACCGAGGCGTAGCCCAGCGCGTACGCCGCGCCGAAGGTGTTGGCCTCGGCGAGTACCTCGGCCGGGCCGGTGACGTCGAGCATCTTCATGTCGTCGAACACGACGAACACGACGCTCCGCTCCGTCAGCGGGCTCACCCCCCTCGCCAAACAGCTCGCCTCCGTCGTCCGCGGGCCGGACGGCACCGTGGTCACACTCAAGCACGTCCGGGCGGGCGCCGGTCACTCGGGCCAGTCGTTGTCCTGGATGATCCGGACGAAGTCCTGCCGGCGGAACGACGGGTCGAAGTGCGCGAGCACGTCGTCGTTCATGGTGCCGAACGTCGTGTCGGGCCGGTGGGCCATGCCCTCGTAGAAGGCCCGCAGGATGCGGTTCTTGAAGTCCGGCCGCGGGTGCACGGCAACCGTCTCGTCACGCTGCCACGTCGCGATCTCGCCGAGCCCGAGGCCGAGCACGTCGGTCTCCACGCCCAGGGTCACGACGGCGACCTCGGGGGCGAGCAGGAGCGGCACCTCCGGCGTCGTGTGCAGGGCGACGGCGAGCCAGACCGCCTGCGCCTCCTGCGACGAACGGCCGTGGTCGCGCAGGAACGCCGACGCCACCTCGGCGCCGTCGACCTCGAAGCGGCGGTCCCGGGTGCCGTACGCGGCTGTCAGACCGAGGTCGTGGAACATCGCCCCGACGTAGGCGAGCTCAGGATCGACCGCCAGGCCGCGGGCGGCGGCCTTGAGCATCCCCCAGACGAACACTCGGCGGGAGTGGTGGAACACGAGGTCGTCGGCGGCCTCCCGCACGAGGGCGGTCGCGTCCCGGGCGAGCTCGGTATTCGGGATGGCGATCCCGGCGATGGTCGCAGGCATGTGGGGTTCCTCCTGTCGGTGGGCGTGCTCGGTTCGCACGCCGGCGGTACCACCGTCCCCCGCCAGCGCCCGTCGGCACGCCGTCCCGACGGACCGGCATCCCACAGATCCGGACATCCGCGCGAGCGGCCTCCGCCGGCCAGGCCGGCGCTCCTTAGGCTGGAGGGATGACGACTCGCCCCTACCGGTCGACCCTGCGCGAGCAGGCGGCGGCCTCCACGCGCGCCGCGATCCTGGACGCGGCCGAGGAGCTCTTCGCGCAGGACGGCTACGCCCGCGTGACGATCGGCCGCATCGCGCAGGCCGCCGGCGTGGCCCCCAACACCGTGTACGTGGCGTTCGGCAACAAGGTCGGACTCGTGCGCGGGCTGACGGAGCGGGCCTCGGGCGAGGACAGCATCCAGGCGACCCTTGCGGCCATCACGGAGTCCGACGACGCCGAGGCGATCGTCGACCTGGCGGTGCGCAGCACCGGCGACATCGTGCACGGGCACCGGCGGCTCATGACCTTGCTGATCGCCAACGCGGCCGCGGACCCGGAGATCGGCGCGACCCTGCAGGGCACCGAGCGGCTGCTCCGCGAACGGTTCGGCCTGATCACGGGACGGCTCGCGACGCTGGGCGCGCTGCACCCGGGCCTGGACGTCGACCAGGCGACCGACCTGCTGGCCTACTACCTGAGCCCCGAGTCGTGGCTGCGGCTGGGCGCTCTCGGCTGGGACCCGGAGGTCAGCCGGGCCTGGCTGCGCGGACAGCTCGGACTCGCGCTGCTCGGAAGAGGTTCCGGGAGAGACCCCGGAAGAGGTTCCGGAGGAGATTCGGAGTAGTCATACACTAATCAATGTGCGCATACTCTTCTCAAGCACCCCCGCTCACGGGCACCTGCTGCCCCTGCTGCCCCTCGCCCGCGCGTTCCGCGACCGCGGCGACCAGGTCGCCGTCCTGACCGCGGGGGCGTTCGCCCCGCTGCTCGACGCCGAGGGCATCGAGCTGGTCGCCGCCGGGCCCACCGCGGACGTCCTGTTCGCGGAGTCCGGGCGCCGGACCGGCGTCGAC
>NZ_KI911759.1:49153-50794 GCF_000515355.1 Promicromonospora kroppenstedtii DSM 19349 | reverse complement strand
CGACGGACCCTACGTTCGAACTGCGCTGGGCCGCGCTCAGTCGTGCGACGGGCGGGGCTTGCGGCGGGCCGCGTACAGGCGGTTGCCCTCCGGGCCGGTCCATTCCAGGCGGACGACGCCGGCCGCCGCAGCGTCGCCCACGCGCGCCGGGTCGGCCCAGTAACCGGCCGCCGGGTTGCGGAAGAACGTCGCCCACGGCTGGCCGCGGTGGTCGAGGAAGAAGTTGTTGTGGCCCGCGCCCACCCCCGCGGTCCAGCGCCCGGAGTACGGCCCCTCGAACCGGTCGGCGACGGCGACGACGGCGTCGTACTGGAACTGCACCCGCCCGGCGCCCGGGTTGTCGTAGGCGTTGCGCGTGGTCCCGTCCGGGTTGGTCGACGTGCGGTCCCAGGCCGCGTGCACCAGGAAGTACTTGCCGCCGTGCTTGAACACGTAGGCGCCCTCCAGGTAGGGCTCGGGCGTGTACGGCGTCTGCTGGAACAGCGGCAGGTTCGTGGTGGGGACGATGTCCTCCATGTCGTCCCGGAACGGCGCGTACAGGTGGTTGTGCAGCACCAGCCAGGCGTTGTCGTCCTCGGTGTACATGCTGCCGTCGATGTGGTGGTACGCACCCGGGGCGATGAACGACGGGCCGCCGATGAAGGGGTCACCGAACGGCTTGTCCACGTTGCCCTCGGCCAGCCGGTACGGGCCCTCCGGCCCGCCCTCGCTGATCAGCAGGAACGAGCCGACCTTGGTCGAGTGGTCGCCCATGCAGGCCACGATGTACCAGGTGCCGCGGAAGAAGTGCACCTCCGGGGCCCAGGCGTTGCCGCGCTTGCCGAACTGGCCGTGGTCGTCCCAGTACTCCTGCCACGGCGCGACCACCGTGCGGCCGGGGCGGTTCTCCCCCACGAACTCCGGCGACCAGACCTTGCCCTTCTCGGCGCCCGTCGCGGGGTCGGACCGGATAGCCGTCGTGTCGGCGAGCCGCCACGGCCCGCGCAGCGACGGGGCCACCCACAGGAAGATGCCGTCGTTCCACGGCCCAGCCGCCGGGAGACCCGGGACGCGTGTTGTGCCCGTGGCGACGTAGACGGGCTTGCCGTCGACGACGAAGCAGTTGACGTAGGTGTCCCGGATCCAGACCCGGCCGAGCTCCTCGTCCCGCGGGCGCAGCTCCAGCGGCAGGACGAACGAGTTGTCGTCGCGCGGCCAGAGGTCCGTGCGGGTATCCGCGAGCCCGTAGGGCTCGAGGTCGGGCCAGTTCGCGGGGAGACGGCCGTGTGCCGTGTTGGCGGCCGTGCCGGCGGCTGTGGTGGCGGCCGGCCCTCCGCTCGAGGCCGGGCCTGCTGCCCGCCCTTGCGCCGCGGCGGACGCGGCAGGACCGGCAAGCCCCGCCACCAGGGAGCCGGCAACCCCGGCGGCACCCGCAAGGACCGCCCGCCGGTGGACGGGAAAACCATTAGCTGGACCTGTCATTGGCACGCCTCCGTTCCGTGCGCGGCGACGTCGCCGCACGTTCGACGCGACGCTAACCGGCGAAATTCCGCCGCTCAAGACGCGACAGAAAGGTGCGGCCGGGGCTTGGTCCCGGGTCAGGCTGGGGGGGTCGGGCTGGGGGGTCGGGCTCGGGTCGGGCTGGGGGGGGTCGGGCTCGGG
>NZ_KI911759.1:45155-49053 GCF_000515355.1 Promicromonospora kroppenstedtii DSM 19349 | reverse complement strand
CCGGGACTCTGCCGGCAGCGCTGCGCGCGACGCTGCCGGCAGCGTCGCCCGCGACTCCGCCCGTACCCGGCGTGCCAGGGATCGCAGCATGACCGCGGTCGAGGAGCCCCGCGCGGGGACGCCGCGTTCGAGCTCAGCCGGCCCCGGATCACGCGGCCGGACACCGAACGACGGCTCTCCGCAGCCCGTCCGCCGCCGGCAGTCGTGGTGGCAGCGTCTGGTGCGCGACCGCGCCGTCCTGCTCCTGGCGCTGCCCGGCATGGCGGTCATCATCGCCTTCCAGTACCTGGCGCTCGGCGGCAACGTCATCGCGTTCCAGGACTACCAGCCGTACCTCGGCATCGAGCGCAGCCTGTGGGTCGGGTTCGAGAACTTCCAGATCCTGTTCTCCGGCGACCCGGAGTTCCTGAGCGCGCTGCGCAACACCCTGGTCATCACGCTGCTGCAGACGGTCTTCGTCTTCCCGGCGCCGATCATCCTGGCGCTCCTGCTGCACAGCCTGGTGTCCAACCGGGTGCGGCAGATCGTGCAGTCGGTGCTCTACCTGCCGCACTTCCTGTCCTGGGTGATCGTCGTCGCCGTCTTCCAGCAGGTGCTCGGCGGGGCCGGGCTGCTCAACAACTTCCTGCGGTCGCACGGGTGGGAGCCCATCGACATCATCGGCAACTCCGACGCGTTCTACGCGCTGATCACCTCGCAGGTGATCTGGAAGGACACCGGGTGGGCCACCATCCTGTTCCTCGCGGTGCTCGCCGGCATCGACAAGTCGCTGTACGAGGCCTCGGCCGTCGACGGCGCCTCCCGCTGGCGGCAGACCTGGCACATCACCCTGCCGGGCATGCGGCCGATCATCATCATGCTGCTCATCCTCAAGCTCGGTGACTCCCTGAGCGTCGGGTTCGAGCAGCTCATCCTCCAGCAGCAGGCGGTAGGCCTCGGCGTGTCCGACGTGCTGGACACCTACGTCTACAACCAGGGCGTCCTGGGCGGGTTCTGGGGTGTCGCGGCCGCCGTCGGACTCGTCAAGGGCCTGATCGGGCTGGCCCTGGTCCTCGTCGCCAACAAGACCGCCCACGCCTTCGGCGAGGAAGGGGTGTACCGAGCATGAGCGCGAGCACCACTGCCAGGACCACCACGGCCAGCAACACCACAGCGAGAAGGCCCCGCGCAACAGGGCCGGGCGGCGGCCGGCGTCAGCGCACGCGCCCCGTGATCGACGGGGTCGCCATGCCCGGCCCGTTCGAGCGCACGGTCAAGGGCGTCGTGCTGACGCTCGCCTGCGCGCTGGTGATCCTGCCGTTCGTCGGCATCATCTCCACCAGCCTGGCCACGCCCGAGCAGGTCACGGAGGCGGGCGGCTTCGTGCTGCTGCCGACGGGGATCGACCTGAGCGCCTACCGGATGATCTTCGCCGGCGGCGTGGTCACGCAGGCGCTCTGGATCAGCATCCTGGTCACCGCGATCGGCACCACGCTGAGCCTGGCCCTGACCACGACGCTCGGCTGGGCGCTGAGCCGCAAGGGCGCCTTCGGCGTGCGGGCAATGCTGCTCGTGGTGCTGATCAGCCTGCTCTTCAACCCCGGGATCATCCCCAGCTACCTCGTGGTCCAGCGGCTCGGCCTGCTGGACACGCTGTGGGCGCTGATCATCCCGACGTCGGTCTCGGCCTTCAACGTCGTGGTCGTGCGGGCGTTCTTCGTGCAGCTGCCGAACGAGGTGATCGACGCCGCCCGGATCGACGGAGCCACCGAGTGGCAACTCTTCTGGCGCATCGGCCTGCCGCTGTCCAAGCCCGTGCTCGCCGTCGTCGGCCTGTTCTACGGCGTCGGCTACTGGAACGCGTTCTTCAACGCGCTGCTCTACATGTCGGACGCGACCAAGTGGCCCCTGCAGCTCGTGCTGCGCACCTACGTGGTGGACGGCGCCCAGCTCGGCTCGCAGGACCTCGGCATCGACGCCGCCGCCCTGCCGCCCCAAACGTCGCTGCAGATGGCGATCCTCGTGGTCTCCATCGTGCCGGTGCTGCTGGTCTACCCGTTCCTGCAGCGCCACTTCGCCAAGGGCATGCTCACGGGCGCCGTGAAGGGCTGACCCGGCTTCTCGCCCCGCTTTCTCTCCCCGTTTTCCCTTCCCTGCCTTAACCCCGCTCGCATTACCCCGCTTGTTCTACCCCGCTTGTTTTACCCCGCTCGATGAGGAGTAGTCATGAACCGTTTGCTCACGGAGACCACCATCAGCCGCCGGAGCCTGCTGATGGGCGGCATGGGCCTCGGCGCGTTCGCCGTGCTCGGCCTCGCCGGCTGCAGCAACGAGGGTCGCGGCGGCGGCGCCCTGACCGGCAACGCCACCGTCGCCCTGCCCACGTACGTCCCGTACGACGGCGTATCGATGGACATCAAGGGCACCGACGGCGTGCCCGACACGATGCTGAAGTACCCCGCCAGCCCCCAGAAGGTGACCAGCGGCCAGCCCGGTGACGGCGAGGACGTCGGCATCTTCGGCCTGACCAACACGCCGGTGCCGCCAGGGGCCGACAAGAACGAGTACTGGCAGGCGCTGCACGAGCGGCTCGGCTTCGCCCTGACGATCGCGCTCACCCCGGCCGGCGACTACTCCGACCGGTTCCAGACGACGGTGGCCGGCGACCGGCTGCCGGACATCTTCGAGATGTTCCCCGGCGACGTCCCCGGCCTGCCGAGCCTGCTGGAGGAGCGCGCCACCGACCTGACCGATTACCTCTCGGGCGACGCCGTGAAGAAGTACCCGTTCCTGGCGAACATCCCGACCGAGAGCTGGCAGTCCTGCGTCTACAACGGCAAGATCTTCGCCGTCCCGGTGCCCCGCGGCCCCGCGCAGAGCGGCGTGTTCTACGCGCGCCAGGACTGGTTCGAGGCCGAGGGTATCGACCCGAACGTGACCTCCGCCGAGGAGTTCTACGACCTGTGCAAGGAGCTCTCGGGCGGCAACACCTGGGCGCTCGGGCGCGTGCCGCTGGGGCACCTGCGCCAGATGTTCGAGATCCCGAACGGCTGGTCCGAGGACGGCGGCAAGCTCACCAGCGCGAACCTGCACGAGCGCCAGCAGGAGGCCCTGGAGCTCGGCCGGCGCCTGGTCGCCGACGGGTTCGTGCACCCGGACGGCGTCCCCGCCACCCAGCCGCAGCGCAAGACCTGGCTCGTGAACGGCACCATCCGGATGCTCGACGACACGTTCAGCGCCTGGCCCGACTTCTCGAACTACCCGATCGACGAGAACTTCCGGCTCTCCGTCGCGGCGCCCCCGCTCGCCGAGGGCGGCGGCACGGCGGGGATCCACCTCGGCGCGCCCGTGCAGAACATCACGTCGATCAGCAAGAAGTCCGAGGGCCGCGTCGAGGCGCTGCTCGACGTGATCAACTACCTCGCCGCCCCGTTCGGCTCCGAGGAGCACCTGTTCCGGACCTACGGCGTCGAGGGGGTGCACCACGAGCTCGACGGGACCGACCCGGTGCTCACCGACCAGGGCCGCACCGAGATCCAGCTCGGGCTCAAGTACGTGGTCGAGGGCCCCTGGGTGAACTTCCAGGCGGGCGACCCCGACGTCGCGCAGGCCGAGCACGACGCCCAGGCCGCCGTCGTACCGACCGCCGTGGCCAACCCGGTGCAGGGCCTGTTCAGCGACACGGCCAGCCGCAAGGGCGGCCAGCTCGGCGAGAAGCTCGCCTCCGTGGAGTCTGACATCCTGGCCGGGCGCAAGCCCGTCACCGCCTGGGCCGACGCCACCAAGGCATGGGCCAAGGGCGGCGGCGACAAGATACGCGACGAGTACCAGGCGGCGCTGGCGGAGCGCCAGGGCTGAGCTGACCCGAGCCGGGGCCTGCCTCGCCGCTGAGGCGGGCCCGGCCGTCGAACGTAGGGTC
>NZ_KI911759.1:43676-45055 GCF_000515355.1 Promicromonospora kroppenstedtii DSM 19349 | reverse complement strand
GTCTCGAACGTTCATACGCACCGCGAGGGACATTTGAAATCTGTGGATAACTCTTCTCGTGTCCGCGAGTCGTTGCTGAGGCGTGCGGATGCGGCGTGGACTACGGCTCGGGCCGCGAGGGCAGCTACTCCCGCCGCGCTCGGGTACGAGCCGGGTAAGCCGCGTGGTCCTGCCCAGCGGCAGACCGCACCAAGGCGGACGACGGCACCGCCGCACCGCCGCTCGGCTACACAGCCATGCGGCTACACAATCATGCGGCTACACACCGGGCGGATACACGACCACGCGGCTCCACAGCCGTGCAACCGCACCGTCATGCACCAGCCAGCAACCGGTCCCGCCCCAGGAGCACCACTTGAGCAACACCACCCGAGCAACACCGCCCGAGCACCAGCGCCCAGGACCGCCTCAGATGCCGGCCGTCTCGCTCCCCCGCAGGATCGACGTCATCTTCTTGCCGCGGGCCACCTCGTCGACCAGCTTGTCCAGGTAGCGGATCTGCTGCATCAGCGGGTCCTCGATGTCCTCGACCCGGTAGCCGCAGATGACGCCCTTGATCAGGGACACGTTCGGGTTCATCGCCGGGGCCTCGGCGAAGAAGGTCTCCATGTCGATCTCGCTGTCCAGGACACGACGCAGCCCGGCGTCGTCGTAGCCCGTGAGCCAGGTGATGACCTGGTCCAGCTCGGCGGTCGTGTGGCCCTTTCGCTCCACCTTCTGCACGTACATGACGTAGATGCTGGCGAAGCTCATGGCGAAGATCCGGTGTCGTGCCATGGTTCGACACTAACGGAAGCCCCTGACATCCCCCGGGACGCTAGCCGAGCTCGACGACGATCCCCGTCAGGTCGTGCAGCACGCTCGCCGCCCCGGCCGCGACCGCCTCGCGCGCCCGGTCCGGCGTGACGGCGTTCGGGCGGGCGGCGTCGTTGCCCAGACCGGTCCCCCGGAACTCCGCGCCCGGCCAGACGACGGCAGTCACGTTGTGCGTCGGCTCGGGCAGCTGCGCCCCGACCAGCAGGAAGTCGGTCTCCAGGTACTGGGCGGTGATCAGGGAGAACACGTCCACGACGCCGTCGCCGACGCCGACCACGAGGTCCGGCGCGGCCGCCACGGCCTCGTCGATGCGCTGCTCGACCTCGTCGTCGTCGCGGGCGGGCAGCACGGTCAGGTCGGCGCCGTGGGTCTCGGCGTAGTGCTCGACGGCGTCCGTCAGGGTCGCGGTCGCCGCCTCGTCACCCCGGGCGACGACGACCATCGAGAACCCGGCGGGGGCCGCGACGTCGTCCCAGGTGCCGGGCGTGGGACGCACCGTCGCCTCGGGCGCGGGCCGGTGGCTGGACCCGACGAACCGCGCGGCGAAGCCGCTCAGGGGCGCC
>NZ_KI911759.1:43477-43576 GCF_000515355.1 Promicromonospora kroppenstedtii DSM 19349 | reverse complement strand
CAGCCTTCGACCCAGCCTTCGGTTCAACCGCTAGCCCCGTCACGGCCTCCGCGGAAGGAGCATCGGCTCCCGCCGCCCGCTCCGCCAGCGCCTTCGCGA
>NZ_KI911759.1:31385-43377 GCF_000515355.1 Promicromonospora kroppenstedtii DSM 19349 | reverse complement strand
AACCACGGCACGGCCCAGCCCGTCGCGCGCGCCTCGACGGGCGCCACGCCCGGGGTCGCGCCGGCGACGTCGGGCAGCTGGGCGACGAGCACGATGTCGGCGCTCATCCAGAAGAGGGGCGTGACGCCGTCGACCGGGACGGAGACCGGCCAGGTCTCGCCGGGCAGCAGCTCCGGCAGGCCGTCGCCCGCTCCGCCTGCGGCGAGCCAGCCGAACGGCCCGGCGACGGTCACGTCCTGGTTCGCGGCGAGCCGCACGTTGCCGTCGTTGCGGACCGTGTAGGTGACGGTCGCGTCGCCGGACCCGAACAGATCGAGGGTCTGGTGGTATTCGACGTGCGCGTCGGTGACGGTCAGGCTCGGTTCGAGGTCGCCCGCGACCCGCAGGTACACACGGATGCCGGAGCGGGTCTCGTAGTCGAGCCCCGCCTCGTCGGCGGTCACGGTGCGCGAGGTAAGGACCGCCCCGGCGTAGTCGCCGGGCATGGCGTCGTCGGGCACGCGGAGGGTGAAGGGGACGTCGGCACTCTCGCCGGGTTCGAGACGCACCTGGCCGACGCCGGGCTCGAGCCAGGCACCGACGTTCACGGAGCCCGTCTCGCCGGCACCCGTCTCGCCGGCACCAGAGCCTTCGTCGCCCCGCGTCAGGACGTCGAGCTGGCCCGCGGTCGTCGTGTAGCCGTCGGCGGCGTACACGTCGAGGCTCAGCGTGCCTTCGCCGTGGTTGGTGACCACGAGCTCGTCGGACACCGTCGATCCGGGGTCGACCGTGTAGCGGAAGTTCTCCCGGTCGGCCCCGTGGTCGTTGGTCGCGGTACGCACGCCCCAGGTCACGTCGTCCGTGGGTGGCGCGGCAGGAGCGACAGGAGCAGCAGTCGTGGTAGCAGGAACGGCAGCACGGGCGACAGCGGCAGCCGGTCCGGCGACCGCAGTCCCGAGGGTGACGGCGAGGGCCGCCAGGGCCGCAGAGGTCCGGACGGCCGCAGAGATCCGGATGGCAGCGGAGGTCCGGACGGCGGCGCGGGCCGCGAACCGGGCCCTGACGGAACGTCGTGCGTTCACGCGGATGACGGGCATGGAGCTTCCTTCGGTGGTGCAGGACGACGGGGTACCACGGGAGACAACAAGCCCGGACGGGCGACGCCCCTCATGAGGACGCCGCCCGCCCGGATCGGGTCAGCTCAGCGCGGTCAGCGTGAGCGTGGCCCGGTAGGTCCCGTCGGTGACGTCGACGGGGATCTTCAGGTCGAGGTCGGCGCCGAAGAGCGCCGAGCCCGTGGTGTGGCCGGCCCCGGCGCGGCCGAGGGTCGCGGACTGCGACAGACCCGGTCCGCCGTTCAGCCCGGTCGCGACGGGTGCGCCGGCGACGGAGCCGCCGCCCGCCTCGATCACGTCGGGCGTCCAGCCGAGGTACTTGCCGGAGAACGACTGGTCCTTGGCGGTGAAGTCACCCACCTGGGCCGAGAGCGACCACTGCGGGCCGCCGCGGCGGGTGTCGGTCACCCGGATCGGGTTGATCGCGCCCTCGGCGGCGTAGTGGTCGCCGGCGGCCTCGGCGGTGCCGAGGTCGACCAGCGTGTTGGCGCCGTCGATGCTCCAGACGAACTCGCCCGGGGCGCCCTGGGGCACCACGACCTGCAGCTTCTGCGTGTTCGGGTCGACAGGCTTCGCGATGGTCACCTGGTCCACGACCGAGTTCACGGGGCGGTCGGCGTCCTTGGCCTCGGAGCGGATGGTCCGCACCGAGATGGCGTCGTCGGACACCTCGACGGCCGTGTAGTTGCGCACGTTCTCCTGGTTGAAGGCGGAGAGCCACCAGGAGCCGGCCGCGTTGGCCGAGTAGTACTTCGAGCCGGACGCCGAGTTGGCCGTCACGTACAGCACGCCACCGGGACCCGGGGTGAGGATGTCGGCGCCCGCCTCCTCGGCCGGGTCGGCCTTCTCGCCGTTGCGGATCAGGTACGAGCGCGCGTAGGTGTGGTCGTGGCCCTGGAGCACCAGGTCGATGCCGAGGTCGGAGAACAGCGTGGGCCACGTGTTGCGGCGGTCGATCACGTCGCTGTCGGTGGCGTGCGGGCCCACCGAGTAGATCGAGTGGTGGAAGGAGACGACCTTCCACCTGGCCTCGTCGCCGTGCTCGGCCACGACGTCGCGCACGAAGCGCTCGTGCGACGCGTAGTCGCGGCTGTTGGAGTTGAGGTTGAGGAAGAGCACGTCGTTGTAGACGAACCAGTAGTCGCCGCCCGAGCTGGTGCCCGAGCCGGGGCCGGCCGTCTCGTCGAGATTCGGGGTGTTGAAGTGCTGGCGGTACGCCTTGTTGCCGACGTCGTGGTTGCCGTTGTTGGCCACGAACGGGATCTGACGCAGGTGGTCCGTCGACAGGAAGGACTCGTACTGCGCCTCGCTGCTCGCGGACTCGACCTGGTCGCCGGCCGAGAAGAGCATCTCGGCGTCCGGATAGGCGGCGGTCGCGACGTCGAGCGTGTCGGCCCAGCCCTCCGTGTCGCGCTGCACGTTGCCCGACGAGCCGAGCTGCGGGTCGCCGAAGAACAGGAAGTCGAAGTCGCCGTCGAAGGCTTGCGTGCGGAACGTGTACACGGCTGACCAGGCACCCTCGGTACCCACCCCGCCCTCGGCGCCCTCCCGGCCCGCCGTACCGACCCGGTAGGAGTACGCGGTGTTCTCCTCCAGGCCGGTGAACGTCGCGTGGCGGTAGAACTCACCGCTCGACGACGGCCCGCCGGTGGCGGCCACGCTGATCGCGTCGTCCGGGAAGACACCGCCCACTACCTCGCCCGCGGGGGCGATCTGGGCCACCTGCTCGGTGTCCTGGTCGGAGTACCACGCGAGGTTGCGCTCCGCCTGGTTCGCCCCGATGCCGAGCACGAGGTCGGTCACCGTGGTGGTGGGCTCCTCCTCGGGCGTCTCGACGGGCACCAGCGACGCGAGGTCGAGGTAGACGTCGGAGCTGCTCGCCCGGTCGTTGTACAGGCCGACGGCCAGCGTGTTCACGCCGGCCTGCAGGACGTCGGCCGGCACGCTGAACTTCTGGTTCACCGGGTTGCCGGCGCTGGCGCCGGCGTAGGTGAGGTTCTTCTGCGCGTCGGGGACGGCCTCGACGCGCTCGTCGACGAAGCCGGCCACCTTGATGCCGTTGACGAACACCTGCACGGCGTCGTCGAACGTGATGTCGCCGCGCAGCGAGACGATGTCGGCGAGCTGGTCGGCCGTGACGTCGAACGTGGTGCGCAGGTGGTAGGTCGGGATCGCGACCTTGATCGACGCCGTCGGGTCGACGTAGTGGTCGAGCACCGTGGTCACGGGGAAGCCCGAGCCGAGGTCCGGCGTCGCCGAGCCGTTCTTGGCGCCGAACGGCCCGGTGGCGCGCTTCCAGGCCGAGTCGTCGAACCCGGCGTAGGTCCAGGTGAGCCGGTCGGCGTCGCCCGCGGCCGGGTCGGTGTTGTCGTCCGAGTACGTCCAGGTGGTCGTGTCACCCAGGAACGTCTCGGGCAGGTCGGCCGCGCCCGCCGACGTCGCCGCGTACGTCAGGCCACCGGCGACGACGGAGACGAGCCCCACCGCCGCGACGGCTGAACGACCCCAGCGGCGCGGACGCGCAGCCAGGACGTGGTCATTCGCTTGCATGAGTCCTCCAGTGAAGGGAGCGCCGAGCGGCGCCGGACCGACACTTGCCCCGGCAGACGAATCGGTCCCGACGGCGGGGTGAGCGGCAGGTGAACAAGCGGCGTGACGTGGGGTGATCTTTCAGCCCAGGCCCAGCAGCCGCTGCACGAACCAGAACAGCCCGACCAGCGCGACCCCGGAGGCGACGACGACGCCGGTCCACAGCGCGACGCGCGGGGCCCGGCGCCGTAGCAGGACCAGCAGCGGGAAGACGACGGCGATGATCCCGAGCTGCACCACCTCGATCCCGACGTTGAACACGAGGAGGGACCACAGCAGAGTCCAGGAGAACGGCTCGTCGATGCCGAGCGCCCCGGCGAACCCGAGGCCGTGCACCAGGCCGAAGGCGAAGACGGTACCGAGGCGGAACCAGTCGGCACGATCCAGCCCAGCACGATCCAGGCCAGCACGATCCAGCCGAGCGCGATCCAGCCGAGCACGGGCCGGCTCCAGCGCCCCCTCCAGCCCCTGCGGACCCCACACACCCCGCCGCCGCAGCCCCCACACGTGCCAGGCCGCCACCACGGCGATCGAGAGCGCGATGACCGGCTCGACCACGAGACCCGGGGCACTGACGACGCCGAGGGCGGCCAGCATGAACGTCACCGAGTGCGCCAGCGTGAACGACGTCGCCGCGAGCACCACGTCGCGCAGCCGCCGGGAGCCCACGATGAGCGCGAGCAGGAACAGCAGGTGGTCCGGACCGAGCAGCAGGTGCTCCGCGCCCAGCGCGAAGAAGTGGCCCATGCGCTCGTTCCAGTGCTCGACGGTCGAGAAGGACGGCGTATGCTGGGTGAGCGCCGCGCTGCCCGTGGCGCCGTCGAGCTCGTAGTCGAGGATCGTCGTCGTGCCGGTCACGTAGCCCTCGTCGTCGCCGAAGAGGGTGCTGCGCACCTCGTGGTCGACGGGCTCGCCGGCCCCGCCGGCAGTGCCGGGCTCGGAGACGGAGCACGCGTGGTCCAGCACCAGCACCGCGTACGGCACGCCGTCCCGCTCGGAGATCTCGAAACCCCCGACCTGCGTGGGCGTGCACACGGCGCCGTCGGCCGTCACCTCGAACCGGTCGGTCACGTAGCCGAGCACCGTGTCGGAGTGGGCCGCGAGCGCCGTCGGCTCCTCGCCGGTCTCCCAGACGGCCATGCCTTCGTCGAAGAAGCCGCGGTCGTCCTGGTACTCGGCGGCGGAGACCACGAGCAGGTCGTACTCGAGGCCGAGCTCGGTGCGTACGACTCCGGGCTCGGGGGTGGACGCATCGGCGTAGACGGTGGAGGTGAAGCCGTGCGCGCCTGCCGGGGCGGCGAGGGCGGGCAGGACGAGGAACGAGAGGAGCGCGGCCGGCGTGGAGGCTGCCGCGACAGTCAGGGAGCGACGCACGCGCGGCACCATCCACCACCGGGATGAACGGTCCGCGAACGGCCGGCAGACACCAGACGGACACGGCGAACCGGGACCAGACACCCGGTCCCGGTTCGCCGTCACCTCACGCGCTACAGCGTCGGCACCAGCACCGTCATCAGCTCCCCGGACCCCAGGTGCACCAGCGCCTTGCCCGGCGTGACCTGCGTAGAGACCGCGGAGCGGGGCAGGCTCGCGCCGACGAGATCGCCGTCGAACCGGTCCTGCGGGCTGAGCAGCGCGCCCCGCCGGCTCTTCTTGACGTCGACCTGCCAGCCGGAGAACCCGCTGGCCACCTCGGAGGCGTCGCCGCCGAGGATCAGGCCGCGCCGGTTGTCCGCGGCCGTGCGCAGGTAGGCGCGCAGCCAGGTCTTGGCGGGGGCGTCGGCCACGAGCTCGCCGTCGTCCACGACCAGCACGACCGGCTCGCCGTCCGGGTCGAGGTGCGGCTTGAGATCCTCCTCGGTGATCTCCGTGCCGGTCAGGACGGCGCGCACGCCCTCGCGGCCCTCGAGGTCGCGCAGCATGCTGGGGCGCGGCGCGAGGATGACCACCTGGGTGCCGCCGCGCAGCAGCGACTCCGTCATGACGGTCAGCATGGTGGACCGGCCCGACTTGGCCGGGCCGCCCACCAGGAACGCGGGCGCGTCACCGGCCAGGTCCATGCCGAACGCGGTGAGGTCGTCGCCGCCGACGCCGAGCAGCGCCCACATCGGCTGCGCGGCCTCGGGGCCGACGTACTGGTAGGCGGCATCGACAGTGATCGTGGACGGCAGGTCGTCCACGCGGAACGGCCCGGTGCCGGGCACCACGTCCTCCCTCTCGCGGATCGCCGCCGCCATGACGCGGGCGGCACTGGTCTGGGCGCGGCCGGCCGGGTCGTCGCCGAGGATCGCGACCTGCACCTCCATCCCGCTGCCGGACCGGAAGGCGCGGCCGGGCTGGATCTCCTCGGGCAGCTTCTTGTGGTCGATGCCGACCATGCCGTAGTCGAACCGGTCGGTCAGGCGCAGCACGAGCGCGTCGTCGGTCAGCACGCTCATCCGGCTGGAGAGCAGGCTGCGGTCGCCGGCCACCATGAGGTGGATGCCGGCGCTCGCGCCGTCGCGCAGCAGCTCCTGGACGATCTCGACGAGCTTGCCGCTGTCGACCTCGCCGTAGGTGCTCATGAAGCTCTCCCACCGGTCGATCAGCACGAGCACGCGCGGCAGGCGGGTGTCCGGCTCGGCGAGCTCGCGCTGCTCGGTGACGCTGGCGAAGTTGCCGGCGGCGAGCACCTGCTGACGCCGGCCGAGCTCGGCCTGCAGCCGGGTGAGCAGCCGCTTGGCACGTTCGGCCTGCCCGCGCTGCACGACGGCGCCGGTGTGCGGCAGCTCGTTGAGGACGGTGAGCGCGCCGTTGCCGCAGTCGATCGCGTAGAGGTGCAGGTCGGCCACGGACATCCCGGAGGCCGCGGCGAACGCGCTGGTGCGCAGCGTCGTCGACCGGCCGCTGCCCGGGGCGCCCACCACGTAGCGGTGCCCGAACTCGTCGAGGTCGATGACGGCAGGCCCCTGGCGCTGGTCGGACGGCGAGTCCTCCACCGCCCAGGCGAACTGGGACTGCGCGCTCGGCTGCACGACGTCCGCGAACGGGAGCAGATCCGGCAGGGCGGGGAGCCACGGCCGACGCGGGTCGGCCCAGCCGCCGAGGCGTGCGGTCTCGCGCAGCGTCTCGACCAGGGCAGCGAGGTCGGTCTCGACGTCCTCCTGCCGCTTCACGCGCGGGCGCGCGGGTGCGGGGGCGCCGAGGTCGGCCACGGGGATCCGGGCCACGAACGGCGCCTCGACCTGCCCGGCGTCGGACAGCGACAGACGCCGTCCGCCCACGCGGGCCGACTGGAACGGGACCAGGGACGAGTGCCCGAGGCGCGCGTAGGCGCGGCCGGGCTGCGTCTTGGCGATCTCCGCGGCCTCGTTCGCGTCGATGACGTCCTTGGACTCGCTCTTGTCCGTCATGCGCAGGGCGATGCGCAGGTTCGTGTTGGCGCGGATCTCCGGGGAGATGACGCCGGACGGGCGCTGCGTGGCCAGGATCAGGTGGATGCCGAGCGAGCGGCCTCGCTGGGCGATGTTGACCAGGCCGGTGACGAAGTCGGGCAGCTCGCGCACCATGGAGGCGAACTCGTCGATGACGATCATCAGGCGCGGCAGCGTGGGACCCACGTACCCGCGGCCCTGGGCGTCGAGGTAGTCCTCCAGGTCCTTCGCGCCGGCGGCGGCCAGCACGTGCTCCCGGAAGGTGAGCTCGGCGCGCAGCGAGTCGAGCGCGCGCTCCACGAGGTGCGTGTCGAGGTCCGTGACCATGCCGACCGTGTGCGGCAGCTGCTCGCACTGGCTGAACGCCGCGCCGCCCTTGTAGTCGACGAGCACGAAGTTCATGGTCTCGGGCGTGTTCACCACGGCGAGCGAGGCGACCACGGTCTGGAGGAACTCGGACTTGCCGGAACCGGTGGTGCCGCCCACCAGGGCGTGCGGCCCGTCGCGCACCATGTCGAGCACGAACGGCCCGTCCAGGGAGACGCCGACGACGGCGGCCGTGCTGCCCTTGCCGGTGGAAGAGATCATCCGCCACCGGGCGACCATCTGGTCGGCGCCGACCTCCTCGATGTCGAGCACCTCCACGAGGCGCGCCGAGTCGGGGATCAGGCCCTCGCCCTCGCTCGCGGTGACGTCGTGCACGGCCGCGACGGCGCGCGCCACGGGCTCGTACCAGTCGTCGTTCACCTCGTCGACCAGGATGGTGCGCAGGTCGTCGGCGTCCTGCCGGCGCAGCGTCATGCCGCCGTCCACGCGGGCGAGCGCCACGACCGTGCACTCCTCCGGCAGCATCTGCTCGTCGCCGTCCAGGCAGACGACGCTCACGCCCACGCCGGGACCGTCCCGCAGGATCGAGACCACGCCGGGCAGTGCGCGCAGGCGCCGGGCGCCGTCGAGCACGACGACGACCTGCGGGCCCGACATGACCTTGCCGCTCACGCCCTCCATCGCGGCGCGGCGCTGCGTGATCAGCGAGTTCACCTCGGCGACGCGGGCCGCCAGCGTGTCCGTCGTCGTGCCGATCAGGGCGACGGCCTCCTGCCCGAACGCCGGGCGGACGTGCGGCAGCCAGGCCGCCCAGGCCCACTCCTGCACGTGCTCGGAGCTGGTCAGCACGTAGACCTGCACGTCGCGAGGGCTCTGCAGCACCCCGAGCTGGCCCACCATCCACCGCGCCCGACGACGCGGCCAGTCCCCCGGACCCGCGAGGCCGACGACGCCGGCCTCCTTCAGCGGCACCGTGACCGGCACGGACCGCACGGTCGCGCGGGTCTTGCGGCGGTGCTCCGGCTCGGCGCTGTCCTCGACCTCGACGCGGCTGGTCGCGTCCGCGAGCCCGAGGCGCACCGTGAGGTGGTCGCTGTCGGTGCTGCGGCGCTCCCACAGACGGCGGGTCGGCGTCGTGGCGATCAGCCGCAGCTCGGCGGCGCCCGGGCTGGAGACCCGGCGCCGGTGCTGCTCGCGACGCACCGCCTCCAGGACCTCCTCCTCCAGCGCCGCCCGCTCCTCGGCGTGCAGCTTGAGGCGCTCCTTGTGCGTGATCGTGCCGTTGCGCTTGGACATCCACCAGTTGCCCCAGCCCATCAGCGGCGAGGCCAGGGCGAACATCAGGTAGAACGGCGACTGGAACACGATCGCCATCACGACGCCCAGCACCGCGGGCATCGCCATGCCGAGCCACGGCAGCGGGTTCCGTGCGGGCGCCACCGGCTCGCTCGGCAGCCGGAAGTGCGTGGGCGGCATCGGCGGCAGCAGCCGCGGCGGCCGGTTGTAGTCCAGGTGCCCGGGCTCGGTAGCGGGCCGCAGGTCGGCGTCGGGCCGCGTGGCCGGCTGCACCGTGAGCACGCTCGGGCCGATCCGGAGCTGGGTGCCCGCGGGCCACGGCTCCTCGTCCTCGCCCAGCGGGTCCTCGGACCGGTCCAGGTGCACCTGCCGGCCGGCCGAACGCGGGTCCGGTACACGCCGCACCCGCACCGCTCCGTCCAGCCCGACGACGACGGCGATCGCCGCCAGCCCACCCTCGCGCGGCTCGTCCACGCGGACGCGACCGTCCGGGCCCACCTGGAGGATCGACTCGCCCACGCCGAGCCGGGCCACGGCCCCGGTGCCCGTGCCGCCCGTGACGCACAGGTCGACCGGGCCGCCCGAGACGCCGTTGCCGGCGTCGGGCTCACCGAACGTGACGACGGCGCCGTCCCGGATCCCCGAGTCGGCGACGAGCAGCTCGGCGCTGCCGGCGAGCGCGTCCCGCAGCTGGCCGTTCAGACCGCCGGCGCCGCCGGTGCCGCCTATGCCATGGACAGACCGGTCCTGCACCCCGTGCCCGTGCACGGCGCGGCCGTCCACGTACATCGTGCTGCCGCGCGGAGCGCCCAGCTCGGCGGCCAGCCGCTCGGCCAGGTCCGCCGCCTTGGTGCGCTCGTCCAGGTCCAGGGACAGGAGCGTCTCGCGCGCTCCGTGGCGCGCGGTGATCAGAGCGTGCATGTCATTCGCCTCCCCGCCGCACGGCGGTCTGCTCGTCGAAGCGCACGTCGGGCAGGAACCCGCTGCGCAGCCAGCCGTCGTCGCCGGCGGTGAACCGCCACTTCGCCGACGGCGACTGGCCCAGGACGATCACCACCCAGGTGAACTCCGGGCTCGCGAACCTGGCCGCGAGCAGGTCCTGCTGCGCCGTCGACGGCGCCTGCGAGAGGACCAGCACGCCGCCGTCGCCGACCTCGAGCTCCGGCAGCACCTGTTCGATACCGGACAGGTGCTCCACCTGCTCGGGCCGCGGCAGGCCGTTGCCCACCATCACCACGCGCGGGTCGTCCGACCACGGGTTGCCCGTCAGCTCGCCCAGCCAGCGGCGCAGCACCTCGTGCCGCACCCGGGTGGGGCCGTCCAGGCTGATCACACCGCGGGCCACGGAGAAGTCGACCAGCACACGGCCCGTCTCCCCCATACCGAGGTTGACCAGGCGGGCGAACCGGTTGGTCGGGCTCTCCGACGCCGCGCCCGACTGCAGCTTGGCCAGCGGCGCGGACCAGCTCTGCCCGTCCTCGCTCACCTGCCAGGGCTCCGGGGCCGGCGAGGCCGGGTTGGTCAGGCGTAGCCGCATCGAGCTGCCCTCGATGAACACCCCGGTCGTGCCGGGCACCTCCAGGCCGTCACGCTCGCAGGCCGCCATCAGCACCCGCAGCGCGCGATCGACCGTCCACGCCGCCGACGTGTCGGTGCGCAGCAGGCTGTCGTCGAACGGCTCGGCCTGCTTGCGGCGCTTCAGAAGCCACGCGACCAGCAGGCCCAGAAGCCCGATCACCAGTACCCCACCGGCGACCGGGAGGATCACCGGCCACGGCACCACCACGGCCGCCCGCTCAGCGGTCCCGGCCACCTCGTCGGTCGGCGTCGGGCTCGGCTCGAGCGAGGGCGCGGCCGACGGCGACGGGGACGGGCCCTCGTACCCCGGCAGCGGGCCGAACTTCAGGCCCTTGCCCTGCGCATCCTTCGGCATCCGCAGCACCCAGCCGGGCGTCAGCGTCCTCGGGTCGGTGAGGTACTCGCCGTCGGGCTGGCGGTGCCCCTCGGTCAGCGCGGCGATCTCCGGCCAGCGCTCCCGGTCGCCCAGGAACCGCTCGGAGATGTCGTTGAGCTTCTCGAACGTGCCGTCCGGCGTCTCCCGCACCACGTAGTACAGGACCGAACCGGGGGGTCCGCTGCGGCTCGGCACCGGGGTCGGCGTCGGCGTGGGCGTGGGCGTGGGCGAGACCACGGCCCTGGGCGTGACGCTCACCTGGGGCTTCGGCTTCGGCTTGGTCGGGGTGGGCGTCGGCGTGGGCTCCGGCGCGCCGTAGACGCGCATCTCCCAGATCGAGTTGCCCGCCGTGCCGCTGCGCGCCCCGGAGTACATGCGCACGTACCGGGCCTCGCCGAGGATGTTCATGACGTCGTTGCCGCCGTCACCGGCGCCCACCCAGTGCGTCTCCCAGGACTCGCCGTCGGTCGACAGCTCGATCCGGTAGTCCGTGGCGTAGGAGACCTCCCAGTCGATCTCGACCCGGTTGACGGTCGTGACCCGTCCCAGGTCGATCCGGAGCCACTGTGGGTCGCTGAAGGCGCTCGACCACCGCGTGTTCGGGTTGCCGTCCACGGCCTGGCGTGCGGGGAACTCGGGCTTCTCCAGGGACGACGCCACAGCGGGCCGGCCCTGCGAGATCAGCACGGGATCCTCCTGCGCCTGCGCCGGGGCGGGCCCGGCGAGCGTGAGGAGCAGGGCGGTGACCAGAGCCGCCGCCAGGGAGAGCCGGGTGGCCCTCATCGGTTGTTCACTCACCGGCCCGTCGCACCGCCGTCTGCTCCGTGTAGCGGACGTCGGGCAGGAACCCGCTGCGCAGCCAGCCGTCGTCGCCCGCCATGATGCGCCACTTGGCCGACGTCGACTCGCCGAGCACGATGACCACCCAGCTGAACCGCGGGTCGGAGAACCGGGCCGCGAGCAGGTCCTGTTGCGCCACGGACGGGGCCTGGGACAGCACGAGCACACCGCCGGCGCCGACCTCCAGCTCGGGGATGACCTGCTCGATCGCCGTCAGGTGCTCGACCTGCTCCGGCTGCGGCAGGCCGTTGCCGACCATGACCACGCGCGGGTCGTTCGACCACGGGTTGCCCGTCAGCTCGCCCAGCCAGCGGCGCAGCACCTCGTGCCGCGCGCGGGTGGGGCCGTCCAGGCTGATGACGCCGCGGGCGCGGGCGAAGTCCACCAGCACGCGGCCGGTCTCGGCCACACCGATCGTGACCAGGCGCGAGAAGCGCGCGGTCGAGGCCTCGCTCGCGGGGGCGGCCTGCAGGCGCGCC
>NZ_KI911759.1:25531-31285 GCF_000515355.1 Promicromonospora kroppenstedtii DSM 19349 | reverse complement strand
GGGGGCGGCCTGCAGGCGCGCCAGCGGCGCCGACCAGCTCTGGCCGTCCTCGTTGGCCACGAACGGCTCGGGCGCGGGGGACGCGGGCTCGGCCAGCCGCAGGCGCATCGCGCCGCCCTCGATGAAGACGCCGGTGACACCCGGCACGTCCAGGCCGTCCCGCTCGCAGGCGGCGAGCAGTACGCGCAGCGCCCGGTCCACCATCCAGGAGGCCGACGTGTCGGTACGCAGCAGGCTGTCGTCGAACGGCTCCGCGCGGTTGCTGCGCGCACGGCGCACGATGTAGACCACCACGAGCACCAGGGCCACGGCGATGATCGTGAGGCCCACGCCGATCAGGACGGGCTCCAGCCCGGAACCGCCGGTCTGTGTGCCGCCGCCGGGCGAGGCGGTGGCCTCGGTCGCGCTCGCCTCGGGCGCCGCGCTCGGGCCCGGGAGCGGGCCGTTCTGCAGGCCCTCGCCCTTCGCGTCCTCCGGCATCTGGAGCACCCAGCCCACCGTGACGACCGCCGGGTCGGTGAGCTTGCCGCCGTCGGGCTGCGTGCGGCCCTTGTTCAGCTCGAAGATCTCCTTGTGCCGCTCGCCGTCGCCCAGGAACCGCTCGGCGATCATGTAGAGGTACTCGGGCTCGCCCTCGGGCGTCTCCGCGATCACGTAGTACGGGACCGACGGCGCGGCCGGCTCCTCGGCCGCGGCGCTCGCCTCACCGGCGCCCTCCGCCGGACCGGTCGGCAGCACGCCGACCTGGAGGCCCGCGCCCTCGGCGTCGCCGGGCATCTGCAGGACCCAGCCCGGCAGCAGGACGGTCTCGTCGGTCAGGGCGTCGCCGTCGGGCTGCGTGCGGCCCTTGTTCAGCTCGAAGATCTCCCGGTACCGGTTGCCGTCGCCGAGGAACCGCTGGGCGATGTCGAACAGGAACTCCTGCTCGCCCTCCGGCTTGGCCGGCACCACGTAGTACTTGACCTTCTTCTCGCCGTCCTTCGTGTCGGTGGCGAGGGTCGTGGCGCGGGTGGCACCAAGATCCGTGACGATGCTCGTGACCTGGGCGTTCGACGGCAGAGCTGTCGACGGCAGAGCTGTCGACGGCAGAGCGGTCGCGACGAGGAGGGCCCCCGCCGCGGTCGTGGACAGGATCGCCACGGCCAGAGCGGCGGCGATGCGGTGGGGGTGCTGCACGGTTGCTCCGTCTTCAGATGTGTAGCGTCAGTCGGGGAAGGATGGGGCGGGGAGACGCCGGTCCGGGAAGGGGCAGCCCGGGCTCACG
Source organism: Promicromonospora kroppenstedtii DSM 19349 (assembly GCF_000515355.1). Taxonomy (GTDB): domain Bacteria; phylum Actinomycetota; class Actinomycetes; order Actinomycetales; family Cellulomonadaceae; genus Promicromonospora; species Promicromonospora kroppenstedtii. Next base: position 30,021 of record NZ_KI911759.1, on the reverse strand, counting down.
CGGAGCCGGGGACGCTCCGCTCCGGCAGGTTCATGATGTTGGTGCCGACGCCGGCCCAGCGGAACGTCGTCATCACGGCGTCGAAGAAGAAGACCAGCGCCTCGGCCAGGCGCTCGGTGTTGTGGTTGTTCCAGACCGTGCTGAACGACAGGACCAGCCACTCGCCGTCGACCTCGTCGCGGGAGACCGCGTAGAGCACCTGGCGGGTGGAGAGCTCCGGCCAGTCCTCGTCACGCTTCATCTTGTGCTCGGTGTGCACCACGCGGACGCCGGGGCGGCCGTCGAGCTCGACCAGCTCGCTCTCCTCGTAGCCGTCGCCGAGGATGCTGGTGACGATCTGCAGCGGGTCGGTGCCCGCGTCGCTGACGACCTCGATCTCGGCGATGGAGGCGGGGATGTGCACGCCCTCCATCGGCTCGGTCGGCAGGTAGACGGCGCCCGTGCCGGCGTCGCGCGCGGCGGCGAGGTTCTTGTGCAGCTCGTCCCGCAGCATGTGCCGGTACGGCTCGGCCCGGTCTCGGGGCAGCGAGTCGGGCAGCGCGCGGGCGACGACCTCCTCGATCGCCGCGTCCAGCTCGCGCTGCTGCCCCTCCCCCGTCGGGAACCGCGCCCAGCCGGGCGGCAGGAGGAGGACCCACGCGTCGGTCGGCTTGCCGGCACGGGCAGGGTTCGTCTCCGCGGCCGCGTCCGAGTTCGGGTCCGAGTTCGGGTTCGCGGGCTGCTGGTCGGTCATGTTCCGCTCCGGGTCTGTTCGCTCCGAGCCTGTTCGCCCCGGGTGATCCGGACGGCGGGCAGCAGCTCGTCCAGCGCCGCCCCCACCGCCTCGGCGATGATGATGTCCTGCGTACGCCACAGCAGCACTGTGTCGACCACCGCGTCCGCGTGCTCGGTGCGCCGGCCGAGGCCGACGCTCAGCCACACCTCGGCGTTGTCCGGGTCGAGCTCCATCCGGGTGACCCGGATGCCGTCGCCGTCAGGCAGGTCGAGGTACTCGATGTTCGGCGGGTTCACGGGGTTGCCGCCCGTGGCGCCCAGCACCTGCATGAGGGTGTCGTCCTCGGCGCCGGGCTCGCTCAGCGCGACGCTGACCAGCACGGGGACGGGGCCCCGGTCCTGCAGGCCGACCAGGGCGGCGACCCGCGCGTCGGGCGCGACCTGGTCGGCGAACGCCACGAGGTTGGTCACCGACTCGGCGACGTTCCGGTGCATCAGCTCCCGGTCGGCGTCCGAGACGGGCACGCCGAGGTCGATCATCTGGTCCATCGTCGGCTCGACCGAGGCGAGCACCGCCGCGACGACCTCGTCGTGCCACTCGCGCACGACCTCTGCCGGATCCGCGCTGGACGGAACCGCCGTCCAGCCCTCCACCTCGTCGATGGTCCACGCCCAGTCCCGGCCGGCCGCCTCCACCGTTCCGAGTGCGCTGCTCTCGCTCACTAGATCGGCTCCCCGGCTCCGGTCGTGATGTGGTTGTACTCCCAGTCGGTCGTGCCGGTGAAGTTCTCGCGGGCGTCGTCACCGAACGACGACGCCGGCACGCCGGTGCTCCACGCGCCGGAGACGAAGCCGGTGAACCAGCTGCCGGAGCCCAGGACGTACACCCACGGCTTGACGAACCCGCCGGTGATCCCGGTGATCTTCAGACCGTCGAGGGCGGCGTTGATCGCGCCGAGCTGCTTGATGCCGCCGAGGCCGATGGCGCCGGTGAACGAGGGGATCTTCCAGGCGCCCGGGTTGATCTTCAGCAGCGCCTGCAGCTTGGACAGGTTCGTCAGGTTCTCGCTGATCTTGAGCCCGCCGGACAGCACGCGGTTCAGCGCGAACGCGCTGAACGGGCCGTCGATGTTGTTCCGGAAGACCGCCATGCGCTCGGCGATCCGCGACAGGTCGTTCATCCGGATCGCCGTGGCCGACTGGGACGCGGCCTTCGAGGCCTTGACGGCGGCTCCGATCACCTTGGCGACGGCCAGGCCGGCGACGGCGGTGATCACGCCGATGGCGCCCCAGATCACGCCCATCCAGCTCTCCTCGCCGGTGGCGGCGAGCACGATGGAGCCGAGCAGGCCCACCACCGCGACGCCGAGCGCCACCCAGGCGAGCACACCGAGCCCTGGGATGATCATCGCCAGCACCGCGAGCGCCATGCCGATCCAGCCCAGGACCTCGACGAGGCCCTTGAGGAACTTCATGAAGTTGTGGCGGAGCTTCTCCTGCCACGTGTGGTTCAGGCCGTCCTCGCCCCAGTTCTCCTTGATCTTGGTCGCGGCCGCCGAGGCGGCCGTGTCCAGGGCGGTCATGGCGTTGCGGGCCTTGGTCTTGGCCGCCTCCAGCTCACCGTTCGCGGTCGAGATCTTGTCCGCGCGGTTCTGGGACTCGTTCCTCTGCTCGGTGGTCAGGGGCGGCGCGTCGTCCGGCCGGTCCTCGTTCACCGGGTCGGGCAGGCCCTCGGCGCCCTTCCGGGCGGCGGCCGCGTCCTCGGCCATCGTCAGGGCCTTGCCGGTCTCCGAGCGCGCCGTCTCCAGCTCCGGGCGGTACGCCACGAGTGCGGCGTGCACGTCCTCGTAGCGGCCGGCGGCCTTGCCCAGCGCCTCGTGGCTCTCCCGTGCGCGCTTGCGCATGGCATCGGCGGCCTCGCCCTTGAGCAGGGTCTCGTCACCGTCGCCGATCTTCTTGAGGAGCGCCGCCTGCGTGGTCATCATCTCGGTGATCTCTTTGTAGTGCTTGATCACCGCGTCCAGACCGGACGCCTCGGCCGGCACAGGGTCGTCGTCGTAGTCCAGCAGATGCCACTCACCCACGCGGGCGGCGCTCATCCAGTCTCCTCAGGGTCGCGCTGGTCGGTTGTGTCTTCGGGTCGTGCCGGGGTCCGCCCTCACTTGTCGGGCGTCAGCGACTTCTCCAGCTCGATCTCGGTGTCGTTCCAGGTCTCCGCGGCCGTCTCCATCTTTCCCTGGAGGTCCTTGAGGTTGTCCTGGAGCTTTTCCCGCTTGACCCACCAGCTTTCGACGAAGTCGCCCATGGCGTTCTTCACCGTCTTGTGGCCCCAGATATCGCCGCCGTCCCAGAGCTCTTTCATGTTCTCGAGCTCGTTGAGGACCGACTTCAGCTGCTCCGCAGCGTCGTCGACGGCGATGGAGGTGACGACGAGGTCAGCCATCCGACGACTACTTGTTCAGCGCGTTGGCGAGTTCCTCGTCCGTCTTGCGCAGCGCCTCGGCGGCCTGCTTGAGGTACTCGCCGATGCCGTTCAGACCCTCCATGACCTGCTTGCCACCCTTGTCGAGCTCCTTGTAGGACTCGTCGAAGCGCTTGGAGGACTTGTCCGTGACATAGCCGTCCTGAACCAGGTTGTCGACCATCGACCGCAGCTGGTCCAGCTTGTGCTGCATGTCGTCGGCCTCCTGCTTCATGCGCTGGGAGGCGTCCTCCATCTGCTGGAAGGTCACATTGATGTTGGCCATGATCAGTCCTCTCGGGTTGCCTCGTGGAAAACAGGGCGATCGTACATGAACCGGACACCCCCGGGGTGAATCTACGGGTGATTCCCTACACCGATCCCGGGACCCTTCGTTCGGGCAGGTGTACGGGGTCCGCACCGGGGCCGCGCCAGCGGAACGTGGCCATCACCGCGTCGAAGAACTCGACCAGGGTCTCGGCCAGCCGCTCGGTGCCCCGGCTGCTCCAGCTGGTGCTGAAGGTGAGGACCAGCCAGTCGCCGTCAGCCTCGTCCCGCAGGACGACGTACGCGACCTGGCGCGTGGAGACCGTCGGCCGGTCGCCCTCACGGTGCACATCGTGCACCGTGTTCGTCAGCCGCGCACCCGGACGTCCGTCCAGGTCAACGGGCCCGCTCACCGTGTAGCCCGTGCCCAGCACGTCCGCCGCGACCACGGCCGGGTCCGCCCTCCGGTCCCCCAGGATCTCCGTCTCGGTGATCGACGCCGGTACGGCCATCCCGGCGACGGGCTCGGTCGGGAGGTAGACGACGCCGGGGGTGGTCCCGGCCGCTCCCGCGTGCTCCGGGCCCGCGGGGAACCGCGCCCAGCCCGGCGGCAGCAGGAAGGCCCACTCGTCGGTGGGCTTCCGGCCCGGCTGCGCCCCCGGCACCACCCCGGTCATGCCGCGGTCCGGACGACGCGCACCGCGGCCAGGAGCTCGTCGAGCAGCTCCAGCATCGCGGCGCCGAGCATGAGGTCCTGGGACCGCCATACGAGCACGGTGTCCACCACGACGTCGTCGTGCTCGGTGCGCCGGCCGAGGCCGATGCTGAGCCAGCCGCCTCCGGAGAACTCACCGACGTCGAGGCGGGTCACCCGCACCCCGTCGCCGTCGGGCAGGTCGGGGTACTCGACGGTCGGCGGGCTCACGGGGTTGCCGCCGGTAGCACCGAGCGCGGCCAGCAGGCCGTCGTCCGGGTCGGCCGGATCGCTCGCGCCGACGGCGACCAGCACCGGGACGGGGCCGCGGCCCAGCACGCCGAGCGCCGCGAC
>NZ_KI911759.1:23026-25431 GCF_000515355.1 Promicromonospora kroppenstedtii DSM 19349 | reverse complement strand
ACCCGGTGGCCCTCGGCCGCCATGCCGTCGGCGAACGCCCGCAGGTTGGCCACGGACTCCGCGGCGGCCCGGTCGAGCGCGGCCCGCCCGGCGTCGTCGAGCTCGACGGGCTCTGCGGGCTCTGCGTCGTACTGCGTCTGGAGCGACTCCCGGACCGCACCAAGGGCCTCGCGTTCCCAGGCCGCGACGTCCTCGGCGCCCTCGGTCGCGAGCGCCGGGACCACGATCCAGCTGTCCGGCGGCTCGACCCGCCAGGTCCAGCCGGGCAGGCCAGGTGCGGGCACCGTGCCCGGCGCCGAAGCGCCCGGTCTGGTCGGCGCACTCGGCGTGGACGGCGCACTCGGTGTCGTCGGCGTACTCGGTGTGGTCATAGGACCGGGTTCTCCCCGTAGAGGCCGCTGTAGTCGGCGTCCCGCCAGCCGTAGAGGCTCCAGCGCGGGTCGCTCGGGTTGAAGTTCGACGGATTGAGAAGGCTGAACGGCCGCATGGCCCAGGAGAAGGTGTAGGAGATGGGGCCGATGTACATCCAGGGCTTGATCGCGAAGCCCGTGACGCCGATCTGGCCGAGCGCGGACGTGATCTTCTGCACGTCCTTGATGTCACTGACGCCGATCAGGCGGTCCCAGCGCCAGGTCCCGCCGCCGAGGCGGTCCATGAGCCGGCTCAGGTCCGTGGCGAAGTACTTCGGGTTGGAGAAGACCTGCCACCAGCCCGGCGAGACGCTGGTCTTGCCCGCGAAGTCCTGCCAGCCGCGCAGGTTCCGGCCCAGCGGGCCCAGCGTGATCGTCAGGTCGTTGATCCGGCGGGTCAGCTCCGGGCTGCGGCCGATGTCGACCATCCTGCGCAGCCATTCCCGGTCGCGGAGCAGGAACTGGAGCTGCCGGTTCTGGCTGCCGAACGACCCGGCGCCCTTGGCCAGCAGCGAGGCCTGGATGCCCTTGAGCGAGCTCGCCATCTTCGCCGCGACGCCGATCAGGCCGAGGCTGAGCACGCCGATGATGACGCTCAGCCAGCTGCCCTCGCCCTGGATCGCCAGGACGAAGCTGGCCGCCACCGAGACCACGGTGGCCACCACGCTCAGGAGCGTCAGCACGTTCAGCCCGGGGATCAGGATGCTCAGCACCGCGAGCGCCATGCCGATGTACATCAGGATCTCGACGAGCTTCTTGAGAAACTTGTTCAGCTTGTGCAGGAACGCTTCCCAGCCGCTGTGGTGCAGGCCGTCGTCGGCCCAGTTCTCGCGGATCTTGTTCGCCGCCGCAGTGGCAGCGGCGTCGAACCGGACCATGGCGGCTCGTGCCTTGGCCTTGGCCGCCTCCAGGTCGCCCTTGGCCTCGTTGATCTTTCCGGTGCGACTCTCGGACTCCTGCCGCTCCTTGTCGGTCAGGGGCGGGGCGTCGTCCGGCCGGTCGGCGTTCACCGGGTCGGGCAGGCCCTCGGCGCCCCGCTGGGCGGCGGCCGCGTCCTGGGCCGCCGTCAGTGCGAGGCCCGTCTCGGAGCGCGCGTACTCCAGCTCCGGTCGGAAGGTCCGCAGCGCGTCCCGGATGTCGTCGTACCGGCCGGACGCCTTGTTCAGCGCCTCGGCGCTCTCCCTGGACCGCTTGCGCATGGCGTCGGCGGCCTTGCCCTTGAGCAGGGTCTCGTCGCCGTCACCGATCTTCTTGAGCAGCCTGGCCTGGGTGGACATCGCCAGCGCGATGTCCTCGTAGTGCTTGATCACCGGGTCCAGCCCGGCCACGTCGGCCGGGACGGGGTCGGAGTCGTAGTCGAGCAGATGCCATTCCCCGGCCCGGGTGTCGCCCATCGTCGTCCTCCTGCTGCTGGTCCAACTACTGCTCGTCGAACGACGCCGCGAGCTCGATCTCCAGGTTGTTCCACTGCTCCGCGGCCTGCTCCATCTTCTTCTGCAGGTCAGAGAGGTTGGTGGTGAGCTTCTCCCGCTTGACCCACCAGTCCTCGACGAAGTCGTCCATGGCCTTCTTGACAGTGTCGTGACCCCAGACGGTGCCGTCCTCCCACAGCTTTCCCATGTTCTTGAACTCGTCGACGATCGCCGCCAGCTGGGTGGCGGCGTCGTCGACGGCGACCGACGTGACTACCAGGTCGGCCATGGGACTACTTGTTCAGGGCGTTCGCGAGCTCTTCGTCGGTCTTGCGGAGCGCCTCGGCGGCCTGCTTGAGGTACTCGCCGATGCCGTTCAGACCCTCCATGACCTGCTTGCCACCCTTGTCGAGCTCCTTGTAGGACTCGTCGAAGCGCTTGGAGGACTTGTCCGTCACGTAGCCGTCCTGAACCAGGTTGTCGACCATGGTGCGCAGCTGGTCCAGCTTCGCCTGCATGTCGTCGGCCTCCTGCTTCATGCGCTGGGAGGCGTCCTCCATCTGCTGGAAGGTCACATTGATGT
>NZ_KI911759.1:20357-22926 GCF_000515355.1 Promicromonospora kroppenstedtii DSM 19349 | reverse complement strand
CAGCTTCGCCTGCATGTCGTCGGCCTCCTGCTTCATGCGCTGGGAGGCGTCCTCCATCTGCTGGAAGGTCACATTGATGTTGGCCATGACAGAACCCCTCGCTCGGGTGTTGGTCGTGCTCGGACGGACTCACGTACCCGGCAATCGTCATCAATCGGACTAACCGGACGGCGACGCGCGAGTGAACGGCCGGGGAACGGTACGCGACGCAGCGACGACGGGCCCGGGGTTCACCCCGAACCCGTCGCGACTCGATCAAAAAGTGCCCCTCACCTGGGGCTTTGTGCTCTCAACAGTGTCCGAGGAAGGGCCGGTCCTCGAACCTCCGGTCGAGGAACGCGATGACGCCGGGCGCCCCGGTCACCATCGTCGAGACGTGCTCGCCGAGGTGCCACTCCCACTGGACCTCCGCGCCCGCCGCGCAGTACTCGTCGCGCAAGGTCCGCGCCTGGCCCGGGGCGACGATCTCGTCGAGCGTGCCGTGGAAGAGCCTGATCGGGACGTCGGGCGGGTTGGCGCCGAGGCGGTTCTCGTCGAGCCGGGCCTGCCACTGCGGCGACCGCAGCGGGTTCGTCGTGGTGAACATACCGATGTCCTGGAACGCGTGCGGCAGCGTGGCCTCGACGCACGCGTCCTTCTCGCGCTCGTAGGTCTCGCGGCCGCGTTCGTTCAGGTAGGACTCGAGGTCCAGCTCGGGGTAGGCGGCGTCGAGCCCGTAGGCCGCGAACAGGAGGAACCCGAACCCGACCTTCCCGTCGAGCCCGTCGGCGACCTCGGTCAGGTCGGCGGGCACGCCGCCCGCCGCGACGCCCACCAGGTCCAGCTCGGGTGCGTACTCGGGCTGCAGCTCGCCCGCCCACATCGCTCCCCCGCCGCCCTGTGAGTACCCGGAGAACGCGACCTTGCCGCCGGCCTCCAGCCCCGTGGCCGGCAGATTCGTCGCGGCTCGCACGATGTCGATGACGGTGCGCCCCTCGGACTGGCCCACCACGTAGGTGTGCCCGCCCGGCGTGCCGAGCCCCTCGTAGTCGGTCACGACCACGGCCCAGCCGGCCAGCAGCATCGGCTCGATGAACGGTCGCTCGTAGTCGAGCCAGCGCGACGGCGCGCACGTGTCGCCGACGCCGCGCGTGCCGCTCGCCACGGAGACGATCGGCCGCGGACCCTCACCCCGCCACGGCGTGTTCGGCACCAGCACCCGGCCGGTCACCGGGATGTCCTGCCCGGTCGCGTCGGTCGAGTGGTACATCACCAGGTAGTTGCGGGCGGTGAGCTGCCGGGGCTCCTCGCGCCACCGGACGATCTCGCCGTCCGCGCCGTCGGGGAGCGGGGTGGGCGGGGTGTAGAAGTCGTCGAGCGGGACGGCCTGGTTGGGGATGGTGGGGACGTCGGGGACGTCGGAGGTGCCGGGGGTGCTGGAAGTGCTGGGCGCCGGTGTCGGCTGGTCCGCCCGAGCGAAGAGGTCGGCGGGGGCGGGCGACTCGTCCGCCGTGGCCGGAACGGCGGCCACCACGGGGAGAGCGAGCACGGTCAGGGCAGCGACGACGGCAGCCCAGCGCAGCCGGGGACGACGCCGGCCGGGCTCGGGAAGAGCCGATGACACCCGGGTCGGAGCGGCGGACGGCGCGGAAGCCGGCGGCGCGGGCAGACCCGCAGGCGGGACACTGGGCGGGACACCGAGCGGGGCACCAAGCGGACTGGCTGGCGAGGGCGCGGACGAGGCGTGCGGGTCGTTGACGAGCGGCATCGGATCTCCTCGGTGAGGTCCTCGGGCGCTCGGCATTGAGCGACCGGGCCCGCGGGCGGGCCGCTACTGACTCTAACCGCAATAGCGTCGACAGGACAGGCCCCCCGCTCCATGACGACGGCTCAATGACCTCGATTCCCTGTCGGCTCAACGCCTTCGGCTCGACGTCGACTCGATGTCGGCTCAATGACTTCGGCCGGTTGCGCTGAGGCCGGTCAGTTGACTGACCGGCCTCAGGGCAACCGGCCGAAGTCGGTGGCAGTCTCGCGCTCGCCGGACAGCTAGCCCTTGGCCGGGGCGGTGGCGGGCTCCGTAGTCGTCTCGGCGCGCTCCACCAGGTCCGCGACGAGGGCGGCCAGCGGAACCAGGACCAGGTTGCCCAGCAGCATGGTGCGCAGGAACGGCAGGCCCGCCACGTAGCTCGCGAGCAGGCCGTCGAGGGTCGACGGGTACATCCCGTCCAGCAGCCACACGCCGAAGTTGGTCCAGGCGAAGAACCACAGCGAGCCGACGACGCCCACGCCGAGCGCGGCCGCGTACCGGCCGGGCCCGCGCAGGTGCCGCGCGAGGATCGCACCGACGCCCACCACGGCCCACGCCGACCAGGTGAACCACATGATCTGCGTGTTGCCGAGCACCGCGTCGCTCACCGCGACGACGACGAACGGCACCACGGCCGCCCACCGGTTGCGCAGCAGGAGCACGGCGAGAAAGGTCGCCGCCGTCGCGATCTCGAGGTTCGGTGGGGCGCCGAGGCCGGGCGCGACCAGCCGCCACACCACCGCAGCGGCCAGCACGAGCACCACGGTCGCCGGACGCCAC
>NZ_KI911759.1:9098-20257 GCF_000515355.1 Promicromonospora kroppenstedtii DSM 19349 | reverse complement strand
GGTTCGCGGGCGTGCGGATCGCGGCCGCGGCGGTCGTCGGCGTGCGGCGCAGCCCCGCTCCGGGTCGCACCGGAGCGGGGGCCGTCGTCGGACGGCCTCAGAACGTGTCGATCGTCCACGTGATCTCCTGACCGTCCTCGGTCTCCAGGGACCCCGCGCCCACCTGCGCGGGCTCGCCGTCCACGGACAGCGACCAGAACTCGTTCTTCGAGTCGTCGGCGGCGCGGCCGTTGATGGCGGTCACGAAGGCGTTCTCGCCCTCACCGGTGATCTCCGCCGACGGGTCGGCCTCCAGCAGCAGCTCCAGGGCGGTCGCGCCCGTGCGGCCGGGGTAGCTCAGGGTGTCCGCTTCGGCCGGCGCTGACGCCGACGGGCCCGCCGTCTCGGCGTCCGACTGCTGGCTCAGGGTCGCGGAGACCATGGTCTCCGGCTCCGCGGTCGTACCGCCGCAGGCGCCGAGCAGGCCGGCGACGAGAAGAGCGGTGGCCGCGGAGGCGACTGCCGTCAGCGAGCGGCGAGAGGTCGTGTTCACGCCGGTCAGTCTAGGTCGGGGCACGCAGTACGGCGCCGCCGTCTCAGGCGGCGGGCGCCCGGTGCACCGGCAGCCTCAGGCGTCGATGCGGGACCGGTCCAGCTCGGCCGCGCCGTTGATGAGGAACTCCTTGCGGGGCGCCACGTCGGTGCCCATGAGCAGCTCGAACGCACGCTCGGCCGCCTCGGCGTGCTCCGCGGTGACCCGGCGCAGCGTGCGGTGCCGCGGGTCCATGGTGGTCTCCGCGAGCTGGTCGGCGTCCATCTCGCCCAGACCCTTGTAGCGCTGGATGTCCGGCTTGTAGCGCCGGCCCGCCTTGTCGAGCTTCCGGAGCGTGGCGCCCAGCTCGGCCTCGGAGTAGGTGTAGATGTACTCGTTCTTGCGCCGGCCGCTGCCGATCACCTCGACGCGGTGCAGCGGCGGGACCGCGGCGAACACGCGCCCGGCCTCGACCATCGGCTTCATGTACCGGTAGAACAGCGTCAGCAGCAGCGTGCGGATGTGCGCGCCGTCGACGTCGGCGTCGGTCATCATGATGATCTTGCCGTAGCGGGCGGCCTCGATGTCGAAGGACCGGCCGGAGCCCGCGCCCAGCACCTGGATGATCGCGGCGCACTCGGCGTTGCGCAGCATGTCGCTGATCGACGCCTTCTGGACGTTCAGGATCTTGCCGCGGATCGGCAGCAGCGCCTGGAAGTCGCTGGAGCGCGCCAGCTTGGCGGTGCCGAGCGCGCTGTCGCCCTCGACGATGAACAGCTCGGAGCGCTCCACGTCGTTCGAGCGGCAGTCCGCGAGCTTCGCCGGCAGCGAGGAGGTCTCCAGCGCGTTCTTGCGGCGCGAGATCTCCTTCTGCTTGCGGGCCGTGATGCGCGCGCGCATCTCGGCGACGATCTTGTCCAGGAGCAGCGAGGCCTGCGTCTTCTCGTCGCGCTTGGTGGAGCTCAGGAGGGCCTGGATCTCCTTCTCGACGACGCGGGAGACGATCTGGCGCACCGGCCCGGTGCCCAGCACCTCCTTGGTCTGCCCCTCGAACTGCGGCTCCGCCAGCCGCACGGTGACCACGGCCGTGAGGCCCGCGAGCGCGTCGTCCTTCTCGATGCGCTCCGCGCCGTCCTTGGTGGAGACCTTGAGCTTGCGGGCGTTGGCCTCGACGTTCTTGCGGATCACCTTGAGCAGGCCCTGCTCGAAGCCCGTCAGGTGCGTGCCGCCCTTGGGGGTCGAGATGATGTTGACGAACGAACGCACCTCGGTGTCGTAGCCCGTGCCCCAGCGCAACGCGATGTCGACCTCGCACTCGCGCTGCACCTCGCGCGGCGACATGTGGCCGCGCTCGTCCAGCACCGGCACCGTCTCGGTGAAGTTGCCCGAGCCACGCAGGACCCAGGTCGCCGTGACAGGGGCGTCGGGCGCCAGGAACTCGACGAAGTCGGCGGCGCCGCCGGTGTGCTTGAAGGACTCCTCGTGGGGGCCGTTCTCGCCCGGGGTGCCGGGCAGGCCGCGCTCGTCGCGGACGACGATCTCCAGGCCCGGCACCAGGAAGGTGGTCTGCCGGACACGAGTGACCAGCTCGTCGTAGCTGAACACCGCGGACTTGGGGAAGATCTGCCGGTCGGCCCAGTAGCGCACGCGCGTGCCGGTGCGGCCGCGCGCGACCTTGCCGACCACGGCGAGCTCGGAGTGGTCCACGAAGGGCTGGAACGCGGCGTCCGGGCTCGGCCCCGACGCGGGGTCGGAGAACATGCCGGGCTCGCCGCGGTGGAAGGTCATGCGGTGCGTCTTGCCGCCGCGGTCCACCTCGACGTCGAGGCGCGAGGACAGCGCGTTCACCACGGAGGCGCCGACGCCGTGCAGACCACCGGACGCCTGGTAGGAGCCGCCGCCGAACTTACCGCCCGCGTGCAGCTTGGTGTAGACCACCTCGACGCCGCTCAGCCCCGTCTTGGGCTCGATGTCGACCGGGATGCCACGACCGTCGTCGGACACCGTGACCGAGGTGTCGGCGTGCAGCACGACCCCGATCTTCGTGGCGTGGCCACCCAGGGCCTCGTCGACGGAGTTGTCGATGACTTCCCAGAGGCAGTGCATCAGGCCACGGGAGTCGGTGGTCCCGATGTACATTCCGGGACGCTTACGGACCGCCTCGAGACCCTCGAGGACGGACAGGTGGCGAGCGGTGTACGACTCGGACGTTGCGGTCACGGCGACAGCGTAGACGAGGACACCGACAACCCACGCCAGGCTCCCCGGGAGAACGCTGGACGAGCTGACCGAACGGCTGTGTGACAGCAAGATTCACCCGATGACGGAAATTACCCTTTCAGCGCAATTGGGGGCGGAAGGGGACCGAAACTGTGAGCCACGCCGCTATGCTCGCAGCGAACCGCCCACCCGGGCCGGCATGAACCGCGCGAGCGAATGGTTGGATGGAGATGTGACGACCTTGACGACCGAACCGCTCACCGCCCTCGACCGCTGCGACCGCTGCGGCGCGCAGGCCTACGTGCGCGTCGTTCTGCCCGTGGGCGAGCTGCTCTTCTGCGGCCACCACGCGCGCGCACACGCGTCCGCCTACGCGGACGTCGCCACCCATGTCCAGGACGAGACCGACCGGCTCCACGCGGAGCACGGCCAGGCCTGACACCCAGGCCGGACGACCACCGGACCACAGACGCCGACAGACCGACGCCGGCGGTGAGCCACCCCGAAGGGTGACCACCGCCGGCGTTGTCATGCCCGCACCGGGGCCGGGGCCGGAGCCCGGACGAGACCGTCAGCCCGCCGCGAGCTCCGCCACCTCGGCGGCCGACAGCGCCCGGTCGAAGACCCGGACGTCGTCGACGTCACCGCGCAGGTGGTCCACCTCGTTCCCGCCGTACTGGCCGCGGCCGATCACCAGCGGCCCCTGCGTCTCGGGAGCCGTGCAGACGTCCTTCGTGGCCACCCGGTCGCCGTCCACGTAGAGCGACAGCTCCCCCGTGGCGGCGTCGCGCACGCCCGTGAGGTGGTACCAGCGGCCCGGCTCCGGCTTCTCGGGCGACAGCGCCCGCGCACCCACGAAGCTCATGGCCCAGCGCTGGTCCTGCCCCGAGTACTGCAGGAAGAACGCGCTGTTGACGCCGGTGTCCTGGCTGACCACGGTCTGGAAGCCGCCGTCCGCCACGTCGAGCCTGGCCCACGCCGAGACGCTGTAGGAGCCGTCGGTGCGCACCAGGGTCTGCCCCGTGTCGGCCTCGCCCGCGCCGTCGAACGACAGGGCGCCGCCCGCCACGCCGTCGGCCCACGTGGTGCCGGTCAGGGTCGCGTCGGCGTCGCCCACGCCGTCCGCGGCCACCGTGCCGGACCCCTCGTCGAAGCCCCAGGCGTGCACGCCGGTCAGGCCCGGTGTCCCGGGGTCGACCACGGGCGGTTCCGCGCCCGACCCGTCCGCGCCCGCGATGACCGCGTCGTTCACCTCCCGGACCTGGCCGAAGTCCATCTTCTCGACCTGCCGGTCATAGGTGAGGAAGCCGTTGACCTCGTGCTCCACGTCGGTGATCTGCGTGTAGATCGACCCGCTGATGCCGCACTGCTGCGCCGACGTGAGCACGTCCTGCGTGTTCTCGACGTAGCGCCGGGTGAGCGTGGCGACGTCAGGTGTCATCTCGTAGGCGTGGCCGTCCTCGAACCACATGTGCCCGTCGACCTCCAGGCCGAACCCGCCGTGCTCGCCGTCGATCGACGCCCGGGAGGCGTCCGGCACCGGCTGGGCCGGGCCCACGTACTGGTGCCAGTCGATGATGTCGCCCGCGCCGCTGTCGCCCAGCGAGTCGCAGCAGTTGACGCCGGAGTGCGCGTTGACGAGCCGGGTCGGGTCCTGCGCCTTGACCTCGCGCGCGATCCGTCCCGTCGCCTCCTGGGACCACTCGCCCCAGCCCTCGTTGAACGGGACCCAGCCGATCACCGAGGTCCAGCTCTTGTTCTGGTCGACCATCTCGTGCAGCTCACGCTCGAAGCGCTCCTGCGCCTCGACCGGCGGCCGGCCCGTCCTCATCGACGGCATGTCCTGCCAGACCAGCAGGCCGAGCCGGTCGGCGTGGTAGAACCAGCGGTCCGGCTCGACCTTGATGTGCTTGCGCACGGTGTTGAAGCCCAGCTCCTTGTGCTGCTCCAGGTCGAACGCGAGCGCCTCGTCCGTGGGGGCGGTGTAGATGCCGTCGGGCCAGTAGCCCTGGTCGAGCGTGGACAGCAGGAACACCACCTCGCCGTTGAGGGTGACGCGGTTGCGCCCGTCCTCGCCCGGCGCGATGCCGATCTCGCGCATGCCGACGTACGAGCCGACGGTGTCGACGACCTTGCCGCGCGCGTCGCGGACGCGAACCTCGAGGTCGTAGAGGTACGGGTCGTCGGGCGTCCACAGGTGGGCACCCGGCACGCGCACCGAGAGCTCGTCGCCGACGGCCCCGGTGGCGCGTGCCGCGAGCCGGCCCTTCGTGCCTGCCGTGCTCTCGTGACGGACGACGACCTCCGCCGTGCCGCCGTCGGCCGCCGCGCTGCCCTCGACCGTCAGCGCGATGGTGCTCGTGTCGACGTCGGTGGTCATGTCCAGCCGGGTGGCGTGGGCCGCCGCGACGGGCTCCATCCAGACCGTCTGCCAGATCCCGGACGCGCCCTCGTAGAAGATGCCGCGGTCCGGGACGTTGCGCTGCTTGCCGACGGGCTGCCAGGTGGCGTCGGTCCGGTCGGTGACGCCGACCAGCACCTCCTGCGGGCCCGACGCGGTCAGCGCGTCGGTGACGTCCGCGGAGAACCGGCCGTAGCCGCCTTCGTGATGGGCCACCTCCCGCCCGTTGACCCACACCGTCGCGGTGTGGTCCACGGCGCCGAAGTTCAGCACGGTCCGCTGGCCGCGGGTGCGCCAGGACGCCGGGACGTCGACCGTGCGGCGGTACCACATGTGGTCCTCGTGCCGGTCGACGCCCGACAGCTCCGACTCCGTCGGGTACGGGACCAGGATCTCCTCGGCGAGCGTCTGACCGAACGGCGGCGCCTCGCCCTCGGCGGCGCCCGCGAACTCCCACAGGCCGTTCAGGTTCGCCCAGCGGTCCCGGACCAGCTGCGGGCGCGGGTACTCCGGGAGCGCGTTGTCGGGCGTGACCTCCTCGGTCCACGGCGTGGGCAGGTGGGCGTCGGTCACCGGCCAGGCCGCCTGGTCACCGGCCGGCGTCGCGGCCGGCGCCGACGCCACCGGTACGACGGCGAGCAGGGCGCCCGTGGCCAGGGCCACGAGCGCCGCACCCAGCCGTCGTCGGCGAACGGCTGCGTGGGTTACTGGCTGGGCGGAGGACGGGCTGCGGTGCGACCTTGCTAGCGACATCGGCGTCACCTTCCTGGTCCCGGAACACGGTAGGCATCTCGGCAGGCATCACGTCTGGCATCGTTGCCAGGGGCTACCGTAACGTCCGGGCGCGGCGCCGCCTAGGGTGCATTCAGAACATTCCCATTGAGTTCATTTCGCCCGGCGGCGTCCTTCCGGCCCGGCCGCCGCACCCCGTCCTCCGCGCGCCCCTACTTCCGCGCGGTCACCGCGTGCCCCCAGGACCCGCGGAACCCGAGGTCGATGCGCCAGCCCTCCGCCGTCTTGGTGACGGTCCGCGTGCTGCCGCCCGTCGACACGGCCTGCATCGTCTTGATCTGGCCGCTCGAGTACCGCGCGGTGATCTTGACCGACGCGACCCACTTGAGGCCGAAGATCTTCTGCGCCCGGGCCTGGGTCAGCACCCCGGTCCACGACGCGTACGGGTTGCCCGGCGCCTGCCTGGAGTACGGGTCGGACACGTGCTGGAGGTGGGACTGCGCGGCGGTCCCGAAGGCGTCCTGGTTGTTGGTCGTGCCCGAGTAGCTGCCGCCGCGGCCCGACGACGAGAAGTACGGCGTCTCCGCGATGCCGCCGGACGTGTTGCGCACGACCGTGACCGTCGCCGCGGCGTCCTGCCGGGTGGCGTCGACGGCCACGCGCCAGGTCGCACCCGCCTCGCCGCCCTCCTTCTTCCAGCCGGTGTAGTTCTGGCTGCGGGTGTCGTCGTAGAGGTGGCAGTCGCAGGAGGCCTTCAGGCCCGCGCCCTTGGCCAGGATCGCGTAGTTGCGCGCGACGATCGCCTGTGCCTGGAGGGCGGCGGCCCCGCCGTAGCCGCTCGTACCCCACAGCGAGGCCATCTCGTCGAGCCCGTAGAGGTATTCGTCGTTGATGACCACCTGGTTGACGATGTTCGGCAGGGAGCCGGGGCTGCTGATCCGCAGGCGGCCGTGGCGGTAGGTGCCCTGCGCGCCGGAGACGGACACCGTGCCCGCGGTGCCGGACCAGTAGTCCGTGCCGGTCCACTCCAGGTAGAGGCTCGGGCGCGCGCCGATCGTCTGCCGCACGGTGCCGTTCTCGGTGATCTTGGCGGTGACCCCCGACGTCGTCCGGGCGATCGAGATCTTGCGCGCCGACGTGCCGGTGGCGAGCTGGGTGGCGGCGCCGTCGACCAGCCGCCATGAACCTGCCGACAGGCTCAGGGTGCTGGTGGCGGGGTCGCCCGACCGGCCGAGCACCTGCACGTCGACCGAGGTCCACGGGTTGGGGGCGGTGCCGACGGAGGCACCCGGGTAGTAGTGCCGCAGGATCTCCGACGCGGAGCTGCCCTCGCGCGCCATCTGGTAGGCGCCCCATTGCGCCATGCCGACGCCGTGCCCGTAGCCCGAGCCGCCGATCGCCCACGAGCCCGGCACGACGGTCACCGTCAGCGTCGCGCTCGTCGCCCGGGCGGTCTTGAAGCGGTACTTCGTGGTGGCGGACGGCCTGACCGCCGTCGACGCCCTGCCCGTCGCGGACGTGGTGAGGGTCGTGACCCTGGTCCACGCGCCGTTGCTGTACCGCTGCAGGTCCACCTTGGCCCGCTTCTGGACCCTGCCGTCGTAGCGGTAGACCACCGAGAGGGTCTTCGACACCGTGGCCGTCGTGGTGGTCGTGCCGGACGCAGTCAGCGTGTAACCGGCCGCCGCGGCGGGCACCGCGGACAGACCGACGGCGAGGAGCGTGGCGAGAAGGGCCGCGACCACCCGGGCGAGACGTGCTGCGGGAGCGGCGCTGTTCGAAGGGGACACATCGGGCACGCTCCCATACGACGACGCCGGGCGGGTGCACTTCCGAAGAAGATCACCCGCCCGGCGTCGGTGGTGCTCGTCCTGACCCCCACTCGGGTCAGGACCGTGCGTGCTCGTCGGTCGAGGTCAGTCGAGGTAGTCCCGCAGCACCTGCGACCGCGAGGGGTGGCGCAGCTTCGACATCGTCTTGGACTCGATCTGACGGATGCGCTCACGCGTCACGCCGTAGACCTTGCCGATCTCGTCGAGCGTCTTGGGCTGGCCGTCCTGCAGGCCGAACCGCATGGAGACCACGCCGGCCTCGCGCTCCGAGAGAGTGTCGAGAACCTGGTGCAGCTGCTCCTGGAGCAGCGTGAACGACACGGCGTCCGCGGGGACGACCGCCTCGGAGTCCTCGATGAGGTCACCGAACTCGCTGTCGCCGTCCTCACCGAGCGGGGTGCTCAGCGAGATGGGCTCGCGGCCGTACTTCTGGACCTCGACCACCTTCTCGGGGGTCATGTCCAGCTCCTTGGCCAGCTCCTCCGGCGTGGGCTCGCGGCCCAGGTCCTGGAGCATCTGGCGCTGGACGCGGGCCAGCTTGTTGATGACCTCGACCATGTGCACCGGGATGCGGATGGTGCGGGCCTGGTCGGCCATGGCACGCGTGATCGCCTGCCGGATCCACCAGGTCGCGTAGGTCGAGAACTTGTAGCCCTTGGTGTAGTCGAACTTCTCGACCGCACGGATCAGACCGAGGTTGCCCTCCTGGATCAGGTCCAGGAACAGCATGCCGCGGCCCGTGTAGCGCTTGGCCAGAGAGACCACGAGACGGAGGTTGGCCTCCAGGAGGTGGTTCTTGGCCCGCTTGCCGTCGTGCGCGATCCACTTGAGGTCGCGCTCGAAGCGGCGTTGGTCCTTGTCGTTCCGGTCGAAATCGGTGGTCGCGAGACGCTCCTCCGCGAACAGGCCGGCCTCGATGCGCTTCGCGAGCTCGACCTCCTGCTCCGCGTTCAGCAGCGCGACCTTACCGATCTGCTTCAGGTAGTCCTTGACCGGGTCTGCGGTCGCACCGGCCGTGACGACCTGCTGTGCAGGCTGGTCGTCGTCGTCCCGGTCGGAGACGACGAAGCCGGAGCTCTCGTCGCCCTCCTTGACCGCCTTGCCGCCACGGCCACGAGTCGTCTTGGTGACGGTCTCGGGACCGGAGTCGGTCTCGTCCTCGGGGTCCTCGACGGCGACGCCGTCGGGCTCGATGTTGTCGTACTTCGACTTGCCCCGAGCGGCAGGCTTCTTCGCGCCGGCCTTGCCCGCCGGCTTCTTGCGCGTGCTCGTCGTCGCCTCGTCATCGTCATCGTCGACGTCGTCGAAGTCGAGATCGACGTCGTCGGGCATGTCGTCGTCCTTCGGCTTCGCCGTGGAGCGCGCCGGGGCCGACTTCTTGGCGGTCGTGGTCTTCGCCGCCGTCGCCCGGGTGCGCCGGGCCGGCTTGGCGGAGGCCTCCGCCTCGTCTGCGGGCGCCTTGGCGGCGACCGCGGTGGACCGGGTGGCCGATGCGGCGGCCACCTTGGTCACAGTGGGGAGCCCCACCTGCACACCGGCGTTGGCCAGTGCGCGCAGCACCGCCTTCAGCCGCTTGGCGTCACCGACCTGTGCCGTCTCGCATGCACGCCGGAAGTTCTCGGCGTCGACCGAGCCGTCGGCGGCACCGCGAGCGAGGAGCTCCTGCAAGGCAGGATGCTCGAACTCACGGGGCAGGTTGTCGCGTGCAGGGACAGGAGCGATGTCCTGGGGGGCTTTCAGCGGAGTGGGCGCCACAAACCGACCTTTCGGCATTCGAGGGGGCGGTGTACTGCCGGCGGGGCCGTCACTGGACCTTCTTCTTCCGCCGGCGAACATATATATTGTACCGTCGGCCTCCCTGTACCCCGCGACGAACGCGGTGATATGGGCAAAGTCAGTGCGAAGTCACGTCGGGCGGGACCACCCCGCGGGGTTTCTGATTTCGCGTGCCCAGAGTCAACGAACCGGATGCCCGCACCATTCCCGATCCGGCGAAGATCCGGCGAATCTGCCCAGGACCAGGCGTGGGACGGCGGCCGGGCAGGACCCCGTCAGGACTCCAGGCCGGAACAGCGACCGGCACGGCGGGCCGCACGCCCAGGTGGGGCACGGATGGGGCACGGGTAGGGCACAGGTGGAGTACGGCCGAGGCTCGGGCTCGGCGCCGTTCAGGCGGCGCTCGGGCCAGGACCCTGGATGGGGCTCGGGAGGGCGCGGTCCGACCGGCCGGGCTCAGCCCGTGAGCTCAGACCTTGACGGCCAGCACGGGGCACGGCGCCTCGACGAGGATCCGCTGCGCGCCCGCGCCGAGGATGAGCTTGCCGACGGGGCTGCGCCGGCGCAGGCCGATCACGATGAGCTCGGCGCCGGTGCTGGTCGCGGTGCGGATCAGGTCCTCGGCGAGGTCGCCGGTGCCCTCCTCGACGCGCAGGTCGACGCCGGCCGCCGTGCCGCTCGCCAGCTCGTCGAGCTCGGCCCGGCACTCGTCGACGGGACGCTTCCCGCTCGTGACGACGACCAGCGGGGCGTTGCGCTCCCGTGCTTCGGTGACGGCGGTGCTCAGGGCCTCCTGGCCCTCGGGCGTGGCGAGGTGTCCGACGACGATCGTCATGTCAGCCGACGCTACCCCACACCACGCCCGGGTCCGTGCCGCACACGGCATGCGGATCGCATCCGGGACGTCTGAACCGGGCCTGTTCACCCGGCTGGATCACCCGGCGAGATCACCCGGCGCGTTCGCCCGATGGTCCATCCGTGAGCACAGCCGGCAGGCTTACCCCGTGGCCACTGCGCCTGGTTCCGTTGACGTGCCTGGTTCCGTTGACGTGCCTGGTTCCGTTGACACGCCTGGTTCCGCCACGGTGCCGGCGCCGCCGTGGAACAGGGTCCGCTCCCGCCGCACCCAGCCTGGCGGGACTCCCCCGACGACCGCACTGCGGAGCAGGAGCGCCAGGCGGTAGTCGGGGTCCACCCCGAGCGCGTCCGACACCCGCTCGACCGCCAGGCCGCCGTCGCCGTGCCACCAGGCGATGAGCGCCAGCAACAGGTACGCCGGGGCCCGCCGGTTGCGGGGCACGTGCCGGACGACCGACTCCAGCACCCTCCGGGCCGGCTGGGTGCGGTCCTGGTCCGGCGGGATGCCCCGCTCCGGGTCGACGATCTGGGCCATGACGGCTCCCGTGGCCAGGTCGATGTCGCCGTCCGCCTCGCGGCGCGCCGTGCGCAGCGCCGTCTGCTCGGTGCCCGGCACGAGGCTGAGAAGCACCGCGTCCCGGACAGGTATGTCCGCGAGCGCCGCCCCGATCTTGCCGAGGTCCACCGGGGACAGCGGCACGGGATGCCCCGGCTCCGCGTCGGCCACGGCGCGCACCGCCGAGCGCCACAGGCCCAGGCTCTGCGCGCCCCATTCGGCGAGCTCCCGCTGGGCCTGCTCGGCCCGCGTCACGACGGACGGACCGCCGGT
>NZ_KI911759.1:8806-8998 GCF_000515355.1 Promicromonospora kroppenstedtii DSM 19349 | reverse complement strand
AACGTGTACCGCTCCTCGCGGGTGCCGGCCACGGTGCGGCCCTCCAGCACCATGTGGGCGGCGACACGGCTGCCCTTGAGCACGGCGAGCGGCCGGCCCTCGGCCGGACAGCAGAGCGGGTCCGGGCAGTCGAGCGCGCGGAAGCCCGTGGGCGCCACGAGCCAGACCTCGGTGCCCGGCAGCCGCCGGTCG
>NZ_KI911759.1:7280-8706 GCF_000515355.1 Promicromonospora kroppenstedtii DSM 19349 | reverse complement strand
CGGGCCCGCAGGCCGCGTCCGACATCGAGGCGGCCGGCCTGCCCCTGGGCGAGGCGTTCCAGCTCCGCGACGACGTGCTCGGCGTCTTCGGCGACCCGGCCGTCACGGGCAAGCCCGCCGGCGACGACCTGCGCGAGGGCAAGCGGACCGTGGTCGTGGCCCGGACCCTCGCGCTGCTGCCCGACGCCCAGGGCCCCGAGGCGACGGTCCTGGTGTCCGCGCTGGGCAACCCGCACCTGACCGAGACGGAGGTGGCGCGGGTGCGTGAGGTCATCGTGGCTTCCGGCGCGCTGGACGCCGTCGAGCAGCTCATCACCGACCTCGCGGTACGCGGCCACGCGCTGCTCGACCTGGCGGACCTCGCCGAGCCGGGCCGCGGCCTGCTCACCGACCTGGCCCACGCGGCCGTCGACCGGGCGGCCTAGGCCCACCACGCAGCCCGGTCGCCGGCCCAGCCGGCGTCTGGTGCGGTCACCACGTCCAGAGGGTGACCTCTTCGCCCTTCTTCAGCTTCTCCCCCGCCGCGGGCTCGGTCTCCTGGACGCCCTCGCCGAACAGCTCGCCGAAGCCGCGCACCACCGACGTGTAGCCCGCCTCGTCGAGCAGTGCCTGGGCGTCCTCGACCGACAGACCGGCGACGTCGGGCACGGTGCCCTCCTCGCCCCGGCTGACCACGATCGTGACGGTGCTGCCCTGCTCGGCGCCCTTCCCGGCGTCCGGCTTGGTGCGGATGACCGCACCGGCCTCGACCTTCTTGTCGGACTTGTCCTCGCGCGCGACGTCGAATCCCTGCGCGGCCAGCGTGTCCGTGGCGTCGTCGGCCGACAGGCCCGTCACGTCGGGCACGGTGACCGGCGGCGCCCCGTCCGAGACGGTGAGCCGCACGGTCTCGTCCGTCGGGACGGAGCCGCCCTCGCGGACGGAGGCCCAGATCACCTGGTTGCGGACCACGTCAGCGGAGTACTCGCGCGAGACCTCGACGTCGACGAGGCCAACGCCGCGCAGCGCGGCGCGTGCTTCCTCCTCGGTCATGCCCACCAGCCCGCTCGGCACCTCGGCCAGCTCGGGCCCCAGCGAGACCACCATGCGCACGGGCTCGTCGCGCAGTGTGCGCCGGCCCTCGTCCGGAGCCACCGAGATCACCTCGCCCTCGGGCACGTCCGAGTCGTGCTGTTCCACGCTGGAGGGCGTCAGCCCGGCCTCGGTGAGCGCTTCCTCGGCCTGTGCCTCGGTGACGCCCACCACCCCGTTGGGGACCACCGCGTAGGCGCCCGGACCCTGCTCCGTGTACCACCAGGCGCCGAACAGGACCACGACCAGGGCCACGGCCAGCGCGATCTTGCCGCCGAACCGGGACCGCCCGGCGGGCTGCGCCTGTGGCTGCGGCGGCTGGGGCGGCTGCTGCTGGGCCGTCCAGCGCCCGGCG
>NZ_KI911759.1:4497-7180 GCF_000515355.1 Promicromonospora kroppenstedtii DSM 19349 | reverse complement strand
CACGGCGGTGCGCGCGGCCTTCACGGCGGCCGACGACGGCGGGGGTGCCGCCTTCGCGGGGATGTCCAGCACCTCGTTGGGGATCTGCCGGAACGTGCTGCGCAGCAGGTCGAGCGCAACGGCGGCGTCGTGCGGGCGCCGGTCCGGGTCGCGCGCCGTCATCGCCCGGACCAGCAGGTCCAGCGGTCGGCCGAGGTGGCCGGCGAACGCGCTCACGGGCGGCACGTCCGTGTTGACGTGCGCGTAGGCGACCTGGATGGGCCCCTCACCCTCGTGCGGGAGGCGGCCCGTGAACAGCTCGAACGCGAGGATGCCCACGGCGTACACGTCGGCGCGGGTGTCGACGTGCCCCGTGGCGATGGTCTCGGGCGCGAGGTAGGCCACGGTGCCCAGCACGGTGCCCGTCGTCGTGTTCGACACCTCGGAGATGGCGCGGGCGAGGCCGAAGTCGGCCACCTTGGGACGGCCGGTGCCCTCCTCCAGCAACACGTTCTCCGGCTTGATGTCGCGGTGCACGATCCCCTTGGCGTGCGCGGCGGCGAGCGCCGAGAGCACCACGTCGAGGACGGCGAACGAGCGGCGGAGCGTGAGGTCGCCGTCGCGGATGAGCTGGCGCAGGTTGGTACCCGGCACGTACTCCATGGTCAGGTAGCGCATGTCGCCGTCGGTGCCCTGGTCGTAGACGGCGACCACGCCGTGGTGCTGCAGTCCCGCCGCGGAGCGCGCCTCGCGCTCGAAGCGCTGCCGGAAGCTCGCGGCCTGCTCCCCCTCCGCCAGGTGGGGGTGCATCACCTTCAGGGCGATCTCACGGTTCAGGCGCGTGTCGTGCGCGCGGTACACCGTGGCCATGCCGCCGCGCGCCACGCGCGCGACGATCTCGTACCGCCCGTCGACGAGGCGGCCGATGAGAGGGTCTGCCGTCACCTGAGCCACGGGTGGGAGTGTACGGGTGACCACCCACGCCCTGGCAGGAACCCGCATACCGGACAGCGGGCCGTTGCCGGATCGTTGCCGTGTCACGGTCTCGCGCCCGGTCGCCTAGGCTTGCGCCGTGACAGATCTCGACACCCTCGTGGGCGACTGGCTGACCCTTCCCGACCTCGCCGAGTCCCTCGACATCGAGGTGGGCAAGGCGCGCGGGCTGGTCAGCGACCGGCACGTGATCGGCATCAAGCGCGGGGAGCGCACCACCTTCCAGGTCCCGGCCCTGTTCGTGCTGCCCGACGTCGAGGGCCGCCCCGGCGTCATCCCCACCCTGCGCGGCACGATCATGGTGCTGGCCGACGCCCAGTTCACCGAGCCCGAGATCCTCGAGTGGCTGTTCACGCCGAACGACGAGCTCGGCGAGCGCCCCGTGGACGCGCTCATCCACGGCAAGCGCGCCGCCGTGCGCCGCGTGGCGCAGACGCTGCTCTGACCGTCCGGTGGGCCGGACCTGCGGCCCACCGGCACGGTTACCGCCGCAGCATCTCCGCGACCTGGAAGGCCAGCTCCAGCGACTGCTGGTGGTTCAGGCGGGGGTCCACGAGCGTCTCGTAACGCAGCGCGAGGCCTGCGTCGGAGATCTCCTCGCTGCCGCCGAGCACCTCGGTGACGTCGTCTCCCGTGAGCTCCATGTGCAGGCCCCCCGGGACGGTGCCCAGCGCCTTGTGCACCTCGAAGAACCCGGCCACCTCGTCGAGCACGTCCGTCAGCCGGCGGGTCTTGTAGCCGCTGTCCGACGTGATCGTGTTGCCGTGCATGGGGTCGGTCACCCAGGTGACGTTCGCGCCTGACCAGGTGACGGCCTCGACGAGGGACGGCAGCACGTCGCGGACCTTGCCCGCGCCCATCCGCGTGATGAAGGTGAGCCGCCCGGGCACGTTCTCCGGGTTGAGCCGCTCGGTCAGTGCGAGGGCGTCGTGCGGCGTCGTCGTCGGACCGAGCTTCACGCCGATCGGGTTGGCGATCCGGGACATGAAGTCGACGTGGGCGCCGTCGAGCTGGCGCGTGCGCTCGCCGATCCACAGGAAGTGCGCGCTGGTGTCGTAGGACCTGCCCGTTCGCTGGTCCGTGCGGGTCAGCGCCCGCTCGTAGTCGAGCACCAGGGCCTCGTGGCTCAGGAAGAACTCCACGGAGCGCAGCGCGTCGAAGTCGGCGCCGCACGCGTGCATGAACCGGATGGCACGGTCGATCTCGTCGGCCGTCTTCTCGTACCGCGCGTAGGCCGGGTTGCTCATGAAGCCGCGGTTCCACTCGTGCACCTGCCGCAGGTCGGCGAAACCGCCCTGTGTGAAGGCCCGCACGACGTTCGCCGTGGCCGACGAGATCCGGTAGGCCTGCTCCAGCCGCTCCGGATCGGGGATCCGGGCCTCGGGTGTGAACGGGAAGCCGTTGATCATGTCGCCCCGGTAGGCGGGCAACGTCTCGCCGTCGCGCTCCTCGGTGTCGCTGGAGCGCGGCTTGGCGTACTGCCCCGCCATGCGGCCCATCTTGACGACGGGCGTGCTCGCACCGTGGGTGAGCACCACCGCCATCTGCAGGATGGTGCGGATCTTGTTGCGGATGCGGTCGGCATTCGCCTCGGCGAACGTCTCCGCGCAGTCCCCGCCCTGGAGCAGGAACGCCTCACCCCGACCGGCTGCGGCGAGCCGCTCGGTCAGGGTGTCGGCCTGTGCGGGCACCACGATGGGTGCGGCCTGGG
>NZ_KI911759.1:3212-4397 GCF_000515355.1 Promicromonospora kroppenstedtii DSM 19349 | reverse complement strand
CGTGGTCCAGTCGCCGGCTGCCCAGCCGCCGTCGCTCCAGCCCCCGACCTGACGGCCGCCCGCCCGGTCGCCGCCGGCACGGTCACCACCAGCACGCTCACCACCAGCGGGACCGCGCGCGCCGTCGCCGTCGCTGCCCTCGTCATCGGACCGCGATGTCTGAGAGGATTCGGCGGACTTCTCCGTGCCGCCGGCCTCGCCGTCGGCCCGGGATACGTCCATGTCGCCGAGCGTGGCGACGATGTCGGCCCAGCGCGAGGCCACGTCGTCGTCGCCCAGCTCGCGTGGGGTGTCGCCGGGCACGTCGTCGTCGCGGTCGTCGGTGTTCGATGCGGCCATGGGCACACTCTATTGTCGTCGGGGGGCCCGCGGGGGCGGGTCTTGAGGAGGAATCTTGTTCTACTGGGTGATGAGGAACGTGCTGGTCGGCCCGCTGCTGCGCCTCGCGTACCAGCCGTGGGTCGTCGGCGCCAGGAACGTGCCGCGTACCGGCGCCGCCATCGTGGCCAGCAACCACCTCGCGGTGATCGACTCGTTCATCCTGCCGCTGCTGATCAAGCGCCGCGTGACGTTCCTCGGCAAGTCCGACTACTTCACGGGCAAGGGCCTCAAGGGCAAGATCGTGGCCTGGTTCATGACCGGCATCGGCGTCATCCCCGTGGACCGTTCCGGGGGTGCCGCCAGCGAGGCGGCGCTGCGCACCGGCCTGCGCGTGCTGAGCGAGGGCAGCCTCTTCGGCATCTACCCGGAGGGCACCCGCAGCCCCGACGGCCGCCTGTACAAGGCGAAGACGGGCGTGGCGCGGATGGCGCTCGAGTCGGGAGCGCCGGTCATCCCCGTCGCCATGGTCGACACCGACGTCGCCCAGCCGGTGGGCCGCACCGTGCCCGCATTCATGCCGCTCGGCGCCGTGATCGGCGAGCCTCTGGACTTCAGCCGGTACAAGGGCATGGAGACCGACAAGTTCGTGCTGCGTGCCGTGGCCGACGAGATCGAGTACGCGATCCTGTCGCTGTCCGGCCAGGAGTACGTGGACGCGTACGCGGCCAGCGCCAAGGAGCGCGCGGCCCGCGGTGAGCCCGCGATCCCCACGGCCGAGGAAGGCCCCGGCGGTCTTCCCCTGCCGGAGGTCGAGAAGCCGCGGCGCCCGCAGCGGTAGCTCGCGCGGCCCGCAGCCGGCCCGCT
>NZ_KI911759.1:0-3112 GCF_000515355.1 Promicromonospora kroppenstedtii DSM 19349 | reverse complement strand
CAGGCCGCGACGGACGCCATCGCGGCGACGGGCCGCGGCGGCGTGGTGGGCCTGCCGACGTCGAACCACGACTTCACGCGGCTGGTGGCGGGCCCGCGCGACGCCGAGCAGGCCCGCGTGGCGCACGTGCTCACGATGACCTGGCCCGCCCTACCGTCGGTCTACTACGGCGACGAGATCGGCATGCGGTACGTGCCGGGCACACCCACGCTGGAGGGCTCGCGGCTCGGCCCGGCCTACGACCGGGCCGGCTCGCGCACCCCGATGCAGTGGGGTGACCTGCCCGCGGACCCCTACGGCCCGGGCAGGCCCGCGGACTCGACCTACCTGCCGGAGGACCCCGACCCGGAGCGTCCGACGGTTGCCGCCCAGGTGGACGACGGCGACTCGCTGCTGCGCCTGGTCCGCGACCTCATCGCGCTGCGGCACGACGACCCGCGCCTGGACGCTGCGGCGCCCGTCGAGGTGCTCGCCACGGGGTATCCCCTGGCATACGTGCGCGGCGGCACGCTGGCCGTGCTGCTCAACCCGGGGGGTGCGGCGGTGCGGTTCCCGCTGGCCGGTGCCGTCGGCGGGCGGCAGGTGCTCGCCCGGGGGTTCCGGGCGGAGACTGACAACGGTGGAGCGGAGGTCGTGCACCTCGACGGCCACGGCTACGCCGTCCTCGATCTCGCGGTCGCGCAGCGCCCGACCGCCGACGGGCGAGCCTGGTACGCGCACCGGTCCGGTGCGCGTACCGGGTTAGCCTTGGCCCCGTGGAACTGATCCGGAAGGGCAAGGTTCGCGAGGTCTACGCGGACGGCGACGATGTGATCCTGGTGGCCTCCGACCGCGTGTCGGTGTACGACGTCGTGCTGCCGACGCCCGTGCCCGACAAGGGCGCGATCCTCACCCAGCTCTCGCTGTGGTGGTTCCGGCAGTTCGCCGACCTGGTGCCCAACCATGTGATCAGCGAGGAGGTCCCCGAGGAGTGGACCGGCCGCGCGATCCGCTGCAAGAAGCTGACGATCGTCCCGGTCGAGTGCATCGCCCGCGGGTACCTCGCGGGCGGCGGCCTGGACTCGTACAACGCCACCGGCAGCGTGTCCGGCGTGGCGTTCCCCCCGGGCCTGGTCGAGGCCGACCGGCTGCCGCAGCCCGTGTTCACGCCGTCGACCAAGGCGGACGAGGGCCACGACGAGTACATCTCCGTGGAGGAGATCGCGAAGGACCTGGGCACGGAGACCACGGACCGGCTGCGCGAGCTGACCCTGGCCATCTACGACCGCGGCGCCGAGATCGCGCGCGAGCGCGGCGTCATCATCGCCGACACCAAGCTCGAGTTCGGGTTCGACGCCGACGGCGTGCTGACCCTCGCCGACGAGGTGCTCACGCCCGACTCCTCGCGCTTCTGGAAGGCGAGCGAGTACGAGCCCGGCCGCGGGCAGTGGTCCTACGACAAGCAGTTCGTGCGCGACTGGTCATCGACCCTGACCGGCTGGGACCGCACCTACCCCGGCCCGGAGATCCCGGCCGACGTCGTGGCGGAGACCCGCGCCCGCTACGTGGAGATCTACGAGCAGCTCACGGGCGAGACCTGGGGCTGAGCCCCGCGCTCCCGTCCGGCCCCGGGCGGCAGTGTCAGTGGTACCAGCTAGCGTGCACGCCGTGAGCACCGCGACGTCCGGCAATCCCTCGGCCTACCAGGCGACCTTCGAGGAGCTCGGCACGCCCCTGCGGGACGTCACCTTCGTGGTGGTGGACCTCGAGACCACGGGCACCAACGCCAAGGAGGGCGGCATCACCGAGATCGGTGCCGTCAAGGTGCGCGGCGGCGAGGTGCTCGGCGAGTTCCAGTCGCTGGTCAACCCGGGGCAGCCGGTCCCGGCCTTCGTCGCGCGGTTGACCGGCATCACCAACGCCATGGTCGCCACAGCGCCCGACATCGCGCTGGTGCTGCCGAGCTTCCTGGAGTTCGCGCACAACACGGTGCTGGTGGCGCACAACGCCCCGTTCGACATCGGCTTCCTCAAGGCGATGTGCTCCCGGCTGGACTACCCGTGGCCCGGCTTCACCGTCGTGGACACGGTGCCCCTGGCCCGGCGCCTGGTCACCCGGGACGAGGCGCCCAACCACAAGCTGTCCACGCTCGCCAACCTGTTCCACGCCACCGTCTCCCCCGAGCACCGGGCGCTGGCCGACGCGCGGGCGACCGTCGACGTCCTGCACGCCCTGTTCGACCGCCTCGCGCCGATGGGCGTGACGCACCTCGAGGACCTGGCGACGGCAGCCGATCCGGTGCCGCCCGAGGTGCGCCGCAAGCGGCATCTCGCCGACGGGCTGCCCGACTCCCCCGGCGTCTACCTGTTCCGCGGCCCCGGCGACGAGGTGCTGTACGTCGGCACGTCGGTCAACATCCGCAAGCGCGTGCGCTCGTACTTCACCGCCGCCGAGAAGCGGCGGCGCATCACGGAGATGGTCCGGATCGCCGAGCGGGTCACGCCCGTCGCCTGCGCCACGCCGCTGGAGGCCCAGGTGCGCGAGCTGCGGCTCATCACCGAGCACGCCCCGCGCTACAACCGGCGCTCCAAGTTCCCGGAGCGGCACTCGTGGGTGCGGCTGACGGACGAGGCCTACCCGCGCCTGTCGGTGGTGAGCGGCGTCGTGGCGGGCGCCGCGCACATAGGGCCTTTCGGGTCCCGGCGGACCGCACAGGAGGCCGTGCACGCCCTGCACGACGCCCTGAACCTGCGGCAGTGCACCGCCCGCATCCCGCTGGTCTCCAAGCGCCCCGGCAGTCCGTGCGCGCTGGCCGGCATGGGTCGCTGCTCGGCGCCGTGCGTGGCGACCGAGGGCCCCGACACCTCCTACGCGGACGTGGCCGAGGCCGCGCGCGACGCCCTCACCGGCGACCCCGCTCCCGTGGTCCGCGCCCTCTCCGACCGGATCGCGGCCCTCGCCCACCAGGAGCGGTACGAGGAGGCGGGGGAGGTCACGCGCCGCCTGCGCGCCTTCGTGCACGGCGCACATCGCGCCCAGCGGATCGGGCCCCTGGCCGGGTGCGCGGAGCTGGTCGCCGCGCGCCCCTCCGGCATCGGCGACGCCCCCGGCAAGCCCGGCGGCTGGGAGATCG
>NZ_KI911758.1:1998-5080 GCF_000515355.1 Promicromonospora kroppenstedtii DSM 19349 | reverse complement strand
CGGCCAGACGCTCGGCGCCTCGGCGCCAGGGGCTCCCGGTCTCGCGCGGCTCCGAGCGGTCCAGGTCGCCTCAGACGGGCCCAGGCACGCTCACGAGACCGTCCAGCGCTGGTTGTCCCCGGCGTGGCAGCCGTACACGATCGCGGGCGTGCCGTTGTCGACGGCGCCGCCGGACACGTCCAGGCACAGGCCCGTCGCGACGTTGCGCACCGTGCCGTCGCCCTGCGGTGTCCACTGCTGGTTCGCCCCGCCGGAACAGGTCCGGATCTGGGCCGGGGTGCCCTGCGCCCCGCCGCTCGGGTCGTCCAGGCACATGGTGTCCAGCACGCGCAGCTCGCCGGCGGCGGACGTCGTCCAGAGCTGCGCCGCCGAGCCGTTGCAGTCGTAGATCTGCAGTGCCGCACCGTCCGTGGCCACGCCACCTGGCACGTCCAGGCACCGGCCGGAGGCCACGCTCTGCAGCGTCACGGGCACCGGCGCGGGCGGGGGAGTCGGGGTGGGCGACGGCTCCGGGCTCGCCGGGGCGTCGACCGGCTCGGCGTCGGTCGGCTCGCTGGGGCTCGGCACCGCGATGCTCGGCGACGCCGAGGCCTGTCCGGCCGCGTCCGTCCCGGACACGTCCCGCGTCAGCACCCACACCGTGCCCCCTACCGCGCCGAGCGCGAGGACGACGGCGAGCACCCAGGCGAGCAGGCCGAACGGGGTGCGGCGCGGCGCTGTGACCTGGTCGTACACCCTCGTGCTCCCTTCGCTGCCCGACGGCGCCGGCGCGCCGCCCGTTGCTCTTCCCGTCCTCGACCGGGCACCGTGCCGCCCATGCGGACCGTGCCGTGCCCGGATTGTCCCCCGGCCTCCGCGCCGCACCCTACTCGGTCCCGGACGTCCGCCGGGTGCAGGATCGGAGGATGGCCGCGTACCCGAAGCACACCAGCCGGCACCCGATCAGCCCGATCGGGCTCCGACCAGCCGACCCCGCCGCCCCGCGCTCGTACGTCGTCACCGGCGGCGCCCAGGGCGTGGGCCGGGCCATCGCCGAGCGCTTGGCCGCCATCGGACCCGTCGTCGTCCTCGATGTCGCCACGGCACTGGACCGGGACCACCCGGGCGTGACGCTGGTCAGCGGAGACGCGGCCGACCCCGACGTCGCGCGCCGTACCGCCGACGCCGCGGAGGCGCTCGCCCCGCTGGGCGGCTGGGTCAACAACGCCGCGATCTTCCGGGACGCGCCGATCACCGCGCCGCCGTCCGACGTGTTGGGCCTGATCACCGCGAACCTCGCGCTCGCTGTGACCGGCTGCCACGCCGCCGTCGGGCACCTGCTGGCGTACGGGCGGCCGGGGGCGATCGTGAACGTCTCGTCCCACCAGGCGCAGCGGCCCGTGCGCGGCGCCCTGCCCTACGCCACGGCCAAGGGTGCGGTCGAGGCGCTGACCCGGGCCCTCGCCGTCGACCACGGGCGCCACGGCATCCGGACCAACGCGGTGGCGCTCGGGTCGATCGCGACCGACCGCTACGAGACCTACCGCACCGAGCACCCCGGCGTGGACGCGCAGATGGCTGCCCTGCACCCGCTGGGCCGTGTCGGCACGGGCGCGGAGGTCGCGGAGGCGGTCGCGTTCCTGCTCTCGGACGCCGCCGCCTTCGTCAACGGCGCGGTGCTGCCCGTCGACGGCGGACGCGCGGCGCAGGGGGCCGACCCGGAGGCCACCTGACGCCGCGCGCGTGGAAGGTCAGTCGATCGCCCGCCACGGCCCGTGCCTGTCGCCCGGCGCCTGGTTGCGGGTCCACCACCTGGCCTCGTAGACCGTGCCGTCGTGCACCACGAAGTCGCCCGTGTCGAAGATCCGCGAGGCCGTCCAGAGGGCGGTGCCGTCCCAGTCCTCGGCGATCTGCTGCCACGGCCCGTACGCCGACGCGCCGGGCTTCTGGTTCTGGGTCCACCACGAGGCCTGCCACAGCGAGCCGTCGTACGCGACCTGGTCACCGGCCGTGTAGATGATCTTCGCGCCCCACTCGTCGGCCGTGGGCTCGGTGAGGACGCCGGGCTGCGCGGTGACGCGCAGGTGGTCCAGGTTGATGTTGCCCGTGTCGGTGGCGGTGTGGTGCAGCAGGATCTCGTGCCGCCCGGCCGCCAGCGTGAAGCGGACGCCGGGGGAGTAGTCCCAGATGCGCCATCGGTCGGCGCCCTGGCCCAGGTTCGGGAACGAGACCGGCTGCGCCTTGCCGCCGTCGACGGCGACGGAGAGCTGCCGGTCGAGCGGCGCGACGACCATGCCGTTCGCGTACCGGAACGACACCTCGACGGTGGTGGGCGCCGCGGCCTCGTAGGTGAACCGCACGCCCGCGCCAGCCTTGGACAGGTCCCGGACGAACCCGGTTCCCGTGTACCCAGGGTGCTCGGCGTTGCTGCGTGCCCCGCCCAGCAGCGTGGCCGTCTCGGCCTCGGCCACCTGCTCGGCGTGCTGCGCCTCGATCGCGGCCAGGAGTTGCGCGAGAGTCACGCCGTCGCCGTCAGCCGCCTCGATCCGCTCCGTCAGGTCCGCCAGGGCCTCGTTCATGGCCGCGGAGTCGCCGGCCCGGGCGTGCGCCACCGCCTCGGCGGCCAGCTCGCGCAGGTCCGCGGCGGTCGGCCCGTCGACGGCGTCGGCGTCCTCGGCGTCGCGGATCAGCGCGAGGATGCCGAACAGCCCCGCCGCGCTGCCGAGGTACGGCGTCACCAGCGCGTCGATCCGCTCCGCCACGTCCGGCGGGACCGCCTCCGTTCCGGAGGTCAGCACTGCGTGCCGCACTCCCTGCATGGCCCGGCGCACGGCGTCGAAGTCGTTCGCGGCGGCCGCGTCCAGTGCAGCCTGGGCCCGCTGGTGCAGCAGTGCGGCCCGGGCCGGTGCCAGGTTCTGAGCCTCCTCGTCCAGCAGGTCCGTCAACGTGCCGTCCGGCCGCGGCAGGAGCACCACGGACACCGGCTTGCCGGCGGTCCCGTCCGGCCCGATGACGCTCAGCGAGTTCGCCGTGCGGTAGGCGACGTCGTCGGCCGCGACGTCGAAGGTGAACGTCCGGGACGCGCCGCCGCCGACCCGGCCCG
>NZ_KI911758.1:0-1898 GCF_000515355.1 Promicromonospora kroppenstedtii DSM 19349 | reverse complement strand
CGGCGGCGCGCCGGGCGACGTCGTCCAGGGCGGCCGGTGCGGTCTCGCGCACCGGCAGCTCCCGGATCTCGCCGGTCCGCGCGTCCCGCGAGGTCACGGGGCTCGTCGTCACATCCATGCCGTCGACCCGTCCCGGCGCACGGGCACCTTGCGCTCCCAGTGCACCCAGTCGTCGGTGGCCAGCGCGGTCTCGTCGATCTCGATGCCCCAGCCGGGCCGGTCCGGCCGCAGCTCCAGGTGGCCGTCGACCGGCACGTACGGGTCGTGGCACCAGGAGACGTCGTCCGGCTTGTACTCGAGGATCGAGAAGTTCCACGTGGCCGCCGCGAAGTGCACGTTGGCCGCCGTCGCGAGCGGCCCCAGCGGGTTGTGGGGTGCCACGGGCACGTCGTGCGCCTCGGCGAGCGTCGCGATCTTGCGCATCTGGGTCAGTCCGCCCACCACGGCGATGTCGGGCTGGACGATGTCGGCGCCCTGCACGGTCAGCAGGCCCAGGAACTCGTTCGGCGAGTACAGCGACTCGCCCGTGGCGAGCGGGACCGTCATCTCGCTGCGGATCCGGCCCCACGCGGGCAGGTACTCGGGGCGGATGGGCTCCTCGAGGAACAGCGGCTCGTTCGGCGCGAGCGCGGCCGCGAGGTCCACGGCCTGGCGCGGCTCCCAGAGGCAGCCGTGGGCGTCGAACGCGAACTCCCACTCCTCGGGGTGGCTCTCGCGGATCTGCCCGAACCAGTCGCCGAGCTCCCGGGCGACCAGCCCGAACCGCGACCGGTGCAGGTCGCGGCGGTAGGGGCTGAGCTTGAACGCGTCCACGCCGTGGTTCTCGTGCAGCGCGGCCGTGCGCTCGACCAGCTGCGGTACGTCGGGCGCGTCGTACAGCCCCGCGTACACCCGCACCCGGTCGCGGACGGCGCCGCCGAGCAGCTGGTACACGGGCACGCCGGCGGCCTTCGCCGCGATGTCCCACAGTGCGTGGTCCACCGCGGCGATGGCGGCCAGGCCCAGCGCCCCCTGCGGGAACCGGGCCGACTGGTGCAGCAGCTGGTTCACGTACGCGACACGGGTGGCGTCGATGCCCGCGATCTGGTCGCCGAGGTACTCGACGATCGCGGGGTAGGCCAGGTCGGGGCCGTGGTTGTAGATCTCGGCCCAGCCGTCGAGGCCCCCGTCGGTGGTGATCCGCAGCAGCACGCGCGGGCGGTTGCCCACCCGCTGGAGGTAGGTGGTCAGCCGGGCGATCTTCGTACCGGTGGTCATGCCGAGGCCTTCCAGTCGTCGAGGATGCGCGTGATCGCGGCGCGGTCGGGCTCGCCCAGGACGGTGCTGGGCGGCCGCACGGAGCGGTCGCACAGGCCCATCTGGTGCATGGCCTCCTTGACCACCGACACGTTGTCGGCCGACCGGTCCCGGGCCCGGAGCTGCTCGAACTCCCGGATGCGGCGCCACACCGCCGACGCGCGGGCGCCGTCGTCCTGCTTCAGGGCATCCAGGAGATCGAACGAGACGTCGGGCGCCACGTTGACCAGGCCCGACGTGAACGCGCGGGCGCCCGCCTGCCACGCCGACGGCGCGTAGGACTCGGCCAGCCCGGCGATCCACAGCAGGTCGGCGTCGGTGTCCTGCACCGTCTCGGCGAACGCGACCGGGTCCGGCACGGAGTACTTGATGCCCACCACGTTGTCCGCGGCCTGTGCGAGCGCCGCGATGTCCGTGCCCCGGATCACGGGGGAGCTCACGTACGGCAGCACGGCGAGGCCACCCGCGGCGTGCGCGACGGCGGCCGTGTACTCGACCCAGCCCTGCCGCGACATGTACGGCAGCACCGGCTGGTGCACCATGACGGCGTGCGCGCCCAGGTCGGCGGCCGCCCGGGCCTCGGCCTGCGCCGTCGCCGGGTC
>NZ_KI911757.1:7297-9450 GCF_000515355.1 Promicromonospora kroppenstedtii DSM 19349 | reverse complement strand
TGAGCAGGACGAGGCGCGCGGCGGCGTCGAGCGGTGCGGTCAGCCGCGCGGCGAGCTCGCGGGCGTCGTCACCGCCGGCGGCAGCGGCCGTGGCGAGCTGGCGCTGCAGTTCGTCTGCGTATCGGTTCAGGTCCATGGCACCACTATGACACCGCAGTGGTGTCAGCGCAAGCGGTTTGGCGTCACGAATGACACCACTGTGGCACCAGGGCCGTCACGCGCCCCGCCTCCACCCGTCGCGGGCGAGGCGGGCGGTGCTGGCGCTCAGTCGCCGCGGTGGATGCGGCGGCGGAGCTGAGCGATGCGGATGGAGCCGATCACCAGGGCGATGATGCCGACCCCGACCCCTGCGATGAGCAGTGCGACGGCGAGCGGGACCGTGCCCTGCATGCCCAGGAACGAGACCAGCACCGGCTGGGTGTTCTGGAGCATGAAGATGATCAGCGCGACCAGCACGAGCGCGGCGACGCAGCTGCCGACCCAGACCCCTCCGGCACGGCTCCTGGAGACCTTGACCGGGTGGGTGCTCGTCCGGTGGATGTGTTCCGGACGGACGGCCTCGTGGCTGGGCCCGCTCGGGTTGCCGTTGGTCGCGGACGGCAGCGGTGGGGTGGGAACGGTGGCCATGACGGCCTCCCTGCGGTTCCGGGCCCGCGCACCTCAGACGGGGCACGTTCGCCCGGATACCTTTGACTCTACGCCCCTGGGCGGCCCCGGCGGGCCGCAGTGCCTCACCGGCCGAGCTGCGCCGCCAGGGGGCAGGAGAACGGGTCGCGCGCGCGGTGCTCGACGTCGTTCAGGTAGCCCACGACGATCCCGTAGGAGCGGAAGAAGCCCACCTCGGTGTACGTCACGCCGAGGGTCGAGCAGAACTCCCGGACGAGCGGCTGGACGCGCCGGAGGTTGGGCCGGGGCATGCTCGGGAAGAGATGGTGCTCGATCTGCCGGTTGAGCCCGCCCATGAAGAAGTCGACCGCGGCGTTGCCGCGGATGTTGCGCGACATGAGCACCTGACGGCGCAGGAAGTCGACCTCCGCACCGGCCGGGACGATGGGCATGCCCTTGTGGTTCGGGGCGAACGCACCGCCCAGCAGCACACCGAACAGGCCGAGCTGCACCGCGAGGAAGGCAGCGGCGATCGCGGGCGGTAGCAGGATCAGGAGCACGGCGACGTTCAGGGCCAGGCGGGCCAGCAGCACCGGGGCCTCGACCCCGCGGTGCACCACGGGTGCCCGGCCGAGGACCGTGCGCACGCTGGCCACGTGCAGGTTGAGCCCTTCGAGCGTCAGCAGCGGGAAGAAGAACCAGCCCTGCCGCCGGGCGAACCAGCGCCGCCAGCCGCGGCGGCTGGCCACGATCGCCGGCGTGAAGGCGATGACCCCGGGCGAGATGTCTGGGTCGGCCGCCTCCTGGTTCGGGGCGGCGTGGTGGGCGTTGTGCTTCGTCGTCCACCACGAGTGGCTCAGTCCGACGAACACGTTCGCCAGGACGCGTCCCGTCCAGTCGTTCCACACCCGCGAGCGGAAGATCTGCCGGTGGGAGCTGTCGTGGCCCAGGAACGCGAGCTGGGCGAGCACGACGGCCAGTGCCGCGGCGAGCAGGAGCTGCCACCAGGAGTCGCCGACGAGCACGACCGCGGTCCAGACCATCCCGAAGGTGACGACGGTGCCGATCAGGCGCGTCCAGTAGTACCCGTACCGCCGCCGGTTCAGCCCCGACTCCCGCACCACCTTCGCCAGGACCGAGTAGTCACGCACCACACGTCTGGCGGGCCGGCGGGGTGCCGCGGTGACCGCGGGTGCCGGCTGGTCGATCGGATCGGGCGGGCCGATCGCTCGTTCGCCCACGTGACCACGTTACCCCCCGCACACCTCGTTCATCGGGCCAGCCGTTCGACGACGGCACCGTAGAGCCACGGCAGCCGGGCCGCGGCCGGCACGATGGCGCCGCGCGCCGGCCCCGAGGCCCAGGTGACCAGCCCCGTGGTCAGCGCCCGGTAGTCGCGCGTCACCGTGCGCCACGCACGCTCGTACGCCTCGGCGTCCTCCAGGTGGCGGACGACGGCTTCGGCCTGGGCGAGACCCACGCGGACCCCCTCCCCGGTCAGGGCGTCGACGTAGCCCGACGCGTCACCGACGAGCCGCACCCGGCCG
>NZ_KI911757.1:5221-7197 GCF_000515355.1 Promicromonospora kroppenstedtii DSM 19349 | reverse complement strand
CCCCGCCGCCCCCGCCCGCCGCGAGGCGCGGCAGGCGTGAGCCGACGAGGATGTCGCGGACCGCCGACGAGTCGCCGTCGTCCTGCCCGGTGAGCAGGCGCAGCAGGTCGCCCGTCCCCACGCCGGACGTGCCCTGCGTCAGGTGCCAGGCACCGACGACGAGCACGGCCAGCGCGAGCCCGACCAGCGCCGCGCCGCCCGTCACCCAGGTGACGGGGCGCGACGCGGGGGCCTGGGGCAGGGTGTCCGTCGTGGACGGCGACTGCGTGGCGGTCATGGCGTCAGCTCGTGAAGACGTCGACGTAGGCGTCGACGATCTTCTCGGAGGAGCGGGGGCCGCCGAACGTCCAGGTGTGCTCGGGGAACGCGTGCGCGCGGTCCTCGGCGACGGCGGGCAGGCCCGCCCAGACGTCGTTCTTGGTCAGCTCGGCGGTCCAGTCGTCCTCGCCCTCCTTGGTGCCGGTCCACAGCAGGGTGGCGTCGCCGACGTCGGTCATGCCCTCGATGTCGGACTGCCCCAGGCCGTAGGCGGGGTCGACCTCGCCGGTCCAGGCGTTGGTCAGGCCGAGCTCCTCGCCGAGCTCGCCGACGAGCGAGCCCTGGCCGAACGGGCGGATGGACACGTTGCCGCCGTCGACCCAGCCGTCGAAGTACACGAAGTCGGTGCTCTCGGGGGCGGCCTCGGCGACCTGCGCCTTGGCGTCGGCCAGGTGCGCCTCGAACTCGTCGGTGACGACCTCGGCGCGCTCGGTGCGGCCGGTGGCCTGCGCGATGATGTCGAAGGTGTCGAGCATGGTGCCGATCGGGTCGGCGGCGTCGGCGCCCTTGGTGGCCAGCACCGGCACGTCGTACGCCTCGAGCTTGGCGATGATCTCGTCGTCGGGCGTGTACGCCTCGATGATCACGAGGTCGGGATCGGTCGCGTACAGGGCGTCGAGGTTGGGCTCGCCGCGGGTGCCGACGTCGGCCACGCCCTCGGGCAGCTCCTCGGCGTCGTTCCAGGTGGCGTAGCCCGCAGCGTCGGCGACTGCCACCGGGTTCACGCACAGGCTGAGCACGTCCTCGGTCTGCTGCCACTCCAGGACGGCGACCCGCTCGGCGGGCTTGTCGAGCTCGACCGTGCGGTCGAACGAGTCGGTCACCGTGACGGGCTCGGTCGACGTCGTGACGTCGGCGCAGTCGCCCGAGGCGGCCTCGGTCGGACCCTGGGTCGCGGCGGCGCCGGGGTCGGTGGTGCCGCAGGCGCTGAGCAGCAGCGGCAGGGCCAGTGCGGCCGCCGCCAGGGGCGCCTTCTCGCGCAGGGTCAGGGTGCGCAGGGACATGTGACTCCTCGATTCATGACACGTCGTGTCGGGCAGTGCCGGGTGCGGCGGGTGGTGCGGGCGCCGTCGGCGTCCTGCGGGTCTGGGGGTCTGTGGGTGCTGCTCAGCCAGGAGGCCCTCAGCGGGTCCGGCCGTGATGGCGGCCGCGCGGGTGCACGCGCACCCGGCCGGTGCCGGGGTCGGTGCTCACGTCGATCGGCAGGCCGTAGGCGAGCGAGAGGTGCTCGCCGGTCAGCACCTGCGCGGGCGGCCCGGCCGCGAGCACGCGGCCCTGGTGCAGCAGGACGACGGCGTCGGCCACCGAGGCGGCGTGGTCCAGGTCGTGGAGCACGATGCCGACCGCGGTGCCGTGCTCCTCGGCGAGGTCGCGCACCAGGTCGAGCGTCTCGACCTGGTAGCGCAGGTCGAGGTGGTTGGTGGGCTCGTCCAGCAGCACCACGCCGGTCTCCTGGGCCAGGCAGGTGGCCAGCCAGACGCGCTGCACCTCGCCGCCGGAGAGCTGGTCGACGCCGCGGCGGGCCATGGCGGCCACCCCGGTGATGTCCATCGCGCGATCGATCGCGGCGTGGTCGGCGTCGGTCAGCGGCGCGAAGCGGCGGCGGTGCGGGTGCCGGCCGAAGGCGACGACGTCGCGCACCTCCAGGCCGGCCGGGT
>NZ_KI911757.1:5004-5121 GCF_000515355.1 Promicromonospora kroppenstedtii DSM 19349 | reverse complement strand
CCCTGGTCGTTCAGCCAGAGGGCGATGTCCCCGGTGCGCAGCCAGGTGGACCCGGCGAGCATGCCGAGCAGCGCCACGCCGAGGGCGAGGGCGACGCACACGGTCAGCACGACGACG
>NZ_KI911757.1:4564-4904 GCF_000515355.1 Promicromonospora kroppenstedtii DSM 19349 | reverse complement strand
GCCACGGCGAGCACGATCAGGCGGCTGCGCTCCAGCCGCACGCCGACCAGGCGGGGCGTGTCGTCGTCGAGCGCGAGCAGGCCGAGCTCGCGCCGCACGATCACGGCGAGCGGGACCGCGAGCGCCAGGACGACGACCACGGGCAGTACCTGCTCAAGGCTGCGTCCGTAGGTGGTGCCCGAGAGCCAGGTGTAGATGCGCGGCGTGTTCCAGGGGTCGGAGCGCAGCAGCAGGAAGGTGGTCAGCGCGGTGGTGAGGTAGCCGAGGCCGATGCCGATGAGCACGAGCCGGTCGGCGTGCAGGCCGCCGCGCCAAGCCAGGAGGTAGACGGCCGCGAAGG
>NZ_KI911757.1:0-4464 GCF_000515355.1 Promicromonospora kroppenstedtii DSM 19349 | reverse complement strand
GCACCGTGCGCTGAACGACACCGACGCGCGGGCCGCCGCCCGGCGGCGCTTCACGGAGGCGGCCCAGGGCGAGCAGGCCGCCTCGGACGCGCTGGAGGAGCTGCGGGCGGAGCTGCGCACCGTCGGTGCCCGCAAGGACAACATCCCCACCGACCTGCACCGGGCCCGCGCGGCCCTGGCCGAGGCCGCGGGTCTGTCCACCGACGAGCTGCCGTTCGTGGGTGAGCTGATCGAGGTGCGCACCGAGTTCGAGCCGTGGCGCGCAGCGTTCAACCTGGCGCTGGGCGGGTTCGCCACCGAGATGCTGATCGACGTGGCGCACCTCAAGACCTTCCGCACGGCGATCAACTCGGTCCCGACCGCACGCCGCATCCGGTTCCGGGGCGTGCCCACCGGGCGCCGCGACGAGGCCGCCGTGGCCGACCGCACCCTGCCCGCGCGCCTGGACCACCGGCCGACGCCGTTCACCGGCTGGCTCAAGCACGAGCTCGCCGACCGCTACGGCTACGTCTGCATCGACTCCCCCGCGCAGTTCGCCCTGCACCGCAAGGCGGTCACGATCAGCGGCCAGACGTCCGACGGCGGCCGCGGCGCTCACGGCGGCCAGGGCGTGCGGAACGTCCTCGGGTTCTCCGCCGCCCGGCGCCTGCAGGAGCTGGAGCGGGAGGTGGCGGAGGCCGAGCGGGCGCACGCCGCCGCGAGCGCCGTGCTGGAGCAGGCGACGGCGGGCCTCGACTCGTTCGAGAAGCAGCGCGGCGCGTACGAGAAGATCGTCGACCTCACGTGGGAGCAGGTGGACATCGCGTCCCTGCGGTCCGAGCTGGGCCGTTGGACGGCGATCGTCACCGAGGTCACCTCGGACAACCCGGAGATCGGTCGGCTGCGCCGCGATCTCGACGAGCTGGAGGGCCGCGTCACCCGGCTCACCGAGGACAGCGGCGTGGCCAAGAGCCGAGCCGCCGAGCTCGAACAGGCCTGGGAGCGCACGGCCGACGCGGTCGACACCGCTCAGCGCACGCTCGACGACGCCGAGGCCGACGGCACCCAGGTGGCCGCCGAGCACCGTACGTACCTGGCCGGGCTGTTCGCGGACGACCAGAGCGCCGACGACTCCCCCGCCCAGGCCGTCGAGCGCTTCGACGCGGCCCTGGACCGCGCCGCCGCACGGGTGCGGGAGGACCAGGGCGAGGCGCAGGCCGCCGTCGGGCGGGGGCGCTCCGCCCTGCACGAGGTGTTCGAGACGTTCAAGGAACGGTGGCCCAACCCGAACCTCGGCGTCGACCCGGACACGTCCTACGACGACTACGAGCGGTTCCTCACGGACCTGGAGAAGAACGGGCTGCACGAGCTGGAGTCGGAGTGGCGCGACAGTCTGCTGCGGCTG
The DNA here is from genome assembly GCF_000515355.1 of Promicromonospora kroppenstedtii DSM 19349. Lineage (GTDB taxonomy): Bacteria > Actinomycetota > Actinomycetes > Actinomycetales > Cellulomonadaceae > Promicromonospora > Promicromonospora kroppenstedtii. The sequence goes on along the minus strand of NZ_KI911757.1, from coordinate 3,080 downwards.
TCGGGGGCCGACCTCACCAAGCTCGACAGCGACATCTCCACGGCTGTGCGCGAGATCCGCGACCGCATCGACCCGGTCAACGCGATCCTCGACGGTCTGGACTTCTCCGACGAGCACCACAAGCTGCACATCGAGCTGCGCGACACGTCCTCGCCGGTACGGGCCCGGTTCCGCAGCGACCTGCGTGCCGTGCGCGAGGCGATCGCGAACGCCGTCAGCGACACCGACCGGCAGCGGGCCTACACCCGCATGGCCAAGGTGGTCGACCGCGTGCGCCGCACCGCGCCGGAGTTCCACGACCTGATCGACGTGCGCAACCACGTGCGCATCAGCGCCGAGAAGCTCACCAAGGACGGCTCGCACGTGGCCGTGTACGACCACATCGGCGAGAAGTCCGGCGGTGAGTCCCAGGAGCTCGTCGCGTTCATCGTCGGCGCGGCCCTGCGTTACCAGCTCGGCGACGCCGGTTCGGCGCGCCCCCGGTACGCGCCGGTCTTCCTCGACGAGGCGCTGATCAAGGCCGACGCGCACTTCACCGGGCGCGCGATCAACGCCTGGCGCGGGCTCGGGTTCCAGCTCATCATCGGCGCGCCCAACGACAAGCACAGCGGCATCGAGCCGCACGTCGACGCCGGCTACGTGGTGCTCAAGGACACCAGCGGCAAGTCGTTCACGCAGCTCACGGTGGGGTTGCCGGACGAAGCGACGCTGCCCGACGAGGCGGGGATGCCGGACGGCGCGCCGGTGTGACCCGGCGCCCCGCTCGGTCTGCCCCGCCGGCCTGCCGGGTCAGGCCAGGTCGAGATCCGTCCTGGGGCCGAGGAACCGCGGCACGTCCGGACCCCCGTCCGGCGACGGCTCGAAGACCAGCTCGGTGAGCCACATCTGGCGGCCCGGCCCGGGCACGTTGACGGCGCCGGGCGGCCAGGCGTGGTGCACGTACCAGGTGCGCCCGTCGCGCTCGACGACCATGCCGTGCCCCGGGCCGGCCGCAACCTCGTTGGACACCATGATGGGGGTGTCGCGGGGCTTGACGTAGGGACCGGTCGCCTGCTCGGCGACGGCGTAGCCCACGCCGTAGCGGTCGGAGTCGAACGCGTTGCCCGAGTAGAACAGGTAGTAGCTACCGGCGTGCGGCCAGACGTAGGGTCCCTCGACGAGTGTGCCTTCCCACTCCTGGTCCTGCTTGAGGATCCGCTGCGCCTCGCCCTCCAGGCGCAGCCCGTCGTCGGACAGCCGCTGCACGTAGATGAACGTGTCCACGCCCACGTGGTTGCCGTCGTTCTTCCACAGCAGCCAGCGCGAGCCGTCGTGGTCGGTGAACGGGGAGGCGTCGATGGAGCCGCCCTCGTGGTCCTGGCACAGCAGGGGACGCTCGGCGTCGTCCCGGAACGGGCCGTCCGGCGTGTCCGAGACGGCCACCCCGACGGCCTGCACGTCCGTCGCCCGGTCGTGCGCCGTGTAGTAGGCGACGTACCGCCCGTCCACGGCCGCGACCTCGGGCGCCCAGTTCAGGCCCGGTTCGACCCACGCGGCGAGCTGCGGCATGCCGTCGCCCACCTCCTCCCAGCGCACGAGGTCCGACGAGCGCAGCACCGGCATCGCCTCGACCTGGTTCTTGGTCGCGTACGCCCAGTAGGTCCCGTCCACCTCCAGCACCGCGGGATCCGGGAAGTTGGAGCCGTACACAGGGTTCGTCACCATCGTCTGTCCTGTCCGCTCGCTCGACACAGCGCACCAGGTTAGGAGAGACCGGGGGCCCACGCAGGGTCCGTCCGGGGCGTGGCGCGCCGTCGACTTGTTGACTGAGGCAACTCAGCGAGATGCTCGGGGTGATGACACGATCGGCGAGGGCCGCAGTGGTGGTCGCGGCCCGCCGGTTGTTCCAGCCGAAGGGGGAGGTTCAGGTGGTCAGGCGAGAAGCGATCATGACCATGTGCGGCGCTGCGGGCGTCGCGGCGCTGCTGCTGACGGCGGGGTGCTCGGCGGACGCCGCCGGCTCCGGGGGCGACGAGAGTACGTCGGCCACGCCGTCGGCGACCATGACGACGTCCGAGAGCCAGAACCCGAGCGCGACGGAGTCGCCCGCTCAGGAGTCGTCGGAGCCGTCCGAGACCGACGACGGCGACGACGGCGGTGCGGGCGGATCGGCGTCCGGGCGGTGCGAGTCCCCCGAGCTCGCGGGCAGCCTGTTGCCGGAGGAGGGCGGCGCGGGCGCCGGGCACTACGAGGTGTGGATCGTGCTGAAGAACGAGGCGCCCGAGGCATGCACGCTGCAGGGCTGGCCGGGCGTGTCGTTCGTCGGGGACGGTGACGGCGAGCAGATCGGCGCCGCGGCGGAGTTCGACCGGTCGAGCCCGCACGAGACGGTGACGCTGGAGCCGGGTGCGTCCGCGCGGGCCCTCGTCCGCGTCTCCCAGGCCGCGAACTACGGTGACGAGTGCGGCGAGACGCCCGCGGACGGCCTGCGGGTCTACCCGCCCGGTGAGAAGCGCTCGCTGTTCGTGCGGAACGACCAGCTCGAGCTCACGGCGTGCGCCGACATCGACGACCCACTGCTGGAGGTCCAGGCCCTCCAGCCGGCGAACTAGGGGTTCGCTGGCGCGGGCAGCTGCCTGGCGCGGGCTACCTGACTTCGGTCGGTTGCGTCGAGAACGGTCGGTTGTCTGACCGGTCTCGAGGCAACCGACCGAAATCAGTTCTGGGGCGCGACCGGGGCAGGCGGGGCTACCAGGGCACGCAGCAGCCGGGCTACCGCCCCCCGCGGCCGCCGCCCGCCAGCGGGAGCGCTGTGCGGGACGAGAACGCGACGACCGCCAGGCACAGGAGCGCCGCGACGGCCCCGAAGCCGAACATCTGCGGGTACGACCACGTGGCGCGCAGCCAGGAGAGCGCCATCGGTACGAAGAACCCGAGGTACGTCAGCGAGTAGAAGACGGCGGTCAGGCCCGCGAGGTGACCCGGCCCGGCGATGCGCGCCACCTCGGTCAGCCCGGACACCAGGCCGAGCCCGTACCCCGCGCCCAGCACCACGGCGGCGAGCACCCCGAGCGGCAGCGTGGGCGACGTCGCCGCCCAGG
>NZ_KI911756.1:74535-76243 GCF_000515355.1 Promicromonospora kroppenstedtii DSM 19349 | reverse complement strand
GCGCCTGCGCGGGACGGGACGCCTGCGCGGTAGGCGCCGCGGCGCCACCGCCGCCGCCCAGCACACTCTGGCGCGCGGGCGCGTTCGAGGAAGCGGTCGCGGTGCCGGCGTTACCCGACACCGGGGCCCAGTTGGGACCGCTACGGGCCCCGCCGTCAGAGGGCGGAAATGCCATTAAGAACACTCTCCAAGACGCTCAGCGACAGGCCCGAGTTCGAGCTGCCGTGGCCTGTGTGGACGTTAACCGGTGTCGAGGTGTGCACGGTGACGTGCCCTTCCTCCTGCATGTCCGCCACAAGGATCCGGACGACACCCAGGGGCAGCCGCAGAAGGGCCGAGAGCTCGGCGATCGACACGTACGTGTGCGCGGCGTGCTGGAGGATCGCGCGCTTCTCGGGAGGCAGCCCGAAACTGCTGACTGCCCCGGGAAGAACCTCCACGAGGGCCTCGAGCGGCAGGTCGGACAGCTCCGACCGCACCCGGCCTCCGGTGACCGCGTAGGGGCGCACGGTGGACGTCTCGCGGACGTCCCCTTGCCCCTGGGAACCGAAAGGTGCGTACGTCATGGTCGAGTCCTCATCCCACGCTGGCGGCTCGGGTCTGCCCATCGACCGGGAGGCTGCCACGCATCTCCGAGATGAGCTGCGGCGTGAGCGTGGCCTCGGTGCGGGACACCAGGAGAGCCATCTCGTAGCCGATGAGGCCGATGTCGCACGTGGCCTCCGCGACGACGCCGAGAACGGACCCGTTCGAGACGTTCATCAGGAAGAGGAAGCCGTTGTCCATCTCGATGATCGCCTGACGGACGTTACCGCCGTTGAGCTGCCGAGAAGCTCCACGCGTGAGGCTTGACATACCGGAGACGATCGCCGCCAACTGGTCGCCGCTGGTGCGGTCGAGCTGGTCGGACATCGCCATGAGCAGGCCGTCTGCCGACACGACGAGCGTGTGCCGACTGCCGGGAACGGTACGCACGAAGTTGTCGAGCAGCCAACCGAAATTGGTTGCTTCGGTGCTGAGGGTCACTCTGTTCCTCCTAGTCAGAATCCACAGACGCGCTTGTCACCGCGACTGCGGCGCTGAGTCAGGGACATGATTCACGGTCGAGGGTGCCCACGTCGAGTCCCCACCGCCGTTCTTGCCGTTCTCGTGCTCCGACTTGCCCTCGTCCACGGACTCCGACCGGCCACGCGCGGTGGCCGACTGGAACGCCGAGAGACGCGAGCGAAGCTGCTCGGGATCACGGTCGATGCGAGCTGAGAGACGCTCGACGGCCGGGTCCGCACCGGTGCCGGAGGCACCACGGGTACGGCGAGTCAGCCCACCGCTGGCAACCTCGGTGCTCACGGCTGCCGGACGGTACGAGTCGTTCTCTTTCACATCATCTTCCTGATAAGCCCCGCGACGGAGAAGGCTCGTCATCTCCTCGTAGAGCACTGCCGAGGCGGTCCATTCCGACCGGGCCTCCACCGAGTCACGCACGTACTCGGGGTCTAGTGGGTCCTTCCCGTCGCCGTCGGTGCCGGCGGCACGCTTCGCGAGCGGGGCGGACGAACCGTACGACGGGTCGTACACGGCACCCGTCGGGTACGGCTCGCTGAACTCGCGGACGGGCGGCTCGAAGGCCTGCTGCACGTCCGCCACCGGCACGGCCTGGGTGGCCGGGGCGGAGACGAACGCGGTGGGCGCCGGGGCGGGGGCGGGGGCT
>NZ_KI911756.1:69895-74435 GCF_000515355.1 Promicromonospora kroppenstedtii DSM 19349 | reverse complement strand
CCTCGATCTCGTCCAGCTCCACGTCACCGGGCACGGTCAGCACATGCCTGGCCTGGTGTGCCTGCGCAGCCGTGCGCGGCAGGAGCGGAAGCTGGGGAGCGGCCATCGGGGTCCCTTCGAGGTCCGGGTGCCCGGCCGGCGCCGGGCACCCGGAGCCTACCTTCCGGTGACCGCCTGGCGGCGCGCCCGGACGGCCCGTGGGCCGGCCCTCTCAGACCGTGGTGCGGTGGAAGTTCTGCGAGGAGCGGGACGCCGTCGGGCCGCGCTGTCCCTGGTAGCGGGAGCCGTACAGGTCCGACCCGTACGGGTGCTCGGAGGCCGACGAGAGCCGGAAGAAGCAGAGCTGGCCGATCTTCATGCCGGGCCACAGCTTGATGGGCAGCGTGGCGACATTGCTCAGCTCCAGCGTCACGTGGCCGCTGAACCCCGGGTCGATGAAGCCGGCGGTCGAGTGCGTCAGCAGGCCCAGGCGGCCCAGCGAGGACTTGCCCTCGAGCCGGGCCGCGACGTCGTCGGGCAGCGTGACCGCCTCGAAGGTGCTGCCGAGCACGAACTCGCCCGGGTGCAGGACGAACGCCTCGCCGTTCTCTGCCTCGACGAGGCGGGTCAGCTCGGGCTGGTCCGTCGCCGGGTCGATGAAGGGGTACTTGTGGTTGTCGAACAGCCGGAAGAACTTGTCGAGGCGCACGTCGATGCTCGACGGCTGCAGCATCGACGCGTCGTACGGGTCGAGCACCACGCGGTCGGCGTCGAGCTCGGCACGGATATCGCGGTCGGAGAGGAGCACCCGGATACGGTACTGGCCACCGCGGGCCGACGCCGCCCCGGCTCGGAACGGGCGTCGGCTTCGCCGGGGCGTGCTCGGCGATCAGCGGGCAGTGGTCACCACTGCAGGGGACGGTGCTTCGAGTCCACCGACCAGTAGCCCTTGCGCATGACGAGGTACAGGACGCCCTCGATAGCGCCCCAGATCGCCGGGACGAACCAGGCCTGGCCGAGCGACACGGCTGTGATGAGGAGCATGACCCAGCCCAGGCCCTTGTAGCCCAGGTAGAACCGGTGGGCACCCACCACGCCCAGCAGGATGCCGAGCAGGCCCGCGGTGATCCGGGACTTGCGGCCCGGGACGTGCTCCGTCGGCGGGGTGGGGCGGTCGTAGTCGTACTGCTGCTGGTAGTTCGCCGGGGCGGACTTGGGCGTCTGCATGGCACGGGTCTCGCGCGCGGCCTTCGGGGGCTGCGGCGGGCGCGGCGGCAGGGGTTTGGTCTCCTGATAGATCGGCTCGGTCGGCTTCTCGCTGGGGTGCTCGCTCACTGCTGCTCCGGCTGCTCGGCGACACTCGCGCGGAAACCGGTTCGGGCATCCGGGCGAGTTTGGGTATGATCGGGTCGCGCGCCAGGTTCAGGGGGCGCTGTTGCGGAACCCTAGCGGGATTCCGGAACGGCAGAAACCCGGTCAGAACCGGACGTTGCGGGTGTAGTTCAATGGTAGAACTTCAGCTTCCCAAGCTGATAGCGCGGGTTCGATTCCCGTCACCCGCTCCAGCACGAGGGCCCCAGGTGAGGACACAGATCCCGACCTGGGGCCTTCGTCGTTCCCGGCGCCGGGCAGCCAGCCGCTCAGGGAAGGGGCCGGAGCCTGAAGATCAAGATGCCGAGGTGCTTGTCCATCCACGCCTGCTTGTGCGGGTAGCGGCGTCGGGCGTCCTCGGAAAGCTGCGGTTCGACCGCAGCCTCGATCCAGAGCCCTGCCGCGCTGAACAGGTTGAGCAGGTCGGAGACGGTGTAGACGCGCTTCGTGAGGGAGACCTGGTCGTTCCAGGCGCTGTGGGAGTAGGTGTAGGGCGCCGTGGAGTGGTACTCCTCGCCCAGCGTGGTCCCGTTCTGCTCCGCGCGTTCGACGGCCCACCTGATCGGGTGGGTCCTGCTCAGCAGGATGAACCCGTCGTCGGCGAGCATCGTCCGTGCCGCACGCAACGTACGCACCGGGTCGTTCGCGTACCCGATCGACTGCAGGAACAAGATGCGGTCGAACATCCGGCCCGCGAGCCCCGGTGCTGACTCGAGGTCGGAGAGGTCGCCTCGGAGGAGCTCCATGCCGGGTGCCGGTCCGACCTGGAAGTTGTCGCTGATGTCGACGCCGACGGACGCCGTCGCACCGTCGCGTACCAGCTCTGCCAGCTTGGCGCCGTTGCCACAACCGACGTCGAGCACCGACCGACCGTCGACGTCACCCAGGAGGTCGCGCTGCGCGGGCCACTCGACCAGGCGGTCCAGCGAGTCCTCTTTGGCTCGGGCCTGCTCGTACCCCTCTGCGAGCCTGAACCACGGCTGACTCTCGTCCCTGCCGTCGGGCCCATGGGAACCGGTCGGCACGTGTGATTCATCAGGAGGCGCCACGAAGCAAAACCTAGCCGAACCGCTTCAGCCGCAGTCGATCGGGTGGGAACTCGGCGTGACCGGATCGCTCGCCGCGCCACGGACGGTGAGCGTCCCACCGTGCGGCCCCAGAGCGAGGTCGTAGGTGCCTGCCCGGACGGGACGGTAGCCGTCGTCGGTGACCCAGGTTCCGGTTCGCTGCCCGACGCCGAGGTTCCGCACCACGTAGACGTCACCGCTCCCGGCCATCAGGAAAGACGTCTCCCGTGTCACGACGCGACACTCGTCGGCGCTCCCGGACGGGAGCACCTGGTACTGCGCCCCGCCGAACAGGTCGCCGACCGCCGCCAGGCCGAGACTCACCACGGCCAGCCCCGTGGTGACCGCCCGGGCCCTGCGTGGAATCGCCCGTCGTGCTCCCGACGTCTCGTCAGCAGCGGGCGCACCGGCGGAGCGCGGGAGCCACAGGAGAACCAACGCTACGACGAGCAGCGCAGCGCCCAGGGCCCACCCGGGGACCACACGATCCTCGACGACCAGCACCCATTCGAGCCATGACAGCACCACCGCGAGCGCCGCGCCTCCTAGCCCGAGGCCCGTCAGCAGAACCTGGCCCGAACGGCCGGATCGAACCGGCTCGACCCCCGTCCGCATCAGAGCCGCGCGAAGCGCGCGCGGGCGAAGGAGTAGCCGCCGTACGCGGCGATGCCCACCCCGACCACGATGAGCAGCACCGTGCCGTACGGCTGGTCGCGCACGGCGTGCAGCGCCTCGTCGAGGCCGCCTGCCTGCTCGGGGTCCGCCGTCACCGCGGCCGCCACGACCAGCCCGCCGACGACGCCGAGCGCGACACCCTTGGCGATGTATCCCGCCTGTCCCAGCCGCACCACGACGGGCCGGACCGCACCGCCGCCGGTTCCCGTCAGGTCCTCCAGGAACTTCTTCCGCGCGCCCTTCGCGACGTGGTAGACGCCTACGCCGACGATCACGAGGCCGGCGGCGCCCACGAGCCAGGCGCCGCCCGGCATGCCCAGCACCTTCGCGGTCAGGCTCTCCTCGCTGCCGCCGCTGCCGCCGGCCCCCGTCGCGTAGCGGACACCGGTGACCGCGAGCGCTCCGTAGAGCAGGGCCTTGGCCACGCTCTTGGCCCGCGCGGCAAGCTGGTTCTCCGCGTTGGGCACGCCGACGACGGCGGTGGCGAGCTGCCAGACGGCGAGGGCGGCGAAGCCCACGGCGACCAGCCAGAGCACCACGTCGCCGCCCGGCATCTGGGCGACCGCGCGGAAGGCGCCGGACTGGTCCGCCTGGCCCTCGGACTCGCCCAGCGCGAGCTGGACGGCGAGCCAGCCGATCATCAGGTGGAGCACACCCGATGCGACGTAACCGCCCCGGGCCAGGCCGCCGACGGCGCGACTGTTCTTCGCTCGGCGTACGGCGCCGCCGGCGGTGGTGGAGTTCTTGGGCACGGGTACACCTCCATCGGGTCGCGCGGGTCGCGACGTCTCCACATTCCCGCATTTCACCGCAATTCGCATTCCTACTGGTTCTCCGTGCCGGGAAACGCAGCTCAGGAGCCCTCGGCCGCCTCGTCAGGCAGCGTGGTGAGAACCGTCAGCGGCACGTGCGCCTCCCCCGCCTCCGGTTCGAGGCCGACCAGCACCAGTACGTCCCGTCCGTCGGCGCTGATCCAGCCCTGTGTCCAGGCGTCGTCCCCGGCCGGCAGGTCCGGCATCGACGCCCAGCCGCGGCCGACGAGCTCGTCGGCGTAGGCGTCCCGGACGGCGGCCGCGTCGACGTCGACCTCCAGGACGAGCGGCAGGCTGCGCAGCTTCTCGGCGTCGACTTCCTCGACGAGCACGTCGTGGACAGGGCCCGAGGCGCGCAGGTCGCGCGAGGCGACGTCGTCCCCGAAGGCGTACTCGTCCGGGGCGGTGACCCCCGACGGCATGTCGGGCAGCGTGCCCGGGGGCGGCGGCGTCGAGCAGGCGGCCAGGAGGGCGGCGACCAGGACCGCGGTCGTGAGGCGCAACCCACCGCGCGCGGACCGACGAAGGACGGGACAGGACGACCGGGACGTCATCGGCGCAGTCTGCCGGGCCGGGATGAACACGAGGTGACACAGGAGCGCCGCGGCCCGGACCCACCGTCCGGCCCGCGGCGCT
>NZ_KI911756.1:65556-69795 GCF_000515355.1 Promicromonospora kroppenstedtii DSM 19349 | reverse complement strand
CTGGGCTTGAGCCGCAGTTCCGGCAGGGCGGGCGCGCGCAGCGGCCCGCTCGGGTAGCCGTGCACCCGGCCGAACAGCCGGTCCTCGGCGCCCGCCGCGTAACCGGTCGCGCCGGCACGCTGCCCCGAGCCCGTCGAAGGGTCGAGCTCCGCGACCTGGGCCATCCAGGCGTCGCGGGCCCGGACGATGTCCTCGTGCGTGCGGCCCATGAAGTTCCACCACATGACGACGTCCTCGTCGAACGGCAGACCGCCGATCAGGACCGCCCGGCCGGGCGCCCCGGCCCCGGCGCGCGCCACGAGACCGGAGCGGCCCGGCGCCACGTACCCGAGGTTCGACGGCGGCACGGCCCTCCCCTCGAACGTCACGTCGCCGGAGTCCACGAGCAGGGCATGCTCGTGCTCCGGGTCGACGGCGAGCCGCACCTCGGCCCCAGGCTCGAGGTCGATCTGCGCCCCGACGAGCGGCGTGTACGCGGTCGCGGGCGAGGCCGGCTCCTGGCCCGCCACCCCGAGCCGCCCCATGAATACCTGCACGACGGCGCCGTCGTGCCGCACCACGGGCAGGTCGCCGTGGTGCTCGAAGTGCGGGTCGACGCCGAGGGCCGAGCCCGGCAGCGCCGTCCACAGCTGGACGCCGTGCAGGCGGGGCGGACGGTTCTGCGCCGGCGACTCCTCCGAGTGGGAGATGCCCCGGCCCGCCGTCATGAGGTTGAGCTCGCCCGGCCGGACCGTCTGGAGCGAGCCGACGGAGTCGCGGTGCAGGATCTCGCCCTCGAAGAGCCAGCTCACCGTCTGCAGCCCGGTGTGCGGGTGGGGTGGCACCTGCATGCCCTCGCTGCCCGAGACGTCGTCCGGGCCGTAGTGGTCGCTGAAGCACCACGCCCCCACGAGCGACCGGGCGCGCTGCGGGATCGTGCGCCGCACGTTCATCGCCCGCGGCCCGCCGAGCGGCACGTCGCGCGGGGTGAGGAGCTCGATGCCGTCGCCTTGCTCGCCCGCGACGCAGACCTGCTCGGTCGGCTGGGTCTCCAGGTTGCTCATGCGCCGAGCCTAGATCCCGTGGCCGGCGTCCGGGGAGGGGCCAGGGCCCCCGGGGCAGGCCGGGGGCCCTGGCGAAACCGCATACCCATGACCCGCGCTCGGCGAGGACCAGGGGCGCCGTGTCGACGTCACGACTCCGATGTGCTCGTCAGACCCGGAACGCCAGGCCTGTTCTGCACGAACACCTCGAACGCGGGCGGTCTTCCGGCCCCGTACAGGCACCTGTGGCGTCATCCACAGCCCGCACCGCGGTACGGGACGTCCTGTCGTTCTCCGGTCGACCATGTGTCCGATGCCCGGGCCGGTCGGTACTGCTGCAGCGCACCGTATCTGCACCCGGATCGTCGAACCACTGCCAACGTTTCTATCCGCGTGTCGCATCACCGGCAACCGCTCCACGGCTGTAATTTTCACCCTGCGGTTCTCAACAGTTCTATCCACAGGTAATCCCCTGGATTTCCCACACAACACACAGGGCTGTGGATCAAATCTGTGGATAACTAAACGGGCTCAGACCCAGGCGCGGGATCCCGGGGTGCCACCGGTGGCCGGGTCGCTGCGCGCCTCCAGCTCGTCCGGCGTCGCGATGAAGCCGCCGTCGTCCACGAGGATGCCCGCGATGCGGCTCTGCAGGGACACCGCGAGGCGCGCGAGCGAGGCGCGCATGCGCGCGCGGGCGATGACGTGCAGCCCGGACCCGTGCTCGAGCTCGAGCTCGTAGGGGTCCGCCGGCACCCAGCTCATGCGGTAGGCGTACGGCCCGTAGCTGCGCCAGTCCAGCGACCCGAGCGCGCGGGGCACCCGGTCGACGCGCTCGACGTCGATCACGATCGAGCCGTCGTACGGGGTGCTCCCCGCGAGCGTGTAGCGCGGCGTCCCATCGGGGGTGACCTGTTCGGCGGACACGTCGGCGGTCGCGATGAACGACCTCAGCATGGGCAGCACGTCCCCCGGCAGCAGGGGGTGCGCGGAGTAGAGCTGCAGGTTGACGGACGCCGCCGGGTCCGGGACCAGCGGCTGCCGCCCGTCGACGAGCACCCCGCCGCCGGTCTTGCGCGCGGAGGCGACGGCCCACTGCACGATGCGCAGCTCCTCGGCCTGCGGGAGCGCGTGCGGAAAGGCGCGGGCGATACCGTCCCGGTCGTCGTACGACGTCGGGGCAGCGCCCCGCACGTCCCGGAGGCCGTCGCCGCGCGCTATCGAGTACGCCTCAGCCGTGGTGGCCGGGATCTGCAGCTCCGCGAGGCGCGCCTCCGCGACCTCGAACGGGCCGGTCGCGACGTGCTCCTCCCCCAGGCGCATGACTCCGGGCACGAGCGAGTCGGCCTGGGCCATGCCCCGGAACCGGGACCCGGCCATCCGCCGGGACCCCGCGGCGCGGGTCGGTTCTCGGAGCCACGCGACGTCCGAGAACCAGGCGGCGGCGAGCTCACTGACCGCGACGGGGCCATTTGTACTGGGCAGGACCAGAAGGTGGCCCGAGGCGTGTTCCGCAGGAATCACGCCCGCCAGAAAAGTCATGCGGGAACCCTACTGCCGCGCACTTTCGCCGATGATGCCAGCGTGTTACAGAGAGGAAACACGCTTGTGACGGCGTGCTCACGCAATGTCGGCATTCCCGGCCGGGATTTCGCGGGACCGTACGAAAGCGCCTGGGCCGCAATTCCGGAGCGACTGAGTATCAGTGCAAAAGCATGAATATTGCGATCCTGGGGCCGGGCAAAGCGGATCTATCCAAACTTAGCGCGATCTGTCCGTCGGATAGGCCTTCGACTCCTCCGCGTCCGCGATCCCGCGTTCCAGTTACTGACGACGCGGGCATATGATGTCAGCATGCCCAAGATCATCGGCAAGAGCCTGCACGAGCACCGCCAGATGACGAGGCACAAGCTGTTCACCGCTCTGTCCACCCTCATGGCGGAGCGCGGGTTCGACACCATCACCCTGGCCGACATCGCCGCGGCGGCGAACGTCGGCCGGACCGCCGTCTACAACCACTTCCACGACAAGGAAGCGCTGCTCCTCGGGTTCATCACCCACGAGACCGAGCAGTACGCCCACACCCTGGAGCGAGCGCTGGACGGCGTGAGCGACCCCGTGGAACAGCTCCGTACCTACATCCGCCAGCAGGCTCAGCTCACCCGCGTGTTCCACCTCGCCCCCGGCCCGGACCTGCGGACCGTCCTGTCCCGCGCGACGTTGCAGCGCCTGCGTGAGCACGCCGACATCGTGGAGGCGATCCTGCGCCGGATCCTCACCGCGGGGATCGAGGCCGGGACGTTCCCGCCGCAGGACATCGAGCCGACGGTGCACCTCGTCAACGCGTGCCTGTCGGGACGGCTCATCCCGGACGAGCCCGTGGCCCGCGAACGCACGATCCGCGCCGCCGAGTCGTTCGTGCTGCGCGCGGTCGGTGCCCGGGTGCCGGAGCGCGTCCCGGCCTGAGCCGGAGTCACAGGCCGGGAACAAGGCACGCACCGACGCGGACCCGCAGGCTCGGGCGGCACAGGTAGAGCATGGAGCCGAGGCGGTAGCCTCTGCCGCGTGTCCTCCGCCGCCGTGAACTCCGAGCCCGCGCCGTCGATGCGGCCCGAGCCGCTGGGCGGGGCGTTCACCAAGGTCGTCGCCGCCAACCTGAGCTCGAGCCTGGGCGACGGGATCGCGCGGGTCGCCGCGCCGCTGCTGGCCGCCCAGCTGACGGACGACCCGCTGCTCGTGTCGTTCGTCGCGGTCGCCGCCCTGCTCCCGTGGCTCCTGTTCGCGATCCCCGCGGGTGTGCTCGTGGACCGGATCGACCGCCGGCTTGCGCTCGGCCTGGCAGGCGGGGTGCGTGCGCTCGTGGCCGGCGGCCTCCTCTCGCTGCACCTGACCGGGGCGCTCACGATCTGGTGGCTCCTGCTGGTGGTGCTCCTGTACGGCGTGCTGGAGACGGTCTACGACGGCGCCATCCGCGCGGTGGTCCCGTCGCTGGTGGGCCGGGGTGACCTGCCGCGCGCGAACTCGCGGGTCGAGGCCACCGAGATCGTGGTGCAGCAGTTCCTCTCCCAGCCGCTCACCTCATGGCTGCTCGCGATCTCCGCGGCCTGGGCGCTCGGGTTGAACACCGCCGCGTACGCGGTGGCCGGCGGGCTGGCGCTGACGCTGCCCGCGGTGGCCTCCGGCGTCGTCGCGCGCCGTCGTGCCTCCCGGCCTGCCG
>NZ_KI911756.1:57943-65456 GCF_000515355.1 Promicromonospora kroppenstedtii DSM 19349 | reverse complement strand
GTCGGCCTCGACCTGGGCTGCGGCCTCCTCGACGGCGCGGACGGCGTCGTCCGCCGAACCCGTCAGGCGGCTCGTGCGCGGCTCGGGGACGCGGGCCGGCATCCGGACCACCGTTCCCACCGCGCGGCCCGGGCTCGCCGGCACCCCCGTGAGCCTCTCGCTCGTCATCCGTACGCTCCCTCGGGCTCGTCGTCGAGTGTGCTGGGAACGTTACACGCGACGCACCGGCCGAGCGAGACCCGCTCCGGGCGCCCCCGGGTGAGGCGCGGAAGAGGTCTGTCCCGGGCCGGATCGTCGGCTGCGAGGGCCGGGTGACGTCCGGTCCACGGCCCGGCGTGCCGCGTTTCCGCACCGCGCCGTTCTGACAAGATGTCCGCATGGCCGAGGCCCTGAATGTCGGTTCGCCCGTCGCAGGACGGGTGGTGGCGATGCGTGACGTGCCCGATCCCGTCTTCGCGGAGAGCATCGTCGGCCCGGGTCTCGCCGTCGAGCCGGACGCCGAGCTCGGTGGGCGCGTCGTCGCACCGTGCGCGGGCGTGGTCGTCAAGCTGCACCCGCACGCGTTCGTGCTGCTGGCACCGTCGGCGGACGCCGAGCCCGCCGGGGGCCGGGGCGTCCTGGTGCACCTCGGCATCGACACCGTCCAGCTCAAGGGCGAGGGCTTCACGCTGCTGGTCGACGAGGGCGACACGGTCACGGCGGGCCAGGAGCTCGTCGTCTGGTCCCCGACCGCGGTGGCCGAGGGCGGCCGCTCCCCGCTGGTGCCCGTCGTCGCGCTGGACCTGGGCCACGGCCGGCTCGACGAGCTGGTACGCCCCGGCGCCGTCGTCCGGGCGGGCGACCCGCTGTTCCACCTCGCGTGAGCTGGACCTCCCCGACGTGCCAGACGTACAGGCCACCCGGGTGACCTGAGGATCTGACACGTCTAGGGTCGGGGCCATGGTGCGCACGGTGGTGTTCGACGTCGGAGAGACCCTGATCGACGAGTCCAGGATCTGGCTCCGCTGGGCGGAGCGGCTCGGGGTGCCGCCGCTGACGTTCCTGGGCGTGCTCGGCGGCTGCGCCGCGCTCGACCTGTCCCACCGGGAGGCGTTCGAGCTGCTGCGGCCGGGGCTGGACTTCCAGGCCGAGGCCGCGCGCTGGGCGCAGGACGACCCGGACGGGCTGCGCACCGGGTTCGACGCCGACGACCTCTACCCCGACGTGCGGCCCGCGCTGGCGGCGCTGCGCGAGGCGGGGTTCGACGTCGTCGTCGCGGGGAACCAGCCGCCCGAGGCGCGGGCCGCGCTGGAGGCCATGGACCTGCCCGCGAGCGCGATCCGCACGTCCGACGAGTGGGGCGTGCAGAAGCCGGAGCCGGAGTTCTTCGTCAAGGTCGCTGAGCTGTCGGGCGTGGCACCCGAGGAGATCGCCTACGTGGGCGACCGCCTGGACAACGACGTGCTCCCCGCGGCCGACGCCGGGATGATGCCGGTGCTGCTGCGCCGCGGGCCGTGGGGGTACCTGCACGCGCGCCGGCCCGAGGCCGCGCGCACCACCGTGATCGACTCGCTGGCCGAGCTGCCGGCGGTGCTGGCGGGCTGAGCCGTCAGCCGCGCAGGGGGAGCGTCAGGCCGGCGTCGCCGTCCGGCACCACGCGGACCGGGACGCCCCAGTCCTGCTGCGCGAGGTGGCAGGCCGGGAAGACGTCGGGGTCCGGCTCACCGTTCGGCAGCAGCGGCACCTCGTCGCACGACGCCGCCTTCGCGGTCACGTGCAGCACGCCCTCGGCCACCTCAGGGTTGATCACCAGCTCGCGGAACAGGTCGGTGCCGCTGCCCGCGCCCGAGAGCAGCAGCTCCGGCGGGGTGGCACTGACCTGGAGCGAGGTCGACGGGCCCCAGCGGTCGTCGAGCTTCTGGCCGGGGGCCGGCGCGAACGGGACGTCGAGGCGCAGCGCGCCGGAGCCGACGTCGGTGGCCGGCCGGGCGACCTTGTGCGCGCCGCCGTCGAGCACCTCGCCCGCGAGCGTCGCCGGGAGCGCCACACGCGTGAGCCGGTGCGCGGCGGACTCGACCACGAGCAGGTGCACGGCGTCGTCCGCGACCTCGACGAGCACGTCCGACGGCTCCGCGAGGTCCTTGGCCAGGGTGGTCACCTCGCCCGAGGCAGGGTCGTACCGGCGCAGCGCGCCGTTGTAGGTGTCGGCGACGACCACGCTGCCGTCCGGCAGCACGGCCACGCCCAGCGGGTGCTGGAGCAGTGCCTGGTCGGCGGCGCCGTCCCGGTGCCCGAAGTCGAACAGCCCCTGCCCGACGGCGGTCTCGACGGTCACGTCGGTCTCGTCCACCGGCACGAGGCGGCGCAGGGCCGAGGTCTCGGCGTCGGCGAGCCAGAGCGCGCCGTCGGCCGCGGTGGCCAGGCCGGAGGGCTGGGCGAACCAGGCGCCCTCGCCCGGGCCGTCCTCCAGGCCCTCGTTCATGGTGCCTGCGAGCAGCGAGACCACGGGTAGGTGCGGGCCGGGGTGGAAGTCCCACAGCGTGTGGTTCCCGGCCATCGCCACGACGAACGCGCCGAGCTCGCCGGACCACTCGACGTCCCACGGGGAGGAGAGCCTGACGCTCAGCGAGTCGTAGGACTCGCCGGCCTCGAACGCGCCGACCGTGCCGGTCACGTTCTCCTGGCCGCCCACCATGAACTGCTCGCCGGTGCCCGCGACCGTGAAGACCACGCCGTCCGACAGCCGCACCCCGCGCAGGGCGTGGTTGACCGTGTCGGCGACCACGACGTCGTAACCGAGGCTCGCCCTCAGGTCCTCGGGAACCAGGGCGAGCCCGTTCGGCTCCGAGAACCGCGCCTCGCCGGGCACGCCGTCCACCAGTCCGCGCTCGCCCGAGCCGATGCGGCGGACCAGGGTCTCGCCGTCGGGCCCGAGCTCCGCGAGGGAGTGGTGCCCGGCGTCCGCGACCAGCAGGTTCCCGTTCGGCAGCGCGAGGGCCTTGGCCGGGAACCGCAGCGTGCCGGAGGCGGGAGCGGGCGGCACGTACGGCCCCGAGCCGCGGTGCAGGGTGCCCTTCCGAGCGTGCTCGGCGATCAGGTCGGACACGAGCGCGGCGATCGCGGTGCCGTGCCCCTCCCCCGCCATCTGCGCCACGATGTAGCCCTCGGGGTCGATGACCACGAGCGTGGGCCAGGCCCGCGCGGTGTACGCGCCCCAGGTCACCAGCTCGGGGTCGTCGAGCACGGGGTGGCGCACCTCGTACCGTTCGACGGCGGCCGCGAGCGCGTCGGGGTCGGCCTCGTGCTCGAACTTGGGCGAGTGCACCCCGATGATCACGAGCTCGTCGCGGTGCTGCTCCTCGACCTCGCGCAGCTCGTCGAGGACGTGCAGGCAGTTGATGCAGCAGAAGGTCCAGAAGTCGAGGACCACGACCTTGCCGCGCAGCTCGGAGAGCGTGACGGTGCGGCCGCCGGTGTTCAGCCAGCCGCGCCCGACGAGCTCGGACGCGCGGACGCGGGGAAGGTTCTGGACGCTGGTGCTCACCCGCCCATTGTCACTCCCGGGCCGAACCGTCCTTGCCGCCGTCCGTCCTGCGGGCACGCCACTGCTCCACCAGCGCCTTGTCGGCCCGCCGGCGGGTGAGGTCGCTCTTGCTGGAGTGCACGGCCGCACGGTGCGCGAGCAGGGCAGCGCGGTCCCGCTCGAGAGCCCACATGAGGGCCTCCCGCACGTCGGCGCGAGTTACCCGCGCGCTCCGCGTCTCGTCCATCGTCCCGATCATTCTCGCCGTTTCGTGTCTTTCGGCGCCCGCACCGGGCGCCGCCAACGTTTCAAGAGGCCGCCGGGGATCTTTTGTGACACCTCGGGGCTTCCTGGCTTTCACCCGGCCATGGTTGGGTGTAGCAGAGGAACGTACCGCGCAAACCTGGCAGTGGGATATCCATCTATCGGATGACTTTCCAGGGCAGATCGGCGTGTCGCCATCCTGCTGCAGTGTCGTGTTGGTGGGTGAGGAGAGGATCAGGGGCATGGACCGGGACGAGGCCAGGAAGATGAAGGAGCAGCTCACCGCCTTCGCCAGAGAGCTCGCCGAGAAGCACGGGAGCGTGGCGACCCCCCGGTCGCCGGGCGCACAGAGCGAGTCGGACGCCGTCGACGCCGTCCGGGCCCCGACCCTGGCGCTCGGGCTGGTGCCGCAGGAGGACGGCGGTTTCGGCATCGCCGTCCGCTATCGGCTCGGGGTGCCCCGGGCCCGTTCGATCGTGCGCAAGGTCTCGGCCGAGATCGGGCCGGACGCCGACATCCGCCGCACCGGCCGCATCCGCCCGGTGAGCGAGCTGGGCCCCCGCCCGCCGGCGCCGACGTCGCAGGCGGACGGTGACACCGACCGGCGCCGTCCGCTGCGGCCGGGCATCTCCATCGGGCACGTGGGGGTCACCGCGGGCACGCTCGGTGCCTTCGTGACCCGCGTCGTCCCCGGCGACGGCCACCTGTACGCGCTCTCGAACTACCACGTGCTGGCCGGGTCCCCGGAGGCCCGGCCGGGTGACGTCGTGCTGCAGCCCGGGCCGGCCGACGGCGGGCTGGCACCGGGCGACCGGATCGGCGAGCTCTCGCAGGTGGTGGACCTGGACTCGGGCGAGCCGTCCTACACGGACGCCGCGATCGCCCGGCTCGACCGGGTCCCGGTGAGCTTCGAGTACCCCGTGGGCCGGGTGATGAAGACCGCGCGCGCCCTGGGTGGCGAGATCGTGGGCAAGGTGGGCCGCACGACGGCGACCACGCGCGGGCGGGTCACGGCCATCGAGCTCGACGACGTGATCGTGGGCTACGAGGACCTCGGCGCCCTCAGCTTCGACGACCAGATCGAGATCGAGAGCCTCGGCGACGGCCCGTTCTCGCGCGGCGGAGACTCGGGCGCGCTGGTCTACCGGGAGGACGGCGTGGCGATCGGCCTGCTGTTCGCCGGGTCCGAGTCGGGCGGCCGCAGCGGGAGGGGACTGACCTACGCGAACCCGATCGACCAGGTGCTGGAGATATTGGACGTGGAGCTCGCCGGGGACCAGGCCCATCCGTTCGGATGAACCTCGCACCGGCGGGCCCGGCCAGCGTCGAGCCGGCACCGGCCGGGGTGAATGTTCGCCCTGCGCACCAGCGTTTCCCACCCCGGGCGTGTCGCGTTCGGCGGTCGGCGCGCCGGGCGTGTCCGGACGGCGCGTCGCGCCGGACAACCCGGCTGACCTGCGGCGCAGCACCCAGTGCTCCGAGGCGTCCCGACACTCTCTCCGGCCCCGGTGGAAGGGGGTAGACACGGGGGACACAATGGATGACCAGGAGGTGATCGGGATGGCAACACTCGACGAGGCCAGGTCCGCAAAAGCCGCATTGCGGGAAAAAGTGACCGGGCTCGACGGTGTGATCGGGGTTGGCGTCGCCCCAGAGTTCACGGCGTCAATCGGACAGCCACCACGTGAGTACCCCGGACGGAAGCAAGCGAAGTCGCCGGCGAGCAGGTCCCCTGTCGAGGTCCTCTCGGAGGACGAGCTGGTCGAGCAGGTGGCAGGGCCCGGCGGGAGCTGGGTGCTGCAGGTCAACGTGACCGACGCACGTCTCGTGGACAAGATCCCCGAGGAGATCGACGACGTCGCGGTGCGCGTGCGCGTCGTAGGGGCGGTCCGGGCGGGCTGACCCCGGCGCCGGAGCAGAGCGGGTGCTGACCCGCTCCACCCCGGCGCACGCCGGAACCGACCGCTCGGCTCAGCCGAGCGTCGTCGGCAGCTCGGGCTTCTCGCCGAGCACCTGCTCCGCGAGGAACGCCGACACCACCTGGTACCAGACCTTGGCGTTCTGCGGGGTCAGGATCCAGTGGTTCTCGTCCGGGTAGTACAGGAACCGGTGCACCGTCTCGCCGTCGTCGGACGCCGGGAGGCCGGACTTGGTCAGCAGCTCGAACCACAGCCGCAGGCCCTCGCCGACCGGGACCCGGTAGTCCTTGTCCCCGTGGATCACGAGCATCGGGGTCCGGATGTCGCCCACCGACAGGTGCGGGCTGTTCTCCAGGGCCATCTCGGGCGTCATCTCGCGCGCCCAGTAGAACGAGGCGTCCGTGGTGGGGCCGAACTGGTCCAGCGCCCACAGGCTCGCGTGCGTCACCACCGCCCGGAACCGGTCCGTGTGGCCGGCCACCCAGTTGGCCATGTAGCCGCCGAACGAGCCGCCCATCGCGGCGGTGCGGGTCTCGTCGATCTCGGGCAGCGCCTCGGCGGCGTCGGTGATCGCCATGAGGTCGGTGAACGGGGCCTTGCCCCAGGCACCCCAGCCGCGCTGCACGAACTCCTGGCCGTAGCCGGTCGACAGCGCCGGGTCCGGCAGCAGCACGGCGTAGCCCTGGGCCACCAGCAGCCACGGGTTCCAGCGCCAGCTCCACGCGTTCCAGGAGCCCAGCGGGCCGCCGTGGATCCACAGCAGCAGCGGGGCCTTGGCGTCCGGACCGGCGTCGGCGGGCAGGGCCAGCCACGCGCGCACTCGCGTGCCGTCCTCGGCCGTGGTCTCGATCTCGGTGAGCACGCCCGGGAGGTCCGGGGCAGATACCGGGGAACGCAGCACGGTCGCCGCGACCGGCGTCCGCTCCCCCGCAGCGCCCGAGGCGAGGAAGGCCCCGAGGTCGACGCGCACCGGCTCGGCCGGTGCGGCGTAGGAGCTGCGCAGCGCGAACAGCGTCGCGCCGTCGGGCGTGACGTTCAGGTCGGAGAAGACGGCGTCGTCGGACGTCACCTTCTCGACCACCACGGCGGCGCCCGGGAGCGCCCCCGAGAAGGTGAGCAGGAAGACCGGGCCGCGGCCGTCGTCGTCGGCCTGGACCAGGAGGCCGCTGCCGTCCGGGAGCCAGGTGGGGCGGCCGGGCCAGCGGTCCCAGTCGTCCGCCAGGACCACCGGGTCGGCGGAGCCGTCGGTGGGCACCAGGGCGAGGCGCACCACCGGGGCATCGTGCGGCGTCGAGATGGACTCGGTCACGTAGGCGACCCAGGCGCCGTCGGGCGAGATGCGCGGGGCGCCGGCGTCGGCGTCCGGGTCGTCGACCAGCACGCGCCGGTCGCCCGAGGCGGTGTCGTGCGCGACCAGGGTGTTGCGCACGGCGGCGCCCGGGTCGCTGACGCTCCACGTGGTCACGAGAGTGGTGCCGTCGCCGGAGAGGTCGGCGGAGTGGTCCGCCAGGTGACGGCCCGCGCCGGTGAGGTCGCGCAGCTCGAGGTGCCTGCCCTGCGCCTCCGGGGCGGCTGCCGGTGTCTGGCCGTCCGCGGGCTTCGGCAGCGGTGCGGCCGGCTCGTCGGCGA
This sequence comes from Promicromonospora kroppenstedtii DSM 19349, assembly GCF_000515355.1. Lineage (GTDB taxonomy): Bacteria > Actinomycetota > Actinomycetes > Actinomycetales > Cellulomonadaceae > Promicromonospora > Promicromonospora kroppenstedtii. The sequence goes on along the minus strand of NZ_KI911756.1, from coordinate 58,142 downwards.
GCGCCGCCAGGTCGCCGACGAAGCGGCGCTCCTGGTCGGGGCCGAGGTCGTGGTCCCAGTAGCGCACGGGGTAGCCGGTGTGCAGGATCGCGGAGACCTTCTGGTCCTTGCGGGCCTTGCGCAGCTCGGCGTCCTGCGCCAGGCCCTTCGCGGAGGGCAGCAGGCTCGCGGCGACGCTGACGGTGTCGGCGTCGCGCGC
>NZ_KI911756.1:56575-57843 GCF_000515355.1 Promicromonospora kroppenstedtii DSM 19349 | reverse complement strand
GCAAGCGCCGTCGCGGCCGCCCGCGCTCGATCGGCGGCATGCGCGTGGCGTGACGGCCGCGTGACCAGACGTCGTCCGGGGCACGGCGGCCGCGTTCGGCTGCCGTGATCTGTCGGGGCAGTGCGCCGGGCCGTACCGCGGATCTCCCAGACCGATCCGGGCCGGCGCGCTGTTCCGGCCGTCCGGCACTTTGGATCGATCCACACAGCGACGCGCGAAACGTGTCAGACCCCCAGGTCACTCGAGTGACCTGGGGGTCTGACACGTTCCAGGGCCTTGCCCGGGATCAGCTCCAGACGAGGCCGCGCGCCGGCTCCTCGAGCACGCGGGCGACGTCGGACAGGAACCGTGCACCCAGCTCGCCGTCGGCCAGCCGGTGGTCGAAGCTGAAGCTCAGGGTGGTGACCCACCGCGGCTTCACCTTGCCCTTGTGCACCCACGGCTGCTTGCGGATCGCGCCGAAGGCGAGGATGCCCGACTCCCCCGGGTTGAGGATCGGCGTACCCGTGTCGATGCCGAAGACACCCAGGTTGGTGATGGTGATGGTGCCGTCGGACATGTCGGTGACCGACGTGCGCCCGGCCCGCGCGGTCGCCGTCAGCCCCGCGAGCGCCTTGGCGATGCCGAGCAGGTCGAGCGTGTGCGCGTCCTTGATGTTCGGCACCACGAGGCCTCGCGGGGTGGCCGCGGCGATGCCCAGGTTCACGTAGTGCTTGTAGACGATCTCCTGGGCTGCGTCGTCCCACGAGGCGTTGATCTGCGGGTGCCGCTTCACGGCGAGCAGCACCGCCTTGGCCGCGACCAGCAGCGGCGTCACCTTGACGTCGGTGAAGTCGCGGTCCTCCTTGAGCGCGGCCACGAGCTTCATCGTCTTGGTGACGTCGACGGTGTGCAGCACCGTCACGTGCGGCGCGGTGAAGGCACTGGCCACCATGGCCTCGGCCGTGCGCTTGCGCACGGACCGCACGGGCACGCGGGTCTGGCGCCCGTCCGGCGAGACGACGCCCTGGGCGAGCCACGGCTCGTCGTCCGGGTAGCTGGTCAGCTTCTGCACCGACGAGCGCTCGGCGTGGGCCACCACGTCCTCGCGCGTCACGATGCCGCCGGGACCCGACGCGTGCACCCCGGCGAGGTCCACCCCCAGGTCCTTGGCGAGCTTGCGGACGGGCGGCTTGGCCAGCACGCGGGCGCGTGCTGCCGTCGTCGTCCCGTTGTCCGACGGCGGGGTCGCCACCGGGGCGGGAGCCGGGGCGGGCGGGGCCACCACC
>NZ_KI911756.1:56376-56475 GCF_000515355.1 Promicromonospora kroppenstedtii DSM 19349 | reverse complement strand
GTGCCGTCGACCACGAGCTCCTCGCCGTGGGCGAGGTCGTTGGCCCCGGGCAGCGCCACGACGGCCGGGATGCCGAGGGCGCGCGCCAGGATGGCCATG
>NZ_KI911756.1:52547-56276 GCF_000515355.1 Promicromonospora kroppenstedtii DSM 19349 | reverse complement strand
GAGCGGGCCGCCGACGCCGCCCTGCGGGGCCGCGATGACACGGGCCTCGCCGCCGCCCGCGGGCAGGAGCCAGAGGGCCGGCCGAGGCTCGTCGCCGTCCTTGGCGTCCGGGTCCGGCCGTGCGGAGCTGAACAGGAGGTCGCCGGACCGCGTGAACACGGCCGAGGACTCACCCTTGGCGGACCGTGTCAGACGCCGCGCCGGTGCCGCGCCCGCCGGGTCCACCTCCCAGAGGGCGGTGCGGTAGGCGGTGCGCTCACCGTCGAGCGTCTGGAGGGTCGCGACGAGCCGGGTGCCGTCGGGGCTCGCCGTGAGGCCGGTGACGCGCGGGATCGCCACGTAGCGGTCGAGGTCGTGGAACGGGGTCTGCGGGGTCTGCGGAGATTCGCTCACGCCGCCGTCCTATCACGCCGGGGCGCCGGGCGACATGAGTTTTCAGACCGTGCCGGCCTTACGGCTGGCCTGACTGCCGTTTTCTAGCTGTTGCGTATATGCAATGGCGTTTGGGCGTGCACGACCATCCTTCAGATGTGAATATCGCGCGATGGGAAAGAGAGCCGGGGACTCGCCGGCGGGTTTCACGCTGCACGCATGGGTGGACGAGTCGATGAAGCAGCAGAGCGGTCAGGCGGATGGGATGTACCTGCTCACGGCGGTGGTCGGGGACCCCGCGACGTGCGGGCGGGCACGTGACGCGCTGCGGGAGCTGGTGCGCAGGCGGGGCGGCCGCCTGCACTGGAGGCAGGAGGAGGCCCCTCGCCGCGCCAAGATCGCGGCGGCGATCGGGACGCAGGACCTCGCGTGCATCGTCGTCGTCGGCGTGCCTATCGCAGCGCGGCGCCAGGAGCGGGCGCGGCGGAAGTGTCTGGAGCGACTGCTCTTCGAGCTGGAGCGGATCGGCGTCTCGCACGTGTGGCTGGAGGCGAGGTCGACCGTGCTCAACCGGCGTGACATCGAGCTCGTGGACGCCCTGCGCGCCAGGGGGACGCTCGTGACCCGCACCCGGGTCGCGCACTCCCTGCCGGACGACGAACCGATGCTGTGGGCGGCCGACGCCGTCGCCGGGGCTGTTTCCCGCGCGCGGCAGGGTCTTGACCTCGATATCCGGACCGCGCTCGGCGAGGTGGACGAGATAGACATCGAGCTGTCCTAGAAAACGCGAGAGCCGGGGTCCTGACCTACATCAGGAGTTCCCGGCCTCACTTCCATTCCCTCAGCGGGGGAAGGCTCGCTCCTAGATTAGGGCACGCCCAGCAGATCCGTCACCCGGACGCGCGTCATCCAGGTGGAGCTCAGCCCTCGCCGCGTTTCGCGGCCTGCTCCGCCTTCTTCGCGAGCATCTCGTTGTACGCCTCGAGCTCGGCGTCGCCGTCGCGTTCCGCCTTGCGGTCGTTGCGCCGGGCCTCGCGCGCGTCGGACTTGGTCCAGGAGATCGCGACGGCGACAGCGAGCAGCAGCGTGGGCAGCTCGCCGATGCCCCAGGCGACGGCGCCGCCCTTCTGCTGGTCCACGATGGCGCTCGGGCCCCACGGGCGGCCCATGAGCCCGAACCAGTCGGGGACGAGCAGGGCGGTGCCGGAGGTGAGCGTCACGCCGAAGAACGCGTGGAACGCCATGGTGGCGAACAGCAGCACGAGCCGCATCGGGTAGCCCGGCCGGGTGGGGCCGGGGTCGACGCCGATCAGCGCGTTCGCGAAGAGGTACCCGACGAGCGTGAAGTGCAGGATCATCCACAGGTGACCCGCGTACGTGGTCAGCGCCAGCTCGAACAGGGGCGTGAAGTAGAAGACGATCATGCCGCCCGCGAACAGGACAGCGGCCACGATCGGGTTGGCCAGGAACCGGCCGAACGCGGAGTGGACCAGCAGCAGCACCCACTCGCGCGGGCCGCGGGAGTCGTCCTTCCGCGCGGGGACCGCCCGCAACAGCAGGGTGACCGGCGCGGCCAGCACGAGGAACAACGGGACGACCATCGCCAGGATCATGTGCTGCACCATGTGCGCGCTGAACAGCACGTGGCCGTAGACCGCGGCGCCGCCGTTGGTGGCCCAGAAGAGCACCACGATGCCGAGGCACCACGAGACGGTGCGGCCCACGGGCCACGCGTCCCCGCGGGCGCGCAGCCGGAGCGCCCACCGCACGTACACGATCAGGGCGGCCGCGCAGGCGAACGCGACGATGACGTCCCACTGGAACTCGGTGAGCCAGCGCAGGGCCGAGGGCTCGGGCGGCAGCGGGTGGCCGGTGACGATCTCGGCCGGGGTCGGGTCGACGATCTCGTCGTCGGGCACGGGGGGTGCCGTCGAACCGAGGGCGACCGCCACGCCGGACACCGCGCCCATGACCCCGACCTCGACCGCGGCGAGCCGCCAGAACAGGCCGATCGCCGCGTTCCGGGTGGTGGTCCCGGAGGACAGACGGTCGACGACGGTGCTGCGGTGCAGCCAGCCCAGGCCGCCCAGCACGATCAGCAGCACGGCCTTGACCACGAGCAGGATGCCGTAGTCGGTGGTCAGCCCGTCGAGCGAGCCGATCCGGATCCAGGCGCTGACCAGGCCGGAGATCGCGACGGCGGCGAAGCACCACAGCGCGATCGCGGAGTACCGCCGGATCACGTCGGCGGTGGCGGCGTGGCGCAGGCCGACGAAGACGATCGCGGCCAGCCCGCCGATCCACAGGGCCGCGCCGCCCAGGTGCAGGAACAGGGCCGAGATCGCGAGGTCGTGGCTCGCGGCGCCGGCGGCGTGCCCCGTGGAGGACTGCATGCCGAGGGCGCCCAGCGGCAGCGCCATGGCGCACAGCGCGCCGACCGCCCCCCGCACCAGCAGGGCGACGGCGGCCGTGAGCGCGGCGACGATCACGATCCCCAGGTAGGTGCGGCCCACCGCGATCGTCGAGACGTACTCCATCAGCGCCGGGCCGAACGTCGGCGAGTCCAGGGGCAGGTAGGTGGACCACGAGAAGCGCAGGACGAGCTGGACCAGCGCAGCCACGGTCCACACGCCCGCCGCGATCCCCGCGACCCCGAGCGCGCGGTCCACGAGCGGCCCACGCGGCAGCACCCAGGCGGCCAGCGCGAGCGTACCGATGGTCACCGCCACGGCCAGCTCGGTGGCGACGGTCGCGACGGGCACGCCCCACCGCACCAGGACGCCAGGGTCGGCGAAGTTGGCGAACGCGGTGAACGCCCCGGAGAACGCGCCGGCGGCGAAGAGGGCGGCCAGCGCCACGAGCGCGGCGGCAGGTAGGGCGGCGGTGAGCCATGAGGGGCTGGTCGGGCCGCTCTCGGCGCTCTTCCGCGCGGTCCTGCTGGTCCCGTTCCGGGCGTCGGTGGGGGTCACACGGTCCAGCCTAGGCGCGCGCGGCAGCGGTTCTGACCGTCCGCGGGCGTCCCGTTGACCACACCGCGATCTTCCCGGCACCAGGGCTTTCGGCGTCGTTCAGAAAAAGTTCGGAGAGATTATGCACCAAACCCAACCCTTTAGCCCTCTTCTGCGTTGTGACCAGTGTGGACCTCGTGAACATCATCACCGAGACCGACGACTCCGTGCCGTGCTCGGAACAGCCCGAGCTCTGGTTCGCTGAGCACCCGGCGGACCTCGAGGAAGCGAAGCGCGCGTGCGCCGCGTGCCCGCTCAAGGCGCAGTGCCTCGCGGGCGCTCTCGCCCGCCGCGAGCCGTGGGGTGTGTGGGGCGGAGAGATCGTCGTCGACGGAACCGTGCGCAGCCG
>NZ_KI911756.1:51869-52447 GCF_000515355.1 Promicromonospora kroppenstedtii DSM 19349 | reverse complement strand
GTCGGACGGCGCAACCCGGGTCGGCATCGTGCACAGCCATGGCTACGGCGGCCGGGACGCGCCGAACTTCGACCGGGTGCCCGACGACGCCGCCGTCGTCTTCCCCGTGGCACGCGGTCTCGGGGCGCTCAACTCCGGGGTGGGCGCCCCGGCCGACGCCGCCGCGCACGTGGTGCACGGCATCGAGTCGGTGCAGACCTACTCCCTGGGGCGCTGCGCCGTGGACCTGTGGCACGCGGCCGACGCGCTGGTCGAGATCGCCGGCGACCTCGCCGCTGTACTACGTGGGCGAGAGCTTCGGCGGGATAGGGGCGCTGGCGGTGCCGTGGGACCGGCGGTTCGTGGGCGCGACGTTCGTGGTGCCGAGCTTCGGGCAGTACGACGTGCGGCTCGGCCTGGAGTGCACCGGCAGCGGCGAGGCCGTGCGCCGGCACGTCGCCGAGCACCCCGAGGCGCGGGAGGTGCTGCGCTACTTCGACACGTCGACGGCGGCCGGATACCTGCGCGTGCCCGTGCGCTGCGAGTGCGCGCTGTGGGACGCCGCGGTGCCGCCGCCCGGGCAGTTCGCCGTGGCCAAC
>NZ_KI911756.1:46591-51769 GCF_000515355.1 Promicromonospora kroppenstedtii DSM 19349 | reverse complement strand
GCAGTTCGCCGTGGCCAACGCCGTCGCGGCGGTGGCCGCGTCCCGGACCGGCGGACCGGCGTGCCCCACGCTGGAGCTGGAGACCCTGCCGGCGGGGCATGCCGACTACCCCGGCGACCAGGAGGTCGGCGCCCGGTCGGCCGAAGCGACCCGGGCCCACATCGCCCGCTGCCTGGCGGGCTGAACCGGGACGGTCGGCAGAACGTCAGGCGGTCGGTAGAACGTCAGATGGTCGGCAGCTCGGAAGACCGATCATCTGACGTTCTACCGATCACTCTGCGTCCGACCTGCGCGTGACACGGTGCGCCAGCAGGGCGAACACCACGGCGCACCCGGCTTGGACGACCAGGGCGGCGACCATGCCGACGGTCAGGCCGGACCCGGTCCCGGTGGCGTCCGCCGCGGCCGTCCCGCCGGCCGTTCCACCCGCCAGGCCGGCGACGGCATGGAAGAGCCCGCCCAGCAGCGCCACGCCCAGTCCGATCCCGAGCTGTTGCAGCGTGGTCAGCAGCCCGCCCGCTACGCCGGCCGCCCAGGCCGGGGTACGCGAGAGCACCGTCTGCAGCGCGGGCCCGTACATGAAGGCCTGCGCTGCGCCGAGACCGACGAGCAGCGGCTGCAGCGCCGGCGGGGCGCTCCGGCCGTCGTCGAGCCCGATGACCAGCGCGATAGCGAGCAGCGCCGTCGCCTGACCGGACGCGGCGTAGACCATGATCCGCGGCCCCACCCGGCGCAGGATGCCCGGCAGCAGCAGCGCGGCGACGAAGAATCCGCCACCGAAGCCGAGCGTCAGCATCGCGACGTCCCAGCCGTCGGCGCCCCAGGTGGTCGGCGAGTACTCCGAGACCTCGTAGAGGAACGCGCTGTAGGAGACGAAGAACAGCAGCGTCATGGTCAGGCCGATCCGCACCGCCGGGACCCGCAGCACGCTCGGCGGCGCCACGGGCAGCCCGCCCCGTCGCTCCGTGGCGCGCTGAGCGAGGCCGAAGACCGTCAGAGTCACCACGGCCACGGCCAGCAGGCCGATGGACCAGGCCGGCCACCCCGCCGTCGGACCGAGGGTCAGCGGTACGACCAGCGCGACCAGCCCGCCCCCGAGCAGCGCGGCGCCCCGCAGGTCGAGCCCGAGCGGCGCCGGTGAGCGGGACTCCGGCACGGCGCGCAGGCCGGGCAGTGCCAGCAGCGCGATGAGGCCCGTGATCACCTGGACCGCTCGCCAGGCCAGGTGCTCCGGCAGCGCGACGGCGGTCGCGCCCGCCACGACCTGGCCGGCGATCGAGGCGATCGCGCCGGCTGCCGTGAACAGGATGATTCCGCGGGTGCGGAGCCGCTCGGGCGCGGTGGCCTGGATGCTCGTCAGCACCTGGGGCGTGAACAGTCCGGCGGCCAGGCCCAGGGCCGCGCGCAGGGCCACCAGGGAGATCAGGCCCGGGGCGAGCCCGGTCAGGACGGCCAGCAGGCCGAAGGAGATCAGCCCGATCCTGAGCAGTCTTCGGCGGCCGTAGCGGTCGCCCAGCCGACCGGAGACCACCAGCCCGGCGGCGAAGGTGGTGGTGTAGGCGGACAGCACGAGCGCCCCACCCGACGGGCCGGCGCCCAGGTCCGCCGCGATCGCGGGCACCAGCAGGTTCACCGCGCCGAACGTGAAGTTCACGGGCAGGAAGGCGAGCAGCAGCACGGCCAGGCCGCCCGAGGTCAGCGCCGGTGCCACGGCCGGGAGGGGCAGCGCCGGGGTTCCCGGCCGGCCCACCAGCGCATCGTGGTCGACCGCCGTACGGAGAGATGTCGTCATGACCCCGACCGTGCGCCGTTCGTCATCCTGGTACCAGGAGCCTGTTCATACGGGTACTGGCAGCACCTGGTTGCTCGCGCCCCGCGGGGTGACACTGGTCAGGTGACGAGTACAGCACCGGACCACAAGGCGCTCGGGGCGTTCCTGCGGGAGCGCCGCGGCCGCGTGACCCCGGCCGACGTCGGGCTGCCGCAGGCCGGCCGGCGTCGCACACCTGGTCTGCGCCGCGAGGAGGTGGCGCAGCTCGCCGGGGTGGGCGTCACCTGGTACACGTGGCTCGAGCAGGGGCGGGCGTCCCACCCGTCGGACCAGGTGCTCGACGCCGTCGCGCGCACGCTGCGCCTGCGTCCCGAGGAGCGGCGGCACCTCATGATCCTGGCCGGCAGGGCAGCCGACACGGGGGCGGACGCGCCGAACCCGCTCATGGAGGTACGTCCCGAGCACATCGCGCTGCTGGAGCGGCTGCTGCCGTTTCCCGCCGCGCTCCAGACCGCGACGTACGACCTGGTCGCGGCGAACCGCACCTACCGGTTCCTGTTCGGCGACCTCGACTCGGTCGATCCCGCCGACCGGAACTGCGCCTGGCTGCTGTTCACGAACCACGAGTGGCGCGACAGCCTCGTGGAGCCCGAGGTGGTGCTCCGCGACCTCGCCGGGCGGCTACGCGCACGGGAGGCCGAGTTCCGGCAGCACCCGAGGTGGAGCGGGCTGCTGGGCGGCCTGCGCGAGCACTCACCCGAGTTCGTGCGGTACTGGGACGAGCACGACGTTCGGGGCGACCGGCCCGGACAGCTGCGTCGCTACCAGTCCTCCCGGGTGGGCCGGCTCGACACGGTCTTCCAGAGCCTCTGGCTGGACCGCGAGCGGGGCGAGCGCGTCGTCGTGCTCACCCCGGCCGACGCCGACTCGGCCCGCCGGCTGGAGCGGCTCGACTCCCTGGTGGGCGCGGCGCCCGCCTGGACCGCCCGGGACGGCGTACTGGCGGACGCGCTGATCGGCTGAGTGGGCTCAGCGCCGTCCGTCAGCGCCGTCCGTCAGCGCAAGGTCATCCTCAGCGCCACGTCGCCGCGATGCGGAGGAACGCGTCGTTCGCCTCGGTCTCGCCGATGCTCACGCGGAGCCCGTCGCCCGCGAAGGGCCGCACCAGGACGCCGGCGGCGCTCGCCTCGGCGGCCCGCTGCGCCGTCGGCTCGCCTAGCCCGAACCAGACGAAGTTCGCCTGCGTGTCCGGGAGGTCCCAGCCCTGCTCTCGCAGCGACTCGGTGACGCGCGCGCGCTCGGTGACCAGCGCGTCGACGCGGTCCAGCAGCTCGCTCTGCGCGGCGGGCGCGAGCGAGGCCAGCGCGGCGACCTGCGCCAGGTGCGAGACGCCGAACGGCGTGGACACCGCGCGGATGCCCGCCGCGAGCCGGGGCTCGGCGACGGCGTAGCCCACGCGGAGGCCCGCCAGCCCGTAGGCCTTGGACAGGGTGCGCAGCAGCACCACGTTCGGGTGCCGGCGCAGCAGGTCGACGCCGTCGGGTACCTCGGGGTCGCGTACGAACTCCAGGTAGGCCTCGTCCACGACGACCAGCACGTCCCGGGGCACGGCCGCGAGGAAGGTCTCCAGCTCGGCGGCGTGCACCGCGGGTCCGGTCGGGTTGTTCGGCGTGCAGACCAGCACCACACGGGTGGCGGGCGTGACGGCGGCCGCCATCGCGGGCAGGTCGAGCCGGCCCGTGCTCGCCTCGACGGGGACCATGACGGCCTTGCCGCCGGCGACGGCCACCGCGATCGGGTAGGCCTCGAAGGACCGCCACGGGAACACGACCTCGTCCCCGTGCTCGACGACGGCCTGCAGCACGTGCGCGAGCACGGCGACCGAGCCGTTGCCGACGACGACGTTCTCCGGGGCCACGCCGGTGTGGCTCGCGAGCGCCTCGACGAGCTCGCCGGCGTACATGTCGGGGTACCGGTTCACCTCGGCCGCACCGCGCGCGATCGCGTCCAGCACGGAAGGCAGCGGCGGATACGGGTTCTCGTTGGACGAGAGCTTCCAGGCCTGGGTGCCGGCGGCGACGCGGGCACCGGGAACGTAGGCGGGGAGGGCCGACACGGCCGCGCGGAGCGGTACGAATGCTTCTTCCACGAGGGTCAGCATGCCACGATGACCGGATGAAGCTCGTCGCCAGCATCCTCATCACCGCACTCGCGATCGGGCTGTCGGCCCTGATCCTCGGCTCCCACATGGACGTCGTGAGCGACGGCACCACGCTCGGCACGATCCTCGCCGTGATAGTGGTGGCCGTGGTCTACGGCCTGGTTCACATGATCGTGAAGCCGATCGTCCAGCTCATCTCGCTCCCGCTCTACATCCTGACCCTCGGCCTGGTGTCGGTGCTGATCAACGCACTGATGCTGTGGATCACCACGCTCATCACGAACCAGTCGTGGTTCTCGGACACCCCCAACTGGGGTCTGGAGGTGAACGGCGGCTTCTGGTGGTACGTGCTGGCGGCGATCGTGATCTCCGTGGTGCAGACCATCCTGCTGGCCCTCCTGCCCAAGCGGATCTCGGACTGATCCGTCCTGGGTCACGACCCGGTCCGTTCCGCGCGGAAGAACACGGTGCTCGCGGCCGGCCCGTCCAGCCGCGCGCCGATCCGGTCGGTCGTGCCGGTCACCCGTGGGTCACCTGACGCGACGGCGAGGTCCAGGGTCCGGACGTGCGTCGAGACAGCGTGTGCCTGGGGCAGGCTGCCCGATGCCGCCCGGTCGGAGGTGGCAGCCGAGTCCCGCAGCGAACGTACCACCGTGACGCGGTCCCGCGTGCGGGGATTCTCCGCGGCGGACCGGCCGTCGGTCTGCGAGACCAGCTCCTCGGGAGTCTCCAGGTGCAGCACCGGGACGCCGGGCGGCGTGGCCAGCAGCCCGGTGGGCGCACCGGCGGTGACCAGCCCGCTCACCCGGTAGCGCTCGGCGAAGCCCGCGCGTGACAGGAGTGCGGTGGCCGCGATGCCGCCAAGGCTGTGGCCCACGAGAGTCACGGGCTCGTCCGGCCCTACACCGGAGTCTGCGAGCGCCCGCTCGATCGCCGCGGTAGCCCCGTCGGCCTCGCCCGCCATCAGCTCCAGGTCGGTGCGCCCGTCCCAGGGGTGATCGGCGGGCAGCGCCGACTGCGTGCCGGGGACCAGCACCGTCCAGGAGACCACGCCGTCCGGCCCCGTCACCCGCTGGACCGCGATCGTGGCCTCGGGTGCTCCGCCGGCACCGGGGTAGAGGTCGTCGATCCGTGCCAGCGCCTCCTGCACCGACGCCGCCCCGCGACCGGACCACGCCGGCAGCGCGCCACCCGCGAAGTCCCCGGGGCCGAGCCGCACGAGCCGGACCCCTGCGTCGTCCTCACC
>NZ_KI911756.1:45541-46491 GCF_000515355.1 Promicromonospora kroppenstedtii DSM 19349 | reverse complement strand
TGGCGCGCCCGCCGGTCTGGTCGCCGCCGTCGAGCGGGCCGCGGACGAGCTCGAGCCGGACCTCGCTGAGATCGTCCGGCGGCTCCACGAGCACCCGGAGCCGGCGTTCGAGGAGCACCGCAGCGCCGCGACCCTGGTGGAGGTGCTGGCGCGGCACGGCGTCGAGGCGGAGCTGGGCGCGCACGGGGTACCGACGGCGTTCCGGGCCGAGACCGGCGACGCAGCCGGGCCCACGATCGCGATCTGCGCGGAGTACGACGCGCTGCCCGGCATCGGCCACGCCTGCGGCCACAACGTCATCGCGGCGTCCGGCGTCGGCGCGTTCCTCGCGCTGCACCGCGTGCTGACCTCGAGCGATGCACTCGCCCCTGCCGGTCGCGTCGTGCTGCTCGGCACGCCCGCCGAGGAGGGACACTCCGGCAAGGAGGTGCTGGCGCGCCACGGGGCGCTGGAGGGGATCGACGCCGCGATCATGGTGCACCCCTACGGGCTCGACGTCGCCGACCAGGTCTGGCTCGGCCGGCGTCTGCTGACCTGGACGTTCACGGGGCGCCCCGCGCACGCCTCGGCCCAGCCCTACATGGGCCGCAACGCGCTCGACGCCGCGACACTCGCGTACCAGGGCATCGGCCTGCTGCGGCAGCAGATGCCGCCGGTGGACCGGGTGCACGCGACGATCGCCGAGGGCGGCACCCGGCCGAGCATCATCACCGAGCGCGCGGTCGTGCACCTGTACGCGCGGTCCAAGTACCCGGACACCCTGCGCGACCTCTCGCGCCGTCTCGACGACATCGCCCGCGGTGCGGCCCTGATGACCGGTACCGAGGTGGAGATCACCTGGGACGACGGCGCGCACCCGAGCCTGCCGGTGCGCACGAACGAGGCACTGACCGGCCGCTGGGTCGCGGCCCAGCGGCGCCGCGGGCGGGACCCGCTGCCGGCCGGCGGGC
>NZ_KI911756.1:41170-45441 GCF_000515355.1 Promicromonospora kroppenstedtii DSM 19349 | reverse complement strand
GGCCGCCGGATCGGCGGTGCCGGCCGCGGGCGCGACCCTGTCCACGGGCCGGGGCGCGGGCGCAGACCAGGGCTCGGGGCGGTACTCCGGGGTGCTCCAGCCCGGCCGGGGCCGCATCCGCGGCGACGTCTACCTGGGCTCGGACGTCGACGACGTCCTGTGGGGCTACGTCCCGTCGGTGCACGCCGACGCCGTGACCCGGATGCGCTCAGGGCAGACCGTCACCATCGACGCCGTGTCCCACGAGGGCATCCTCGAGGACCAGGGCCGTGACCCGGTCGCGTACTTCGGCGAGCACGGCGTCCACCGCCGCGAGGTGCTTCAGGACGCCGCCGCGATCGCCGCCGGGTACTCCCGGACGCCGCGCGACTTCGATGTCGACGGGCCGCACATCGTGACCGGGCCCGTCTTCGTGGAGGGCGCCGAGCCGGGCGACGTGCTGAAGATCGAGACGCTGGAGGCGACGCCGCGCGTGCCCTACGGCGTGGTCTCGTCGCGGCACGGCAAGGGCGCGCTGGCCCGGACTGCCGCAGGCGCTCCGGCGGGGATCACGCTCGACGAGGTGATGCCGCCCGTCGGCACCGACGGCCGCGGGTCCGGCATCCCGACCGAGTACGGGAACGTGTCCGTGTTCGCCCAGGTGCGCGGCGACCACGCGACCATGGGTTCGGGCCGCGGGCGGGTGCGGTTCCCGCTCAGGACCTTCTTCGGGATGATGGGCGTCGCCTATGCCGACACGACGGGACTCACCGCGCCCGAGGCCAACTCGATCCCGCCGACGCTGGGCGGCGGCAACATCGACATCAGCCACCTGGGTGCCGGCTCCACCTTCTACCTGCCGGTCAGCGCGGAGGGCGCGCTCTTCTACGTCGGCGACCCACACATGGCGATGGGTGACGGCGAGGTGGCGCTCACCGCGATGGAGGGCTCGCTACGTGGCACGTTCCGGCTGACCGTCTGCAAGCCGGGCTCCGGGGACGCGCCCTCGGTCGCGTACTCCTACCCGTTCGCCGAGACGCGGGACGCATGGATCCCGATCGGCCTGTCCGACCCGGACGGTGCGGTGGGCGGCCAGCTCAGCGACCTCGACGTCGCGATGCGCCGGGCCGTCGTGAACGCGCTCGACTTCCTGGAGCACGACCACGGCCTGGACCGGGCGGTCGCCTACGCCTACCTCTCCGCGGCAGCCGACTTCGCGGTCTCGCAGGTCGTCGACCGCACGGTCGGCGTGCACGGGCTGATCCGGAAGTCCGACCTGGCCTGAGCCCGGCGGCGTGGCCCCGGAAAAGAGCGGGCACCGGCGCGGCGGGCGACCCTATGGTCGACCCATGACGATGCCGGAGACAGCCCCCGTCGACACCTGGCTCGCGGTCACGCGGGAGGACGGCGAGACCGTCGGTTACCTCGAGCCGGTGACCGACGACTACGCCGACGTGATCCCGCGCAACCGACTCGGCCACGCCGTCGGGGACGCGCAGGACTACCACTCGGCCGAGGAGCTGGTGCTCGATCGGGGCCTGCGCGAGCTCGCGGAGCACTGGCTGCTCGACGGCGCCGACGTCGAGCTGGCGATCAGCGAGCTCTCGCCCGCCGGGATCGTGCTGCGCGACGCGTTCCTGGCCAAGGCCCTGGTCCCACTGGAGCCGACGCATGTGCCCTGGCCGGACACGGCGGGCCGGCTGCGCCGGGTCGAGAACGACTGAGTGCGGGATGCTCGCCCTGTCCAGCCATCTGGAAGGGCGAACATCCCGCACTCGGCGGACGGGTCGTCAGGCCGTGCGGAGGAGGTCCGCCGCCCGGACGGTGCGCTCGCGCGCCACCATCAGCGCCGTGATCGTGATCCCGGCGACGGCCCACAGGACCACCGCGGCGGTCGCCATCGCGATGCCGCCCGTGCCGGGCTCGACGAGCCGCACCAGGCCGGCCAGGCTCGGGCCCACCGGCAGGAACCCGGCCAGGCCCTCCAGCACGCTCGGCGCGGTGGACACCACACCCGTGGCGATGACGAGCACCGCGACGAGCAGGCTGATGCCCCGCCCGACGTGCCCGAGCGCCGCCGCGAGCGCCTGGTTGACCGCGACGAACGCGACCGAGACGAGCGCGCCGAAGCCCATGGTGGCAAGCCACCCGCCGACGTCGAGGCCCTCGATACCGGCCAGGATCGCGCCGGTCGCGAGGCCCGTGCCCAGGCCGATCGCGGCCGGGACCACGAACGTGCCGAGCGTGAGGCGCAGCGCGCCGCGGGTCGAGCCGCGGGCGCGCAACGGCACCGGCGGGAACACGATCATCAGCGCGAGCGCGCCGAGCCAGAGCGCCAGCACCGCGAACATCGGGCCCGTGGCACCGGTGTTGAGGTCGGTGACCTCGCCGTCGGTCGCGACCGGGTCGGCCACGACGGAGGCCAGGGACTTACGCTCCTGCTCCGTGTACGACGGGATCTCCTCGGTCGCCTGACCCAGTCCGTCGGACAGGTCCTGCGCACCGCCGGCCAGCTCGCCGACGCCGTCGGCCAGACCGCCCACACCGGTCGCGAGCTGGTCGGTGCCCGTCTCCAGCTGGCCAACGCCGTCGGCGAGCTGCGTGGCACCCGACGCGATACCGCCCGCGCCGCCCGAGAGCTCACGCGCACCGGAGGCGAGACCGGAAGCACCCGTCGCGAGCTGGCTGGAGCCATCGGCCAGGCCGGAGGCACCGGACGCGACCTGCGTCGCGCCGCCTTGGAGCTGCTCGAGCCCGGTGGCCAACTGCTTGTTGCGGGCGGAGAGTTCGCTCGCTCCGCCCGCGAGCCCCTCGGCACCGGCAGCGATCTCGTCGGCGCCGTCGGAGAGCTTCGAGGCTCCGGCGGCAAGGCCGTACAGGCTCTCCTCGCTGGACTTGTCAGACATCGCGCTGAGGCCGTACGCGACGGTGCCGGCGCTCACCGGGAGGTCGCTGTGCTGGGCCACCTGCGCGCACAGGTCCGCGACCTGGATCGCCAGCGCCGGGTTGCTGCAGACCTTCGCGGCCTCTGTGAACAGGTCCACGGCCCCCTCTGACGCTGCGGCCGCACTCTTGGAGAGCACGCCTGCCCCGTCCGCGGCCTTCTCGGCTCCGGCCGCAAGCTCGCTGGATCCAGCGGCAAGACCAGCAGCTCCCTTGGAGAGCCCGGAGGCACCCTCGCCGAACTGAGCCGCGCCGTCAGCAAGTTTTGCAGCTCCAGCAGAGCTCTGACCCACACCGGCGGCGACCTGGTTTGCTCCGTCCGCCAACCCAGAAGCTCCGTCCGCCAGCCCAGCCACCCCCGCGGACACCTCGTCCGCACCCGAGGCCCAGGTGTTGGCGCCCGACGCCCAGGTGCCGGCGCCGCCTGCCAGACCGGATACACCGTCGCCGAGTCCGGAGACGCCGTCAGAGGTCTGCCGCGCGCCGTCAGCCAGCTGCTCTGCGCCCTTGCCGGCCTCGTTCGCGCCGTCGGCGAGCTGCGAGGCGCCGTCGGCGGCCTTGCCCAGCTCCTCCGAGAGGGTGGAGAAGCCCACGAGCACGTTGTCCACGTAGGTCTCGGTCAGGGTGCTGCCGAGCACGCCGGTCGCGGTCTGCGCGACCACCTGGGCGAGGGCGTCGTCCAGCACGCGGCCGTCGGGGGCCGTGGCGACGTCGATGGTCGCCTGCTCCGCCTTGTCCGGGTCGTCGCCGCTGAACGAGGTCGCGGCCGCCGAGAAGTCCTCGGGGATGGTGATGACCGCGGCGTAGGTGCCGTCGGCCAGGCCGGCGGCCGCGGTCTCCTCGTCGGAGATCTCCCAGTCGTAGCTCGCGTCGGACGCGGGGATCGCCGCCGCCTCACCGGCCGCGACGTCGGCGGTCTCGCCGCCGCTCACGAGGCCGGCGGCGAGCTGGCGGCCGAGCGGCACGGTCTGGCCCTGGACCTCGACCGGCTCGTCGAGGTTCACGATCGCGGCCTTGACGGTGTCGAGCCGGTCCTGCGGGTTCCACAGGGCCGAGATGAGCAGCCCCAGGATCATCAGGGGAAGGAGCGCCACGGCCACGGCACGCCACGGATTCCGGAAGGGCTCGGGCCGGAGCCACCTCGTCGCGGTCGTCATGCCCGCACCTCCTGCTCGGTCACGTCTGTGTTCTGGTCAAGATGGGCCCCGGCCGGAGCCCTGTCGCCGGGGCTCACGTCGAGCTCCGGCGTGCCGGCCTGGGCGAGGTCGGTCGCGGCGAAGCCGGTCGAGCCCAGCAGCACCGCGACCCCTGCGGCCTGGGCGTGGGCGACGGCCTGCGCCAGCTCCGCA
>NZ_KI911756.1:26612-41070 GCF_000515355.1 Promicromonospora kroppenstedtii DSM 19349 | reverse complement strand
GCGCCCGGCGGACCGCCGCGGCGGGGTGCCCACCCTCGGCCGCCGAGTCGACCACGGCGACCCGGTGCCGCACGGACGAGGCCCGCTCGGGCAGCACCAGCCCGGCGGTCTTGGCCACGCCGCCGGTCAACTTGATCCGGCCGGCGACAGCCAGGAGGAAGGCGCTGACCGGCGCGGTCGCGTCGCCGCGGACGAGCAGCGTGCCGCCGTCGGGCACGCGGACACTCACCGGGCCGACGATCGTGCCGGACGGGCCGTGCACCTCCATGTCCCCTGCCGCGACCGCGTCCGTGGCACCCGGCTCGGGCCAGTCCGCCAGCGACAGCTCGCGGGTCAGCCCCTCACCCTCGACGTCGAACGAGGGCAGCACCCTGTCGAGCCACTTCGGCATGTACCAGGCCTTCTCGCCCAGCAGCGCGAGCACCGCCGGGACGAAGACCATGCGCACCACGAACGCGTCCACGGCCACGCCCACGGCGAGACCGAGCGCGATGGGCTTGAGGTTCATGTCACCGTGCGGCACGAAAGCCACGAAGACCGCGATCATGATGATCGCCGCGGCCGTGACGACCTTGGCCGAGCCCTGGAACCCCGTCGTGATCGCGTGCTTGGCGCTGCCGCCGTGCACGTAGTCCTCGCGCATGCGGGACACGAGGAACACCTCGTAGTCCATGGCGAGGCCGAACAGGATGCCCATGAGCACGATCGGCATGAAGCTGATCACCGGCCCGGTCCGGGTCACGTTCAGCGCCTCGGCGAGGACGCCGTGCTCGAACACGAGCGAGACCACGCCGAAGGCCGCGCCCACCGAGAAGAGGTAGCCGATCGTGGCCTTGATCGGCACCGCGATGGAGCGGAACACCATGGTGAGCAGGATCAGGGAGAGCCCCACGACCACGAAGGCGAACGGCAGCAGCGCGTTGCCGAGCTTGTCCGACACGTCGATGCCGACGGCGGTGAAGCCGGTGACGGACAGGTCCACGCCGTACTCGTCGAGGAAGTGGTCGTGCAGCGAACGGATCTCGCGCACCAGGGCCTCGGTCTCGGCCGAGGTCGGGCCACCCTCGGGCACCACCTGGATGATGCCGGTGTCCGCGGTCTCGTTCGGCGTGGCGAGCGGCACGTCGGCGACGCCCGGCAGGTCGGCGATCTCGTCGCCGACCTGGTCCATGAGCGCCACGGGGTCGGTGCTGGTCACGATCGAACCGGTCACGATGAGCGGGCCGTTGAAGCCGTCGCCGAAGTTCTCGGAGACCAGGTCGTAGGTGATGCGCGCCGGGTCCTCCTTGGCCATCACGCCGGCGTCCGGCAGGGCGAGGCGGAGGTCCAGGGCGGGGTAGCTCAGCGCGCCCATCGCGGCGATGACGAGCACCACGGTCAGTGCCGGGATCTTGGTGACCGCACGCACCCAGCCGGTGAAGAACCGGTTGGGCCTGTGCTCGGGGAGGGCCGCGGCACGCGGGCGGGTCGCCTCGGGGTCGCCGTCCGTCTCGGTGGCGGCAGCAGCGGCAGCCGCCGCCGCGGCACGTCGCTCCTTGCGCGACGGCTTGGGCCGGAGCCGCTCCCCCGCGAAGCCGAGCAGCGCGGGCAGCAGGGTGAGCGAGACCAGCACGGTGACGCCCACCGTGACCGCCGCCGCGACGCCCATGATGGTGAGGAACGGGATGCCCGCGACCCCGAGGCCGACCAGGGCGATCATCACGGTGAGGCCGGCGAACACGACCGCGGAGCCTGCCGTGGCGGTCGACCGCGCGATCGACTCGTGCACGTCGAGGCCCTTGCCGAGCTGCTCGCGATGCCGGGAGACGATGAACAGGGCGTAGTCGATGCCGACCGCCAGGCCCAGCATCACCGCCAGCATCGGCGTGGTCGAGTTGATCGGGCCGAGCACGGTGGCTGCGAACAGGAGCCCCATCGAGGCGCCGACACCGAGCAGCGCGTTCAGCAGCGGGAGCCCGGCGGCCACGAGGGAGCCGAGGGTCAGGACGAGCACCACGAGCGCGACCAGCAGGCCGATGCCCTCGGTCAGCGTCATCTCGGGGAACTTGGAGGAGAAGAGCTGGCCGCCGAGGTGCGCCTCGGCGCCGGCCGGAAGGGCCTGCGCCAGCACGTCCGTCTCGGTGCCCAGCGCGTCCTTGGTCTCGTCGGTGATGGAGCCCTGGTCGCCGTCGAGCTGGATCGTCAGGAGGGTGGCGCGCTCGTCGTCGGAGACCGAGGCGGGCATGAGGTCGTCGTACGGGGAGGTGACCACCTCGACCTGCGAGACGTCCTCGAGGTCCGCGACGCCGTCCTCGATGGCCGTGCGCATCGCGTCGTCGTTGATGGTCCCGCCCTCGGGCGCGACCACGATCACCTGCGCCGAAGCGCCACTGACCTGCGGGAATGTTGCTGCCAGGCGGTCGAGGGCCTCCTGGGACTCGGTGCCCGGGATGGACACCTGGTTGTCGAGACCTTGTTGCAGCAGGCCGGCCGCACCGCCCACCAGGACGAGTGCCACGACCCAGGCGGCTACGACGAACCGGCGGGCACGGACGGCCCAGCGGCCGAGCGAGTAGAGGACGGAGGACACGCACACTCCTGGACGAGGCGGGGACCGATGACGGGACGTTCGATGCACCACTGTATCCGATACACGAGTGCATCCGATACATCAACGTATTGATAGACTGGCCACCCGCCACCTGAGGAGTTGCTGTGAGCACCGAACCCGCCAGCGACGTCGGCTCGGGGTCGTCCGTCGAGCGCGCGTTCGCCACGGCCCTGACCCCCCGACGTGAACGGACGCGCGAGCGTCTGCTCGACGCCGCCTTCACCGTCTTCGCGCAGCACGGCATCCACGGCGCGTCCATCGAGGCCGTGTGCGAGGCCGCCGGGTTCACGCGCGGCGCCTTCTACTCGAACTTCAGCAGCAAGGAGGAGCTGTTCCTCGCGCTCTCCGAGCGGGCGATGCGCCGCGAGCTCGTCGCGCTGGAGTCCGTCACCAGGAACATGGAGCCGGACGTCGTCCACTGCGGCGCCGTGAACCCCGACGCCATCGGGAGAATCCTCTCGGTGCTCGTCCCGGACGCGGGGGACGCCCGGCAGGGCGCGCTGATGCGCGCCGAGCTGGAGCTGCTGGCCATGCGCGACCCCGCCGTGGGGCGGCCGTTCCTCGCGCAGGAGGAGACGCTGCGGACCGAGCTCGGCGCCGCGATCGCGCGGATCCTCGAGGACTTCGGCCTGCGGTTCACGGTGGACCAGCGCACCGCGGTCGACCTGCTGCTCAGTGCCTACGAGTCGTCGGCCCGCGCCGCCGCAGTCGCGAGCCACACGCAGGAGGACGGCGACGCCGCACCCGGCGCCGCCGTCCTGGGCCAGCTGGTCAACCTGCTGGTCACGGCCGCTGACTGAGCTACCAGCTCGCGTTGGCCGCCAGCTCCAGCGCGATCTCCTGCCACCACGCGCCGGCCGCCGGGCCGCCGTTGCACGCACCGTCCGACTCGCCGGGGAGCTTGACCCACAACAGCGCGTCGAGCGCCGTCGCGTCATCGACGAACCGGGGCCGCTCGCCGAGCGCCCGACCGCGCGGGTTGCACCACTCGCCGTTGGAACCGTTGCCGTTGCGGGACGTGTCGATCACGTAGGGACGGCCACCCACCTGGGACGACACCTCCTCCGCATAAGCCTGGGTGGCCGCGGTGGTCTGGTAGTTCGACGTGTTGAGCGCGAACCCGACGGCGTCCGAGAAACCGATGAGCTGCAGCCGTCGCGCGGCCTCCGCCGGGCTCAGCCAGCCCGAGTGCCCGGCGTCGACGTAGACCCGCGCGCCGGCCTCGGTCAGCGAGGCCGCCGCGTACCGCAGGTACCCGACGCGGTCGCCCTGGCCGTCGCAGTCGCCGAGCTGGGCGAGGGCGTCCGGCTCGAGGATCACCACCGGGTTGCCCTCGATGCCGCTCGCCACCGTGTCGACCCACCGCGCGTACTCGCTCTCGGGCACCCCGCCGCCGGAATGGTTGCCGCAGTCGCGCCCCGGGATGGCGTACACGGTCAGCACGCCGGTCGCGCCGGCGTCCGCTGCCCGGCCCGTGTAGTCCACGACCTCGTCGCGGGAGCGGTCGGCGTCCGCCCAGCTGCCCACCCAGTAGGACTGCGGGGTCAGGGCGATCTTCGCCAGCAGGTCCTTGTCGGTCCCGCTCGCCGCCTCCCAGGCCGCGTAGGCCTGGGTGTGCGTGTCCACGTAGAACTCGGACGCCGCGGGCGCCGTCTCGAGGCTGGTCACGCCGAGGCTTGTCACGCCGAGGCTGGTCACCCCCGCGGCGGCGCTCTGCGCCGTCAGGGTCGCGGCGGTCACGAGGGCGAGTGCTGCGGCCAGGGCCGCCGTTCGGGTACGGCGTCGTGCACGGGACATGGCGCTCTCCGTTCGTCCGGGGTCCACGCCCGGCCGGAACGGCCGAGACGTGCCCGCGCGACGTTAGGAAATCGCCGCTCCCGGCAGAACCACCCACATCGTTTAAGTTCCCGGACCTGGCCAGGAACACGAACTGTCAGACGGACAGATCGCCGGAGCGACCCGTCCGTCTGACACGTCGGAGGGGTCAGCTCAGCGCCTCGCCGACCAGCGCCTTCGCGGCGTCCTGCACCTCGCCGAGGTGCTCCGCGGAGACGAACGACTCCGCGTAGATCTTGTACACGTCCTCGGTACCGCTGGGTCGCGCGGCGAACCACGCGTCCGCCGTCGTGACCTTGAGGCCGCCGACCTTCGCGCCGTTGCCAGGCGCCTCGGTGAGCTTGGCCGTGATGTCCTGCCCCGCGAGCGTGGTGGACAAGACGTCGGACGGCGACAGCGCGCCGAGCCGGGCCTTCTCCTCGCGCGACGCGGCGGCGTCGACCCGGGCGTACCAGCTCTGGCCGTAACGCTCGACCAGGTCGGCGTGGTGCTCGGACGGCGACCGGCCCGTGGTCGCCAGGATCTCCGAGGCGAGCAGCGCGAGCAGCAGGCCGTCCTTGTCGGTGGACCAGACGCGGCCGTCCTTGCGCAGGAACGACGCGCCCGCCGACTCCTCGCCGCCGAAGCCGACCTCGCCGGAGAGCAGGCCGGGGACGAACCACTTGAAGCCGACCGGCACCTCCACGAGGCGGCGGTTCAGGCCTGCCGCCACCCGGTCGATCAGCGCGGACGACACGAGTGTCTTGCCGATCGCGGCGTCGGCGGGCCAGCCCGCGCGTGCCCCGCCGTAGAGGTACTCGATCGCCACGGCAAGGAAGTGGTTGGGGTTCATCAGACCGTCGGCCGTCACGATGCCGTGCCGGTCGGAGTCCGCGTCGTTGCCGGTCGCGACGTCGAAGGGGGCCGGGCCGTCGCCGCCGGTCATGCGCTGCACCAGCGACGCCATCGCGTACGGCGAGCTGCAGTCCATGCGGATCTTGCCGTCCCAGTCGAGCGTCATGAAGGCCCAGCGGGGATCGACCCGGGGGTTCACGACGGTGAGGTCGAGGTCGTACCGCTCGGCGATCGCACCCCAGTACTCGACGGACGCACCGCCCAGCGGGTCGGCCCCGATGCGCACCCCGGACGTGCGGATGACCTCCAGGTCGAGCACGTTCGCGAGGTCGTCCACGTACGTGGACAGGAAGTCGTGGCGGTGCGTGGTCTCGGCGGCGAGCGCCTGGTCGAGCTGTACCCGCTCCACCTGGCCGATGCCGGTGCGCAGGATCTCGTTGGCCCGGTCCGCGATCCAGCCGGTCGCGTCGGAGTCGGCGGGCCCACCGTGCGGCGGGTTGTACTTGAAGCCACCGTCGCGCGGCGGGTTGTGCGACGGCGTCACCACGATGCCGTCAGCGAGCCCGGAGCCGGGGGCGCCGACGCCGGGCGTGCCCGCGGCGAACCGCGTCTGGTTGTGCAGCAGGATCGACTGGCTGACGGCGGGCGTCGGCGTCCACGAGTCGCGCGCGTCGACCATGACGTCGACGCCGGCCGCGGCGAGCACCTCGAGCGCCGTCTGCCAGGCGGGCTGGGACAGCGCGTGCGTGTCACGGCCGATGAACAGCGGGCCGTCGGTGCCCTGGCCGCGCCGGTACTCGACGATCGCGGCGGTGATCGCGACGATGTGCGCCTCGTTGAAGGCATGGTCGAGGCTCGATCCCCGGTGACCGGAGGTGCCGAAGACGACCTTCTGGCCAGGGTCTCCGGGGTCCGGGGTGAGGTCGTAGTAGGCCCCGACCACCCGGTCGACGTCGATCAGGTCGCTGGGCTGGGCGGGGGTTCCGGCACGCGCATCCATGCCGAAGATACTGCCAGGTAACGGGCGGGTACGTCGCCGCCCGCGCGCGGGTCGGGCACCCGCGCGTCGCCGTCGTAGGCTGGCGGCATGTTCCCGCCGATGCAGCCCGAGGTCCCCACGCTCCACCCCAGCGAGCTCGACCCGACCGCCCCCGTGCCCGCCGGCTCCGTGCTGCTGGACGTGCGCGAGCAGGACGAGTGGGACGCGGGCCACGCCCCGGGCGCCGTCCACATCCCGCTGGGCGACCTGCCCGCGCGGTACGGCGAGCTCGACGCAGACACGCAGGTCCTGGTCATCTGCCACTCCGGCGGCCGCTCGGCGCGAGCCACGCAGTGGCTCAACGAGGCGGTCGGTTTCGAGGCGACCAACCTCGACGGCGGCATCGTCGCCTGGGCGGGCGCCGGCCTGCCCGTCGAGCGCTGACGCCTACTCGGCGACCCGCGGCTGGCTCGGGTCGGTCTCGTTCCAGACCCGGTCCAGCGCGGTGACGGCGTAGGTGTAGGTCTTGCCGGGCCCCACGGTGGTGTCGAGCCACGACTGCACGCGGCCGGACTCCGCGCGGAACGTGCCCAGCAGGTTGGCGGGATCGTTCGTGTCCACCGTGTCGACGGCCCCGTCCGCGCGGTAGACGGCGAACGACGTCGCCCGCGCGTCCTTGTTGCCGATGTCCGTGAGGTGCAGCCGGACGCCGTCGCGCACCCGGCGCGCCTTGGCGAGCACCGGCGTGACCACGGGGTCGGCCGGCAGGTGCGGCATCGGCGGCACGAGGGCCGGGTGCTGGTAGTGGTCGGCGACCACCTTGCTCATCGCGCCCTGCGGGTCGGCGGGCACGTGCACCGCCGAGTAGTAGGCGTTGCCGTGGATCGGCCCGACGTCGCGGCTGACCTCCCGGCAGAGGTCGAGGTGGTTGGTGAGCTCGTCCGGGTCGGTGAAGACCCCGCTGGTCACCTTGTACAGGGCCTCGCCGATGTAGAGCTGGGTGCCGGACTGCGCGGCGACCTCGGCCCACCACGGCACGAGCGCCGCGTAGTCGGCGATCGCGAGCCCGATCTGCCAGTAGACCTGCGGGTTGACGTAGTCCAGCCAGCCCTCGAGCACCCACTTGCGGGTGTCGGCGTACAGGTCGTCGTACGACTGCTGCCCGGCGGTCTCGGACCCCAGCGGGTCGTTGTCGGCGTTACGCCAGATGCCGAACGGGCTGATCCCGAACTTCACCCAGGGCTTGGTCTCCTTGATCCGCACGCTCATCGACTCGACGAAGCTGTCGACGTTGTGCCGGCGCCAGTCCTCGATCGAGTCGAAGCCCGCGCCGTACAGCTCGTACGTGCCGACGTCGGGCAGCACGTGGCCGTCCACGGGGTACGGGTAGAAGTAGTCGTCGAAGTGCACGCCGTCGATGTCGTAGTTCTCCACCGCGTGCAGGATCGACTGCTTGATGTGCTCCTGCGCCGCGGGGACGCCCGGGTCGAAGTAGAGCCGGCCGTGGTACTCCCAGACCCAGTCGGCGTGCTGCCGGGCGGGGTGCTCGGGGACGAGCTGCGACAGGTCGGTGTCGATCGAGACGCGGTACGGGTTGAACCAGGCGTGCAGCTCGATGTTGCGCTTGTGCGCCTCCTCGACCATGAACGCGAGCGGGTCGTAGCCCGGGTCCTGGCCCTGGGTACCCGTCAGGTACTTGGACCATGGCTCGTACGGGCTGTCGTAGAACGCGTCGGCCGTGGGCCGGACCTGCACGAACACGGCGTTCAGGCGGTTCTCCCCGGCCACGTCGAGCCAGTGCAGGAACTCCGCCTTCTGCGCGCCGGCATCGAGGCCACTGGTGGAGGGCCAGTCGATGTTCGCCACGCTGGCGATCCACATGGCGCGCAGCTCGCGCTTGAGCCCCGTGACGGACGACGGCTCCGGTGTCGCGTTGCCGGTCATCGCCGTCGCACCGAGCGCCGTCGCCGGGTCGAGGGCCGCGATGGTCACGCTGATCGCCGCGGCCGCTGTGCCGGCGGTCGCCATCGTGAGGAACTCACGGCGGCCGATCCCCGACATCACCCCCGCCCGGTCTGCCGTCCTGAGCGACGTGGTGCGCGCATAGGCGGGCAGTTCTGTCGCCTCACGGTGGGCGGGGTGCCTCACGTACTTGACCTCCGGTGCTGGCTGCTGGGGGTTGGTGCCGTGGTGCTCAGTGATGTGGTTGTACCAGGTGCGAAGTTGGCCGGCGCCGATCGGCCACATTGAGGTGACAAACAATGCCACCGGGCGACGCCGTGGGGAAACTCTCGCACATGTCGCGCCGGATGTGAAGTTTGCAGTGTGGATCAGATCTTGAAACTTACTTTCACGCCTCCGAGACCGGCCGCAGCAGCAGGTCGTCGTACTCCGGCGAGTGTTTGCGCACGTAGGCGCGGATGTACGGGCACAGCGGGACGATCTTGTCGCCGGCATCCCGCACCATGCCGAGCGCCGCCCTGGCGAGCTGACCCGCCAGCCCCCGGCCCGCGTACTCGTCGAACACTTCGGTGTGTACGAAGTACACAGTGCCCGGATCGGTGTCGTAGACCGCGAAGCCGGCCAGGGTGCCGTCGACGCGCACCTCGAACCTGGACTCCTCGGGGTTGTCGACCACTGTCACCTGGGGTTCGTCAGTCATGGGGCCCATCGTGCGGCACGTGTCCGCCGGTTGCCAGCCCCGTCCGGCCCGTCCGCACGTGAGCCGGGTCACCGGTGCCGAGCGAGGCTCGTGTCAGTGGCGGGTGCGAGACTCGACCCGTGCCCGAGACCGCCGCTTCACCCCGCTCCAACCCCTACGCGGCAGTGCTCCGCACCCCGGGCGCGCTCCGGTTCTCGGCGGCGGGCGCGCTGGCCCGCCTCCCGATGTCCATGGTCGGGATCGGCGCCGTGCTCATGGTGCAGGGCCTGTACGACAGCTACGCCATGGCGGGCCGGGTCGCAGCCGTGCTGGGCCTGGCCCAGGCGTTCGTCGCGCCGCAGATCGCGCGCTGGGTGGACCGGCGCGGGCAGCGGACGGTGCTGCTGCCGGCCCTGGCCGTGTCGCTCCTCGGCCTGGGCGGCCTGATCACCGCCGCCGTCCTCGGCGCGCCCGAGTGGGTGCTGTGGCTGTTCGCCGCCGTCGCCGGAGCGAGCCAGGGCTCGTACGGCTCGATGGTGCGCGCACGCTGGAACCACGCGCTGGACGACCCGCGCCGCCTGCACACCGCGTACTCGCTGGAGTCGTCGATCGACGAGCTGGTCTACATCGTGGGCCCCGTGCTGGCCACGACGCTCGCGACGGCGGTGGCGGCGCCGTCCGCGCTGGTCGTCGCCGGGGTCGCCGCGCTGGTGGGCGGCCTGCTGTTCGTGGTGCAGCGCGCCACCGAGCCGCCGGTCGTCGCGCCGGACACCGAGGTGCGGCACCGCCCCGTGATCCTGACCCCGGGCATGCCGGTCCTGGTGCTCGTCTTCGTGGCCATGGGCGTGATCTTCGGCTCCATGGAGGTCGTCACGGTCGCGTTCGCCGAGGAGCTCGGCAGCAAGGGCGCCTCCGGCCTCGTGCTGGCGGTGTTCGCGCTGGGCTCGATGGTCGCCGGGCTGGTCTACGGTGCCCGGACCTTCACCAGCCCCGCGGTCCGACGGTTCGTGATCGGCATGGCGGCCCTCGGGCCCGGCGTTTCCCTGTTCCTCCTGGCGCACTCGCTCTGGACCCTGGCGGCGGCGATGTTCGTGGCCGGACTGGCCATCGCACCCACCGTCATCACGGGCAACGGCCTGGTGCAGGACATGGTGGGCCGACACCAGCTCACCGAGGCCCTGACCTGGGTCGGCACGTCGATCGGGATCGGCGCCTCGCTGGGCGCGTCCGTGGCCGGGCTGCGCGTGGACGACGCCGGTGCGGACGCCGGGTTCCTGGTGCCCGTCGCCGCCGCCTGGTTCGCCGCGCTGCTGACACTGGCCGCGAGCCGCACGCTGCGCCGGCAGTCCGCGGCGTAGCAACCACCCGCGAAGGGCTCCGCCTGGCGGAAATTCACCCGTTTAGCCCAGAAATAACAAATTGGCTTCCTGATACGTTAAACCTGACTTCTCACATCTTCACGAACGGACCCGGGATGCTTGTCTTCATCGTCATCGGACTCCTCGGGCTCGGGCTCGCCGTGACGTCTCTCCTGCTCGGCGATTTCCTCGACCTCTTGGACGGCGCCATCTCGGGCACCTCGCTCGGTGCCGGCGGGCTCCTGTTCGGTGCGACCGGGATGCTCGTGCTGTCCTCGGGGCTCGAGCCGTGGGTCGCCTACCCGGCGGGGATCGTCGTCGCCGTCCTGGTCGTCGTGCTGGTGAACGTGCTGATCAAGCGCGTCAGGGCCGGTGAGGACAGCACCCCCGTCTCGCTGGTGGGCACGCAGGGCTCCGTGACGTCCGACGTCGACCGCGGGCACGGCGAGGTCTCGCTCGACGCCGCGAGCGAGCTGGAGACCCGGCTCGCGTTCGCCGACGAGCCGATCGGCCAGGGCACGCGGATCGTCGTCGTGGAGCAGCACGGGGCGCGCGTGAAGGTCGAGCCGGTACTGCACTGAGGGGCCAGCGCCACCGGCCCTCACTCCCCCGAGACCACCTCAGGCCGGGACCGCTCGCGGCCCGGTCTGCTCCAACACACCCCAGGAGCCGACATGGAACTGAACGGTCAGCTGGTCGGCGTCATCGCCGTCGTGGCGGGCGCCCTAGCGATCTTCCTCGTCCTCGCGTTCGTCGCGAGCCGGATCCGGCGTGTGCCGCCGAACGAGGCGCTGATCGTCGTGGGCCGGGGCGCGGGCAAGTCGGAGGCTCAGACCGCGAGCCAGCGCGTCGTCGTCGGCGGACGGGCGTTCGTCTGGCCGGTGCTTCAGCAGGGCTTCTCGATCTCGCTGGAGCAGCGGCAGATCGGTATCACGGTCGAGGGCGTCGACAAGAACCGCATCAAGATCGCGATCAAGGCGTCGATCAACTTCAAGGTGCGCGGTGACGAGGAGGGCGTGCGGCGTGCCGCACAGCGCTTCCTGTCCCAGCAGCACCTGCTGACGGAGATCATCAAGGAGTCCCTGGAGGGCTCGCTGCGGTCGATCGTCGGCGACATGACGATCGAGCAGATCATCTCGGACCGCAAGGGTCTGTCCGACCGCGTGGTGCAGTCGACCAAGACGGACCTCTCGGAGCAGGGTCTCCAGGTCGACCTGCTGAACATCTCCGACATCTCGACGCCGGGATCGGACTACCTCGCGAACCTCGGCCGCGCCGAGGCCGCCAATGCCCGCCAGCTCGCCGAGGTCTCCGAGGCGGAGGCCAACCGCGCCTCCGAGTTCGCCGTGATCGAGGCCGCCGAGCAGATCGCCGAGCGGCAGAAGGCGCTCGACCTCAAGAAGGCCGCCATCAAGGCGGAGACCGACAAGGCGAACGCCGAGGCGGAGGCCGCCGGCCAGCTCGCCCGCGCCGAGCAGGACCGTCTCGTGGCGCAGCAGGAGCGCGAGGCCATGGCCGAGAAGGCGCGCGTGGAGCAGGAGCGCCTCGACATCGAGGTCCGCAAGCCCGCCGAGGCCACGGCGTACGCCGAGGTCCAGAGCGCCAACGCGCGTCGTGACGCCAACAACGCGGCTACCGAGGCCGAGGCGTTCAAGCGCACCACGATCGCCCAGGCGAACAAGACGGCCGCGCTGCAGGACGCCGAGGCGCTGGCCGAGTCGGTCCGCCGCGCCGGTGAGGCCGAGCGCGACAAGCAGGTGGCTCTCGCCGCCGGTATCGAGGCCGAGGGCCGCGCCCGGGCCGCCGCTGTCGAGGCCGAGGGCCTCGCGGAGGCCAAGGCCACCGACGCCAAGGCCGAGGCGCTGCGCAAGTACGGCGAGGCCGCGCTGGTGCAGGAGCTCATCGAGCGCCTGCCCGACATCGTCCGCGCCGCCGCCGAGCCGATCGCCTCGATCCAGGGCATGACCGTGGTCTCGACCGACGGCGCGTCGGCGCTCACCAAGAGCGTGGCGTCCGTGCTCGGCGAGGGGCAGGGCGTCGTCAAGCAGCTCACGGGCGTGGACATCAACCAGCTCATCTCGGGCCTGGCCGCCGCGGGCACCGCGGGCACCGGGGACGCGGCCAGCAAGAACTGATCCACCGGACGTGTGGGGCCCACAGGTCACCCTGGTGACCTGTGGGCCCGACACGTCGAGGCGTCGACCGGGTCAGGGCTCCGGGTGCCGCGCGTCGTAGCGCCAGAACCGCGGTGTCAGCCGGACGATCACCCAGAGCAGCACCACGCAGGTGAGCCCGCCGGCCACGGCCGCCCAGCCCTCGCCGAACCAGGTCGCCTCGGCGCCGAGCACCATCTCGCCGAGGCGCGGGCCGCCGGCCACCACCACGATGAACACGCCCTGCAGCCGCCCGCGCATGTGGTCCGGGGTCGCGGTCTGCAGGATGGACTGCCGGAACACCGACGAGATGCTGTCGGACCCGCCCGCGAAGGCCAGCGCGATGCCGGCCGCGACCACTGCCCACATGATCGCGCCGTCCGGCGAGCCGCGGCCCACCAGCACCAGCACGAGGCCGAACGCGGCGATCGACAGGCCCCACGCCGTGATCGCCCAGACGATGATCTGCCCCTGCTTCCGCATGCGCGTGAGCCCGCCGGAGAACACGCTCGCCACGATGCCGCCGACGGCGAAGGCCGCCGCGAGCACACCCGTCGTCGTCTCGCCCCCGCCCAGGTAGATGACGCCGGCGGCCGGCCACAGCACCCGCGGGAACGACAGGACCATGGCGCAGATGTCGACGAGGAACGTGGTGCGCACATTCGGCTGGGTGGCGAGGTAGCGCAGGCCGTCCAGCACGGACCGCAGCCCGACGGCGCCGCCCACGCGGCTGCGGCCGTTCCCGGCCCCGCCGTCGACACCCTCCGGCAGCACCGGCGGCAGCCGGAACACGGCCCACAGGGCGGCCAGGAAAAGCACCATGTCCAGCGTGTACGCCCAGGCGTAGCCGAGCTGGGCCACGAGCAGCGCGCCGACCAGCGGCCCGCCGGTCAGCGCGACGTTCATCGAGAGCGACGACAGGGCGTTGGCCGCCGGCATGAGCTCCTTGGGCAGCAGCCGCGGGATGATCGCCGAGCGGGCGGGGTTGTTGATCGCGAACGCGGCGCTCTGCACCGCGACCAGGCCGTACAGCAGCTCCACGGACTCGACGTCGAGCCAGGCCTGCGCGGCGATGGCAGCCACGACCAGCCACAGCACCGCCGAGGAGACGAGCGACACCTTGCGCCGGTCGTAGTGGTCCACGAGCGCGCCGCCGTACAGGCCGAGCGCGACCAGCGGGACCAGCGAGAACAGGCCCAGGACGCCGACGGCGAGCGTGGACCCGGTCAGGGCGTAGACCTGCAGGCCTACCGCGACGATGGTCACCTGCGTGCCGATGTTCGAGATCGACAGCCCGAACCAGAGACGCCGGTAGTCCGCCGACACCTTCAGCGGGGTGGTGTCGGCGAGCAGGTTGCGCATGGTGCCCCGATCGTATGCCCGGGCAACGCGGCCGGGCGGCGCCGTCCCGTATGACGTTCACCGCACCGGCCGTGCCCTGACATGACAGAGCGGGCGCCCAGGTCACCCCCCGATGCCCTGAGCTCCCGCTCTGTTCTGTACGGTCCGTGAGCCGGGGCGCCCCCCAGCGGCGCCCCGACACCGGACTCGCGGTCCGCGGGCCGGGACGCCCCCCAGCGGCGTCCCGACCCTACGAACCTCCCGACCCGGACCGGTCGGTCCTCGTCACGAGCCCCTTGACAAGCTCGTCACCAGAACCACGCCCGGGTCGTTGTCGCCCGTCGATCCGTGGTCAGACCACGATCCGACGGCGACGGCTACGGAGCGCCAGGAGTCCCAGCCCCAGAAGGAGCGAGACCAGCGCAAGCTGCCCCGTGATCATGGGGCCCGTCTGGGCGAGGGTCTCGCCCGGTGCGGACACCGGCGTCACCTGCCCGTCGAGCCCGGAGGGTGTGCCGCCGAGGAGGCCTTCGCGCAGGCCGCCCGACAGGATCGTCCCGTCGTTGGCCGTCGGCACGACGACCGCCTTGTCACCCCAGCTGATGTCGACGCCACCGTCCGGGACGCCGTCGCCGGCCACCTGTTCGGACGCCGGTCCGGCGCCCGGCGCGTCGTCCGCGCCGGGGACGACGGCTTCGGCCGCGGAGCCCGCGACAACGCCGACCG
>NZ_KI911756.1:25605-26512 GCF_000515355.1 Promicromonospora kroppenstedtii DSM 19349 | reverse complement strand
GGGCGCGGGAGCCGAGGGCTCCGGCGCGGGCGCGGGAGTCGCGGACCCCGGCGCGGTCGGCGTCGTCGCCGATCCGATGCTGTCCGTGGTCGCCTGATCGATCCTCGTGACCGATCCGAGCGCGCCGGTGGTCCGCGCGACGGTCTGGACCGTCGCCTCCACCGTGTCACCGAGCACCGAGCCGAGAGTCGGCCGGTCAGCGGCGTTCGAGGGCGCTGCGAGGCAGACACCGAGCGCGAGGCCCGCGGCGCCGAGCGTGAGGGTCCCGACGGCACGCACGACGAAGCGGCGGAGGTGGTCCCCCGTGCTCGTCAGCGCGTACCTCGACATCGGTCTCCAGCTCTCCGGCCCGCGACGGACCGCTCAGCAGACATGCATACACATTTAATCTGCGGGGCGTTCCGAGGTTCGGCAACCACATGGCTGCGGTTTGCGGATCGGGAATATTGTGCTTGGGAACACGAGTATGTCGGAAGAGGCGCTATATCTCAGTCATTTCAGGGCATCCGGTGCTATCGGCGAGCCGCCCGGACCGGCCGGGTGAACTCTCCGAAATCACCCGACCGTGGCCCCGAACACGAGGCCGAGCAGGTACGTCGCCGCCGCCGCGCCGAGACCGATCGCGATCTGGCGCAGCGCCCGGGTGAGCGGCGAGGTACCGGACAGCAGTCCGACGACGGCGCCGGTCACCAGCAGCGCGATCCCGACCAGCGCCGTCGCGACCGCCACCGCCGCGAGGCCGTCCAGCCCGAGCAGGTAAGGCAGCACGGGGACGACCGCGCCCGACGCGAAGAAGAGGAACGACGACACCGCGGCGCCCCAGGCGGTGCCGTGCGTCTCCAGGTCGTCCACCTCGGCTGCGGGCTCGGTCCCTGCCTCCTGATCAGCCCCGGCGGCCCCGGCCGCC
>NZ_KI911756.1:23452-25505 GCF_000515355.1 Promicromonospora kroppenstedtii DSM 19349 | reverse complement strand
CGGGTCGCGGACCCGTCGCGAGCCCGCCCCGTCCGGGGCGGCCTTCGGCGCCCGGGGCGCCGGCCGGCGGTGCGTGGGACCCGGGGGTGTCGTTCCCAGGGTTCTCGGACCCGGGGGTGTGGGACCCGGGCTTGTCGGTTCCCGGATCGTCGGTTCCCGGGTCGTCGGTTCCCGGATCGACGCCGGGCTCACCGGCGTCGGGGTCGAGGATCGGATCGAGGATGCCCGGACCGTCGGTACCAGGTTCGGCCCCGGGCTCGTCGGTGCCGGGCCGGCCCGGCTCACCGGCGTCAGGCCCGTCAGTGCCCGGCTCCTCGGTCCCGGGCTCGACGCCCGGCTCGTCAGTACCAGGCTCGTCAGTCCCGGGCTCGTCGGTCCCGGGCTCTACGCCCGGCTCCTCCGCACCGGAGGGCAGGAGACCATCCAGGATCCCGTGGACGAGACCGTCCGCACCCAGCGTCCCGTCGACGACACCGGCGACGTCACCGCGCACGAGCGCACCGGCGAGGCCGTCGTCGACACGGGCCTCGGCGCCGGCGTCTGCAACAGCGCCGTCGGTGGCCGCACCGTCGACTGCCGCGTCACCGTCGACAGCCGCGCCGTCGACCACGGCGACGTCGGCCGCGACGGACGACGCACCACCGGTCGAGGCAGCACCTTCAGAGGCCCCGGGGGCTCCCTGGGCGACCGCGTCGCGCGGGGCGTCGGCTGCGGCGTAGGCCGCCGTGGCGCCGACGACGACGAGGCCGCCTGCCACGAGTGCCGTGCACAGCGCACGTCGGAAGTTCTTGTCCATGGATCTCTCCTTGCCTGGCGTGGAGCCGACGGCACCTTCGCCGTCGGGTGGTACCGCACACGAGTGCGCGGACCACCCAGGTCAGGCAGGAGAGACGGGGATGTCGGTGTAGCTGCTCGCGAGCTTCGCCCGCGACTCGTCGGCCGACACGCGCCAGGTGCGCGCCCGGAAGATCAGCAGGGCGGAGAGCATCGCGAGGAGGTCGCCGCCGGGCACCTTGAGCTGCGGTGCGCCGCCCAGGACGCCGCCGGCGCCCGACGCGGCCACCGCGGGGACGAAGCCGCCGGCGGTGAGCGGGAGGCCCCCGCCGAGCAGGCCGGGCGCACTGGCCTCGACGACGCCCATGGCGCCCAGCGTCTGCGCGGTGTCGACGGCCGCCTCGACGACCGGGGCCTGCACCAGGTCGAGCATCGCGTGCCGGACCCCGGCCGAGGTCCAGACCACGACACCCGCGGCGTCACCGGAGGCCTGCAGCTCCCCCGGGTACGTCGGCTCTGAGAGATCCTCGACCCGCTGGGTCGGGATCACGGTCACCGGCTCGCCCGGAGCGGACGGCGCGGCGGGCACGACGTCCGTGACCGGCGCGAGCGGCTCCACGACCGGGCTCAGCGGCTCGACCACCGGGGCGAGCACCTCACCCACGGGGGCGACGGCCTCGCCGACCGGCGTCAGCACGGGCGACAGCGCGTCCGTGACCGGGGCGGTCACGGGCTCGAGCGCACCCAGGACCGGGGCGGTCACGCCGCCGACCACGTCGGTCACCGGCGAGACGATGTCGACCACGGGGGACAGCAGACCGTCGGTCACCGGGGCCAGCGGCTCCGTGACCGCGCTCAGCACGGGCGCGAGCGGCGTCACGACCTGCCCGACCACGCCTGTCACCGGGGCGAGCACGTCGCCGAGCGGCTCGGTGACCGGCTTGACGGCCGCGCCGACCTGCTCCGTGACGGGCTTCAGGACCGGGTCCGCGACCTGCTCGACGACCTCGGCGACCTGCGCCACCGGCTTCTTCGTGATCTCCGTGACGGCCGCGCCCACAGGCTCGGTCACCGCCGTCCGGACCGGCTCGGTCACCGGGTCGAGCAGGCCGCCGGTCGCGGCCGCGACCTCGTCGACGGCCTTCGTGACAGGCTCCGTCACCTTCCCGGCCGACGACGGCGCGGGGCGGGCGGAGGCGGGCTTCACAGCCGCGGCGTCCACCGTCTTCCCGGTGCCGGCACCGGAGGCCGGCTCGGGCTGCTCCGCGGCGGCCTGGGC
>NZ_KI911756.1:17505-23352 GCF_000515355.1 Promicromonospora kroppenstedtii DSM 19349 | reverse complement strand
GCGACCCTGGTGCCGTCGACCGGGCGGGCGACGGCGACGTCGTCCCCGGTGCTCGGCTCGGGGGCGGGTTCGTCCGCCGTGTCGCGGACGAAGAGCGGCACCGGCTTGGCCGTGCGCGCGCTGAACTCGAGCCGGTCGGCCACGGCGCGGGCGTGCTGCGCCATGTCGTGCGCGATCGTGATGCTCTCGCCGAGGTAGGCGCGCGGGTCGATCAGGCGGCAGATCTCGTCGCGGTCGAAGTAGGTGCTGACCGTCGTGTTGCGCACCAGCAGGTCGAGGAACTGCTCGTCGCCGACGGCCGACTCCTGCGCCACCTCGTACACGACCTCGTGCGCCTTCTGGCGGCCGATGCGCTCGCCCAGCTCCATCATCAGCGACTCCGAGCCGATGAGGCCCTCGCTGAGGGCCAGGTTGGCGCGCATGCGCTGCTCGTCGAGCTCCAGCCCGTCGAGGATGACGTCCAGGCGGGTCAGGATGTCGCCGGCCAGGACGGTGGCGCGGGAGACCGTCGACTCCAGGAGGTCGGTCATGCCGCCGTTGGCCTCGTGGTCGTGCTGCATCGACTCGAGCGCGGGCGCTGCCAGCGCGCGGAGCTGGGCGCTCATCGACAGCAGGTCGAGGGCGAGCTGCGGGTTGCGCTTGTGCGGCATGGTCGAGCTGCCGACCGTGCCCTCGGGGATGGGCTCGAACGCCTCGCCGAACTCCGGCTGCATCATCGAGTAGATGTCCTTGCCGATCTTGCCGGCGGTGCCGGCGACCTGGCCCAGGACGAGCACCAGCTCGACGATGCCGTCGTTGATGGCGCGCGACGGGACCGGCATGGTGCCGAGCCCCAGGTGGTTGGCGACCCGGCGCTCGACCTCGCGCCCGGCGGGACCGAACGACGCGAACGTGCCGACGGCGCCGCCCATGAGCACCCGGAAGAGCCGGTCCTCGAGGCGCTCGAGCCGGTCGGTGTGCGCCGTGAGCTCGTCGATCCAGACGGCGACCTTGAAGCCGAACGTGACCGGCACCGCGTGCTGGCTGTGCGTGCGGCCCGCCATCGGCACCGCGGCCGACGCCTCGGCCTGCTTGGACATGCCGCGCAGCACCTTGGCGAGCAGGTCCTTGACCGCGCGGTGCGCGTCGCGCAGCACGAGCACGTCCGCCGTCTGGGTGATGTTCTGCGTCGTGGCACCCCAGTGCACCCAGCCGCCGTACTCGCGGCCTACCACGCGCGCGAACTCCTCGATGAGCGGCATCAGCGGGTGGCTGGCCGACGCCGTCTCGGCCGCCACCCGGTCGAGGTCGAGCTTCTCGATCTGGGCGGCCCGGGCGATCGTCTCACCGGCCGGCTCCGGGATCAGGCCGACCTCGGCCTCCGCGAGCGCTAGTGCGGCCTCGACGTCGAGGCGCGCCTGGAATCGGTTCTCGACGCTGAAGAGGTGCGCGATCCCGGCGTCGGGAACGCGACCGTCCGTGAAGTGTCGAATCGATTCGCCATTCATCCCTGGTAACCCCACTCAGTTCTTGTGTCGTACGTGATCGGACGTGCTCTGCTGGGTCCGCGCCCCGTCTCGGGGCCGGGCTCCTTGCGAGTTCCCTGTTCCACGTCGTACCGGTCGCCGCGGGTCCTTGCCCGCCTGCGCACCGTGCCGAACTCGCCGTGTTTCATGCACCTGCATCAAAATGCGTACCGCTTCCGCTCACCGAATTGTGGGAGAGGATGCGCGCTCCAGGCTAGCGGACTTGTTTCCGGAATGTAACGGGAGTGAGGTCGATCACATGAATCGGAGGTGAACTCCAGCCCCTCACCAGGCTTTCGACAGGGCCGAGTGGGGCAGGGGGTGAACTTTGCGGGTGCGGCATTCGTCTCGCATGCCGGACGGCTCGGCAGGGACGCCCCGCAGGCCTGGGCACGCCACCGTCCGGGAACACGGAAGGCCCGGCCGCGCCCGCCAGGCATGGCGGTGCGACCGGGCCCTCCGTCGTGGGCACCAGGACCAGGCGCGGACCCCGCTCGACTCAGCCCGCGCTGGCGTCGTCGGCCGGGGTCTCGCGTTCCTCGTGCAGGGACCCGTAGGTGTCGGTGACGCTCCGATGCACGAGCGTGGTCCGGCGAGGGTTGGCGATGGAGTGGTACTGGGCGTCGTCGGCGTCCGTCATGGGTCCTCCTCCGGTGCAGGCTTACGGCTACGCTGCACGTGGCTCACCCGCTGATCTGCGGATCAACTATTTTCGTTGATACCGAGTCGCGTCGTCGACCCAAGACGCTGTGACGTCGGACTCACCACGCCGTCAGATCCGCCCGGACCGCACCCGACAGGTCGTGGGGAGGAGCAGGAACCACCCCGCCACCAGGACGGTGCCGATGCCACCCACCACCACTGGTGAGCCCCAGTCCCACGCGGGAACGCATCAGCAGGTGGGTCCCGAGCAGGACGGCGACCGTCCGCGCCAGCGCGAACCGGTGGACGAAGCCCACGCGGTCGACCCGGTCGGTGCCGCGGAAGGCCGCGAGGACGGCAGCCCACGGCGGGGTGCGGACGGCGTCGGCGAGCCGGATCGGCGCGTACCCGCCCACGCCGACGTAGGCCCGCCGGCCGACGCTCACCATGCCGCCGCACCCGGCGAGCAGACACCAGGTGGTACCGAGTATCACGAGCGCGACGAGCATGACCCAGGCCCGACCGCGCACCCAGGGGCACGACGTCGGGCACGACGACGGCGAGCCGGCCCGGTCAGTCCCCCGGGGCCAGGACGACGTCGAAGCGGGTGCGGGCCCAGGCGCCCTCGACCTCGCGGCCACCAGGCGCCGGGGTGCCCGCCGGCTGCTCCTCGAAGTCCATGACGAGCGAGTCCTTGACGCCGAACACCGAGTCCGACGCCAGCAGCTCGTCGCCGCGCACGAAGATGTGGGTCACCAGCGTGCGGAGCCCGGGCGCCGTCACCATGAAGTGCAGGTGCGCGGCGCGCATGGGCGAGCGGCCCGACGCCGCGAGCAGCGCGCCGACCGGCCCGTCGTGCGGGATCGGGTACGGCGTGGGTGTGACGCCCCAGAAGCGGTAGCCGCCGTCGTCGTCGGTGAAGAGGTGTGCGCGGCCGGAGGTGCGGTCGTCGCCGTACTGGACGTCGTAGAAACCGTCCTCGTCCGCCTCCCACACCTCGATGCGCGCGCCCGGCACGGGGTTGCCCGCGGTGTCGGTGACCGTGCCCTCCACCCAGCACGGCTGGCCCGTGGCGCCGCCCGAGATGTCGCCGCCGTTCTCGATGCGCGGCGCGTCGTCCACGAAGAAGGGGCCGAACACCGTGGCCTCCGTCGCGTTCGCGTGGGCGGCGTTGTTGATCGCGATGGTCTGCATGGAGGCACCCAGCACGTCGGACAGCAGGATGAACTCCTGCCGTTTGTCGTCGGTGATGTGCCCGGCCGCGGTGAGGAACGCGATGCCCCGGTTCCACTCGTCCTCGGTGAGCCGCACCTCCCGCAGGAACGCGTGCAGGTGCCGGGTCAGGGACTGCATGACCGTCGCCAGACGCTCGTCGTCCGCGCCCGCGAACGACGCCGCGACCCGGTCGACCAGCTCCTGCTCGCGCGCGGACTGCTCGGCGTCGGGCTCAGCCATGCTGCCCGCCCCGGCCGAGCACCGACCGCAGCGCGCCGCCCAGGGCCCCGGCCGGGTCGTCGGCCAGGGTCTGGGCGCGCCACGCGACGTGCGAGTCGGGGCGGACCAGGATCGCGCCCGACTCCTCGACGCCGCGCATCCTGGCCCAGTCGTAGTAGGTGTCGATGACGTCGCGGCCCGGCCCGATGACGACGGCCTCCAGCGGCACGCCGAGCTCCTCGGCGACCTTCGCGGCGGCCTCGGCCCACGCCTCGCCCGCGATGCCCGTGACCAGCGTGAACTGCCCGTACGGGACCAGGTCGTGCGTCGAGCGCTTGTGGCCGTGCACGTCGGCGACCCAGACGTGCGGGAACCGCGCGCCCGGCACCGTGGACTGCTTGTAGTAGAGCTCGGGGTCGCGCTCGTCCACGGGCTTGGGCGACCCGTCCGGCACGACGGCGGCGGACTCGTAGAACTGGCCCATGTCCACGCCGTGCGCGTTGAACTCGTAGTGCTTGAGGTCCATGGCCTCCACGAGCGCGGCGCGCTTGGCGGCACCCGCGGGGGTGTTCGCCTTGCGCTCGTCGATCGCGGCCTGCATCGCCTCCGGCGTCTCGGCGTCCAGGACCCCGAGCACCTCCATGAACCGGAACTCGCCGCCCGACTTGTTGGCGCGCAGCACGATCTGCTCGGCCACGGGGGCACGCTCGGCCGAGTACGTGTCCAGCAGCGACGGCGCCGCGTGGCCGTTCAGCACGGCGGCGATCTTCCAGGCCAGGTTGTACGAGTCCTGGACCGACGTGTTGGAACCGAGGCCGTTGCTCGGCGGGTGCCGGTGGACGGCGTCGCCGGCGCAGAAGACGCGGCCCTGCTGCAGGTGCGTCGCGTACATCTGGTTGTTGCCCCACAGCGAGTAGCCGGTGATCTCGACGTCCAGGTCCCGGGCGCCCACGAGCTGGCGCACGATCTCGGCGGCCGCGGCGTCGTCGAGCTGCGGGGGCTCGCCCGCGATGTCGTAGCCCCAGACGACGAGCCACTCGTTCCACGGCCGCACCATGCGCACCAGCCCTGCGCCGATGCCGCCGACGTCGGACCCCGGCTGCAGCACCCAGTACAGGACCGACGGGCGGTGGCCCACGAGGTGGGTGAGGTCGGCCTTGAAGGTGATGTTCATGGAGCCGGCGATGTCCATCGCGCCCTCCATGGGCAGGCCGATGTCGGCGGCGACCTGGGAGCGGGCGCCGTCGCCGCCGATCAGGTACTTCGAGCGGATCGTGTACTCGGTGCCGGTGACGCGGTCGAGCACGCGGGTGCTGACACCTTCGGCGTCCTGCGTGTGGCCCAGGTACTCCGTGGAGAACCGCGTCTGCGCGCCCCGCTGGGCGGCGTTCTTCACCAGGATCGGCTCGAGGTAGGTCTGCGGGATGTCCACCGTCAGGGACGGCGAGGCGAGCCGCGCGTCCGCCTCGCGCGCGGGGTGCGTCTCCCAGGTGAGGATGCGGCCGATCTCCTCGCCCGCGATCGTCGTGCAGAACACCGTGTCGCCGACGAGCTCGTGCGGGGTGGCGTCCGCGAGCACCTGGTCCTCGATGCCCAGGTCGCGGAAGATCTCCATGGTGCGCTGGTTGGTGATGTGCGCGCGGGGCGTGTTCGCCGTCCAGCGGTACTTGGTGATCATGATGGTGCTGACACCGAGGCTGGACAGGAACAGGGCCGCCGACGCGCCCGCCGGGCCGGAACCCACGACCAGCACGTCGGTCTCGACGACGACGTCGGGAGCCTCCGGGGTCGGGCCGGTCGCGGTGTGGCTGGGCAGTGCGGTCTCGGTCTGACCGTCGTCGAACTCAGGCATGCGCACAGGGTGCCGTGCGCCCCGACCTGGGAAAAGGCCTGGCCATGAATGTCGGCGGAAAGTATCAAGCCCTGGCCGCGAGGGCATACCGGCGGGCCTCCGACGGCGACATGCCCGACTGTTCCCGGAACACGCGGGAGAACTGCGCGGCCGACGAGAACCCACAGCGCAGGCCGATCGCCTCGACGGTCTGCTCCGCGTACGACGGCATGCGCAGCATGCGGCTCGCCATCTCCACGCGCCGCCGGGCGATCAGCCGCGGCACGCTCGTACCGTGCTCCGCCAGCACGCGGGAGAGCTGCCGCTCGCTGAGCCCGATCGCGTCGGCGATCCGGCGCGCCGACATCGTCGGGTCCCGCAGCCACTGCCGCACGTACCGCTCGGCCGCGGCGAAGTGCGCGCCGGCGGCCTGCG
>NZ_KI911756.1:11462-17405 GCF_000515355.1 Promicromonospora kroppenstedtii DSM 19349 | reverse complement strand
GCGCGGCTCGCGGCCTGCTCGCTGCGGCGGTGCATGTCGACGCTGAGCCGGAGCTCACCCGCGGCATGCGCGTTCAGCAGCCGCTTCGCGAGCTCCTCCAGGCTCTCGGCCACGGACGCGTACGGCTTGCCGAAACCGGCGGCGTCCCGCGCCGCGCGCGCCAGGCCGTACTGCGCGCCGAACCAGTCCGCGACAGTGACGCCGTGCAGCGGGTGGTGCACCACCTCGACGGCGTCCCCCGCGCCGAGGTCGCCGTTCTCGACCACGCGCAGGTACGCACCCGTGCGGTTGGCCTGCGTGAACCGGCGCACCCAGCGCTGCTCGCCGAGCCGGCGGCCGAAGGTCTGGCAGGGCGTGCGGGGCTGCGTGACCTCCAGCAGGGCCGTGCCGATCCGCCAGTGCTCACCGATCACGGCGCCGTTCACGTCCAGGCCGCTGACCCGCAGGTTCTCGCCGAACAGCCCCGGCGTGATCTCGCGGTCCAGCTCGGCGCCCCAGTAGTCGGCGTCCTCCTGGGCGTAGGCGTAGACCGCCTGGTCGAGGCCGCCGTGGCTGGCGCGGTCGGCCTGCACGTCCGCGTACAGGCCGTAGGGCCGCACCTTGACCCGCCCCTCCACGGGACGCTTGTCGATCGCCGTGACGCCCACGGTGCCGGGATCAGGATGCAGGACGTGCACGCGACAGACCGCGAGGAGCTCAGCCATGCCGTCATTTTCTCATCCGGGGAGCACCCCTCCGACGTGTCAGACGTACAGGTCACCTGGGTGACCTGTACGTCTGACACGTGCGGCTACTTGCCCCGGGGCAGCGGGAGCGGCTCGATCCACTGGTCGTCAGCGGTGAGGTCGATCCCGAACTCGCCGGCGAACCGCATCCGGGTGCCCGCCAGGACGCCGTCGACCGACTCGTCGAGGTCGTAGACGCGCGCACCGCGCAGCCGGTTGCGCTCGGCGCCGCCCAGGCCGTACGTGCCGAACCCGGTGTTGCCCGCGTACCCGAGCAGCACGCCGTAGTAGTCGCCCGAGTAGGTGTTCACGTGGTCGTGGCCGCAGAACACCCCGCGGACGTCGCCCCGGTGCTGGATCGCCGAGAACATGCCCGAGTTGAACGGCCCGGGGCACTCGTCCTCGTTGCGCTCGCCGTCGATGCGGTGGCGTGCCCTGCCGCGCTCGTGGTCGGCGTCGGTGCGCCCGTCCACCGAGCCGAACCACATGAACCGGTACTCCCACAACGGGATGTGGATGAACATCAGGGCCGGCACCACGTACCCGGCCTTGCGCTCGATCTGCACCGACGTGTCGTAGTACCACTTGACCTGGTCCATGCGCAGCCAGTCCCAGTGGGGGTAGCCGTCGAAGTCCTGGCCGGACAGGGTCTCGGGCGCGTACCGGCCCGAGTCGAGCAGCCACAGGTTGAACGCGGGGCGGCCGTTCGTGCCCTCGATCAGCAGGTACGAGTTGCCCTGCCCGGTGACGCCGCGCGCCGTCGGACCGTTCACGTTGTAGCGGTAGGAGCGGTAGAAGGCCAGCATGTCGGCCTCGTCCAGGCCGCTGTTCGGCGTCGAGTCCTCGTCGTGGTTGCCGAAGGTGATGGCCCACGGGACGGCCCGCTCCTCCATCGGCTGCACCACGTTGTTCATGGCCTGGCGCATCTCCAGCGGGGTGTCGCAGCCGCCGGTGATGTTGTCGCCGTTGAGGATCACGACGTCGGGCCGCTCGTCGTCGAGCACCGCGCGCATGAGCTCGAGCGTGCGACGGTCGATCTTCTCGTCGTCCTGGGTGTCGTTGAACTGGACGACCTTGAACTTGCCGTCGCGCCCGAACCGCAGCCCTCGCTGCGGGTGCCGGGCCAGCTCCACGGCCTCGGCCGGGGCCGCGCCGGTGACGGCCGCCGTGGTCGCGACGCCCGCCGCGCCGAGGCTGCTCAGGGACAGGAATGTCCGGCGGTCGACGCCGCCGGTGGTCTGCTCGGTCATGCCGACGACGATCGAGGTCCCCGCTGGCGACCGCCCGACCGGCGGATGGACCCCCGATGACGGTCTGCTGAACGACTACCGCCGGCCGGTCGCCGCCGGCACGGCCGGGACGCGGCGCAGCGCCCGCGCGACCACGTAGACCAGCATGATCACCACGACCAGGCCCGCTGTCGCGGCGATCTGCGGCCGGGCGGCGGCGTCGGACAGCATGAGGCCGACCACCACGACGAGCGCCACGAGCGTCGCCCACGAGAGCCACGGGTAGCCCCAGGCGCGCAGGCGCAGGGTCTCGCCGCGCTCGGCCGCGGCGGCCTCCAGGCGCGGACGCAGGCGGAGCTGCGAGACCACCACGAGGATCCAGACCACCAGCAGCGCCGAACCCACGGCGTTGAGCAGCACCCCGAGCAAGGACTCGGGCAGCAGGTAGTTGAGCAGCACGGCGACGACGCCGAAGAACACCGAGACCAGCACAGCGACCCACGGGACGTCGCGGCGGGAGACCCGGGTCGCGAGCGCCGGGGCGTCACCGCGGCCGCCGAGCGAGAACAGCATGCGGGACGTCGCGTACACGTTGGCGTTGAACGCGCTCAGCAGCGCGAGCACCACGACGACCTCCATGAGCCGGGCGGCGCCGTCGAACCCG
The DNA here is from genome assembly GCF_000515355.1 of Promicromonospora kroppenstedtii DSM 19349. GTDB lineage: Bacteria > Actinomycetota > Actinomycetes > Actinomycetales > Cellulomonadaceae > Promicromonospora > Promicromonospora kroppenstedtii. Next base: position 14,787 of record NZ_KI911756.1, on the reverse strand, counting down.
GCCATCTGGAGCACGGAGACGAACGGCGACTCCAGGCGGGCGGCGTCGGTCCACGGGATGAGGGCGACCATGATCGCGACCGAGCCCACGTAGAAGAACAGGATGCGCCACAGGATGGTGCGGGTCGCGCTCGCGACGGCCGACTGCGGGTCGCGCGCCTCGGCGGCCGCGATGGTGACGATCTCGATGCCGCCGAACGCGAAGACGACGGTGAGCAGGCCGGCGGCGATGCCGGGCAGGCCCGCCGGGGCGAACCCGCCGTACTGCGCCCACTTCCCCAGGACGCTGCCGGTCACGGGCACCACGCCGACGACGATCAGCACGCCGAGCACGAGGAAGCCGACGATCGCGAGCACCTTGACGGTGGCGAACCAGAACTCGGCCTCGCCGAACTGGCGCACGCCCACGAGGTTGATCGCGCCGAACACGGCGACGACGGCGGCCGCGACCGCCCACTGCGGCACGGCGGGCCACCAGCCGTGCACGATCCCGGCGACACCCGTCACCTCGACGCCGAGCACCATGACGATGGTGAACCAGTACAGCCAGCCCAGCAGGAACCCGGCCCAGCGCCCGAGCGCCGCCTCCGCGTAGACGGAGAACGAGCCGCTCGACGGGAGCGCGGAGGCCATCTCGGCGAGCATCCGCATGACCAGCACGACGATCGCACCCGCGATGGCGTAGCTGACCAGGACGGCGGGACCCGCGGCGGCGATGCCGAGGCCCGAGCCGAGGAACAGTCCGGCGCCGATCGCGGAGCCGAGGCCCATCATGGTCAGGTGGCGGGTGCGCAGGCCGTGGGCCAGCCGCTCGGGGCGGCCGGCGGGGTCGGTCTGGTGTTCGGTGGTGCTCACGACCGACCACGGTAACCCGGGCGGTGAGAGACTCGTGATCGTGACCGATTCTGCACACACCCCCGTGCAAGCACCCGAGGACGACGAGGACTACGGCCTCGAGAAGACCATGAGCGAGCACCCCGAGCCGCTGCCGCACGTGGTGGTGGTCGGCGGCGGGTTCGCCGGGATGGCGACGGTCCGGGCCCTCAAGGACGCGCCCGTGCGGATCACGCTGATCGACCGCCGCGTCTACAACACGTTCCAGCCGCTGCTGTACCAGGTGGCGACCGGCGGCCTGAACCCGGGCGACGTCACCTACTTCCTGCGCGGCCTGCGGCTCAAGCAGAAGAACGTGCACGTGGTGCACGAGCACCTGGTGGAGGCCGACCACGCCGCGAAGAAGATCCGCCTGCTGAACGACCACTGGATCAGCTACGACTACCTGGTCGTCACGGCGGGCGTCACGGCGAACTTCTTCGGGACGCCGGGCGCCAAGGAGCACTCGTTCCCGATGTACACGCGGTCGCAGGCGATGCGGATCCGCGACAACCTCTTCATCCGCCTGGAGAAGGCCGCGAAGTCGAAGCGGGCCGACGACGGGCTGCGCGTCGTCGTCGTGGGCGGCGGCGCCACCGGGGTAGAGGTCGCGGGTGCGCTCGCCGAGCTGCGCACCGCCGGCCTCGCGCCCGCCTACCCGGAGATCCACGGCGACGCGTTCGAGGTCAAGGTGGTGCAGCGCGGCGGCGAGATCCTCAAGTCGTTCGCGCCCAAGCTGCGCGCCTACGCGACCCAGGAGCTGCGGCACCGCGGGGTCTCGCTGCACCTGGGGGCCGGGGTGGCGGCCGTCGAGCGCGAGGCCGTGGTGCTCACCGACGGGACCCGCATCCACGCCGACCTGACCGTCTGGTCCGCCGGGGTGCGCGTGCACGACGAGGTGGCCGAGTGGGGCCTGCCGCAGGACGACAGCGGCCGCATCCGGATCGGCGACGACATGCAGGTCGAGGGCCTGCCGGGCGTCTTCGCCGCGGGCGACATCGCGATCTCGCCGGCCGACCTGCCCCAGCTCGCGCAGCCCGCGATCCAGGGCGGCCTCGTCGCGGGCCGCAACATCCGCGCCCTGATCGACGGCGAGCCCCTGCAGGACCTCCACTACGTCGACAAGGGCACGATGGCCGTGATCGGCAGACGCGCCGCGATCGCCGAGATCAACCTGCCCGGGGGCCGGCCGCTGCGGATCACGAAGGGCCTGGCGTGGATCGTGTGGCTGTTCGTGCACATCATGTCGCTGATCGGCCCCCGCAACCGGGTCACCACGCTGGCGGGCCTGGTCACGCGGTACGGGTTCCCGTTCCACCGGCGGCCGGTCCCGATCGTGGGTGATGTTCCCACCGTGCGGCCGCCGAGGTCCAGGACGGCGGGGTAGCCTCGCTCCTGGCACTCGGCCACACCGCCGTAGGCCAGGGAGAGACCGATGACCCCGGACGAGCTGCGCTCCGCACAACGACTCACGATGGCGAACCCCGAGCGGCTGCGGCTGCTGGCGCGCCTGCTCACGCACCCCGCGGGCCGCTCCACCGCCGCCGGGCTCGTGCCGGACGGCGCGGACGGCAGGCCCGCCGACTTCGTGACCGAAGCGCTCGCCGTCGCCGGCGTGGAGCAGGACCTCGAGGCGCTGGTCTCGGTCGGGCTGGTCGCCGTCGTCGGGCCGGTCGCGTCGGACGCGGCGCAGTACCGCGTCTCCTCGCGCGGGATCGCACGGTACGGCACGACGGCGCTCGCCGCCCCGCGGTTCCTCGACGAGCCGGCGCTCGACGTGCGCGACCACGAGGCGCTGCTCGACCGGCTGGTCGACACCCTTGCCGCCACGTTCGCCGCCAACGCGGGTGCCGGGACCGTGGACCGTCTCGTCCGGGAGTGCTACGCCGCGCTGGTCGAGCAGGTGCGGTCGTCCGCCCAGCTGCCCGCTCTGACCGCCTGGCTCGCGACCGACCGGCTGGCCGCCATGACCGAGGTGACGCACGGCTCGCCGCGCGACGTGCTGTTCGTCTGCGTGCACAACACCGGCCGGTCCCAGATCGCCGCCGCCGTGACCCGCCGGCTCGCGGGCGACCGTATCCGGGTGCGCACCGCGGGCACACGCCCGGTCTCGGAGCCCGACCCGATGACCGAGACCGTCCTGGCGCGGCGCGGGCTCGACGGGCTCATCGAGTTCCCGCGCGAGCTCACCGACGACATCGTGCGCACCTCCGGCGTGATCGTGACCATGGGCTGCGGCGACACCTGTCCCGTGTTCCCGGGACGCCGCTACCTCGACTGGCCGCTGGACGACCCCGCAGGCCGGCCCATCGAGGAGGTCGAGCGGATCGTCGACGACGTCACCGTGCGGGTGCGGGCACTCATCGCCGAGATCGACGCCGCGGACGATCCGGCCCACGCGGCGCTGCCGGAGCTGCCCGTGGGGTCGGCCGTGCCCGGCCTGCCGGTGGCGG
>NZ_KI911756.1:9253-11362 GCF_000515355.1 Promicromonospora kroppenstedtii DSM 19349 | reverse complement strand
GCGGGCCGCCTCCGCCCAGAACGCGACCGGGTCGGCGGCGGCGCGGTCGTACGCCTCGGCGGTGACGTTGGGCGCCGTCATGCCCACCGCCGCAGCAGCCGGCGCTCCGCCAGGCCGATCAGCGCGTCCGTGAGCTTGCCCAGCACCGCGAGCAGCACGATCGCCAGCAGGATGCGGTCCACGCGGCCGTTCTGCTGGGAGTCGTTGAGCAGGAACCCCAGGCCCATCGACGACGCGATGAGCTCGGCGGCCACCAGGAACAGCCACGACTGCGCGAGCGCCAGGCGGAGCCCCGCCACCAGCGAGGGCAGCACGGCGGGGAGCTGCACCGTCGTCAGGAGCCGCAGCCCGCGCAGCCCGAAGGCCCGTCCTGCCTCGACCAGGTGGGGGTCCACGTGCCGCAGGGCCGCCGCGATCGTCGTGTAGACGGGGAAGAACGCGCCGATCGCGATGAGCGTGATCTTGGACTCCTCGCCGATCTTGAGCCACAGGATCAGGAGCGGTACCCAGGCGAGCGAGGGCACGGCGCGGATCGCGCCGAGCGTGGGCGCGAGCAGCAGGTCACCCAGCTTGGACAGCCCCACCAGGGAGCCGACGGCGAGGCCCGCGGCGGCGCCCAGCGCGAACCCGATCAGCACGCGCTGCGTCGAGATCGCCACGTGGTGCCAGAGCTGCCCGCGCTCGACCAGGTCGACGGCGGCGTCCCACACGGCCACCGGGCCGGGGAGCTGGTAGGGCGGCACGATCCCGGCCGCCGTCACGCCCCACCAGAGGGCGAGCAGCGCCCCCGGAACCAGCAGCCCCAGCACGATCGGCCCGGCTCGGCCCGCGCCGGGCCCCGGCCGGGTGGACGACACCGTGGCGCCGTCCGCCCGTTCGACGTCGGCCTCCTGGTCAGCCATCAGAGGCCACCGCCTCCTGCGCGAACTGGGGCGCGAAGAGCTCGTCGAGCGCGCTGTCGACGTTCTCCTGCGCGGCCACGTCGCCCGACTCGACGAAGATCGGGCCCACGACCTCCAGCACGTCGCGCTGCTTGTCGCCGGGCACCGGGTCGAGGTCGAGCACGGTGCGCTCCTCGATCACCGTGGAAGCGACCTCGGGGTCGATGGAGGCGACCTCGGCGAGCAGCGCGGACAGCTCCTCGGGGTTCTCCAGCGCCCAGGCGCGGGCCTGCTCGTAGGCGTCCACGACGGCCTGCGTGACGTCCGGGTGGTCGTCGACGAACTCCTCGCGCGCGTTGAGGAACCCGTAGGTGTTGAAGTCGATGTTGCGGTAGATCAGCTTGTCGCCCGCCTCCGCCTCGGCGGCGGCCATGATCGGGTCGAGGCCCGACCAGGCGTCGACGGACCCGTTGTCGAGCGCGGCGCGGCCGTCGGCGTGCTGCAGGTTCTGCACCTCGACCTCGCTGAGCGGGATGCCCGCCTCGTCGAGGGTCTGCAGCAGGAAGAAGTACGGGTCGGTGCCCTTGGTGGCCGCGATGGACGCGCCCTCCAGGTCGGCGACGTCCTTGATCTTCGAGTCGCCCGCGACCACGATCGCCGACCACTCCGGCTGGCTGTAGATGTCGACCGTGCGGATGGGCGAGCCGTTCGCCCGCGCCAGGAGCGCCGCCGAGCCCGCCGTGGAGCCGAAGTCGATCGCCTCCGCCCGCAGGTTCTCGTTCGCCGTGTTCGAGCCGTCCGACTGCACCCAGGTGACCTCGACGCCGTCGAGCTCCTCCTCCAGCCAGCCCTGCTCGCGGACCACGAGGCTGAGCGGGTTGTACGTGGCGAAGTCGATGTTCAGGGTGTCGGTGCTCCACTCCCCCGCACCCTCGCCACCGCCGGCGGCGGCCGCACCCTCGCCGGCCACGCAGCCGCTCATCGCCATCGCCGAGACGAGGGCCAGGCCGGACGCCAGAACGGTGTGCCTACGGTTGCGCATGGGTTCTTTCCTCTCGCTGCCCGACGACGGTCGGCGGGCTGGGTGGTTCGGTGCGGTGCGGTGGGATTCGAGTCGGGCGGGTGATGGCTCAGCGGTCGTGGTGCGTCGGCACGCCGAGCCCGTCGAGCAGCTCCGCGCGGAGCTCGGCCAGGTCGCGCGCGGCGCGGTCGCGGGGCCGGTCGCCCG
>NZ_KI911756.1:2356-9153 GCF_000515355.1 Promicromonospora kroppenstedtii DSM 19349 | reverse complement strand
CGCCTGTCGTGCGGCCGAGCGCGCGGGCCCAGGACCGTGCCCCGTCCCAGGCCGCGTCGCGGTCGTCCCCGAGGAGCAGGTCGGCCAGCGTGGGCAGCACGCCGAGATCGGACATGACGATCAGGCCGTTGGCCTGGTCCTGGGCGAGGAGGGTCGGCGTGCCCGGGCACACGTCCAGGCCGACGGTCTCGCGGACGAACGCGCCGGCGTCGGACAGGAAGCGCTTGACGATCACCGTGGGCGGGAGGTGCTGACGAGTACCGGACGGCGCGGGACGATCGTCGCCGGCGCGCTCGACCCGGCAGCGGAGCACCTGGGAGCGGGCGGAGCCGCCCAGATCGACCGGGTCGGTGAGGCGGACGGCGCCGAGCGTCGGGGCGAGGGCGCTCTGCGCGAGGGCGACGGTGTTCTGCACCGGGACAGTGTGTCCGCCTGCCCCCAGGGCTGACCACCGCATTCACAGGCCTGTGGACAGCATCTGTGGATAACTGCGGGGTGGTGCGGGCCACGGGCGGGCATGCTGTGGATAACCTGGTGGACAGTCCTCCGCAACTTTTCCGGTGGGGAATGTCGGCGGTGGGGTGCAGGGTGGTAGCCGAAGGTTCTTCCCACCACCTCCCGAAAGGTTGGGCCATGACTGAATCAACCTCCACCGGACCGGCCGCAGAGGCCCCCGCACCCGGGGTGGGTGTGCTCAAGTCCGTGGTCCTGGACGTCCCCGACCTCGCCACCGAGGCGGGGTTCTGGACGGCCCTGACCGGCGGCGCCGTGAAGTTCACCGACCACGACTGGATCACCGTCACGACCCCGGACCGATGGGACGTCGCGTTCCAGCTCGCGCCCGACCACGTCCCGCCGCAGTGGCCGGGGCAGGAGCACCCGCAGCAGGCGCACATCGACCTGTACGTGCCGGACCTGGCCGCAGCGAGCGCCCGGGCGGTGGAGCTGGGGGCCACCGTGCTGCGGGAGAACGAGCAGTGGATCACGCTGTCCGACCTGGCGGGGCACCCCTTCGACCTGTGCCTCAAGGAGGAGTCCGACGGAGTGACCGTGATGGGTCCCACCTTCGACTGCCCGGACGCCTCCGAGCTCGCCGCATTCTGGTCCGGCGTGCTGGGCGCCCCCGTGGCCTACGACGCCGACGGGGTCGCCATGCTCGGCGGCGACCGGCCCGTGCTCTTCCAGTCCGTGGCGGACTACAACCCGCCGCGGTGGCCGGACCCCGCCCACCCGCAGCAGGTGCACCTCGACGTCGGGGTGCCCGACCTGGACGCGGGCGAGACCGCGGTGCTGGCGCTCGGCGCGGCCCGGCTGCCCGGCGAGGGCAGCGGCTTCCGCGTGTTCGCGGACCCGGCCGGCCACCCGTTCTGCCTGGTGCTGTAGCCGGGCCGATGCCGCAACGGTGGCGCGCCCCGGACGGGCGTGTCACCGTGTTGGACGGCAGGGGGACAGCCGAACGGAGTCCTTCGACATGCTCACGGTTCGAGGAACCGGCACACAGCTGGCCCGCCGGTTCGGTACGGCACTCGAGAAGCACGCGGGCCTGCGGGTCACGCGCGTGCCCCGCGACCACGGCGGCGTCCGGCAGGGTGATGCACAGAGTGGCGCCCGCCAGGGCGGCACTCCGAGTGGCGGCACGAGCCGTCCGGGTAGGGGGCGCATCCGCCCGCCGGCCGACCCCGCGGCCGACCGCCTGCTGGTCGCCCCGGTCTTCGTGCTCTCGTCCCCCCGCGCCGGGTCGACGCTGCTGCGCGTGGTGCTGGACAGCCACTCCCAGGTGCACGCGCCCATCGAGACGCACGTGCGGCGGCTGTCCGTCGACTTCACGACGCGGCTCACCCAGGAGGCGATGTACGCGCTGGGACACAACGTGGCCGACGTCGAGCACATCCTGTGGGATCGGGTGCTGCACCGTGAGCTGCTGCGCAGCGGCAAGCAGGTCGTCGTGGAGAAGACTCCCAGCAACGTCTTCGTCGCCGACCGGCTCGCGGTGTGCTGGCCGGACGCCCGGTTCATCTTCCTGCTGCGCCACCCGGCGTCGATCGCCCGCTCCTGGCACGACGCCGACCCGGCCCGGCGGCCCATGAACCGCGCCGTCATGCACACGCTGAAGTACATGACGGCGCTGGAGGACGTGCGCCATCGGCTTCCGGGGCTGACGGTCCGCTACGAGGACGTCACCGCGGACCCGGCGACCGAGTTCCACCGGATCTGCGACTTCCTCGGCCTGCCGTGGGAGCCGGGCATGGTCTCGTACGGCGACCACGAGCACGGCGAGGTCCGCAAGGGCCTGGGCGACTGGCGGGACAAGATCCGCACCGGGAGCATCCAGGCCGGGCGCACGCTCCCGGACCCGGACGAGATCCCACGCGAGCTGCGGACGATGAGTGAGTACTGGGGCTACGCCCCGGCGTCGGCCGCGAGCGACTGACGCCCGGTCAGCGGTGCACCAGGGCCGGGTGGTCCGGGTGGTCGACCCGGACCAGCAGGTCCGCCGCGCGCTCCGCCTGCGCCGCGTACCGCTCGTAGGCGGGCAGTTCCCACGCCTGCTCGTCGGGTGTCCGACGCCGGAGCGTGCCCGGCTTGAGCGCGAGGTGCACGGCGACGTCGACGTCGAGCCCGCGGGCGATCGTGAGCGCCCCGTCCAGCACGACCACGGTGCCCGGATCGGCGGTGACGTAGGCGGCGCGCGTGGCCCGGTCGGTGTCCGGGTCGCGCAGGCTGGGCAGGTACTCGCCGCGCTCCACGACCCGCCGCAGCACCTCGCGGTTCAGCGCCTCGACGTCGATCCAGCCGTCCAGCAGGCTGTCGGGGTCGTCGCGACCGTGTTCGAGCCGCAGGGACCGCGGGCGCAGGAAGTCGGCGACCCGCACCCGGGCCACGCGCCGGCCGGCCGTCTCCAGGGGCGCGACGAGCGCGTCGGCGAGCAGCTCGGGGTGGGTGGACGGGTGCCCGTCGACGAGGAGGCGGACCGGGGTGTCGGCACCGCCCGTGCGGGCCAGGACGGCGTCGGCCACCCGTTCGACGAGGAGCTCCGCGCTGACCGGTTCCACACGTGTGCTCATCGTGGACCGACTCTAGTCCGGGACGGGCCCGGGCCCGAAGGCCCGGGCGCCGGACCTACCGGTCAGCCCGGCGGGAGCTGATCACGCCCGTGTCGAACCCGGCCAGGTGCAGCCCGCCGTGGAACCGTGCGTGCTCGATCTTGACGCACCGGTCCATCACGACGTTCAGCCCCGCGGCCTCCGCCTTGCGCGCGACGTCCTCGTGCCACGAGCCGAGCTGTAGCCAGACGGTCTTCGCGCCCACCGCGATGGTCTCGTCCAGCACGGTCGGCAGGTCCTCGTGGCGCCGGAACACGTCGACGAGATCGGGCACCACGGGCAGGTCCGCGAGGCTCGGGTAGACGGGGTGTCCCAGGATCTCGGTGGCCCGCGGGTTCACGAAGTACACGTCGTACGGGGACGAGGACAGCAGGTAGGTCGCCACGAAGTAGCTGGCGCGCGCCTGGTTCGCCGACGCCCCGACGATCGCGATCGACCGGGCGGAGCGCAGGATCCGGAGGCGCTCCGGGGCGCTCGGGCCCTGCCAGGTCCGGGTGGTCTCGCTCATCGGGTCGCTCCCGTCGCCTTGGTCAGTGCCTGGTCGAGGTCCCAGAGGATGTCCTCGACGTCCTCCAGGCCCACCGAGATGCGGATGAGGTCCTCGGGCACGCCCGCCGCCTCGAGCTGGTCGGCGGAGAGCTGCTGGTGCGTGGTCGAGGCGGGGTGGATCACCAGGGTGCGCGCATCACCCACGTTCGCGAGGTGGGAGGCGAGCTCCAGCGACTCGATGAACAGCCGGCCGGCCTCGCGCCCGTCGATCAGCACGCCACCGTTCTCGGGGACCTGGAGGCCGAACGCGAAGACCGAGCCCGGTCCCAGCGGCAGGTACTTCTGCGCCCGCTCGTGGTGGGGGTGCGACGGCAGCCCGGCCCAGAGCACGTAGGAGACGCGCGGGTCGGAGTCGAGCCACTCGGCCACCGCGCGGGCATTCGCCAGGTGCGCGTCCAGGCGGTGCGGCAGCGTCTCGATGCCCTGCAGCAGCTGGAAGGCCGACTGCGCCGAGAGCGCCGGGCCGATGTCGCGCAGCTGCTCGGAGCGGAGCTTGGTGAGGAAGCCGTACTCGCCGAAGTTTCCCCACCAGCGCACGTCGCCGTAGGACGGCACGGGCTCGGTCATCTGCGGGAACTTGCCGTTGCCCCAGTCGAACCGGCCGGACTCGACGACGACGCCGCCGAGCGTGGTGCCGTGCCCGCCCAGGAACTTCGTCACGGAGTGGATCACGATGTCGGCGCCGTGCTCGATGGGCCGCACCAGGTACGGCGTCGCGAGCGTCGCGTCCACCACCAGCGGGATGCCGGCGGCGTGGGCCACCTCGGCGAGCCCTTCCAGGTCGGCCACCTCGCCCGACGGGTTGGCCACGACCTCGGTGTACAGCACCTTCGTCTCGGGCGTGATCGCCGCGGCGTAGTCGGCGGGGTCGGTGCCGGGCACGAACGTGGTCCCGACTCCGAACCGGCGCAGCGTCACGTCGAGCTGCGTCACCGTGCCACCGTAGAGCTGCGCGGAGGCGACCACGTGGTCGCCGGCCCCGACGAGCGCGGCGAACGTGATGAACTCCGCCGACATGCCGGACGCCGTCGCGACCGCGCCGATGCCGCCCTCCAGCGACGCGATGCGCTCCTCGAGCGCCGCGACCGTCGGGTTGCCGATGCGCGAGTAGATGTTGCCGTACTTCTGCAGCGCGAACAGGTTCGCGGCGTCGTCGGTGTCCTGGAACACGAACGACGTGGTCTGGTAGATCGGTACCGCCCGCGCTCCGGTCGCCGCGTCGGGGATACCCCCCGCGTGGAGGGCCCGCGTGCGGAACCCGAAGGTGTGCTCGGTCATCGTCCTGCCTTCCTTTCCGCGACTCCTGCTGCCAGGACATCGCGGATGTCGTCGACGGCCCACGGGTTCTGCAGCGACGTGACGTCGCCCAGCTCCTCGCCCTGCCACAGCTGCGCCAGGAGGCGCCGCATGATCTTGCCCGACCGCGTCTTCGGCAGCTCGGGCACCACGATCACGTGCCGCGGCTTGGCCACCGGCCCGATCTCGCGTGCCACCTGCGACCGGAGCGCGGCAGCCTCGGCGTCCGCCTCCTCCGGCGACGTCGTGCCGGCCCGGCCTTCGACCGACGGCACCACGAACGCCGCCACGGCCTGCCCGGTGACCGGGTCCGGCACGCCCGCGACGCCGGCCTCGCCGACGCCCCTGTGCGCCACCAGCGCGGACTCGATCTCGATGGTGGACAGCCGGTGCCCGGAGACGTTCACGACGTCGTCGAGCCGGCCCAGCAGGTGCACGTTGCCCTGCTCGTCCAGCAGCGCGCCGTCGCCGGCCACGTAGTACGCGCCCGTGGGGCCGTGGCCCGCGAACCTGCGCCAGTACGCGTCGCGGTAGCGCGCCGGGTCGCGCCAGACGGTGCGCGCCATGCCCGGCCACGGCCTCGTCACGACGAGGATGCCGGGCTCCCCGGGACCGAGCCGCCGGCCGTCGTCGTCCACCACGGCCACCTCGATGCCCGGCAGGGGCCGGGTCGCGGAGCCCGGGACCAGCGGCGTCACGTACGGGAGCGGGGCCACCATGGCGGCACCCGTCTCGGACTGCCACCAGGTGTCGATCACGGGCAGCTCCCCGCGCCCGAACGTCGCGCGGAACCACTCCCAGGCGGCGGGGTTGATCGCCTCGCCGACCGTGCCGAGCAGGCGCAGGGACGACAGGTCGTGCTCCGGCAGGGTGTCGCCGAACCAGGTCATGAAGGTCCGGATCAGCGTGGGCGCCGTGTAGTACACGGTGACGCCGTACCGCTCGATGATCTCCAGGTGCCGCTCGCGCGACGGCGTGTCCGGCGTGCCCTCGTAGATCACCTGCGTGAGGCCGTTGGAGAGCGGGCCGTAGATCTCGTAGGTGTGCGCGGTGACCCAGGCCAGGTCGGCGGTGCACCAGTGCACGTCGTCGGGCTGCGCGTCGAAGTGCGCCCAGTGGGCCCAGCTCGCGTGCGTGAGATATCCACCGGAGGTGTGGACAAGTCCCTTGGGCTTACCCGTGGTGCCGCTGGTGTAGATGATGAAGAGCGGGTGCTCGGCGTCGAACGCCTGCACGTCGTGCACCTCGGGCGCCGTGTCGACGGCGTCGTGCCACCAGACGTCGCGGTCCGTCCAGGCCACGTCGGAACCGGTGCGGCGGATCACCAGCACGTGCTCCACGTGGTCGAGCCCGGCCACGGCCTCGTCGGCGGTCACCTTGACCGGCGTCGCGACGCCGCGGCGGTACTGCCCGTCGGTGGTGACCAGCAGCTTCGCGCCCGTGTCGGCCAGGCGGAACCGCAGTGCCTCGGCACTGAACCCGCCGAACACCAGGCTGTGCACCGCGCCGATGCGCGCGCAGGCCAGGGTGACCACCACGGTCTCCACGAGCACGGGCAGGTAGATCACCACGCGGTCGCCCGGGCCGACGCCGAGGGCGGTCAGCGCGTGGGCGGCCTGCGCGACTCGGCGCTGCAGGTCGGCGTAGGTGACCGTGGTCCGCTCGCCGTTCTCGCCCTCCCAGTGCAGGGCGGGCTTGGTGCCGAGGCCTGCGGTGACGTGCCGGTCCACGCAGTTCGCGGCGACGTTGAGCCGGCCGCCGACGAACCAGGCGGCCTCGGGCACGGTGAGGTCGTCGGGGTCGCCCGGGTCACCGACGGCGCCGCCCCGCGGCTCCGGCGGCGACCAG
>NZ_KI911756.1:1442-2256 GCF_000515355.1 Promicromonospora kroppenstedtii DSM 19349 | reverse complement strand
GGCGAACCTCGTCGGCGCGGCCGAGATCCCGGTCGAGCTGACCCTGCCGGCGACGCCCGCAGCAGCCGCGGACGGCGGGTCCGGCCCGGCGTCGAGCACGGACCGGCGCGTCGTCGTCGTGCCGCTCGCCGACGAGTCCGACCTGCGATACCAGGACTGGGTGCGGTCGCGCCGCGAGTACGTCGCCGAGAAGTCGGGCGGCCGGCTCGGCTACGTGCACGTCCCGGACATGGTGAGCACCGGCTGGGCGCAGCTGCACCGCGACCTGCGGCTCGCCGCGGACCGCGAGGGCATCGTCGTGGACGTGCGCTTCAACGGCGGCGGGCACACCTCACAGCTCGTGATCGCCCGCCTCGCCGCCCGCGTCGCGGGCTGGGGGCTGAACCGGCACTACGACCGCCCGAACTCCTACCCGGACCGCGCACCGCGCGGCCCGGTCGTGCTCGTCACCAACGAGTACGCGGGGTCCGACGGCGACATCGTGAACGCGGCCGCGCAGGCGCTCGGCGTCGGCCCGGTGGTCGGGGTGCGGACCTGGGGCGGCGTGATCGGGATCGACGGCCGCTTCGACCTCGTGGACGGCACCGGGATCACCCAGCCGCGATACGGCCTCTGGCTCGACGGCAAGGGCTTCGACGTCGAGAACTACGGCGTGGACCCCGACATCGAGGTGCGGCACACCCCGGCGGACTACTTCTCCGACGTCGACCCGCAGCTCGAGGCGGGCATGGCCGAGGCGTTCCGGCTGCTGGAGGAGACCCCGGCGGCGGCTCCCCCGGCGCTGCCGGAGCCGCGGGTGCGGCGCCGCCCGTAG
>NZ_KI911756.1:0-1342 GCF_000515355.1 Promicromonospora kroppenstedtii DSM 19349 | reverse complement strand
GGCCGGGTGCTGCACCTGGCGGCGAGCCCGGACGGCGACAAGATGGCCGCCGTCTCGCACGACGGCCGGGTCAGCGTGGTCGCGCTGCCCGCCCCCGCGACGGACGGCGACGCCGCCAACCACGAGCACGCCCCGCAGGCGGGCACCGTCATCCCGCTCGGGCGATCGACGAACGGCGAGGCGGAGTCCCCGACGTTCTCGCCGGACGGGCGGTACCTCGCCTGGTCCAGCCCGACCGGCACCGAGGGCGACCACCACCAGGTGCTCGTCGCCGACCTGCACGCCACGCCGCCGACGGTGGCACCGCTGACGTCGGGGCGGTTCCACGACTTCTCGCCGGCCTTCAGCGACGACGGCAAGTACGTCGTCTTCCTGTCGAACCGTACGTTCGACCCGTCCTACGACTCCCACGAGTTCGCCCTGTCGTTCAGCGCGGCGACCCGGCCGTGGCTCATCCCCCTGGCCGCGACCGAGCCTGCGCCGTTCGGTCCGAGCGCCGACGGCTGGCGTCTGAGCACGCCGGACGACAAGAAGGCCGGCACGGACGACGACGCGGCGGGCGGCGCGAAGCACGACGAGGGCACGCAGGCCGCGGCCTCGCCGGACATCGACTTCGACGGCGCCGAGGAGCGGGTGGTGCCGTTCCCGGTGACGTCGGGCCGCTACCGCGACCTGCTCGCGGCCAAGGGTGGCGTGCTCTGGGTGCACGAGACCGACGACGCCGGCGTGCTCGGCACGCGGCACGCCGGCACGGAGGGCGACCCGGTGCCGAACGTGCTCCAGTTCTGGTCGTTCGAGGCGCGCAAGGCCACGGACATCGCGGAGAAGGTGACCGGGTACGCGGTGTCGGGCGACGGCGAGCGGGTGGTGATCCGGTCCGGATCGGGGCTCAGCACGCAGTCGGCAACCAGCAAGCCCGGCGACGACGACCCGAGCGCCTTCGACATCGACCTGTCCCGCGTGCGCCACGAGGTGGACCCACGTGCCCAGTGGCACCAGATGTTCGACGAGAACGCCAGGATCATGCGCGACCACTACTGGCGCGCGGACATGAACGGCGTCGACTGGTCCGGGGCGGTGGCGCGCTGGCGCCCGCTGATCGACCGGGTCGCGACGCACGACGACCTGGAGGACGTGCTCTGGGAGACCGTCGCCGAGCTCAACACGTCGCACGCCTACGTGCGGTCGCCCCACGAGCGCGGCGACTCGTCCCGCAAGCTCGGGCTGCTCGGCGCGGACCTCACGCGGACCGCCGAGGGCTGGCGGATCGACCGGGTGCTGCCGAGCGAGTCGTCCGACCCGGGAGCGCGGTCCCCGCTGCGCGCCGCGGGCGTCGACGCGC
>NZ_KI911755.1:3018-7345 GCF_000515355.1 Promicromonospora kroppenstedtii DSM 19349 | reverse complement strand
CCACTACAGGCACGCAGCAGCCGCTGACGCCGGCTGATCGAAGAGCCTGACCAAGAAGCAGTGCGCCTGTCCGGAAGGACAGGCGCACTGCTTCTTTCTCTCACGAGCCTTGCTCCTACTAGGCCCTACCGCGGGGATCCCTGGTCCGGCTCCGCGGCCTCGCCCAGCTCAGCGATCAGCGCCACCAGACGCCGCGCCTCGGCCATGCCGTGCTCGCCGTCGGCCCGCTGGATGCCCATGACGGCGAGCACGTCGCCGTCAGCCAGGTCGAGGTGCACCCACGGGTCGTTGGGCCCGAACCGGACCGTCACGATCTCGGGCCAGTCCAGCCGGCGCCTGGTCGCATAGTTGACGACGGTGAGCCCGGTCCGGTCGGGGACCGCCCGCACCGCGCCGAACCGCCAGGCGACCAGGGCGCCCAGCAGCCCGAACACGATGATCGAGATGCGGTTCGCGGCGTCCGCCCCGGGGCCGCTCGCCGCCAGCGCGACGAACGTGCACCCGCCGGCGAACAGCAGCGCGATGCCGTAGGCGGTGGGCGTGCCGAACCGGCCGCGGAAGGTGCGGAACCGGTCGTCGCCCCGGCCCTGGCCGGAGGCGCCGCCACCCGTCGCCGGTCCCATGGGCCCTACAGCCGCGAGGCGTGGATGGACGTCACGATGATGGCGCGCGCCCCGACCTCGTACAGCGCGTCCATGATCCGGTTGGTCTCGCTGCGCGGCACCATCACGCGCACCGCACGGGCGTCGCTGTGGTGCTGCGCCGAGACCGTCGGGGACTCCTTGCCGGGCGTGATCGCCACGGCCTGCTCCAGCCGGGACTCGGGGACCACGTAGTCCATCAGCACGTACTCGCGGGCGGTGATCACGCCCTCCAGACGGCGGGTCAGCACCTCCAGGCCGGCGGGCGCCTCGGCGTCGGAACGCCGGATCAGCACGGCCTCCGAACGCAGGATCGGGTCGCCGAAGACCTCCAGGCCCGCTGCCCGCAGCGTGGTGCCGGTCTCGACGACGTCCGCGATCACGTCCGCGACGCCGAGCCGCACGCTCGACTCCACGGCACCGTCCAGGTGCACGATGGCGGCGGGCTCGACGCCCTGCTTCGCCAGGTGCTGCGCCACGAGCGTGGTGTACGACGACGCCACGCGGCGTCCAGCGATGTCCTCGATCCGGGTCACGGGCTCGGTCTCGCCGGGCCCGGCGGGCGCCGCGTACCGGAAGGTGGAGCGGGCGAACCCGAGGCCGAGGTGCTCGACGGCGTCGGCCCCCGAGTCGAGCATCAGGTCACGGCCGGTGATGCCGACGTCCACGGTGCCGGTTCCCACGTAGACCGCGACGTCGCGCGGGCGCAGGAAGAAGAACTCGACGTCGTTCTCGGGGTCGGCGAGCACGAGCTCGCGCGTGTCGCGGCGCTGGCGGTAGCCCGCCTCGCGCAGCATCTCGGAAGCGGGGCCCGACAGGGCGCCCTTGTTGGGGACGGCGATGCGCAGCATGTGGTTGGTTCCTCTCCGGGGTGTACGACGGGTCTGGGTGCGAGGTCCGGGTCTTGACAGGCTCGACCGGCGGTCAGCTCGACCAGCGGGGGTCGGGCCTGTCGAGACCTGGAAGCCTCGCTACAGATGCGTGTACACGTCCTCGAGGGTCAGTCCCTTGGCAACCATCAGGACCTGCAGGTGGTACAGGAGCTGGGAGATCTCCTCCGCCGTCTCCTTGTCCGACTGGTACTCCGCCGCCATCCACACCTCGGCGGCCTCCTCCACGACCTTCTTGCCGATCGCATGGACGCCCGCGTCCAGCTGGGCCACGGTGCCCGAACCCGCGGGACGGGTCTCGGCCTTCTCGGTCAGCTCGGCGAACAGGGTCTCGAAGGTCTTCACGTGCTCAGAGTAATCGGGCGAGGGGACCACCACCCCTCACCGTCCCACGTTGTGGCCAGGCTCTCGTTCCGGCCCGGGGCCGACGCCCCTCCTCCGCGAGTCGTGCTCAAGGGTTCTCGGGCCACTCTGCCGGCAGTGCGCCGTCGTCCTCGGGCGGTACGACGCCCTGGAACGGCGTGATCAGCTGGAAGCCCACCTCGCTGTCGCTCGACCCGTCCTCCGTCGAGCCCGACAGCAGCACGATCACAGGCCCGGGGGCGGTGGCCGGGTCGAGAGGGTCGCCGGCCGGGTAGGCGCTGTCGCGGCCGCCGCACGTCTCCGGCGTCGAGACCACCGAGATGCGCTCCCCCGGCGAGATCGCGAGCTCCTCCGGCGGTTCCCAACCCGGGATCTCGGAGTCGGGCCGCTCCAGCACCTCCTCGACGTCGAACAACCACCTATGCGCCTCGACGCCGTACAGGTCCGCTGTCCCGTCCCGCTCCACCACGTTCCCCAGCAGCACGGCACCGGCCGCGGACGCCGCCTCGGCCGGGTCGACGAACCGCACCCAGTCGACGCACGCGGCTCCCGCCATCTGGTCGAGCGGCTCCCCGAGCAGATCCTCCTCGGTCGGGTCGCTCGTCGTCTCGTTGGACGCTCTGGCCGTCTTCCCGTCCGCTCCCCCGGTCGCGCCGGACGCCCCACCGGGCAGGTCCGCGGCCGCACAGCCCGTCAACCCGCCGGCCAGTGCTCCGGCCAGCGCCGTCGTCATCACTACCGTTGCCGCCCGCCGGGCGCGTGAGGTTCTCATACCCGACCAGTGTGCCGAGGCCGGCTTTTCTTTCTGCTGTTTGGTGCGCTGCCCGCCCGGCGTGGGTGTGGTACAGCCGCTTGGCACACTATTTATGTCCGGGGAAGAGAAGCTTGACGGGCGAACAGCAGAGCCGGTCCCGGTCCACAGACCCGGACCGGCTCCCCGGGGTCTCAGCGCCGGCTCAGTGCCGCCAGAGCTCCAGGCACGCTGCTCAGACCCCGCTCGACGCGAAGGCCCGCAGAGTCGCCGCGGTCGCGATCGCCGCCTCCACGGCCTCCGCACCCTTGTCCTCCTTGGACCCCTCCAGGCCCGCCCGGTCCAGCGCCTGCTGCTCGTCGTCGCACGTCAGCACACCGAACCCGACCGGAACCCCGGTCCGCACGCTCACGTCCGTCAGGCCCGACGTCGCCGCCGAGCACACGTAGTCGAAGTGCGGCGTGCCCCCGCGGATCACCACGCCGAGAGCGACGACGGCGTCCGCGGCCGGCCCTCCCCCGATCCCGGCGGCACGCGCCGCGGCCACGGGCAGCTCGAACGAACCCGGCACCCGCACCTCCGTCCACGTGGCGCCGGACGCCACGAGCGCCCTGCGGGCGCCGGCCAGCAGGCCGTCCATCACCTGCTCGTGCCAGCTCGCCGCGATCAGCACCACCCGCAGGCCCGTGCCGTCGACGATCACGTTGGGTGCTCCAGCCCCGCTCATGCGCATGCTCCTTCGTTCTGGTTCAGCTCGTTCTGGCTCTGTGCTCGGTTCAGCTCGTCCTGGTTGAGCTCGGTGACCGCGACCGCGCCGAGACGGTGCCCCATCACGAGCCGCTTGGTCTCCAGGTACCGGTGGTTGTGCACGCCGTGCCCCACCACCAGCCCCCGCCGCCCGACGACGTCCGTGCCCGCCGCGCGCAGGCCCGTCACCTTGTCCGGGTTGTTGGTCAGCAGGGTCACACCGGCCACACCGAGGTCGGCCAGGATCGCCGACGCCGCGCCGTACTCCCGCGCGTCCACCGGCAGCCCGAGCTCGACGTTGGCTTCGACGGTGTCCCGCCCGGCGTCCTGCAGCGTGTACGCCTGGATCTTGGCCGCCAGGCCGATCCCCCGGCCCTCGTGCCCCCGCAGGTACACGACGGCGCCGCCCTCGGCGGCCACGGCGCGCAGCGACGCCTCGAGCTGCGGGCCGCAGTCGCAGCGCAGGGAACCCAGGCCGTCGCCCGTCAGGCACTCCGAGTGCACCCGCACCAGGGAGCCACCCTCGCGCCCCACGGGCGTCAGGGCCAGGTGTTCCGCGCCCGAGACGAGGTCCCGGTACGCGACCACCCGGAAGTCGCCGTGCCGCGTGGGCAGCGCTGCCTCGGCGACGCGCTCGACGCGGGGCGCAGGACGGGCGGGAACCGCACCTTCCTGCGCCGTGCCGTCCTCCGCTGTGCCTACTTCCCTGCCTTCCTCCGCTGTGCCAGCCGTGCCCTGCTCCGGTCCTGAACCGGCAGGCACCGGGTCGTGCGCCCGCCGCCATGCCACCAGGTCGGCGACGGTCAACAGCACCAGCCCGTGCAGAGCAGCCAGGTCGTGCGCCTCGGCCAGGCGCATGACGGCGCCGTCGTCGCGCACCAGCTCGGCGATCGCACCGACCTCGCCCAGCGCTGCCGCGCCCGCCGCGGCGACCC
>NZ_KI911755.1:2805-2918 GCF_000515355.1 Promicromonospora kroppenstedtii DSM 19349 | reverse complement strand
GGGTGCGACTGGGTGGTCGCGAGGCCGCTCAGAGCGTCGGACGCCTCCTTCTCGAGCACGCCCAGCCACTCGTCCAGAGGCCGCTCCGAGACCCGGCGCAGCACCGCGTTCAC
>NZ_KI911755.1:0-2705 GCF_000515355.1 Promicromonospora kroppenstedtii DSM 19349 | reverse complement strand
CGAGGCCCAACCGCGAGCCGTCCGGCAGCACCGTCCACGCCCCCGGCGCGGGCGTGCAACCGCGCACCAGGCGGTCGACCGCGAGCGCCGGGTCGGTCCAGATCACGCGGGCGTCGTCGGTGGTGAGCTTGGGGGCCACGGAGACGCCGTCGGCGGGCTGGGGCTGGGGCTGGAGGGTGCCGTCCTCGAGGGCGTCGAGGGTGGACACAAGGAGCTGGGCGCCGGAGCCGGCGAGGCGGGCCAGCAGGTCGCCGGACGTGTCGGTGGGCCGGATGGTCTCGGTGGTGGTGCCGAGCACGGGGCCGGTGTCCATGCCCTCGTCGAGCAGGAACGTGGTGGCGCCCGTGACCTCGTCGCCGGCGATGACGGCGCGCTGCACGGGGGCGGCGCCGCGCCAGGCGGGCAGCACGGAGAAGTGCAGGTTGACCCAGCCGAGGCGGGGTACGGCCAGGACGGCGGGGCGCAGGATGTGGCCGTAGGCGACCACGGGGGCGGCGTCGATCTCCAGCTCCTGGAGCATGGCCACGAACTCGTCGCCGCGCGGGACGTCGGTGATGACGTGCAGGCCGGCCTCCTCGGCCCGTGCCCGCACGGGGCTGGGCGTGAGCTTGCGGCCGCGGCCCGACGGCGCGTCGGCGCGGGTCAGGACGGCGACCACCTCGTGGCGCGAGCCGAGCAGGGCCTCCAGGGAGGCGACGGCGGGTTCAGGGGTTCCGGCGAAGAGAAGACGCACCAGGTCAGTCTAGGTGCGCCGCCTCGCTCACCGCGGCCCGGCGCCGGGCGACGAGCACCACACCCCCGGCTGCGGTCAGGGCCGCGAGCGCCACGACGGTGGCCGTCCCTGCCGTCAGGGCGTCCGGTCCCGTCAGGGGCTGCCCGCGGAGCGCCTGCCAGGCCAGCAGCAGGACGACGGCGAGGGCGGTGGCGCCGGCGACCTGTACCAGGCGGGTGCGGTCGCAAACGGTGAGCCAGGCGGCGGGCAGTGCGGCGAGCAACCAGGCGACCAGGGGCAGCGCCTGCATGGCGTGGATGCCGACGAAGTGGGCGACGCGTAGGTCGCCGCCCACGGTGGACCAGCCGAGCACGGGCAGGCCGGGCCCGCCGTCGACCGGGCCGACGGTGTGCGCGCCGACCAGCACGCGGTCCCCGCCCGCTCGGACGGCGTCGAGCTGGGCGGGGGTGGGGTCGGTCATGAGGAAGGCGACGGCCATCCCGGTCACGGCGACCACCAGGCCGGCGCGCAGGCCCCAGGCGAGCACGGGGTCCTCCAGCCGCTGGGCGAGCAGCACGACGGCCAGCACCACGTTGGTGGCCCACAGCGTGGCGACGGCGCCCGCCATGGCGAAGTAGATGGTCTGGTCCAGCGGGGTGCTGACGTTGAAGTGGCTGCGCAGGCCGCGCGCCGCCTGCACCATGATCAGCGCCTGCTCGATCAGCAGCGCGACGGCGACGATCCAGGAGACGGCGGCGACGAGGCGTCGTCGGCCGCGGACGAAGGTGAGGAACCAGACCAGCGTGAGGCTGTAGACCGAGATCGAGACAGCGAACTTCGCGGGCTTGAGCCAGGTGGGCTCACCGAGCACCTGGCGCGGGTCGGCCACGAGCCCGACCAGGCACACCAGGAGCACCGCGACGGTCATCAGCCCGGTCAGGGCCAGCGGCGGGTTGGTGCGGACGGTCCGCACGAGCAGCGAGGTCATCTCCGGAGCGTGACACCGTCCGGGGCGGTGCCGGGAGATGATTCGCCGGTCGCCGAAGCCCTGCTGCGGTGCCGACCGAGGACCTCTGCCGTGCTGGACCGGGACCGGCCGGCTACTCCGCGACCGGCAGCCCCAGGGCGCGCAGGTCCTGGCGCAGGGTCTCGGTGTCGGTGAACACGACACCGTGGAACCCGACGCCGCGGGCGGCGTCGACGTTCACCGTCTTGTCGTCCACGAAGACGGCACGGGACGGGTCGACGCCGAACCGCTCGACAACGAGCTCGAAGATGCGCCGGTCGGGCTTGGCCATGCCCTCGCGGCCCGAGACGATGACGTCCTCCATGAGCCCGATCGCCGGCGCGGCGGGCTCGGCGCTGTGGAAGGTCTCGGCCTGCCAGTTCGTCAGCCCGTACAGGCGCAGGCCGAGGCCCTTGAGCTCGGCCACGAGCTCGGCCGAGCCCTCGATCGGCCCTGTCAGCGACAGCTCGTAGTGCTCCACGTACCGGCGCAGGTCCTCGACGTGGTCGGGGTGGGTGCGCCCCACGCGCTCCAGCAGCACCGCGTACGGTGTGCCGGCGTCGGCGGCGTGGTTGATCGAACCGAAGTCCACCGCCTCGAAGAACGCCTCGATCTCGGCCCGGGGCCGGCCCGTGTAGGGCCCGAAGGGGTCCCAGCCGATCAGGACGTTGCCGAAGTCGTACACGACCGTGTCGATCACGGGGGCGTCGATCACGGGGGCGTCGGTGAGGGGCAGGGGGTCGGCTGCGGTCACAGCATCTCCTTCGGGTCGAGCTGAACACGGACGGTTCCGCCCTCGCGGCGGGCGGAGCGGACGGCGAGGCTGGCCTTGAGCCTACGGGCGAGCTCGTCACCCTGGGCGAGCGGTACCCGCAGCACGGTGCGCACGGGCAGGTCGAGCGCCTGGAACCCGGCCGTGCTCCCACCCGCGCTCCGACCCGCACCCCCACCAGCGGCCCCGCCCTGCTCCCGGCGGCCCGACGGCGC
>NZ_KI911754.1:28868-30737 GCF_000515355.1 Promicromonospora kroppenstedtii DSM 19349 | reverse complement strand
GGCCGGGACCGCGGGCGGCACGGTGGCGGGCGAGCCACCCGCGAGCGCGCCCACGGTCGACGACGTGGTGCGCCTCGCGATGGCCACGGCCGACGCCGAGGGGTTGGGCGGGCTCTCCATGCGGCGCATCGCGACCGACCTGGGCATCCCGACGATGACGCTGTACCGCTACGTACGCGGCCGCGAGGATCTCCTGGCCCGGATGCTCGACACGGTGTACGCGACCTCGCCGCTCCCGGACCCGCTGCCGGACGGCTGGCGGGCCCGCGCGGAGGTGTGCGCGCGCACGATGTGGGCGGCGTTCCAGCGCCACCCGTGGGCGGCGCACGTGATGTCGATGACGCGGCCGCAGGTGCTGCCGCACGGCCTGCCGCACACCGAGGCGCTGCTGTCCGCGTTCGGCGACGTCGGCGGACGGCGGCTGGACCTGGACACGCGGATGCACCTGACCGTCTCGGTGTTCCAGCTCGTGCGCGGGCTGGGGGTGGGCATCGAGCCGGCGGTGCAGGCCCGCAGGGACGACGGGCTGACCGACGAGGAGTGGATGGACCGCACGCTGCCCGGCCTCCAGGCCGTCGCCGACGCGCGCCGGTACCCGCACCTCGCGGCGGCCACGGGCACCGAGATCGACCTCACGCTGGACACGCTGTTCGAGTTCGGCCTGGCGCGCCTGCTGGACGGGTACGCGGCGTTCCTCGGGGAGGCGAGCTGATGTCCCCGCGCGAGCGCGACAACCGGCTGCTGCTGCGCGCCCGGGACGCCATCGACCGGGACTACGCCCGGCCCCTCGACGTGCCGACGCTGGCCCGCATCGCGCACGTCTCGCCGTCCCACTTCAGCCGCAGCTTCCGGGCGACGTTCGGCGAGACGCCGCACCGCTACCTGCAGCGCCGGCGGCTGGAGCGCGCGATGGCGCTGCTGCGCAACACGGCCACGCCGGTGACGGAGATCGCGCTGCAGGGGGGCTCGAACAGCCTGGGCACGTTCAGCCGCACGTTCCGCGACGTCGTCGGCGTCTCCCCGACCGAGTACCGGCGGCGGACGCGGCCCGTGGCCGCGCCCGTCTGCTTCGTCAAGAGCTGGATGCGGCCAGCGGGCTGAGCAGTTTCGGAGAAGCGCACCCCGCAGGGCCGGCCCTAGCGTGGTGAGCATGTTCAAGAACATCTCCATCACCGCCGTGACCGTACTGGACCAGAACGAGGCCCTGGACTTCTACGTGGGCAAGCTCGGGTTCGAGGTCAGCAACGACGTCGACATGGGCTTCATGCGCTGGCTGACCATATCCCTGCCCGAGGACCCCGACCGCCACCTGCTCCTGGAGGTGCCGGGCCCGCCGTCCCTGAGCGAGGAGGTCGCGGCCCAGGTCCGGGACCTGGTGACCAAGGGGGCGCTCGGCGTCGCGTGCATCCTCACCACCGACGACTGCCGCCGCACGTACGCCGACCTGAGCGCCAAGGGCGTCGAGTTCACCGAGGAGCCGGTCGAGCAGCCGTACGGCATCGACTGCGCGCTGCGCGACCCGTTCGGCAACCACATCCGCATCACGCAGCCGGCCACGGGCCCGGTCGAGGTGACCGACGCCGACAGGGCCCGCTGGAGCGCAGGCCAGGCGGGCTGAGGTTCGTCAGGTTGGCGGCGCCCGGCAGTCGGCTCGGCAGTCGGCAGTCGGCAGTCGGCTCGGCAGTCGGCAGTCGGCAGTCGGCTCGGCAGTCGGCAGTTGGCATCGAGATCGGCTCAGGCCTGGACCGATCTCGATGCCAACTGCCGAGTCCGCGGGGCAAACTGCCGCGCCTGCTGGGCCAACTGCCGAGTCCGCGGGGCAAACTGCCGCGCCCGCTGGGCGAACCGCCGCGCGCCCTCAGAGCCGCG
>NZ_KI911754.1:20505-28768 GCF_000515355.1 Promicromonospora kroppenstedtii DSM 19349 | reverse complement strand
CCGCGAGCTCGGCGAGGCTGGCGGGCCCGCCGGCGTCGAGCAGGCTGAGCAGCGTGTATGCGCTCTGGTCGAGCTGCCCGCCCTTGCGGCGCGTGCGGCCGGCGGGCAGCGCGGCCAGGTGCCGCCCGAACAGCATGCCCTCGTACTCGATCTCGTCGATCGCTGACGTCATCGTCGTCTTCCTCCGATCCCGCACGGGCTAATGCCTATGCATGATGCACAAGATATGGCATCCTGAGGCCGAACCCCAATGTGCATGATGCACAGCAATCTTTCGAGGAGACTCGTGACGACCACCGCGTCCCGCCCCGCGCCACCGCCCGACACCGGGGTCACCGCCCCGGCGATCCACCCGAACCGCATCGTCGCCATCCTCGCGATCGGCGGCATCGTGGTCGCGATGACCCAGACCCTCGTGGTCCCGATCATCGCCTCGCTCCCGACCATCTTCGACGCCCCGGCCTCCGACACGTCCTGGATCATCACGGTCACGCTGCTCGTCGGCGCCATCTGCACCCCCGTCTCCGGGCGGCTGGGCGACCTGTACGGCAAGAAGAAGATGATCCTGGTCTCGCTGGTACCGCTGGCCCTCGGTTCGGCGATCTGCGCCGTGGCCACCACGGTCCCCGTCATGGTCACCGGCCGCGGCCTCCAGGGCCTGGCCACCGGGTTCATCCCGCTCGGCATCAGCATGCTGCACGACCTCCTGCCCAAGGAGCGCACCGCCGGCGCCATCTCCCTGATGAGCTCGTCGCTCGGCATCGGGGGCGCCCTCGGCCTGCCGTTCGCCGCCGCCGTCGCCGAGTTCGCGAGCTGGCGCATCCTGTTCTGGCTCATCACCGCCTGCGCCGTCGTGGTCGGCGTCGTCGTCTGGCGGGCGATCCCCGCCCCGGCGGCCGAGGCGAAGGCGCGCGCCCCGTTCGACTACGTCGGCGTGCTGGGCCTGGCCGCGGGCCTGGTGGCCCTGCTGCTCGCCGTCTCCAAGGGCGCCGAGTGGGGCTGGACGAGCCCGCTGGTGCTCGGCCTGTTCGCCGGCTCCGTGGTCGTGCTCCTCGCGTGGGGCTGGTGGGAGCTGCGCACGCGCGACGCCCTGGTCGACCTGCGCACCACCGCGCGCCCCGCCGTGCTGCTCACCAACCTGGCCTCGATCATGATCGGGTTCGCCATGTACGCGCAGTCGCTGATCCTGCCGCAGCTCATGCAGGCGCCGGCCGCGACCGGGTTCGGGCTGGGCCAGTCCATGCTGCAGATGGGCCTGTGGATGGCACCGTCGGGCATCGCGATGACCCTCATGTCGCCGTTGGGCGCCCGCATCACCAAGGCCCGCGGGCCCAAGACGACGCTGGTGCTGGGCGGCCTCGTCATGGCGCTCGGCTACGGTCTGTCCACGCTGTTCATGGACACGCTCGTGGGCCTGTCGGCCACGGCGTTCGTCGCGGCGGCCGGCGTGGGCTTCGCCTACGGCGCGCTGCCCGCGATCATCCTCGGCTCCGTGCCCGCCTCCGAGAAGGCCGCCGCGAACGGCTTCAACGCACTGATGCGGTCCATCGGCACCTCGGTGTCGGCCGCCGTGATCGGCGTCGTCCTGGCCCGGATGAGCACCACGTTCGGCGAGCACACCCTGCCCACCGAGGGCGGGTTCCGCGTGGCCCTGCTGCTCGGCTGCGGGATGGCCGTGGTGTCCGCGGCGATCGCCGCCACGATCCCCGTCAAGGGGCTGCGCGAGACCACCCGCGGGCACTGACCAGCGCCTCTCCGCCCCGACCCACCGGAGCGCAGGCCGGACGGCGCCCTCTCCCCCGGGGGCGTCGTCCGGCGTACGGTCTAAGCATGTGCCGAAACATCACCACGCTGCGCGGCCTCGAACCGGCCGCCACCGACGAGGAGATCACCGCCGCCGCGCTGCAGTTCGTGCGCAAGGTCACGGGCGTGACCAAGGTGAGCGACGCCACCCGCGACCCGGTGGAGCGTGCCACCGAGGAGATCGCGGACATCGTGACACGCCTGCTCGACGAGCTACCCGAGCGCCGCCAGCCGCCCAAGACCGTGCCGCCGCTCCGCCGGGCCGAGGTCCAGGCGCGGATCGCACAGCGCATCAAGGAGCGTGAGGAGCACGAGCGCATGCACGAGCTGGGCATCGCGCACTCGCACTGAGCGGCCCGCGCCGCTACAGTTGCCGCGTGCTCGCACACCTCTCCTGTTGCTGTCACTGACCACCCACCCCGGTCCGTCAGTCCCCCACGCGCGCCGTCGCGCGTGCAGAACAGGAAGAGAAACAGGTGCAGTACGTCAATTCTGTCGTTGACCTCGTCGGCAACACCCCTCTGGTCCGGCTCGCCCACGTGACCGAGGGCGTCACCAGCGCGACCGTGCTGGTCAAGCTCGAGTACCTCAACCCAGGCGGGTCCTCCAAGGACCGCATCGCGGGCCGCATCATCGACGCGGCCGAGCGCGAGGGCAAGCTCCTGCCCGGCGGGACCATCGTCGAGCCCACGTCGGGCAACACCGGCGTCGGCCTCGCCCTGGTGGCGCAGCAGCGCGGCTACCGCTGCGTCTTCGTGCTGCCCGACAAGGTGGGAGAGGACAAGCGCAACGTCCTGACGGCGTACGGCGCCGAGGTGGTCGTGACGCCGACGGCGGTCGCGCCCGACAGCCCCGAGTCGTACTACTCGGTGAGCGACCGGCTGGTGCGCGAGATCCCTGGTGCCTTCAAGCCCGACCAGTACTCCAACCCGAACGGCCCCCGGTCGCACTACGAGACCACGGGCCCGGAGATCTGGCGGGACACCGACGGCCGCGTGACGCACTTCGTGGCCGGCGTCGGCACCGGCGGCACCATCACCGGCACCGGCCGCTACCTGCGCGAGGTCTCGGGCGACCGGGTGCGCATCGTCGGCGCCGACCCCGAGGGGTCGGTCTACTCCGGCGGCACCGGCCGCCCGTACCTGGTCGAGGGCGTGGGCGAGGACTTCTGGCCGTCCGCCTACGACCCGAGCGTGCCGCACGAGATCATCGCGGTGAGCGACGCCGAGTCGTTCGCGATGACCCGCCGGCTCGCCCGCGAGGAGGGCATCCTGGTGGGCGGCTCCAGCGGCATGGCCGTGGTCGCCGCCCTCCGGGCCGCCCGCGACCTCACGGAGGACGACGTCGTCGTGGTCCTGCTGCCCGACGGCGGCCGCGGCTACCTCGGGAAGATCTTCAACGACACCTGGATGCGGTCCTACGGGTTCGCGCCCGCCATCGAGGACCACACCGTCGCGGACGTGCTGGCCGCCAAGGCCGACCGCACCCCGCCCCTGCTCTACGTGCACCAGGCCGACACGGTGCGGGAGGCGATCGACCGGATGACCCGGTCGGGCGTCTCCCAGCTGCTCGTGCTGACCGCGGAGCCGCCCGTGGTGCTCGGCGAGATCGCCGGAGCCGTGCACGAGGACGAGCTGCTCGACGGGGTGTTCGCCGGCAAGGCGAACCTGTCGGACGAGGTGGGTGGCCTGATCGGCCGCCCCCTGCAGCTCATCGGCGTCAACGAACCGGTCGGGACGCTGCGCGCGGCCCTCGCCGACGAGACCGCGCTGCTCGTGACCGACGGCGGCAAGGCCCTCGGCGTGGTGTCCCGCTCCGACCTGCTCGACTACCTCGCGGTCTGAACCGCTCGCACACCATCGAAGAGAGACCCGACCTCCCATGACCGACGCCCGACCGAGCCGTTTCGACACGCTCGCCATCCACGCGGGACAGCACACCGACCCGACCACGGGTGACGCGATCCCCGCCATCCACGTCACCTCCACGTACGCGCAGGACGGCATCGGTGGCCTGCGCGACGGCTACGAGTACTCGCGCGGCGGCAACCCGACGCGCACGGCCC
Source organism: Promicromonospora kroppenstedtii DSM 19349 (assembly GCF_000515355.1). Taxonomy (GTDB): domain Bacteria; phylum Actinomycetota; class Actinomycetes; order Actinomycetales; family Cellulomonadaceae; genus Promicromonospora; species Promicromonospora kroppenstedtii. The sequence goes on along the minus strand of NZ_KI911754.1, from coordinate 24,900 downwards.
TTCAGGAGCAGCTCGCGGCGATCGAGGGCGGCGCGCACGGCATCTCGTTCGCGTCCGGCCTGGCCGCCGAGGACGCGCTGCTGCGCGCCGTCGTCGCCCCCGGCGACCATGTGCTGGTGCCGAACGACGTCTACGGCGGCACGCACCGCCTGATCCGCACCGTCCACGGCAAGGCGGGCGTGGCGCACACGACCGTGGACACCGCCGACCTCGACGCCGTGCGGGCCGCGATCCGGCCGGAGTCCAAGGTGCTGTGGGTCGAGACGCCGTCGAACCCGCTGATGAAGATCAGCGACATCCCCGCGCTCGCCGGGCTGGCGCACGAGAACGGCCTGCTCCTGGTGGTCGACAACACGTTCGCCTCCCCCGCGCTGCAGCGCCCGCTCGACCTGGGCGCCGACGTCGTGGTGCACTCCACGACCAAGTACCTGGGCGGGCACTCCGACGTCGTGGGCGGCGCCGTCGTCGTGGGGGCGGGGGCCGACGAGCTCGCGGAGCAGGTGCGCTACGTGCAGTTCGCCGCGGGCGCCGTCTCCAGCCCGTTCGACGCGTTCCTGACCACGCGCGGCATCAAGACGCTGTCGGTGCGCATGCAGCGCCACTCCGAGACGGCGCAGACCCTCGCGGAGCGCCTGGTGCACCACCCCGCCGTCGCGCGCGTGCTGTACCCCGGCCTTCCGGACCACCCGGGGCACAAGGTCGCGGCGCACCAGATGTCACGGTTCGGCGGCATGATCTCGCTCGACCTGGCCGGCGGCGAGGCCGCCGCGCGCACGTTCGCGGAGTCGACCGAGGTGTTCCTGCTGGCCGAGTCGCTCGGCGGCGTGGAGTCGCTGGTCAACTACCCGAGTGCGATGACCCACGCGTCGGTGCGGGGCACGGAGGCCGAGGTCTCGCCGTCGATCGTGCGCCTGTCGGTGGGCCTGGAGGACGTGACGGACCTGCTGGACGACGTGCTGCAGGCCCTGGACCGCACGCACGCCGCCCACTGAGCCCGCCCGGCAGAACTAAGGTGGGGGCCGTGACCGAACATGCCCCCGTGAGCGCCGTGATGCACCGCGCCAAGGCGGACGCCCGCGCCTCCCACGTCACCGTGGGGCAGGTGCGGCACCTGCCCGGCGCCCGCGAGGAGATCGACTGCTCCTGCGGCATGACGCTCACGAACGGCCCCCACTGGTCGCTCGACGAGCACATCCGGCTGCACCGCGCCGAGGCGCGCTACCTCGCGCTCAGCGAGGTGGCGCCCGCGGGCATGCCACGGCTCATCCCGGTGGGACCGGAACGGCTGCCCCGCTGAGGCGAACCGCCTCAGAACCGGGCCTCAGAGCTCGTCAGGGTCGTCCCAGGAGACACCGCTCGACGCGCCCGAGATGGGGTCGAGCTCGCAGCCGGCCAGGTTGCGCGGCGCCTTGGAGACGTCGCCGCCGCCGAGCAGGCCGCGGCGGGTCGCGACGCGGCGGACGGCCGGTGGCGCGATGTGGGCGTAGGAGGCGTTGGACTCGTCGATGAGGTCGGTCGGGACCGAATCGGCAGAGTCACTGGTGGACTGGGGTTCCGCCGTGATCATGGCCTCATCTTCGCAGGGATCGGCCGATTCGCACATCCGCTTGGCACAGTATTTTGAATTCTAGCCAAAGCCTCCACGACCACGGCACGCCCACCACAGCATCTCCCCCCGCCCGCCGCGCGGGGGTGCCATGATCGTCCGATGCAAACCTGGCCCGGCCGCCCGTACCCCCTCGGCGCGACCTTCGACGGCACGGGGACGAACTTCGCGCTCTACTCGTCGGTCGCGCAGCGGGTCGAGCTGTGCCTCCTGGCGGACGACGACTCCGAGACCCGCATCGAGGTCACCGAGACCGACGCGCACGTGTGGCACGTGTACCTGCCCGGCGTCGGCCCCGGGACGCGGTACGGGTACCGCGTGCACGGGCCGTACGACCCGAAGTCGGGTCACCGCTGCAACCCGGCCAAGCTGCTGCTGGACCCGTACGCCAAGGCAGTGGACGGCGACCTCGACGCCGACCCGTCGCTGTTCTCCTACCCGTTCTCGGACGTGGAGCAGGCCACGACGGGCACCACGCCCGACGCCGCCGACTCCCTGGGCCACACGATGGTCTCCGTGGTGGTCAACCCGTTCTTCGACTGGGGGCACGACCGCCCGCCGGACACGCCGTACCACGAGACCGTGATCTACGAGGCGCACGTCAAGGGCCTGACCATGCGGCACCCCGACGTACCGGAGGAGCTGCGCGGCACGTACGCGGGGCTGGCCCACCCCGCGATCATCGAGCACCTGACCGACCTGGGTGTCACGGCCATCGAGCTCATGCCGGTGCACCAGTTCGTCACCGACCCGTCGCTGGCCGCCAAGGGGCTGACCAACTACTGGGGCTACAACACGATCGGGTTCTTCGCCCCGCACAACGGGTACGCGGGCTACGGCAGCCGCGGCCAGCAGGTCATGGAGTTCAAGGCCATGGTCAAGGCGATGCACGAGGCCGGCATCGAGGTGCTGCTCGACGTCGTCTACAACCACACCGCCGAGGGCAACCACCTGGGCCCCACCCTGGGCTTCCGCGGCATCGACAACGCCGCCTACTACCGGCTGGTCGACGGCGACGAGGCGCACTACTTCGACACCACCGGCACGGGCAACTCGCTGCTCATGCGCTCCCCCGCGGTGCTGCAGCTCATCATGGACTCGCTGCGGTACTGGGTCGAGGAGATGCACGTCGACGGGTTCCGCTTCGACCTGGCGGCCACGCTGGCCCGGCAGTTCCACGAGGTCGACCGGCTGAGCGCCTTCTTCGACATCGTGCACCAGGATCCGGTGATCTCCCAGGTCAAGCTGATCGCCGAGCCGTGGGACCTGGGCGACGGCGGCTACCAGGTGGGCGGGTTCCCGCCGCTGTGGACGGAGTGGAACGGTCGCTATCGCGACACGGTGCGCGACTTCTGGCGCGGCGAGCCGGCCACGCTCCCCGAGTTCGCCTCCCGGCTGACCGGGTCCAGCGACCTGTACGAGCACAGCGGCCGCATGCCCAGCGCGTCCATCAACTTCGTCACGGCGCACGACGGCTTCACGCTCGCCGACCTCACCTCGTACAACGACAAGCACAACGAGGCCAACGGCGAGGACAACCAGGACGGCGAGAACCACAACCGGTCCTGGAACTGCGGCGTCGAGGGCCCCACCGACGACGCCGAGGTGGCCGAGCTCCGCGCCCGCCAGCGCCGCAACCTGCTGGTGACCCTCATGCTCAGCCAGGGCGTGCCGATGATCGCGCACGGCGACGAGCTCGGACGCACCCAGCAGGGCAACAACAACGCCTACTGCCAGGACAACGAGCTCTCCTGGGTGGACTGGGGCGGCCCCGACGGGCTGGACGCCGAGCACGCCGCGCTCCTGGACTTCGCCCGGCAGGCGGTCCGCCTGCGTCGCGAGCACCCGATCCTGCACCGCCGGAGGTTCTTCGACGGGCAGGTCTCCCCGGGGGCCGCGGGCGGGCCGGCGGACATCGAGTGGCTGGACCTGACGGGCGCACGGATGGACGACACGGACTGGAACCAGTCCTACGCCCGCACCGTGACCGTGTTCCTCAACGGCGACGCGATCACGGAGACCGGCAGGCGCGGCGAGGCCGTGGTCGACGACTCCTTCCTGCTGCTGCTCAACGCCCACTACGAGGACCTGGGCTTCACCCTGCCGCCCGCCGCCTACGGGTCGTCCTGGACCGTGGTCCTGGACACGGACGGCAGCGCCGAGCCGGGAACCACCCTCCAGGCCGGCACGGGTCTGTCCGTGACCGCTCGCAGCGTGGTCGTACTGACTCGCCCATCCGGAACACCGGGCTAGGCTGTCGGCCGTGACCGGACCGAGGAGTGGAACCGGAGGCAGCACCCCACCGCCCCGACCTGGCCCTGACATGCCTGTTCCCGGGCCCAGACCGGTGGTGTGGGCCCCGCGCGCCCGCATCATCGAGGTGCTCGTCCCGTACGACCCGTACGAGGAGCCCGAGCACATGCCGCTGCGTCTCGTGGGCGCGGGCGAGCCCGGGTACTGGGGCGCCGACAGCGTGCTCGGGCACGGCACCGACTACGGGTACTCCGTGGACGGCGGCCCGCTGCTGCCCGACCCCCGCAGCGTGTGGCTGCCGCAGGGCATCCACGGACCCACCCGGGTGTTCGACCCCGCCTTCGAGTGGACCGACGGCTCCTGGTCGCCGCCCGACCTGTCCACGAGCGTGCTCATGCACCTGGACGTGGAGACCTTCACTCCCGACGGCACCCTGGACGCCGCGGCGGAGCTGCTGCCCACCATCGCCGGGCTCGGCGTGGACGGCGTCGAGCTCGCGCCGGTCGCGGCCTTCGACCCGGCCCGCGGCCCGGCCC
>NZ_KI911754.1:14969-20405 GCF_000515355.1 Promicromonospora kroppenstedtii DSM 19349 | reverse complement strand
TCGTAGCCGACGGGCACGACGCCGTCGCCGGCGTCCGGCAGCGGGTGTCGCGCGGCGGCGAGCACGGCGTACCCGTCGGCAGCCAGGCCGCGTGCGACCCGGCTGCCGACGTATCCGCTGGCCCCGACGACGAGGACGGGGCGGGGGCTGGTCATGCGGTTCAGACTAGGTCAGACCGTGACCGGCTGCCGCACTGCCCTGGGGTCGGGACCGAACCGGTTGGGTCCGGACTCGCCCGGCAGGGCCAGCAGCACGATGATGACGATCCCGCCCACGAACGGCACGAGGCACAGCAGGTAGAACCAGCCGGACTTCCCGGTGTCGTGCAGACGCCGGACGCCCGCCGCGAGCAGCGGGACGAACGCCGCGAGCGCGACGACCCCGACGAGGGACGAGCCGATCGAACCGAGCACGCCCGGCTCCTGCGTGACCGGGTCCATCGTGATCAGGGCCGGGAGCAGGAGCGCCACGAAGATCACGGCGTTCACGATCGCGAGCCCCAGGTAGAAGAGCCAGTACTCGGCGGCCCGGGCCCGGCCGGTGAAGACGCCGTACTTGCGCAGGCAGGTCCGGACGGCCTCGACGAGGGTCACGTGGGTCAGACCGCCGCGGCGGCGTCGACGGCCTTGGGGTCCGGGCCGTACTGGTTCGGGCCCGGGGTGCCGGCGGAGGCGCCCCACACGATGATCAGGATGAAGTTGACGACCGGGATCAGGAGCAGGAACGCCAGGGCGCCCGGCTTGTCGGTGTCGTGCAGGCGGCGCACGATGACGGCGAGCGTCGGCAGCAGCAGCGCGAGCGCGACCAGCGAGACCACGAGGTAGCCGGCGGTCAGGGAGCCCGGCATGGCGGGGATCGGCGCGGCGGGGTCGCCGGCCATGGCGTACTCCATGGTGGCCGTCGTGTAGGCCGTGAGGCCCGGCACGATGAGCGCGAAGTAGAGCACGCTCTCGACGATGGCCACGGCCAGGTAGTACCACCAGAACTCGGAGCGCCGGGCACGCCCGCTGAACGTGGCGTACTTCGACAGCACGGTCCGGATGGACTCGATGAACGACATCAGGAAAAAGCCTCTCTCACGGTTCTTACCGGAAATCTCCAGCAAGTGCGCACATAGTGTCCCGATCCGTCAATCGGTACGCAAGGCTTAAATCTGGGCAGAAGTACCCATGGGTGAGAAAGTCCCGGAACACGTCAGACGCTCAGGTCACCATGGTGACCTGAGCGTCTGACACGGTGGTGCGGCTCAGTAGCCCGTCGCGGTCGGCTCCGGGTAGTACTGGGCGTACTTGCGGCGGTAGTTCTGCGTGATCGCCTCGACGATGAGCCGGCGCTTGAGGCCGGAGTCGGCGTCGTACTTCAGCGGGTTGACCACGTCGCCGCTCGCCTTGAGCGCCTTGAGCCGCGACTTCAGCTCGGGGTCGAGCACGTACTTGGACAGCAGACCGAACGGCACCACGGTGTACAGCACCTCGCGGACCGCGCGCACGGCGCGGATCGGGCGGCGCAGCACCCAGTCCTCGACCAGCACGCGGGCCACGTTGGCCCCGCCCGCGGTCACGTAGTAGTTGTTCCGCCCGATCCGGGGGTTCACCTCGAAGTAGACGTGCTTGCCCGTGCGCGGGTCCAGCTTGTAGTCGAAGTTCGCGAACCCCACGTAGCCCGTCAGGTCGAGGAACCTCGTGGCCGCGTCCATGGCGTCGTCGTACGGCTCGACCAGGATCGCCGCCGGGATGCCGAGCGTGCCCGGCGTGTGCTCCTCGAGCAGCACCCGGCCCGTCGCCAGGAGCGTCACCTCGCCCGACGTATCGCGGTACGCGGTCAGCGACCGCATCTGCGTCTCGTCGCCCGGGATGAACTCCTGCACCAGGAACGTGCCCGGGTACTCGGCGTCCGCCAGGTGGCCCAGGATCACGTCGAGCTCCTCGCGGGAGTCGATGTGGTGGATCTTCGCCTTGCCCGGGAAGTCCACGTAGTACCACTCGGCGCTGTTGGACGGCTTGCCGACCACCGGGTACTGCAGGTCCACCGCGAGCGCCGGCAGCGCGGCGCGGCCGCCCTCGGCCACCAGCTTGGCGACGTCGACCGGAACGGTGCGCGGCGTCGGGATGCCGAGCTGGTCGCAGACCTGGGCGAAGCCCTCCTTGCTGCTGACCTGCTCCAGCACCGGGAGCGACGGGTACGGCAGCACGTAGCCCGCCGCCTCCAGCCGCTCCCGGTTCAGGATGACCGTGCGCACGTGCCAGTCGGCGTTGGTGAGCAGCACGAGCGTCTTGTCCCGGTGCTGCTGCGCGATGCCCTCCAGCGTGGAGAGGAACACGTCCACCTCGTCCAGGCCGGGCACCACCACGTTCTCGGCGATCGCCGAGTCCTGCATGGCGCGGGTGGCGACCTTGGACAGCACGACGGCGCGCGTGCGGTACTGCTCGTGGAACGCGCGCACCAGGGCGTACATCCCGACGTCGCCGCCGATCCCCACCACCAGCATCTCGGGAGCGGCCTGCTCCCCTCCGCCTACCTGCCCCTGCTCCGCGGGGAAACCCCTCACGCCTCGGCCTCCGTGCGGTCGCCGGACCACTCGGTGTGGAACGTGCCCTCGCGGTCCACGCGCTTGTACGTGTGGGCGCCGAAGAAGTCGCGCTGCGCCTGCACCAGGGCGGCCGGGAGCCGCTCGGCGCGGACGCCGTCGTAGTACGCCAGGGACGAGGAGAACGCGGGCGTGGGCACGCCGTTCTGTGCCGCACCGGCGACGACGCGGCGCCAGGCGGGCAGGCCGCTCGCGACGGCGTCGGTGAAGTACGGGTCGGCGAGCAGCAGCGGCAGGTCCGCGTCGCGCTCGTAGGCCTCGGTGATGCGGTTGAGGAACCGGGCGCGGATGATGCAGCCGCCGCGCCAGATGCGGGCCATGGCGCCCCGGTCGATGTCCCAGCCGAACTCCGCGGCGGCCGCGGCGATCTGGTCGAAGCCCTGCGAGTAGGCGACGACCTTGGAGGCGTACAGGGCCTGGCGCACGTCCTCGATGAACGCGTCCCGGTCCTTGACCTCCCAGGCCTGCACGTGGGCGGGCAGGCTGGCCCGGCCGGCCGCGCGCTGCGGCACGGAGCCGGACAGGGCGCGGGCGAACGTGGCCTCGGCGATGCCGGTGATGGGCACGCCCAGGTCGAGGCCGTTCTGCACCGTCCAGCGGCCGGTGCCCTTCTGCTCGGCCTGGTCCAGCACGATGTCGACGAACGCCTTGCCGGTCTCGGCGTCCACGTGCTGCAGCACGTCGGCGGTGATCTCGATGAGGAACGACTCCAGGTCGCCCGTGTTCCACTGCGCGAAGATCTCGCCGATCTCCGCCGCCGAGGCACCCAGGCCCTGGCGCAGCAGGTCGTACGCCTCGGCGATGAGCTGCATGTCGGCGTACTCGATGCCGTTGTGCACCATCTTGACGAAGTGGCCTGCGCCGTCGGACCCCACGTAGGTGCAGCACGGGGTGCCGTCCACCTTCGCGGAGATGTCCTCCAGGATGGGCCCGAGCGAGGCGTAGGACTCGCGGGTGCCGCCCGGCATGATGGACGGGCCGTTGAGCGCGCCCTCCTCGCCGCCGGACACGCCGGTGCCGACGAAGTGCAGGCCGTGCTCCTTGAGCGCCGCCTCGCGCCGGATCGTGTCCGGGAAGTGGGCGTTGCCGGCGTCGACCACGATGTCGCCCTCCTCGAGGAGGGGGATCAGCTCGTCGATGACGGCGTCCGTGGGACCACCGGCCTTGACCATGATGACGACCTTGCGAGGCCGCTCGAGCGAGGCGACGAAGTCGGCCATCGACTCGGACGGGACGAAGTTGCCGTCGTCACCGTGCTCCGCGACCAGCGACTCGGTCTTCGCGTACGAACGGTTGTGGATAGCCACCGTGTACCCGTGACGTGCGAAGTTGCGCGCGAGGTTGCGACCCATCACCGCCAGGCCGGTGACGCCGATCTGTGCTGTGCCAGACACGTTCTTGCTCCTTCTGCAGTGGAAACGGAGCGGCGTGCGCCGAGCGCGCGCCGCGACCCGCTGCCAGCCTAGTGCCCTGGCTCACTTCGCCACCGCGCAGATCACGATGCGGCGACGACCGCGCGCCTCCGCCTGCCGGCCCCGCGGCCGACGTACGGTGAACAGGTGACCAGCGGCCCGCCCACCGGGGTACCCGTCGACTTCGCAGCAGCCCTCGCCGACCTGCGGAGCGCGGCCCTGCGTGCCGAGGTGCGCCTCACGGAGATCCCCGCACCACGCCGGGTGGCGCCGTTCAGCGTGGCTCTGTCGGGCGACGTGCTGCCCGGCGCGCCGCCCGGACCGCGTGGCGCGGACCTGCCCGACGAGCACGACCACGACGTCGACCCGCTGGCCACCGGCCGGTTCGTCGTCCTGCACGACCCCGCGGGCCAGGAGGCGTGGCACGGCACCTTCCGCGTGGTGACGCTGGTGCGCGCCACGCTGGAGCCCGAGATGGCCGCCGACCCCCTGCTGGCCGACGTCGCCTGGTCCTGGGTGGGCGAGTGCCTCGAGACCGCGGGCCTCACCCCGGGCACCGACACCCTGGCCGACGGCGGCACCGTCACCCGGGTGCTGTCGCAGAGCTACGGCGCCCTGGAGGGCACGCCGGGCGCGGTGGACCTGGAGATCCGGGCGTCGTGGACGCCCGTCGGCACGCGGCTCGGCACGCACCTGCGGGCGTGGGCGGCGCTGCTGACGACGGCCGCAGGGGTGCCTCCGCTGCCCGAGGGCGTCGCGGCTCTCACCAGGCGTTTTACCGACCGATCCAGGCAACGCCATACGGTAGGTCCATGACCACCACGGAGCGAGGAGTCCCTGCGGAGACATCACCGCCCGTGCCGGCACCCGTCACCCCACTGACCGAGCCCGCCGACGGGCTGCCCGACGTCGTGGCGACACCAGGGGCCTTCGCACGGGTCGTCGAGGCGTTCGCCGGAGGTTCGGGGCCCGTGGCCGCCGACGCCGAGCGGGCTTCCGGGTACCGGTACGGTCAGGCGACCTACCTGGTCCAGGTGCGACGCGAGGGTGCGGGCACGGCACTGATCGACCCGGTCGGCGTGCCGGACATGTCGGCGCTCGGCGCTGCCGTGGGCGACGCCGAGTTCGTGCTGCACGCCGCCTCGCAGGACCTGCCCGGGCTCGCCGCGCACGGCCTGCACCCGGCGCGGGTCTTCGACACCGAGCTCGCGGCGCGGCTGCTCGGCATGGAGCGCGTGGGTCTGGCCGCAGTCGTCGCCGAGGTGCTCGGCCTCGGCCTGGCCAAGGAGCACTCGGCCGTGGACTGGTCCACCCGCCCGCTGCCGGAGGACTGGCTGCGGTACGCCGCGCTCGACGTCGAGGTGCTCGTCGAGCTGCGCGACCGCCTCGCCGAGCGGCTGCAGGCCGCCGGCAAGGCGGAGTGGGCCGCCCAGGAGT
>NZ_KI911754.1:8557-14869 GCF_000515355.1 Promicromonospora kroppenstedtii DSM 19349 | reverse complement strand
CGCACCTGGGGCGACCGCGACGCCGTCGCGGCGCGCCGCCTGACCCTGGCGCGCGAGCTCGTCACGGCGCTGTCGGCGGAGCTGAACGTCCCCGTGGAGAACCTGCTGCAGCCCGACGCGCTGCGCCGGCTGTGCTGGACACCACCCGCGACCGCCGACGCCGCCGGGATCGCCGAGTTCCTCCGGGGCCGGGGCGCTCGTGAGTGGCAGACGGGGCTGCTGGCGCAGCCCCTGGAGCGGGCGTTCGCGCGAGCCGCACAGGAACCGGTGTGAAAGCCTCACGCCGACCCCAGTAGAGTCGTCCCCATGCCAGCCCTGTCGGAGCCAATCACGCTCGCCGTCGACGTCGTCACCGATCCTTCGACCTGGGACCGGGAGGTGCTCGCCCTCGGCGGCCACCCCCTCCAGCTGTGGGGCTGGGGCGAGGTCAAGGCGGCCGGGAACTGGCGTGCGCACCGCCTGCGCGTCACCGAGGACGGCTCCACCGTGGGCCTCGCGCAGCTCCTGGTGCGGCCGCTGCCGGCCCAGTTCCGGGCACTGTCCTACGTGCCGCGCGGCCCCGTCGTCGCGCACCACGACGGCGAGACCGCGCAGGCCGTGTTCGGCGTGGGCGACACCGCCACCCGCAACGCCGTGACCAACACCGTGGTGGAGTGGGCGCGGGAGAACGTGGGCGGCGTCGGTATCACCATCGAGCCCGACTGGCCCGCGGGCACCCAGCTCGACCTCAACGGCCGGCGCTACGCGCCCAACCAGATCCTCATCCCGAGCACGCTCATCCTGGACCTCACCCGGCCCACGGACGAGCTGATGGCGGACATGCGCAAGTCGACGCGGTACGAGATCCGCAAGGGCGGCCGCGCGGGCCTCGACATCCGCCGCGTCACGGAGGACGCCGAGGTGCTGCGCGTGCTCGACGTCTACAAGGAGACCGCCCAGCGCGCGGGCTTCGCCATCCACGCCGACGAGTACTACCTGGACGTCAACCGGAAGCTCGGCGACAAGTCGGTGCTGGTGGCCACCTACATCGACGACGTGCCGGCGTGCTTCGCGTGGTGCGTCAACTCGGCCAGCACGTCGTTCCTGCTGTACGGCGGCGGCAACGACGCCGGCCGCAAGGCCACCGCCACCGCGCCGACGTACTGGCGCACCATCGAGATCGCCCGCGAGCAGGGCCTGGTGCGGTACGACATGAACGGCCTGCTCAACGACGGCATCAGCGACTTCAAGAAGAGCTTCGCGAAGCACACCGACGAGCTCGTGGGCTCGATCGACGTCTCGTTCTCGCGCTGGTACACGACGTGGAACAGCGCGCTGCCGACGGCCAAGAAGGTCGTCCGCAAGCTCCGCGGCAACTGACCGCACCCACCCCGCCGGAACGCGCCGTGGCGCCCGGCTCGCCGCGAGCCACGGAAGTGCGCTTCTACCCAGTCCTTGGGCCCGGAATCAGGCTGGTTCCGGGCCCAAGGACTGGGTAGAAGCGCACTTCGTGCGTTCCGAGACTGGGTTTCAGGAGAGGGCGCGACCCGGTCTCAGTTCGTGCGTGCTTTTTACCGGTACTCGCGGTAGCGTGTATCTCGATCCAGCGGCGTCGCACCCGGACGCCGCCGTCCCGAAAACCCCAGGAGTCCTGCTGATGACCGCAGCCCCGGAAACACCGCGCGCGCGCCGCGCCGTCCGCGACGTCGTCTTCGTCGACGGCGCCCGCACGCCCTTCGGCAAGGCCAAGCCCGACGGCATGTACGCGCAGACGCGTGCCGACGACCTGATCGTGAAGGTGGTGCGCGAGCTGCTGCGGCGGCACCCCGAGCTCCCCCCGGAGCGGATCGACGAGGTGGCGATCGCCGCCACCACGCAGCAGGGCGACCAGGGGCTCACCCTCGGCCGCACCGTCGGTATGCTCGCCGGCCTCCCCCAGTCCGTGCCGGGCTACGCCATCGACCGCATGTGCGCCGGCGCCATGACGGCCGCGACCACCACCGCCGCGGGCATCGCCATGGGTGCCGCCGACGTCGTGATCGCGGGCGGCGTGGAGCACATGGGCCGCCACCCGATGGGCTTCGACGCCGACGTCAACCCCCGGTTCGTGGCCGAGAAGCTCGTGGACCCGCAGTCGCTGAACATGGGCGTCACGGCGGAGAACCTGCACGACAAGTTCCCGCAGCTCACCAAGGAGCGCGCCGACCGGTTCGCCGTCGAGTCGCAGGCCAAGTACGCCAAGGCGCTGGCCAACGGGAACATCGACCCGGACCTGGTGCCGGTCGCCGTCCGCTCGGCGGAGCTGGGCTGGGGCCTGGCCACGGCCGACGAGCTGCCCCGCCCGGAGACCTCCTTCGAGTCCATCCAGGGCCTCAGGACGCCGTTCCGCCCGGGCGGCCGCGTCACCCCCGCGACCTCGTCCCCGCTGACCGACGGCGCCACCGCCGCGATCCTCGCCTCCGGCAACGTCGCGGCCGAGCTCGGCCTGCCCGCGAAGATGCGGCTCGTCTCCTACGGGTACGCCGGCGTGCCGCCGGAGATCATGGGCTACGGCCCGGTGCCCTCCACGGAGAAGGCGCTCAAGGCCGCGGGCCTGACCATCGACGACATCGGCCTGTTCGAGCTGAACGAGGCGTTCGCCGTGCAGGTGCTCTCGTTCCTGGACCACTACGGCATCGCCGACGACGACCCCCGCGTGAACCCGTACGGCGGCGCCATCGCCATGGGCCACCCGCTGGCCAGCTCCGGCGTGCGCCTGATGACCCAGCTCGCCCGCGAGTTCGAGCAGCACCCCGAGGTCCGCTACGGGCTCACCGCCATGTGCGTGGGCCTGGGCCAGGGCGGCAGCGTCATCTGGGAGAACCCGCACCACGCCGACTACGCCGGCCACACGGACGAGGAGAACTGACCCGTGACCGAGAACTCTTCGACGACGACGTTCACCGAGCGCGTCACCCACGCGCTGGTCCGCGACGTCCAGCTCCCCGGCGGCGCCGGCGTGCTCGCGCTGGTCACGCTCGACAACGGCCTGGACCACACCAAGCCGAACACGTTCGGGCCGGCGGGCATGGCCGAGCTGAAGGCTGCGCTGGAGGTCGTCCGGAGCCGTGCCGAGGCCGGCGAGATCGCGGCGGTCGGCGTGACCGGCAAGCCCTACTTCGTCGCCGCGGGCGCCGACCTCAAGGGCATCACCTCGGTGCACGACCACGCCGAGGCCGTCGAGCTGGGCCGCATGGGCCACGCCGCGTACACGATCCTGGGCGACCTGCGGGCCACCACCGGGGTGCCGACCTTCGCGTTCGTGAACGGGCTGGCGCTCGGCGGCGGCCTCGAGGTCGCGCTGAACTGCGACTACCGCACCGTGGCCTCCGACGCCGCGGCGCTCGGCCTGCCCGAGACCGGCATCGGCCTCATCCCCGGTTGGGGCGGTGCCTACCTCGTACCCCGCCTGGTCGGCGTGGAGAAGGCGGTCGAGGTCATCCTCACGCGCCCGGCGGCGAACAAGCCGTACAAGCCGGCCGAGGCCCTGCAGATCGGCCTGGTGGACGCGCTGTTCGAGGCCGCCGACTTCCTGGAGCAGTCCATCATCTGGGCCGCGAAGGTCGTCACCGGCGAGATCGAGGTGCCCCGCCGCGAGCTGGACCCGCAGCCCGTGTGGGACGCCGTGATCGGCGCCGCCAAAGCGCAGCTCGACGCCGTGGTCGGCACCTCGCGCCCCGCCCCGGGCCGCGCGCTGGAGCTGATCGCGGGTGCCCGCGACGCCGCGAAGACGGACGCGTTCGCGGCCGAGGACGAGGCCCTGGCGGACCTCATCATGTCCGACGAGATGCGCGCCAGCATCTACGCGTTCAACCTCGTGGGCGCCGGCAAGAAGCCCGCGGGCGCGCCGGACCCGAAGCTCGCGCGGCCCATCACCCGCGTCGGCGTCGTGGGCGCGGGTCTGATGGCCGCGCAGATGGCGTTCCTGTTCGCGCAGCGGCTCGGCGTGCCCGTCGTCATGCGCGACCTGGACCAGGAGCGCGTGGACAAGGGCCTGGCCTTCGTCCGCGAGACGGCCGAGAAGCTGGCCGGCCGCGGGCGCCTGACGCCCGAGGCCGCTACCCGCATCGTCGCCTCGGTGAGCGGCACCACGGACATCGGCGAGTTCGCCGCGTGCGACTTCGTGATCGAGGCCGTCACCGAGGTCATGGGGCTCAAGAAGAAGGTGTTCGCCGAGCTGGAGGGCATCATCTCGCCCGAGGCGATCCTGGCCACCAACACCTCGGCGCTGTCCGTCACCGAGATGGCCGCCGACCTGGCCCACCCCGAGCGCGTGGTCGGCATCCACTTCTTCAACCCGGTGGCCCAGATGCCGCTGGTCGAGGTGATCAACGCCGAGCACACCTCCGACGAGGCGCTGGCCACGGCGTTCGCCGTCACCAAGAAGCTCCGCAAGACCGCGGTCCTGGCGGGCGACCGCCCGGGCTTCGTGGTCAACCGCCTGCTGCTGCTGGTCATGGGCAAGGTCATGGACGCCATCGAGAACGGCACGCCGGTCGACGTCGCGGACCGCGCGCTCGCGCCGCTCGGCTTCCCCATGCCGACGTTCGAGCTGCTCGACCTGGTGGGCCCCGCCGTCGGCCTGCACGTGCTCACCTCGCTGCGCGAGGACCTGGGCGACCGCATCCCGGCCTCCCCCGGCCTGCAGAAGCTCGTGGCCGACGGCACCCGCGTGGTGCTGGACGCACCCGCCAAGGGCCTGCCCAAGCCCGTCGACCCGGCCATCCAGGCCGTGTTCGGCGAGGCGCTCGTCGCGGGCGAGACAGGCCGCCACGGCCAGGTCGTGCTCGACGGCGACGGCGTGCTGGACGCGGTGCTGACCACCCTGACCACCGAGATCGGTCTCATGCTGGAGGAGGGCGTCGTGCCCTCGCCGCAGCAGATCGACCTCGCGATGATCCTGGGCGCCGGATGGGGCTTCCACACGGGCGGCATCACGCCGTACCTGGACCGCACCGGCTACAGCGAGAAGGTGCTGGGCAGGCGGTTCCTGCCCGACGGTGTGGCGAACGTGCAGACACGCAGAGCCTGACGGCCCCACCGGGACCCTCCGACAGTCGGCGCGCATCGTGCGTGCCGACTGTCGGAGGGTCCCGCTACGCTCGCGCACATGACGGATGCCAGCTCGGGCACGCGAGCGCACTACGTCGTCGTCGGCGACGGCCCCCTCGCCTTCCGCCTCACCCGGGCCCTCGCCAGCCGCTTCCGCGGCTCGGTCACGGTGGTGGTGCCCGACCGCACCTCGCGGTACGCGCAGGACATGGTCGCGCTGGACGCCGTCGACCTCGTCGAGGCGGACCGGGTCGACGAGGAGGCCCTGCAGGCGGCGGGCGTCGAGCGCGCCGCGGCGGCCGCGCTCGTGGACCAGGACGACGGCGGCAACGTCGCCCTCGCGCTCCTGCTGCGCGAGCGGTGGCCCGGGTTGCGCGTCGTGGTCCGCATCTTCGACGAGTCGCTCGGCCGGCACCTCGAGCACGACCGCTGCACGGTCCTGTCGTCCTCGGCGTTCTCCGCCCCCGAGATCGTGGGCGCGGCGCTGCGCCGCCAGGTCCGCCTCCCGGTGCGGCACCGCCGCCTGGTCACGGTGTCGGACGAGGAGGAGGCCCTGCCCACCCGCATGGTGCTGTTCGCGTCGGACGGCGGCGGCGACGTGGTGGCCCTGCCGACCGAGGGCGAGCTGGGTGGCCTGACGCCCAAGGTGCTTCTCGCGGACGCCGGCCCGGACGACGTGCTGCCGGAGGTCAAGGCGGAGCTGGAGCCCGACGAGGACGAGGTGGACCCGCACCGGCGCCGCCGGTTCGGCGACTACCTGCGCACCCTGGCGATCACGTCGGGCTGGAACCTGCTGCTGGCCGCCGCCGTGCTGCTGGTGGTGGTGCTCGTCGGGGCGGTGACCATCAAGCTGGCCACCGGCGCCTCGTTCCTCGGGGCACTGTACGAGGCCGTGCTGCCGTCCCTGGCGGGCAGCGACCCCGACCACGACGCGCACCCGGTCGTCAAGGTCACCCAGGTGGCGCTGACGGTCGTGAGCGTCGCCGTGATCCCGTGGGTCACCGGTGTGGTGGTCGACGGCGTGGTGCGCACCCAGCGGCTGCTCGACACCGGCTCGCCGCTGCACGCGATGTCGGACCACGTGGTGGTCGTGGGCATGGGCGACCTCGGCACCCGGATCGTGCGGTCCCTGGACCGGCGCGGCGTCCCGGTCGTCGCCGTCGACGTCGACGAGTCGGCGCGGGGCATCGCGGTGGCGCGCGCCCGCGACGTGCCCGTGGTGATCGGCGACGCCCGGCGGGC
>NZ_KI911754.1:7954-8457 GCF_000515355.1 Promicromonospora kroppenstedtii DSM 19349 | reverse complement strand
GCCGCGGTGGCGAAGGTCCCGGCGCCGGTGCGGGTCTCCAGGAATCCCTCCGCGACGAGGCGCTCGTACGCCGTGGCGACGCTGGCGCGGGAGACGCCGAGGTCGCGCGCGAGGTCACGGGTCGAGGGCAGCCGCTCCCCCGCCGGCACGCGGCCCGTGGTCAGCGCCGAGTGCAGGGGCGCGGTAGATCGCGTCGGTGCGTCCGGTGCGGCTGCTGAGCTCCACGGCGAGATCCATCCGCCGATCATGACGCATCGGGCGCGCCCGCTCGTCACAGTTCGGACTCGGCGGATAAATCACCCGGCCAACCAGCGATTTTCGGGCTTTTCGCCCCCGTCGCCGATCTAGCATCCCGGCACATGAGCACCGATACCGCACCGGACGCGGCCCCGACGGGGGAGCCGGCCGGCGCGACGGCCATGGGCCATGACGCGGCCGAACAGACCGTCTCCGAGCCGAGGTCCGAGGCGGCGGCACGGGCGGCGGCGTGGGCGGCGACGGCG
>NZ_KI911754.1:3885-7854 GCF_000515355.1 Promicromonospora kroppenstedtii DSM 19349 | reverse complement strand
GGCCGGGTCCACGAACCGGCGCCGCACGACCTGGTCGCCGCGCACCGCGGGCCGGGTCGCGTGGGCGACGCTCGCGATCGTGCCGCTGCTGGGCGCGGGGTACGCCGTGGCGCAGCACGAGGTGCTGGAGGACCACCTGGCCTTTGACCTGGACCGCGCCGAGGCGAGCCTGGAGTCGACAGGCACGGCGTTCGGCCCGTTCAGGAAGACGTACGACGCCGCGTACGCGACCTACCTGGCAGTGGCGGCGGACCACCCCGCGACGCGCGCCGCCGACCGGGTGCCGGGTCTCATCGACGACCTGTACGCGCAGGCCAAGACCGACGACCCGTGCACGGGGCTGGTCGTCGTCCGGCACTTCGCCGAGCCCGGCACGCCCGGACCGCTGCAGGGGGTCGCCGAGAGCGAGATCCCGGGTGCCCTGCACGACTGCGGCCTGCGCTCCGCAGAGGCCGGCAACTTCGACATGTCCCGGACCTACCTCACCGAGCTCCTGACGGACCACCCGGCCAGCGACCCGGCGTCGGCGGTGCCCGGGGACCTCGCGGAGTGGCGCGACGGCGTGCTGAAGGAGCTGAGCGGCGCGAAGCGCTGCACCGACACCGGCGCGGCAGCGGCGTCGGCGGGGTTCCTCGCGAAGTTCGACTCCGGCAAGGTCAGCTCCCTGGCCGACGAGGCTCGCGAACAGGTGCCCGCCGGGCTGCTGAAGTGCGGGCTGCAGGAGTTCGAGCGCGAGCGGTACGCGACGGCGGTGCAGGCCCTGAACGGTCTGGTGGAGTCGTACCCGCGGGCCAAGGAGGCCGACTACGCGGAGCGCGTGCGGATCGCGGCGGGGATAGCGCTGGTGGACCCGAAGGCCGGCGTCCGGCTCCCCGCCCGGGACGAGCCCGAGGGTACGGTCACGCTGACCGTCTACAACTACAGCCCCGACCCGTTCGAGATGGTCTTCACCGGACCGGCGACCGGCGTCGTGAAGATCGACGCGTGCGACGACTGCGAGTACCTCCCGGAGGGCGAGCAGCCCGTGTGCAGCGGCTACTCGCTGACCCTCCCCAGCACCACGATCACCATCCCGCCCGGCGACTACCTGACGGCCACCCGCCGCGACAAGACGGTGCTCGGCTGGGAGGACGACGGCGTCGACAAGGTGTCCTTCACCGCCGACGGCGGGTTCTGTACCTGGTCGTACCGGTACTGACGGCGGGACCAGCCGCGCCCGGGGCGTCCAATTCGGTTCCCTCGGCGGCCCGGGCCCGGTTGAATACGCACTGACATGACTACGTACTACACGTCCGACCTGCACTTCGGACACCTGAACATCATCCGGTTCTGCGACCGCCCGTTCGCCGGCGTCGGGGACATGGACGCCGCCCTCGTGCGGCTCTGGAACGAGACCGTCACCGAGGACGACACCGTGTGGGTGCTGGGCGACGTCGCCCTCGGCTCCCTGGCCGACTCCCTCGCCAACATCGGGCGGCTCGCCGGGCACAAGATCCTCGTGCCGGGCAACCACGACCGCTGCTGGGAGGGCGACCGCGCGCTGCGCAAGGGCGAGCCGGACGCACGCGAGCGGCGTCGGGCCACGGAGCACGAGCGCTACCTGGCCGCGGGCTTCGCCGAGATCCACGACCGGCCCGAGCCGGTCGTCGTGGGCGACCGGACCGTCGAGCTGTCCCACTTCCCCTACGAGGGCGACTCGCACGGCGTGGACCGGTTCGTCGAGTACCGGCTCGCGGATCGAGGCGGCTGGGTGGTGCACGGCCACGTGCACGACACCTGGCGGCAGCGGGGGCGGCAGATCAACGTCGGCGTCGACGCCTGGGGCGGCCGGCCCGTGTCCGCCGCGACGATCGCGGGGCTGATCGCCGCCGGTCCGCGCGACCTGGAGCCGCTGGGCTGGGCGTGAGGCCGGCCCGGCTCGGTCCGGACATGACAAGAGCGCACGTTCGCGGTGATGAACGTGCGCTCAGGCGTCAGGGTGCGTGGCTTCGCAGGTTCGCGGGCCGCACGCACTGCGTCAGCGGAAGCGCCAGGGCGTCTGCCGCCGCGCGGGGGTCATGCCGATACGAGCGACTCCGAGTCGCGGTGCTCACGGTCGAACTTGTAGGACTCGATCTCAGCGGCGCTGAACATGAGGTCCGACCCGACCATGTGATAGTCGATCTCACCGGCCTCGAGCAGGTCGATGACGTGCAGCTTGGACACGCCCAACATGCGGGCGGCCTCGAGCGTCGTGAGGTCCTTGTGCTGATTGCTGGCTTCGGCTTCCAATGTGATCTCGTTCACACGGCCAGTCTTGCGCGTTCCGGTGCCCAGAGTCCAGTCGAATCGGTGCGAGTTTCGATATCCGTCGATGATTCTTTTCTCCGCAAGACCGATGCGCCGGGCAATTACTCACGCCCGTCGCGGGGATATTCCTGGCATTGATCACGTGCCCTTTGCTACGCCGCTGGTCACGGCGTCTGGAGCCCCCGATACACCGCGGTCCGCAGCTCCGTGGCGTACGGCGCGAGCTCCGGCATGCCCAGTCGGGCGGCGACGGCGATCTCGGCCTCGGCGTCGTACGGCACGCGCACGAACTGCAGGCCGAACGGCGCCGGCCCCGGCTCGCCGACCACGCCCTCGAGGATCACGTACCCGGGGACGGGCTCGTCCAGTGGGTTGCCGACGCTCCCCACGTTGAACAGCGTGCGCCCCCGGTTCACCTGGAGGAACGACTCGTGGATGTCGCCGTAGCCCACCATCGACGGCGGCGTGCCGTCGCCCGTCATCGGGGTGTTCCGGAACATGCCGTCGAACTCCTCGGCGGTGTGCCGGGCACGCACGCGCACGTGCGGGCTCGTCGCGGAGGCGTGGAACAGCCGGATGTGCCGCCCGCTCAGGAGCAGGTCGTGGCTCAGCGGGAGCCCGCGCAGCCACTCGTGCTGGTCGGGGCGCAGCTCGTCGCGCCACCAGAGCATCCCGGAGGACGCGTCGTCGCCGATCGTCGGCAGGAAGTCGTCCCAGTTACCGCGGATATTGACGTCGCACGCGTCATTACAACGGTCGACGACGGCACTTCCCTGCGGTCCTTTACCGACGAAGTCCCCGAGATTGATGATCTGGTCAATTCCTCGTGACGCGATGTCATGGAGCACGGCATCGAGCGCCGTCAGGTTGCCGTGGACGTCGCTGATCAGGGCAATTCGTTCGAGGGACACGCCCTGGATCGTCCCACAGGCGGGCACGCCCGGACAGGGACGGGCACGACAGCGCGCCCGCGCCTACGCCGCCACCAGGCCCCCGAGCTCCTGCGCCTCCGCCCGCACCCGCCGGGCCTCGTCGAACCGCTCCTGGTCGTGGAGCGTGAGTGCGAGCGTGCGCAGCGCCTCCGCGAGCCGCGGCCGGTACCGCGCGGCGTTCTCTGCCAGGAGCTCGCGCAGCAGGGACACGGCCTCGCGCACGAGCTCGACGGCCTCGTCGCCGAGCTTGAGCACGGTGAAGATCGCACCAAGGTTGCTGAGCGACTGGGCCAGCCGGGGCCGGTACCGCTGTGGGTCCGCGTCCACGAGGTCCCGCCAGACCAGGGCCGCCTCGTGCTCGGCGTCCAGCGCCTCCTGCGACCGGTGCAGCCGGGAGTGGGTCACGCCCAGGGCCGACAGCGCCTCGGCGAGCTCAGGAACGTGCCGGGCCGGGTCCTCGGCCGCGAGCCGGCGCAGCACCTCGACGGCCTCCTGCTGGAGCGAGGCGCCCTCCTCCCACCGGCCGACGTCGGACAGCCCCGTGCCGAACGCCCGCAGCGACCGGGTGAGGTCGGTGAGGTACCGGCCCGGGTTCTCCAGGGCGGTCCGGCGGCGCAGCGCGACGGCCTGCCCGAGGTGGGCCAGGGCCTCCTCGGCCCGGTCCTGGTCGAGCAGCGCGTCGCCCACGGCCTGGAGCGCGTCGGCGAGACCGGGCAGGTGCCGGTCGGGGTCGGCCGCGGCCAGCCGG
>NZ_KI911754.1:3617-3785 GCF_000515355.1 Promicromonospora kroppenstedtii DSM 19349 | reverse complement strand
CGACCGCACCGAGGTTGCCGCCCGACTGGACCGCCCAGGCGTGCTGGCGCATCGCGCCGTTGCCCTGGGACCAGAGCCCGCCCAGCAGCTCGGTCACGGTGTCGAGATCGCCGAGATCCACCAGGGCGTCGCGGACGTGCTCCACCAACGCGCCGACGACGTCGTGCG
>NZ_KI911754.1:2884-3517 GCF_000515355.1 Promicromonospora kroppenstedtii DSM 19349 | reverse complement strand
GCCCGACAGGCCGGAGCGGCCCGCCCGCCACAGGGCGGTGCGCAGGATCTCCACCGGCACCTCCGGCGGCGGTTCGTCGCCAGCCCGCGCCGCCGTCTCGACGAGGCCCCGGGCCAGCGCTGCCAGGAGGGTCGCCGTGTCCGCCGAGAGGCACACGTCCGCGACCCGGATCTCCACGGTCGGGTACCTGGCCGAGAGCCGGGCGTCGAAGTAGACCATCCCCTGGTCGAGGATCGTGCCGGTCGCGACCAGGCCCTCGACGGCGGCGTGGTACGCCTCCGGCGTCCCGAAGGTCCGGGTCGGGCCCGCCGTCGGCCAGCGCGACCAGACCTGCGAGCGGAAGCTCGCATACCCGGAGTCGTCGCCCATCCAGTAGGGCGAGTTCGCCGACAGCGCCAGCAGCGGCGCGAGCCACGGCCCGATCCGGTCGAGCACGACGACGCCCTCGACGTCGTCGGCCACCGCGACGTGTACGTGACAGCCGCTCGTGAGCTGCTCGCGCGCCGTCAGGCCGAACTCGGCGCGCGCCTGCAGGTAGCGGAGCTTGCCGACCGTCGTCCCCGCGAACGCCAGGGGCGACGTGCCCAGCGCCGCGATCCGGGCGTCGTGCCGCTCGGCCGCCGCCTGAGCGCC
>NZ_KI911754.1:0-2784 GCF_000515355.1 Promicromonospora kroppenstedtii DSM 19349 | reverse complement strand
CACCTGGGCGTCGAGCACGGAGACGGCGGCGAAGGCGGCGGCCTTCTTGTCGGCGGGCGCGACCAGGCGCCGCCAGACGCTCGTGGCGAGCTGGGCGGGCTCGAGGTTCCCGGGGACCACGTCGGCCACGCGGCGGGCCTCGTCGAGGTGCCGGTGCCGGGCGTCGGTCGCCAGGCCGAACGCGTACAGGGCCTGGACCAGCACGGTGGCGTACGGGTCGTCGGGGTCCACGTCGATGCGGAACCGGAGGTCGGCGTCGACCTCGTCGGCCAGCTCGCGGGCGGCCGACGTGGCGAGCTTCGCGGTGCCCGCGCCGATGCCGGCCTCGACCAGCCGGTCGGTACCCGCCACCAGCACCTGGGCGACGTGCTGGTAGCCGGCCTTCTCCAGGACGGCGACGCGCAGCTTCTTGCGCCGCTCCTCCAGCGCCGTGACGGACACGGTGCGCAGGTCCGCGTGGACCCGCACCTCACGGGTTGCCGTGTAGGCGTCCCGGACGCGCTCGCGCAGGCCGAGGTCCGCAGTGGTGAGCAGCCGGGCGTCGTCGAGCAGCGCCTCGGCCTGCTCCAGGACGCGGCGGGCCGCGCGGGCCTTCCAGGGCCGGGCCAGGCCGGTGGGGGCGGCCGGGGTGTCGGCAGGGCTGGGGAGGGTCGTCTGCTCGGTCATGGCGCTGCGAGCGTACCCGGATGGTCTGACATGCCCCATTTACGCCAGGGCTATGTTGAGGGCATGACCAAGGAGCAGAGCAAGTTCGGCGGGACGCCGGTCACGACGGTCGAGGAGCTCCGGGAGATCGTCCCGCCGCCGCTGGAGACGGCGGCGAACAAGGTCCGTCCCGCCCTGCACGAGCTCGACCGGCAGTGGCTGGCGGCCTCACCGCTGTGCCTGGTCGCGACGTCCGACGCCGAGGGCAACCTCGACGTCTCCCCGAAGGGGGACCCGGCCGGCTCCCTGGTACGGGTGCTGGACGACCGCACGATCGCGATCCCCGAGCGTCCCGGCAACCGGCGCACCGACGGGTTCCTCAACGTGCTGGCCAACCCGCACGTGGGACTGATCTTCGTGATCCCCGGCCGCGGCGACACACTGCGGGTCAACGGCCGCGCCCGGCTGGTACGCGACGCGCCCTACCTCGCCGAGCTCCAGGTGCGCCGCAACGTACCGGTCCTCGCGCTGGAGGTGGACGTCGAGGAGGTGTTCCACCACTGCTCCAAGGCGTTCCTGCGCTCGAAGACCTGGGACCCGGAGACCTGGGGCCAGGACGAGGTGCCGCGCCGCGCCGTCATCTCGCGCACTCTGGAGCGCAGGAACGACAGCCTGGAGGAGCTCGACGCGTACTACGGGCCGAGGTACGCCGAGACCATCTACGGCTGAGCGGTCGCGGGCTCGTCCATCCCGAGCATGGCCCGGACCGGCGCGACACCCGCGAGCGTGACGTCGGGCCGGTGCAGGTCCGGGCGTGCCGCCCACATCTCGCGGGTCATCCGGTAGCGGTTCTCCGTGGCTGCCGCGCCCTGCCGGTCCACGAGCGCGACGCCGTTCGGCGCGTAGCCGAGCGACCGCGTCACGCCGTTGGACTCCGGGTTGTCGTCGAAGGCCTCGGTCGTGGCGTCGGCGGCGTCGAAGCCCTCGAACAGCAGGTGCAGCGCCAGCAACCGCATGCGCTTGCCGAGGCCCTTGCCGTGATGCTCCAGGCCCAGCCAGGAGCCGGTCCCGGCCGAGCGCGTCGCGGCGAACGCCTTGGCACCCACGCTCTGGACGCCGACGGGCTCGCCGTCGAGGAACGCGCCGAGCTCC
The DNA here is from genome assembly GCF_000515355.1 of Promicromonospora kroppenstedtii DSM 19349. Classification (GTDB taxonomy): domain Bacteria; phylum Actinomycetota; class Actinomycetes; order Actinomycetales; family Cellulomonadaceae; genus Promicromonospora; species Promicromonospora kroppenstedtii. Next base: position 987 of record NZ_KI911754.1, on the reverse strand, counting down.
AGCGCCCAGGCCTCGGGTGCGATGCGGCCGCGCGACGCCCAGTGGTACTGCAGCAGCCCGTGGCGCACCTCGTCCGGCTCGCCGACGTTCCACGGGACCAGGAACGGGCTGCGCTCGGGCGGGTGGATCCCCGCGACGGCGAGGTCGGCCAGGCGGACGAGGTCGGTGTCGGCGGGCAGGCGCAGCTCGAGGTCACCGGAGGTGACCCGGAGCCCGAACGGCGGGAAGGCGCTCGCGAGATCCATCGTCCGACCGTTCCAGGTGCTGCGGGGCCGGAGCAACCTGAATTCGGCCGACGGCGTGTCGCGATCCGGGGTAATGCGTGCGCGGACGAGGGGTGCCGGGTGGGCTGCATTCCGTTCACCTGGGGCACGGGTGATCCACCTGAGCCGAACAGTTCGGCTGAGCCGAAAATCTCGATGCTCATGTGAACGAACTACGGCCCACCCGGCACCCTCTGTCGGACCATGCATGACCCCGAGGCCGGTGCACCACGCCCGACGGCCGGACCCCGCCCCCAGACCGGGCCTGTGGACAAGCCCCGCGCACGCGCGCCGCCGGGCAGGCTGGGTCCATGGCGCGCACCAACTACGACCCGCTCGACCGCAACCCGATCTTCGACGGCACCCTGGACCCCGATCTCGACGACGACGGCGAGGCCGACGACGCCGGGGTCACCCCGCGACCCGCGCCCAACCTGTACCAGGACGGGCTGGCGCTCGTGTGCGCGGCGGCCATCCGGTTCGAGGCCGCGCGGCGTGGCCTGAGCCAGCAGCAGATCGCGGCCGAGGTCGGCCTGTCGCGCGCCGCCGTCTCAGCCCGCTTCCGGGGCCGGACCGCCTGGACGCTCGACCAGGTGGGCAGGCTCGCGATGCTGTTCGGCTGCGACCCTTCCGTGCTGGTCACCGAACCACGCCGGCCCGTTCGGGAGCTCGCCGGGAACTACCGGTGAGCGCCGGGCCGGCCGCGGCGGGACCGCGGCCGGCG
>NZ_KI911753.1:10432-12477 GCF_000515355.1 Promicromonospora kroppenstedtii DSM 19349 | reverse complement strand
GGGCGCGGCGTCGACGCCGCGTTCGACCTGGTGGGCGCCGCGCCCACGATCAGGACGGCGCAGGCGTGCCTCGCGCAGCAGGGGCGGCTCACCGTCGTCGGCATCGCCGGCGGGGTGACCGAGTGGAGCTTCTTCACCAACCCGTACGAGGCGGAGATCACCAACACCTACTGGGGCACCGTCGAGGAGCTCTACGAGGTGGTCGCGATGTACCGGGCGGGGCAGATCGTGCCCGACGTCGAGCGGTAACCCCTCGACCGGTTCGACGAGGCGTACCGCAAGCTGGAGGCAGGGCAGCTGTCCGGACGCGCGGTCATCGTGCCGCACGCCTGAGACCGCGAGAACGCCGGGCGGCCTCGCGGAGGCTGCCCGGCGTGGGACGTCAGTTCCCGGAGCCGCCGCGGCGCCAGCGGATGCCGGCCTCGATGAAGTCGTCGATGGCGCCGTCGAACACGGCCTGCGGGTTGCCCGACTCGTGCTCGGTGCGCAGGTCCTTGACCATCTGGTACGGCTGCAGCACGTAGGACCGCATCTGGTCGCCCCAGCTGGCCTTGATGTCGCCGGCCATCTCCTTCTTCTTCGCGGCCTCCTCCGCCTTGCGGAGCAGCAGCAGGCGCGACTGGAGCACGCGGTAGGCGGCCGCGCGGTTCTGGATCTGCGACTTCTCGTTCTGCATCGCGACGACGACACCCGTGGGGATGTGCGTCATGCGGACCGCGGAGTCCGTCGTGTTGACCGACTGACCACCCGGGCCCGAGGAGCGGTACACGTCGATCTTGAGCTCGGAGTCCGGGATGTCGATGTGGTCCGTCTGCTCGATGAGCGGGATCACCTCGACCGCCGCGAACGACGTCTGCCGGCGGCCCTGGTTGTCGAACGGCGAGATGCGCACCAGGCGGTGCGTGCCCGCCTCGACCGACAGGTTGCCGAAGGCGTAGGGCACGTTGACCTCGAAGGTCGCGGACTTGAGGCCCGCCTCCTCGGCGTAGGACGTGTCGCCGACCTTGGTCGGGTACCCGTGCCGCTCGGCCCAGCGCAGGTACATGCGCATCAGCATCTCGGCGAAGTCGGCGGCGTCCACGCCACCGGCGCCCGCGCGGATCGTCACGACGGCCTCGCGGGAGTCGTACTCGCCGTTGAGCAGCGTGCGGACCTCGAGGGCGGCGAGGTCCTTGCGGATCTTCTCGACCTCCTCCTCGGCCTCGGTCAGCGAGTCGGCGTCCTCCATCTCCTGGCCGAGCTCCACGAGGGTCTCGACGTCGTCGATGCGGGCGGCGAGCTTCTCCACCCGGCTCAGCTCGGCCTGTGCGGCCGAGAGCGCGGAGGTGACCTTCTGGCCCTCCTCCGGGTCGTCCCACAGGTTGGGCGCCGACGCCTGCTCCGACAGCTCGGCGATCTTCGCTTCGAGCGCGGTGGGGTCGCTCACGGCCTCGATGGACTCGAGGGTCGTGCGAAGCGCCTTGATCTCAGCGGGAAAGTCGTTGGTGGCCACGATGTTCAAGGTTACCCGCGCATCCCGGTGCCCGACGCCGGAAAACCCCGCGCCGCCCTCAGCCCCAGGTCAGCGAGCCCCCGGCTCGGGCAGCTCGCGGCCGAACATCTGCGCGGTCGCGCGGGCGCTGGGCGTCCCCGCGTCCGGGTCGGCGCCGTGCTCGATCAGCACCTGGATCACGTCGGCCTCGTTCTTGAACACGGCCCCCGCGAGCGGCGCCTGGTTGTTGCCGTTGAGCCGGTTCACGTCCGCGCCGCGCTCGGCGAGACCCGCCGTCAGGGCGGCGTGCCCGTGATAGGCGGCGAGCATCAGCAGGGTGTTGTCCGCCTCGTCGGCCAGCTCGACCGGAAGACCGGCGTCCACGAGGTCCAGGAGCACGTCCGCGCCCTGTCGGGCGAGGTCGAAGATCTGCTGGGGCTCCAGGCGCGTGCCGCCCTGCTCGTTCGCGCCCTGCTCGCCGGTGCTCTGCTCGCTCATGGCCACAACCTAACCCGGCCCGGTGAGCCGGGCCGCGGGTCGCGCTCCGGCCGCGCTCACCAGGCGCGAGCCGTGG
>NZ_KI911753.1:7878-10332 GCF_000515355.1 Promicromonospora kroppenstedtii DSM 19349 | reverse complement strand
GCCTCCGGAGGCCTCGACCGCCGGTCGGCGAGCAGCGCCCGGACGTCGAACCCGGCGCGCTCGAACCGGTCCTCGCCGGGCGGCATGCCGTCGCCGCGGCGCAGGTCGCCGTCGGCGTCCCGGTCGAAGATCCCGGCCGTCTCGATGCGCCCCTCCTCGACCCGTCCGGTCACCGCGACGATCTCGCGGACCTGGCGGCGCACCACGCCGTCAGCCGCCCGGGTCAGGCCGAGGTGCACCACGAGATCCACGGCGGAGGCGACGGTGGGCACCACGAAGCGGTCCGACACGTTCTCGCCCGCGAGCAGCGGGAGGGTGGTCATCTTCGCGACCGCCTCGCGCGCGGTGTTGGCGTGCAGCGTGCACATGCCGGGCACCCCGCTGTTCAGGGCGATGAGCAGGTCGAACGCCTCGGCCTCCCGCACCTCGCCGATGACCAGCCGGTCCGGGCGCATGCGCAGGGCCTCCTTGACCAGGCGCCGCAGCGGCACCTCGCCCGTGCCCTCGAGGTTGGCGGGGCGCGTCTGCAGCGCCACGTGGTCGCGGACCGGCAGGCGCAGCTCCCAGACCTCCTCGGCCGAGATGACGCGCTCGGACCCGGGGATCGACCCCGCAAGGGCGTTCAGCATCGTGGTCTTGCCGGCCTGGGTCTGGCCCGAGACGAGCACGTTCAGCCCGGACCGCACGGCGGCGTCGAGGAACGTCGCGGCCTGGGCCGTGAGCGAGCCGAGCCGCACCATGTCCGCCAGCGACCGCGCCCGCACCACGTGCTTGCGGATGTTCACGGCCCACGCGGAGCGCGTGATGTCGGGGATCACCACGTGCAGGCGCTCCCCGCCGGGCAGCCGGGCGTCCACGAAGGGGCTCGACAGGTCGAGCCGGCGCCCGGAGGTCTTGAGCATCCGCTCCACGAGGTCGCGCACCTGCTCGTCGGTCAGCACCGTGCTGGTCAGCTCGGACACACCCCGCCGCGCGACGTACACGTGGGTCGGAGCGTTGAGCCAGACCTCCTCGATCTCCGGGTCGTCGAGGTACGGCTGCAACGGGCCGAACCCGCCCACCGCGTCGGTCACGGCGCGGGCCGCGGCGTCCGGGTCGTCGAGCGGCGGCACAACGCCGACGCTCGCCCGGGTCGCGTAGTCGCCGAGCGCGTCCGTCACCAGGGTCGACAACCCTGCCCGATCACCGATCGGGTCCAAACCCCTGCGCCGCACCAGCTCGCGGACCTCGTGCTCGAGGATCCGCGCCCCCTCTTCGCCCATGACCGGCAACGCTAGGTCCAAACGTTCATCTCTGCAGGGCACCCTGTGGATAACCTTCCCCAGGAGGCCTGGTTATCCACCAAATCCACAGGCTTGTCCACAAAGGTGCAGGTAAAGCGGGTTGTCGGGCATGCCCGAGATGAACCCGGGGTGGACGGGCGGTGGCTATCGTCTAGCCCATGAACGCCCTTCATTCACCTGGCCGCGACTCGTCCGACCGGGGCCAGGACCGCTGGCAGGCCACCGCGAGCGCCGCCGGGCTGCTCGCCGAGGACGGCAGCGTCGCCGTCACGATCTTCGCCGAGATGTCCGCCCTGGCGGTCCGCACCGGCGCGATCAACCTCGGCCAGGGCTTCCCCGACGTCGACGGTCCGGAGTACGTCAAGCAGGCCGCGATCCAGGCGATCGAGGCGGGCCGCAACCAGTACGCGCCCGGGGACGGCGTGCCGGAGCTGCGCCGCGCCGTGGCCGAGCACCAGAAGCGGCACTACGGCCTGGACGTCGACCCCGACACCGAGGTGCTGGTCACCACAGGCGCCACCGAGGCACTGACGGCGTCGGTCCTGGCGCTGACCCGGCCCGGCGACGAGGTGCTCACGCTGGAGCCGTTCTACGACTCGCACGCGGCCGCGATCGGCATGTCGGGCGCCACGCACGTCACCGTCCCCCTGGTCCCGGGGCCGGACGGGTTCCGGCTCGACGTCGAGGCCCTGCGGGCGGCGGCCACCGACCGTCTGCGCATGATCCTGCTCAACTCGCCGCACAACCCGACCGGGACGGTGCTCACGCGGGACGAGCTGGCCGCCGTCGCCGCGGTCGCGCGGGAGCACGACGCGATCGTGGTCACGGACGAGGTCTACGAGCACCTGACGTTCGGCGCGGAGCACGTGCCGGTCGCGACGCTGCCCGGGATGGCGGAGCGGACGCTGACCATCTCGTCGTCGGGCAAGACGTTCTCGTTCACCGGCTGGAAGGTGGGCTGGCTGCACGGCCCGGCCGACCTGGTCACGGCGGTACGGACCGTCAAGCAGTACCTGACGTACACGTCGGGCGCGCCGTTCCAGCCGGCCATCGCGCAGGCCCTGGCGGACGACGACACGCCCCGCGCGCTGGCCGCGTCCCTGGCCGAGCGCCGCGACCTCCTGAGCGCCGGGCTGGAGACCGCCGGCTTCACCGTCACGCGGCCGGCCGG
>NZ_KI911753.1:7197-7778 GCF_000515355.1 Promicromonospora kroppenstedtii DSM 19349 | reverse complement strand
CGCGCCGCCACCCGGGCGCCCTCGGCCGCCGCGTCGGTCGCGAGCGACCGCACGTGCACGGCGAGCGCCACCTGGACCACCCCGAGCAGGAGCGCCAGGACCAGCACCGACACCAGCAGGAACTCGACCGCCGCGGAGCCGTGCTCCCGCCGGCCGGCGCTCACCCCTGACCCGTGACGCTGCTGATCGCCTGGCGGAAGGCGCCCTCGAGCAGGGGGCCCGCGACGGCCCAGAGGGCCACCACCAGGCCGGCGGTCATCAGCGTGACCAGCACCCAACCCGGCACGTCACCGCGTTCGGTCACGTGCTCGGCATGGTCGGTGTCGGTGTCAGTTCCTCGGTCGTCGCGCATGGGGCTTCCTTTCGTCAACGGACTCGTTCGGCCGGTTGGGTCAGAGCCCGATCCGGAGCGTGGCCAGGCTGGGGAACACTGCGAAGACGACGGTGACCGGCAGCACCAGGAACACGACCGGCACCATCATCAGGATCTCCTTGCGGCCGCCCGCCTCCAGGAGGGCGCGGCGGCCCGCCTCGCGGACGTCGCGGGCCTGGGCGCGCAGCACGTCCGCCAGCGGCGTCCC
>NZ_KI911753.1:2364-7097 GCF_000515355.1 Promicromonospora kroppenstedtii DSM 19349 | reverse complement strand
GCCGTCGTCGCCGGAGCCCTCTCCGGCCGCCCCGCTCCCGCTCGGCGAGGCGGACGGCTCGGGCTCGTCCAGGACGACCTCCTCCGGCGGCTCGTCCGCGGCGACGCGCGCGAAGATCTCCGCGGCCTCCGGGCCCCAGCCGAGCCCGCTGACGCCGTTCTCAGTCGTGTCGTACACCGGCACCTTCGTCATGATGATGTTGCGCTTCTCGATCTCGCGCAGGGACCACGCCAGGCCGGCCACGCTGCCCGGGTTGGCGATCGCCGGGTCGGCGCTCAGCGAGCCGAGGGCCGCGTTGATCAGGCGGAACGTCTTGGTCGGGTCCGCGAGCGTCTCGGCGGACAGGATCTGGCGGAACGTCGCGTTGATGAACGCCTGCTGCCGCTCGATGCGGGTCAGGTCGCTGCCCAGCTCCAGGCCCATGCCCGTGCCCTTGCGGACGCGGAGGAACTGGATCGCCGTCTTGCCGTCGAGCCGGTTCTCGCCCGCGGGCAGGTCGATCCGCGCCGACCGCGGGTCGCCGTGGAGCGCCTCGGGCAGGCACATCTTCACGCCGCCGATCGCGTCGACGACGTCGATCACGCCGTTCATCTTGACGACGGCGTGGTTGGTCACCGTGACGCCGGTGATCGCGTTGACCGTGTTGATGGTGCAGGCTGCGGCGTGCTTGAGGTCCGTGCCGCCGCTGCCGACGGTGAACGAGGCGTTGAACTTGTCCCGGTAGGGCTGCGACTGGCTGCCGTCGGGGAGCTTGCACGACGGGATGTCCACGAACGTGTCGCGGGGCAGCGAGACGATCTCCATCCACTGCCGGTCCGCGGAGATGTGCACGAGCATGGTCGTGTCGGAGCGCATACCGTCGACGACGCCGCCGATGTCCGCGTTGGAGCCGTCGCGAATGTCCGTGCCCATGAGGAGCAGGTTGACGGCCTGGTCCTTGAACGGGTCGGACGGGTCCTTGGGCTCGACGACCTCGGTCACCAGGCCGTCGAGGTCCTGGACCTCGATCTGCGAGATCGCGTTGTGGTACGCCGTGGCGGCCGCCGCGGAACCGAACGCCATCGCACCCACCACGCTCATGGTCACGGTGCGGACCACGAACATCTTCCGCCAGCTCCGCACGTGTCTGGGCTGGCGCTCCCCCGAACGCGCGTGCCGGGGAACCCCAGGAATTATCTCGCCGACAGGTCGCACTGCCGTCCAGAAGTCACTCGCCACGCAACGGAGAGTAGGGCCTCAAAGCGACAATCGTGTAACTAAGTCGAGCCGTTCCCAGGCGGCGTCCAGGCGATGCCAGGGTCCGGGGAGCGCCGATCAGTCCGCGCAGACCCCCGGCAGCAGCGACGGCGACGGCGAGGAGCTGGGGCTGCCCGACGGCGTCGCGCCGTCGTCGTCGGCGGATCCGGAACCCGTGGCGTCGTCCGAGGCGCCGTCGGAGGAACCGCCCGAACCGCCCTTGGAGGGCTTGCCGGACGAGCCGGAGCCCGGGGCGGGGGTCTCGTGGCCCGGCGGCGGCTCGTCGGCGGCGAGACGCTCCCAGATCGCCGTGGCGTCCGCCGTCCAGACCACCCGGTTGGGATCGGCCGGGGCGGCCACCACGGGCAGCTCGGTGAACACGATCTCGGACGGGTCGATGTCGCGGATGCTGAACGCCAGGCCGGCGAGCGCCGCGGGGTCTGCCAGGCCGGGGTCGGCGGAGATGGCGCGCAGCACCGCCTCGATGGTGCGGTACAGGCGCGGCGAGTTGGTCACGACGTTCTGGTCCAGGATCTGGCGCACGAGGGCGTCGACGAACGCCTGCTGCCGGTCGATCCGGGTGAGGTCGCTGCCCTGCTCCAGGCCCAGGCCGGTGCCGTGCCGGGCGCGCAGGAAGCCGATCGCCTGCCGGCCGTCGAGGGTCTGCTCGCCGGCCGGCAGCTCGAACCGGCCGTACGCCGGGTTCTGGACGAGCGGCTCGGGCAGGCACATGCGCACCCCACCGAGCGCCTCGACGACCTCGACCACGCCGTCCATCTTGACGACCATGTGGTTGGTGATCGGTACGCCGGTGAGCGTCTGCACGGTCGAGATGGTGCAGGCCGCGGCGTAGGTGAGGTCCTCGGCCGCGCCGCCGCCGATCGTGAACGCGCTGTTGAACATGCCGTAGGTGGCGCCGGACTCGGAGCCGTCGGGAAGCTTGCACGCCGGGATGTCGACCAGCGAGTCGCGCGGGATCGACACCACCTCGATGCGTGACCGGTCGCCGGAGACGTGCACCAGCATCGTGGTGTCCGAGCGCATGCCGCCGTCGCCCGCCCCGGCGATCTCGGTGTTCTCGCCGCCGCGCAGATCGGTGCCCAGCACGAGGATGTTGAGGCTGCGGCCGGTGAACGGGTCGTCGGGATCCACGGACGGCGTCGGGCCCTTGACGAGACCCGAGACGTCGCTGACGCCGATCTGCTGCTTCAGGTCGAGATAGGCGGCCGTGCCACCCACGGCGACGAGCACGAGCGCGCCGACGACGATGAGCGCCGCGACGCGGGCGGCGCGATGACTTCGCTGGTGACGGAGGTGCCGGGGCACATAGGGAGCATAAGCATGTACCCCGGCACGGGGCCTGTTAAGTCACCCGGGGTTCACCTGACCGCGGCGGCCCCGAGGTCCGGGTTGTCCGAGAAGAACCCGTCCAGTCCGGCGTCCAGGAAGACGCGGATCTCGCCGGCGAGGTCACCGATCCCGTTCGGGTCGGTCGACGAGCGGAACTCGGCCGGGAGGAACTGGTTCTCGCGGCGGAAGGTCCAGGTGTGGACCTCGAGGCCCGCACGGTGGGCGTCGCGGATCACGCTGGTCGGCTCGGCGAGCGTGCCGTCCGCCTCGCGCGGGATCAGCACGTTCTTCTCGGCGCCGATCCCGTCGGCGTAGCGGGCGATCTCGCGCAGGCCCTGCCGGGTGACGAGGTCCGCGTAGGTGCGGGGGTCGCCGGCGGCCACGAGGTCGTAGGGCGCGCCGCTGCCGCTGACGAGCTGGCCCAGGGGCACGTCGGTGAGCTCGTCGAGCTCTCTGAGGTTGCCCACCTCGAAGGACTGCACGATCACCGGGGCGTCCCGGTGGTCGAACCCGTTGCGACGCAGCTCGGCCACCAGCGGCTCCTCCAGGGACAGGCCCACCGAGTCGAAGTAGGTGGGGTGCTTGGTCTCGGGGTAGACGCCGACGGGCGCGCCGTCGCAGGTGCGGCTGTTGCGCGCCAGGTCGAGCACCTCGTCGAGCGTGGGGACCAGGTAGAGGCCGTCGAACGCCGTGTTCTGGGGCCGAGCCTGCGGCAGGCGCTCCTTGGCACGCAGGGTGCGCAGCTCGGCGAGCGTGAAGTCCTCGGTGAACCAGCCGGTGATCCGGGTGCCGTCGATGGTCTTGGTGGTGCGGCGGCCCGCGAACTCGGCGTGCGCGGCGACGTCGGTGGTGCCGCTGATCTCGTTCTCGTGCCGGGCGACCAGCACGCCGTCCTTGGTGGAGACCACGTCGGGCTCGATGTAGTCGGCACACTGGTTGATGGCCGTCTCGTAGGCGGCGAGCGTGTGCTCCGGCCGGTAGCCGGAGGCCCCGCGGTGCCCGACGACGGTGACGCCGTCGTCGGTGACGCGCTTCCTCCTGAGGTCGACCAGCGCCATCTCGGTGTCGTCCGGGGTGCCGGTGACCCGCGCGTCGTTACCGGGGTAGTTGTTGTCGTTGCCGATCAGGAGCGTGTCCTCGTCGACGAACAGGACGGTCTCGAAGGACTGCACGGGCAGGGCGAACGTCTCGCCCAGGCCGTAGCCCTCCCCCGCGTCGATGCCGCGCGGGTTGTCGATGCGCAGCGCGTCCACGACGAGCTCCTTGCGGACGAACCCGTCGCGGTCCCTCGTTCCCAGGTCGATCTCGTAGACGCGCTTGGTGACCGCCTGGTCGCCCTCGAAGTCGTCGCGCTCGATGAGCAGCATCGTGTCGCGGCCCGTGGCGAAGGCGTCGCCGATGACGTCGGCGGGCTGATCGGTCTGGTACGCCCAGCGCTTGCCCGTGTACTCGCCCTTGCGGGTGTCGAACTGGTAGATCCAGCGGCGGCGCGGGTCGGCGTCGTCGGCCAGCGCGCCCTCGACCACCGGGTAGAGGTAACGACCGACGCCGGCCATGGCCTCGAAGCCGCGACTACTGCCGACGTTCGGCTGCTCGCCGGGCTCCAGGTACGGGTTGCCCGGCGACTTGCCGTCGGGGAACGGGTAGGGCGCCTCCAGCAGCGTGCCGTCGGCGGCGAAGTGCAGCAGGAACGGGCCGAACTCCTCGCCCACCCAGAACGTTCCGTCGGCCGCGCGGACGAGGGACTCGACGTCGAAGTCGGCGCCCGTGAGCAGCCGGTCGGCGGTGTCCTCGTTGACGATGTCGAAGTCGAGCACGTGGTCGCGGTCGTTGTACTCGACGACGTCGAGCACCTTGATCTCGCCGTCGCCCGAGCCGCGGCGGTTCGTGTCCCACTGCGGGCGCACCAGGTAGTTGCGCAGCAGGAAGTCGGCGGAGTTGCCCTTGGCGCCGAAGCCGTTGTCGGGCTGGGCCCAGAACGTGCCGTCGTGGTTGTCGACCATCGCGGAGAAGCCGGGGATCACCTGGCCGTCCCAGGGACCCTGCCGGCCGTTGCCGGGGCTGGCCGCGGCGCCCGACGGCGGACCCTCGGCCAGGTAGCCGGCGGACAGGGTGGCGCGGCCGGCGAGGGTCGCGGTGAGGTGGGT
>NZ_KI911753.1:0-2264 GCF_000515355.1 Promicromonospora kroppenstedtii DSM 19349 | reverse complement strand
ACCCGGGGCGCCGTCGAGCGCCGGCCGATCCGCCGTCAGCCCTGGTAGGCGCGCTGCAGCCGCACCGGCGCGAGCGGCCCGATGCCCGGCACCTCGCGTACGGGCTGCGCGGTGAGCGCGTAGCTCGAGCTCGTGGCGAGCAGCGCGGCGGTCTCCTTGTCGACCAGCACGGTCGAGGGGTCGGACTGCTCCGTGAGGCGCGAGGCCAGGTTGACCGTGGGTCCGAAGATGTCGCCGAACCGCGACAGCACCCGCCCCCAGACCAGTCCGACGCGCACCGGGATCTCGGGGTCGCCCGGCGCCGCCGTCCCGAGCTGCGCGCCGGAGGTCTCGGCCAGGCCAAGGGCCACCTCGGCGCCGGTCGCGACGTCGTCGGTCACGAACAGGACGGCGTCGCCGATGGTCTTGACCACGCGGCCGCCCGCGTTGACGATGACGTCGCGCGCGCCGGCCTCGAACCGCTGCACGAACTCGGCCAGCTCCTCCGAGCCGAGCCCCGCGGTCCGCTTGGTGAACGAGACGATGTCGGCGAACCCGACCGCCCGCAGCAGGGGCAGCTGGTGGCCGTCGTTGCTCTCGTCGCCCCGCGCGCCGGCGAACTCGATGGCGGTGCGGCCCGTGAGCGCCGCGAGCTGACGTCGCCAGGCGTGCTCGAGCTGCCGGCTGAGCATCTCGGACATCTCCGGGAGCTTGTCCAGCGCGAGCAACCGCGCCGAGGTCTCGTCGAGCTGGTAGCGCCGGGCCAGGTGCTCGACGAGCGCCTCGACCTGCCAGAGCGCCAGCCGCTCGGTGGTGTGGCCCACCGACCGGATGAAGGTCATCTGGGCGCGCTCGTCCATCTGCTCAGCCTCGAACAGCCCGGCGGCGTCCTTGAGCGCCTCGACGTCCGCGTCGGTGAACCAGGTCTCGGTCGGGTGGGTGACAGGCAGGCCGATCCAGCGCCAGTACCGGGTCACGAACTGCTTGTCGAGCCCGGTGAGCTCCACGACCTGCGACAGGGTGTAGCGGCGCGCGCCGCCCAGCAGGGTCTCGTCCAGGCGGGCCGCGGTGTCGGCGCCCGGCGTCTCGTGGTTCGTGGAGGGCGTCTCGGAGTTGTGGAGCACGTCACCACTGTAGGCGGGCGCACCTCATGCAACCGCATGCACCGGCCGCAGGGCCCGCGCCGAGGCCCCGCAGGTCAGGCCACGAGCGTCAGCACCAGGGGGATCCCCATGAGCACCAGGAGCATCCCGACCACCGTCACGACGTTCCACAGGGTCAGCCGCACGCCGCGGACGCCGTCGTCCCGGTGGAGCAGCACCCAGACCACCAGCAGCCAGGCGATCCCGGCGGCGACGAGCCCCGCCGTCGGCGTCCCGTCCGTCTGGACGATGCCGCGGTCCAGCCGGACCGTGCTGATGAGGTACACCGTGACCGCGGCCGCGGCACACACGATTCCCTTGGCCACACCGACCGTGGCTCGCCCTGCCTCCATGGCGTCTCCTGCCGTCGGCCACCAGTGCTGCGCATCGTCGCGTGTGGCGGAGATTACCGCAGGTCAGGTGCCGTGCGGCAGGGTCTGCCGTCGAGTTCACCCCGGCCGGGGCACGACTTCACCCGCACCGGCCGCAGCGGCAGGACTGCCCGGTCAGCGCAGGTGCCAGACGTCGCCCGCGGTCACCGTCCGCTCTTCGCCGCCGTCCGTCCGGATGCGCAGCGCCCCGGTCTCGTCGAGGCCCACGGCCTCGCCCTCCAGCACACCCCCGTTCCCGGCGAGCTCGGCCCGCACCCGGGTGCCGAGCGTCGCGGACACGGCCGCGTACTCGGCCAGCAGGCCGGCGGCCAGCACGTCGCCGTCCGCGTCCTCCCAGCGCCGGACGACGGCGTGCACCTCGCCGAGCATCCGGACCAGCACGTCGGTGCGGTCGGGCCGCGGGTGGCCCGCGAGTGCCAGCGACGTCGCTGTGGGCACCGGGAGCTCGTCGGCCGACTCGGAGACGTTGAGCCCGATCCCCAGCACGACGGCGTGCGCCGCGGCGCCGGTGGGGGCGGCGTCCGGCGCCTCCGGCACGACCTCGGCGAGTATCCCGGCGACCTTGCGGTACGGCCCCAGCCCGCCGACCGTGTCGTCGGCGGGCAGCAGCACGTCGTTGGGCCACTTCACGGCGGCGGTGACTCCGCCGTCGGCCACGGCGCGGACCACCGCGAGGCCGGCCAGGAGCGGGAGCCAGCCCAGGGCTTCCGCGGGGACGCGCGGCCGGAGCAGCACGGAGACGGTGAGGCCG
>NZ_KI911752.1:2469-4100 GCF_000515355.1 Promicromonospora kroppenstedtii DSM 19349 | reverse complement strand
GGCGAGCCGCCCCTCGGCCCCGGCGGCTCCGACGTCGGACGACGGGACAGCCGCCGGTCGTCGTTCCTGGTCCAGGACCGCCTCGACGAGCCGGCCACGCAGGGTGTGCGCGGCGTGCTGGCCCGGGTGGGTCTCCGCGTGCCGCCCAGCGAGTCGGAGCGCGCGGAGCGCGCCGACGAGCAGGCGGTGAGCCAGCACTGGCAGGGGCCCCGCACCATCTCGATCGTGAACGGCAAGGGTGGCGCCGGCAAGACGCCGTCGACCGTGCTGCTCGCGGCGGTCTTCGCGCAGTTCGGTGGTTCCGGCGTCGTCACCTGGGACAACAACCAGACCCGCGGGACGCTGGGCTGGCGCACCGAGCAGGACCAGCACGAGGCGACCCTGCTCGACCTGATCCCCCGGACCGAGCACTTCCTGGGCCCGACGGCGCAGCTCGGCGACCTGGCCGGGTTCGTGCACCACCAGTCACGGATGAGGTTCGACGTGCTGCGGTCCAAGCCGATGGCGCTGGCGCACGAGCAGCGCATCTCGTCCGAGGACGTCGACGCCATCCACGCGGTGCTCGCCAAGTTCTACCGGCTCATCTTCATCGACTCCGGCAACGACGAGTCCGACCCGATGTGGCTGCGCATGATCGACCACACCGACCAGCTCGTGGTGGCCACCAGCACCCGCGACGACCACGCCGAGGCGGGTGCGCTGCTGCTGGAGGCGCTGGCCAACCGCGGGGAGCACATGGCGGACCTGGCCCGGAAGGCCGTCGTCGTGGTGAGCCAGTCCGACCCGAAGGCGACGCCCGCCGACATGCGCCGGGTCGCCCAGGGCTACCGTGCGCTGGCGCGCGAGGTCGTCACCGTCCCGTTCGACCCGGCGATGGTGGACGGCCAGCTCGACTACCGGGCCCTGCGCCCCCAGACCCGCCGGGCCTGGCTGGCCGCGGGCGCGGCGGTCTCGCGCGGGTTCTGACCCGGGGAGCCGACGACGCCGCTACGCGGCCGGGGCGACGATCCGCGTGACCACGCGGTGCACGTCGGCCCGGCCGTCGGCGGTGGCCGCCGTGTCCTCCGGGACGGCGAGCATGCCGCCGACGGTCAGCACGGAACCGTGCACCGCGGCGAGCCCCTGCCCCAGCAGCCGCTCGGCGGGCACCGTGCCGTCGATGCGCTCCGGGTGCCGGGCCTGGGCCTCGCGCAGCGCCTCGACCTTGGCCGCGCTGGAGGTCGCCGACCGCTCCAGCGTGCCGAGCGTCCCCGGCCGCTCCAGGGTGTGCCAGAGCAGCAGCCGGATCAGCTCGGGGTGGCCCACCGTGAAGTCGAACAGGCGCACGGCGTAGCCGGGCAGGTCGTCGGCGTCGAACGGCACGGCGTCGAGCAGGTCGAGGATCCGGGCGCCGACCACCTGGTCGAACAGCGCCTCCTTGTTGCCGAAGTACGCGTAGATGCGCTGCTTGTTCGCCGCCGCGTGCTCGGCGATCCGGTCCACGCGGGCGCCGGCCAGCCCGTAGCGCGCGAACTCGTCGGCAGCGGCCTCCAGGATGCGGGTCGGCGTCGCGGCGCGTCCGACGTCGGCAGCGGGGGTGGGCATGTCGCTCAGCCTAGCTCCGGGCCGCCGGCAGGGCGGTGGACGTGACC
>NZ_KI911752.1:2262-2369 GCF_000515355.1 Promicromonospora kroppenstedtii DSM 19349 | reverse complement strand
GCTCCGGCACAGGACACCCAGGCGCCGCCCATCACGCTGCTCGGCCCGCAGGGCGACCTGGACCCCGAGGGCACGGCGCCCGGCGGCACGATCACCCCGCCGTCCGC
>NZ_KI911752.1:0-2162 GCF_000515355.1 Promicromonospora kroppenstedtii DSM 19349 | reverse complement strand
GCCACCGGCGGTGCTGCCCCGGGGGGCGCGGCCGCTGATGGCGCCTGCGGCGTCGGCGACGACGGCGGCGCGAGCTCGTCCTCCTCCGGAACCACGGTGCCGTCCGGGTGCACGATCAGGTTCCAGAGCCCCTCGGGGCCGGTCGCGGAAGCCCGCACCGGCCGGCCGATCTGGGCGGCGTTCTCCGTCACGCGCCGCAAGACCTCCACCCGCGCCTCCTCCAGGCTGCCGGTAGCGATCGGGTGGAACGTCCCGTCGATCGTCACCTCACCGGAGCCGTCCTCGCGGACGATCGCGTCGATCCGGGGCCAGCGGGGCACGGTGTCAGAGCTCATGCGTTTCCTCCGAAGTTCCTGGGCAGGCGGACGGCGCGGCGGGTTCGCCCCCGAAGCAAGGGTCGGACATGATCGGCCGGCTGGCCACCCCAACGGGGCATTCACCCCACCTGGTAGGTTCTCGCGCAACCTGTCGCAACCAGGACAACGACCGAGGAGCCCTTGCGTGTCCGACGACCAGACCCGCCGTATTCCCGCGGCGGCCGACCCGACGCAGATCCAGCGACCGCCCGCCCGCCCGGGGCAGCCCGGCGCCCCGTCATCGTATGACGCGACGCAGCGGATGAGCTCCTTCGCACCGGGTGATGCTGCCGGACAGAGCGCCGCGGGAGGACAGGGCGGCTCCCCCGTCGACGAGCACACGCAGGTCATGCCGCCCCCGCGGCAGGGCTCCGTGGTGGACGAGTCGACCCAGGTGATGCTGCCGACCCGCGGTGGCTCGACGGTCGACGAGTCCACCCAGTTCCTCCCTCCGACCCGCGGCGGTTCGCCGATCGACGAGTCCACGCAGGTCATGCCGCCACCGCGCGGCTCCTCCGCCGTCGACGAGTCGACGCAGCTCCTTCCGCCGGCGGGGGCGCAGCAGCGCGACTACCGGTCCGCCACGCCGCCCCCCGCACGGCCGTACCGCCCTTACGAGACCGAGCAGCCGACACAGGTGCAGTCGCCGGCGGCCTTCCCCGGGGAGGCCGGGTACGGGCAGCAGGGTTACGGCCAGCAGCCCGCCTATCCGGGCCAGCCGGGTTACGGGCAGGGCCAGCAGGCCGGTTACCCGGGTCAGCAGGGCCAGCCCGGTCAACAGGGCTACGGGCAGCAGGGTTACGGGCAGCAGGGCTTCGGGCAGCAGGGCTTCGGGCAGCAGGAGGGTTACGGCCAGCAGGCCGGATACCCGCAGCAGGGCCAGCAGACCCCGCCCAACCCGTTCGAGCAGGGTTTCGGCCCGCAGTCGGGCCAGCCGACGCCGCCACGGCGTACCCGTGAGGACGACTCGGGCGGGGGCGGCTCGATGGCCGGCGCCGTCCTGGCGTGGATCCCGCGGATCCTGCTCGCGCTCGGCGTCTACCAGCTCGTGCGGCTGATCCCCGGGTTCGACGTCATGCCCGACGTCGCGCAGTTCCCGCTGTTCCGCGGGATCGGCGACGGCGTGCTGGGCATGCTCAACCTCAACCCCGAGTGGTCGGACCAGGCCGCCAACCTGACGATCCCGGTGCTCGGCATCGCCCTGGCCGCCCTCTTCAACATGATCCGCTCGCTGAGCACGTCGCTGGCGGTCTGGCCGCACGCCCTGGTGATCGTCGCGTGGATCGTGGTCTTCGCCGTCGGTGGCATCGTCGGCTTCGCCCAGGACGCGACCGCGAACGTGAAGCAGGACGTCCAGAACTCGGTGGACGAGAGCGTCGAGGACGCCAAGCAGGACGCCAAGGACGCCGTGCAGCAGGAGATCGACAAGGGCGTCGAGGACGCCAAGCAGAACGCGACCGACAGCATCACCGAGCAGCTCGAGGACGCGCTGCCCGGCGGGAACGGGTAGGGCGCGGGTAGGACTCCGGTAGGGCACGGGTCGGTCATGGACGGCGAAAGGCACGCCGGGCAAGGTCACGACCTGGGCACTGGGCCCCGGTGCGGCGCGGGACGCTGATAGCGTTTCTCACGTCCAGCCGGTAGTCCCGGTGCGCTGCTGAGGAGACCCTGCTTGTCCGACGAGACCACCCCCATGACGGCCGCACGCCCTGCCGGACAGCCGGTCGGGGGTGGCGACCGGACCGCCGTCGTACCGACGCCGTCCACGCGGCCGCTGCCGCCGACGGGGGCCGTGCCGCCGCCCAC
>NZ_KI911751.1:36018-38756 GCF_000515355.1 Promicromonospora kroppenstedtii DSM 19349 | reverse complement strand
CGCCCACGGCCCCCGGGTCCACCGCGGTCACCGTGGCCGAGGTGACGATCGTCGCGCCGGCGGCCACGGCGGCGTCGCGCAGGGCGCCCGAGACGGCCCCCATGCCGCCCACGGGGACGTCCCAGTCGCCGGTCCCGTTGCCGATCACGTGGTACAGGAAGCAGCGGTTCTGCCGCAGGGACGGCTCGTCGATGTCGGCGAACGTGCCGATCAGCCCGTCGGTGGCGGCGACACCGCGCACGACGTCGTCGGCGAAGGTGCGGCGCAGCACCGCACCGAGGGGCTCCTCGAACAGGGCGCGCCATGCCTCGGCGCCCACGCCGTCGGTGACGAGGTCGCGGACGGCGGAGCGCTGGAGCAGGGGTTCGGTGAGCGTGGGCGCGAGGCGGCGGGCCACCTCGGCGGTCATCGCGTAGAACCGGCCCCAGGCCTCGAAGTCGGCGTCGGACCCGGTGAGCCGGCGGAACGAGGCGCGCGTCGCCGCGTCGTCCTGGGTGTCGACGAGCAGACCGCCGTCGGCCACCGGGGTGTAGGACGACCACCGCCGGCGCACGAGGCGGATCGGCAGGCCGAGCTCGTCCACCACGCGACGCGGCAGGAGCGAGACGAGGTAGGAGTAGCGGGACAGGCGGGCGTCGACGCCCGCGAAGGGGCGGGCGGAGACGGCGGCGCCGCCGACGTGGTCCGCGCGCTCCAGGACGAGGACCGAGCGCCCGCCACGGGCCGCGTAGGCCGCCGCGGTGAGGCCGTTGTGACCGGCGCCCACGACCACGACGTCGTACCGGGCGCGCAGGGCGTCAAGCGTGGAATCGGACATGCACGCCATGGTGGCACGGGGCACTCATTGCCAGGGACGTTCCATCACAAGACGGTATGTGACCTAATCGTGACAATTGCGCGCGGGACGAGTACGGTCGATCTCGCCTCCCCAGCAACGGGTAGGTCCAGGTCCGGACGCCGAACCCTGTCACCGGTCCTGAGCAGCCAGAACGTGACAGGGGCGGGGGAACCAGGTAAGCCGGGCACGCGAGTGTCCTCGGGGTGAAGCCTCCTTGTGAGGCCGGGTGATTGCTCTCCCCATCCGAACCCGACAGCTCACTTCGTAGGCGTCCGAGGAGATCACTGGTGACCGTACTCACCGACCGCACCCACGACTGGGCGGACGACCAGGTAAACCGACCCAGCAACCGGGCGCGGCATCGCGCCGAGGGCCCCGCCCTCACCCCCTTCACCGCTCTGACCCAGACAGCAGCCGAGAACGCCGCCCGTACCGGCGCGATCGCGGTAGTCACCTCCGGCATGCTCGCGTCGGTCTTCACCCAGACCGCCCACACCGCTCCGGCCGAGTCCCACACCCAGACCACCCTCGCCAACAAGACGTTCGACAGCACGGCCCGCGCGGGTCTCGCCGAGAACCTCGTGACCAAGGTCGAGGTCGCCCAGGACGCCGACTTCTGGGCCGAGCAGGGCCGCGTCAGCGTGACCCCGTACGCCGAGACCAAGGCCGGTATCGCCGAGGCCAAGGCAAAGGCCGAGGCCGAGGCGCGCGCCAAGGCCGAGGCAGAAGCCGAGGCGAAGGCCGAGGCGGAGGCCGAGGCGGAGGCGAAGGCCGCCGCCGAGGCAGCGGCCGCCGAGGCCGAGGCGGTGGCCAAGGCCGCCGCGTCGTCCGCAGGCCTGGGCCAGCAGGCCGTCAACCTCGCCCTCGAGTACGTGGGCGTGCCCTACGTGTGGGGCGGAGCCTCCCCCAGCGGCTTCGACTGCTCCGGGCTCATCCAGTACGTCTACGCCCAGCTCGGAATCAGCCTCCCGCACAGCTCGGCCTCGATGTCGACGGCCGGCTACCAGGTCTCGGCCGCGGAGGCACAGCCGGGCGACATCGTCTGGACGTCCGGCCACGTCTCGCTCTACGCGGGCGACGGCATGGTCGTCGAGGCCCAGCAGGAGGGCGTCCCCGTGCACTACACGGAGATGTGGCAGACCAACCCGGTGTTCATCCGGGTGACGGGCTGACCTCGCGCCCAGGCACCACTCGCAGGACGGAGCGCCCGTCCGGCCGCACCGGGAGCACCTCCCGGACCGGCCGGACGGGCGCTCTGCTTCGTCGCCCCGTCCGGTAACGTCCCCGGCGTGAAGATCCTCGTACCGGACGTGCCCTTCGACCTCGACTTCCCGTCCCTGCTGCCCGACGGCGGAGCCTCCTTCGCACCCGGCGGCACCGACACCGTCGCCACCTACGTGATGACCGAGCCGATCCCCGCCGAGCACACCGACGCGGAGGTGCTCGTCACGTGGTCCAGCCCGCCCAAGATCGTGGCCGACGCCGCGGAGCGCCTCACCAAGCTGCGCTGGGTGCAGACCCTGTCGGCGGGCCCGGACGTCGCGCTGCGCTCCGGGTTCGCGCCCGACGTCGTGATCTCGTCGGGCCAGTCCCTGCACGACGACACCGTGACCGAGCACGCCCTGGCCCTGATCCTGGCGGAGGTGCGCCGCATCGACCGGTCGCTGGAGGCGCAGCGGGAGCACCGCTGGGCCAAGGAGATCGCGTTCGCCCAGGCTGACGGCGTGACCGGCCGCGAGTACACGCTCGACGGCGCGCGCGTGACCATCTGGGGCTTCGGCTCCATCGCCCTCCGCCTGGCACCGCTGCTGACCGCGCTGGGCGCGCGCGTCACGGGCGTCGCCTCGCGTGCGGGCGAGCGCTCCGGGTACCCGGTGGTCGACGCCGGCGGCCTCGACGC
>NZ_KI911751.1:35172-35918 GCF_000515355.1 Promicromonospora kroppenstedtii DSM 19349 | reverse complement strand
GCCGGTGCCGACCCGATGGCCCTGGTCGGCGCCCTGGAGACGCTGGCGGACACGGTCGGCGCCGACGTCGACAACGGGCTGCGGGCCGAGGTCGCCGACGACCAGATGCTGGGGATCATCACGGGCGCGACGCTCGGGCTGCTCGGCATCTCCGTGGTGATCGCCCTGGTCGGCATCGCGAACACGCTGGGGCTCTCCGTGCTGGAGCGGGCCCGGGAGCACGCCGTGCTGCGGGCGCTCGGGCTCACCCGCAGGCAGCTGCGCCGGATGCTCGCGACCGAGGCGGTGCTGCTGTCCGTGACGGCCGCCCTGCTCGGCACGGTGCTGGGCGTCGGGTTCGCCCGGGTGGGCTACGAGACGTTCGTGCAGGCTGCGCTCGACGCCGCGACCTGGCGGATCCCGTGGCTGGAGCTAGCCGCCGTCCTCCCGGTATGTGTCCTCGCGGGCCTGCTGGCCGCGGTCCTCCCGGCTCGCCGCGCCGCACGAGTCACCCCGGCGACGGCCCTGACCCTGGACTGACCTCGGGTCCGGGCTGCTGGGCAGCCTGGCTGCCGGCAGGCGGACCGAGCCACGACGACGTCCGACAGGACGTTGACCACAGCAGTTGCTGCCGGGCCGGCGTCCCGGCGGCAGGAACTGCTGTGGTCAACAGCCTTGTCGGACGGCGTCAGGTCGCCGGGGTCTCCAGGACCGCCATCGCTGCGGCGCGGCCAGGGATGCCGCTGACTCCCCCGCCGCGGCGGGCG
>NZ_KI911751.1:34521-35072 GCF_000515355.1 Promicromonospora kroppenstedtii DSM 19349 | reverse complement strand
GGCAGCCCGACGTCGCCCTCCAGGTCGACCGGCGTCCGCACCTCCAGGCAGGGCGCGCCGTCGGCGTCGACCGCGAGCACGTCCTCGATCGGCTCGGCCAGCACCGAGTTCAGCGAGGCCAGCGTCGCCGCGAGCGCCCGTTCGCGGGCGCCGTCGGGGTCCGCGCGGAAGAGCCGGGCCGGCATGTGCAGCCCGAACAGCGTGATGGTCTGCGCCTCGGTCCCGGCCAGCGCCGGGCCGAGGATGGTCCGGTCGGACAGCGTGTGGCAGTAGATCTCGCTGGGCGGCAGGTTTGGGACGCGCCCGGCGGCGGCCTGCGCGTAGGCCTCCTGGAGCTGCGTCAGCGACTCGTTGACGTGCAGCGTGCCGCTGAACGCGGCGACGGGGTCGACGTCGTCCCGCAGCCTCGGCAGTCGCTTGAGCAGCATGTTCACCTTGAGCTGGGCACCCTCGGGCCCTGACCCGGCCGCGCCGGCAGGACCGGACCCACCAGCCACCACCCCCGACGCGGCCCCCCGCCCGGCCCCGGACAGCAGCCGGTCGAGCTCGGC
>NZ_KI911751.1:31562-34421 GCF_000515355.1 Promicromonospora kroppenstedtii DSM 19349 | reverse complement strand
CGGCTGGCCGCCTCCAGCCCGAGCGCGCCGGAGCCGGCGTAGAGGTCGAGCACGCGGGCGCCGTCGAGCACGTCGAGGTGCTCCAGCCGGGAGAAGATCGCCTCACGGACACGGTCGCTGGTGGGGCGGGTCCCCTTCGCGGGCACCGCGATGGACCGCCCGCCCACCGAACCCGCAACGATCCTGGTCACGCCGAAAACCCTAACCCGCGCCCGGAGACGTCCCGGGACCCGACGGGTGCCGGAGACCGAGGCCGGTCAGGACCAGGGGGTGTCGACGTACGCGACCACCGGGAGGTGGTCGCTGCCCGTGCGGGGCAGGGCGCGGGTCTCCGTGACGGTCGCGCCGCGCGCCAGGACGTGGTCGATCTGCGCCACCGGGAACACCGTGGGATAGGTGAGCTCGAAGCCCGTGGCGGGCGCGGTGACCAGGTTCGTCAGCGGCGCGATCGCGTCGTCGGCCAGCGCGGCGTTCAGGTCCCCCGCGACGATGACGGTGTCGCCCTGCTCGGCGTCGACCGCCTCCGCGAGCTGGAGCGCGCTCGCGTTGCGCAGCTCCGTCTCGAAGCCGCCCGTGCCGAACCGGACCGACGGGAGGTGCGCGGCGAACAGCGTGACGGCGGCGCCCTCGCGCTGGATCACGACGCGCAGGCAACGGTCCCAGGTGGCGTCGACGCCCTCGGGCCGGATGTCCACGGCCTGTGCGCCCTTCAGCGGGAACCTCGACCAGATGCCCACCGTGCCCTGGGTCTCGTGGTGGGGCAGCGCCTCGCCGAACGCCTCCGTGTACCGCGCCGCGACGTCCTCGGACACCTCGGTGAGCGTCACGACGTCCGGCTCGGCCGCGAGCAGGACCTCCGCGGTGCCGTCGACGTCGGCGTTGGTGTCGCTGACGTTGTGCTGCACCACCGTCAGGTCGCCCTGGGCGTCCTCGACGGGGAGCAGCTGCGGCAGGAAGACCCAGATCCAGGCCGCCAGCGGCAGGAGGACGGCGAGGACCGCGAGCGCCGAGCGCCGCAGCAGTGCGGCGAGGATCCCGAGCGGTACCGCGAGCCCGAGCCAGGGCAGGAACGACTGGACGAGACTGCCGAGGTTTCCCCACCGGTTCGGCACGAACTCGTGGCCGACGAGCAGGGCTGCGGCCAGGACGGAACCGAGCGCGAGCAACCTCCCGCGCTGCCACGCGGTCTTCGCGGGCCCGCTCGTGTGGATCGCATGCCTGGCGTCGACCGTCACGGGCCGGGACTCTATCGGTTGTGTGTTCCGAGCGTAAGGAGCCGGTCGTCTGACCTACGCGATCTCTCCGTGCCGCACACGGTCATGTGCGCTCCAGGAACTCCTCCTGGTCCTCGTCGAGCTGGGCCCGGATGGCGGCGGCGAGCTCGGGGAACTCGGTGAGGTCCGGGGAGGCGGCGACGACGTCGGCGGCCGCGGTGCGGGCCTCCTCGATGAGGCCGGCGTCCTTGACCACGCGCAGCAGGCGCAGCGAGCTGGCTCGCCCGGACTGGGCGGCGCCGAGCACGTCGCCCTCGCTGCGCAGCTCGAGGTCGAGGTTGGCGAGCTTGAAGCCGTCGGTGGTCTGTGTCATGGCCTCGAGGCGCGCGTGGGCCGGGGTGCCGGGCTCGGCGTCGGACACGAGCAGGCACAGGCCCGGGTCGGTGCCGCGCCCGACGCGGCCGCGCAGCTGGTGCAGCTGGGAGATGCCGAACCGGTCGGCGTCGAAGATGACCATGGCGGTCGCCTCGGGGACGTCGACGCCCACCTCGACGACCGTGGTGGAGACGAGCACGGGGGTCTCGCCGGACGCGAAGGCCGCCATGGCGGCGTCCTTCTGGTCGGCCGGCATCTGCCCGTGCAGGACGCCGATCTCGACGCCCGCGAGCTCGGAGCGGCCGCGCAGCTCCTCGGCGACCTCCAGGACGGCGCGCAGGGGCGGCCGGTCCGACGCGCCGGCGGTGCCCGGGTCACCCGGGTCCAGGAACTCCGGGACGTCGTCGAAGTCCTTGGCCGTGGCGCGGCTGGTCCGGCCGGCTCCGGCGCCAGGTCCTGAGCCGGGTGCGGGCTCCTCGTCCGGGTGGATCCGCGCGCAGACGACGTAGGCGCGGCGGCCGGCGTCGACCTCCTCGCGGACACGGGCCCACGTACGGTCGGTCCAGCGCACGTTCCCGGCGGGCACGGCGACGGTGGTGATGCCCGCACGTCCGGCGGGGACCTGGGTGAGCGAGGACGTCTCCAGGTCGCCGAACACGGTCATCGCGACGGTGCGTGGGATGGGGGTGGCGGTCATGACCAGCAGGTGCGGCGACACGCGGCCCTTGGCCCGCAGCGCGTCCCGCTGCTCGACGCCGAACCGGTGCTGCTCGTCGACCACGACCAGACCCAGGTCGGCGAACTGCACCTGCTCCGACAGCAGCGCGTGGGTGCCGACGACGATCCCGGCCTCGCCGCTCGCGGCCCGCAGCAGGGCCTCCTTGCGGGCCTTGGCCCCGAGGGAGCCAGTCAGGAGCGCGACCTGGGTGCTCGTGCCCGTGCGCCCGGCTCCGAACAGCGTGCCGGCGTCAGCCAGTGGGCCCAGCAGGGTGCGCAGGGTGCGCGCGTGCTGGGCGGCGAGCACCTCGGTGGGGGCGAGCAGGGCGGCCTGTCCGCCGGCGTCGACCACCTGGAGCATGGCGCGCAGCGCGACCACGGTCTTGCCGCTGCCGACCTCGCCCTGCAGCAGCCGGTGCATCGGGCGGGGGCGGGCCAGCTCGTCGGCGATCTCCGCGCCCACCTGGCGCTGGCCGTCGGTGAGCGTGAACGGGAGGGCCGCGTCGAAGTCCGCGAGGATGCCGGTCTGCCCGGCGGGCAGCGGCGGGCGGGC
>NZ_KI911751.1:30758-31462 GCF_000515355.1 Promicromonospora kroppenstedtii DSM 19349 | reverse complement strand
GACGACGTCGCCCGGCCGCGCGCCCGAGCGCAGCACGGCGTCGCGTCCCTCCAGGTCACCGTGCACGGTCACGCTCACGACGAGACACGGCCCGCTGGACAGGTCGCCGCCGACGGCGCCCGCGCCGACCGGCGCGCAGCCGTCCGCAAGGCCCTTCGCCAGTCCCGTCACCCACTCGACGTCGGTCTCGCCCGGCACCACCAGGGACGTGACCAGCGCGGTGGGCCGGGCGCCCATCGCGGCGATGTCGGCGAGGTTCTGCGCGGCGGCCCGCCGTCCGACGTCGTAGCCCGTGGACCACCGTGCACGGAAGTGACGGTCCTCGACGAGCACGTCGGTGCTGACCACGAAGCGCCCGTCGGGGGCGGCGAGCACGGCGGCGTCGTCGCCGGGGCCGAGCAGCGTGGCGCTCCCCCGGGGCAGCAGAGGGACGATGCGCTCGAGGATCTGCTCCTCGGAGAGGTCACGGACGCGGGTCACTGGAAGACCTTAAGGGCCCGCCCGCCTCCCGCGCGGCACCGACCCGGCACCGGCCCTGATGAACCGACCCGGCACCGGCCCGCCCAGAACGCGGCAGCACGCAGACCCCGGGACGGGCATCCGTCCCAGCCGGGTAACGTATCTCCGTGCTTCCCGCTCGAACCTTCACCCGCCGGACCGCCGTCGTGCTGGCCGCCGCCGCCCTCACCACCGTGTCGCTGGCC
>NZ_KI911751.1:30551-30658 GCF_000515355.1 Promicromonospora kroppenstedtii DSM 19349 | reverse complement strand
GAGCTGGTCCAGGTTCACGGCCTCCATGCTGCCCCGCACCACTGACACTCCGCCCGGCGTGGTGCCCGGCGCGGTGCCCGAGACGGTTGGCGAAACGGGTGCCGAGC
>NZ_KI911751.1:29606-30451 GCF_000515355.1 Promicromonospora kroppenstedtii DSM 19349 | reverse complement strand
GGGGCGGTGCAGGCTGCGCAGCGCGGCGGCCCGGCCGGGCAGCCCCTGACGCTCCCGCACCTCGTCGGGCACCGGGTCCGGCACGTCGGCGTCGGCGAGCGTGTCCAGCACGACGCGCAGCGCGCCCTGGACCTTCCAGCTCGGGATGCCGGCGGCCGCGGGGTAGATCGGGATCGGTTTCGTGGCGTGCTCCAGCAGCGCCTCGTCGCTGTCGAGGTCGGACTCCTCGCCCATCAGCGTGAAGTCCGGGTGCGTGAGCTGGCGCGTGCCGCGGTAGAGGCCGACGGTCCCTGTGAACAGGCCCTTGGCGCCCGGGACCAGACGCTTCTCGTGGTTGTACAGCGAGCCGCGGTGCTTGCCGAAGAAGGTGAGCGACAGCCGGCTGCTCCCGTCGGTGACCACCACCTCCATGAGCGCGCCCTTGCGGTTGCGCATGGCCCGCACGGTCGCCTGCTCGACCCGGGCGAGGATCGTGACGTGCTCGCCGACCTCGAGCGCCGCGATGTCCGTCAGGGCGCCCGGGTCGGCGTACCGGCGCGGGTAGTGACCCAGCAGGTCGCCCACGGTCGTCAGGCCGAGCTTGCCCAGGGCCGTCGCCGTGCGCTTGTCGAACGCCCGCTCCAGCCGCTCGTCCGTCCGTTCGCTCATGCGTCCACCTCCGGGTCGGCAGTCTCCGGGTCGGCGGTCTCCGGGGCGGCGGTCTCCGGGTCGGCGGTCTCCGGGGCGTCGGTCTCCGTGCCGAGGTGCACACCGTCGCCCGGGCGGCCGGTCGCCAGGACGACCAGCTCGGCGTCCGGCGCCTGCTCCGCGAGGACGGCGGCGAGCCGGTCGACCAGGTCCGCGGG
>NZ_KI911751.1:21224-29506 GCF_000515355.1 Promicromonospora kroppenstedtii DSM 19349 | reverse complement strand
CTGGGCGGCGACCTGCCCAAGGTGCCGACCGACGCCCAGGCCACGGCGGCCTGGGGCGAGCCCGGCGCCGCGGTCACGCTGCGCTGCGGCGTGGAGCAGCTGGGCCCGGTCGGCGACTGCCAGCACGTGGACTCGGGCGACGGGACCTCGGTCGACTGGATCGTCGCCACGGACGGCAAGGACACCTGGTCGTTCGTCACCTACGGTCGCGAGCCCGCGGTCGAGGTGATCGTGCCGCCGGCGGTCACCGAGGACCACTCGACGTCCTTCATCGCCGACCTCGCGCCCGCCGTCACCCAGGTACCTGCCACGAAGGAGTGTCAGTGAGCCCGGCCGTGCAGGAACGACCCGCGGCGCATCCGGCCGGGCGAACGGACGCCCCCGTCCAGTCCCGGCGTGAGCGGCTGCGCGACGAGCTGCACCGTGAGGTGCTCGACGCCGCCCGCCACCAGCTCGCCGGGCAGCACGGCCTGAGCAAGCTCACGATGGCCGCGATCGCCAAGGAGGTCGGCGTCACGCCGCCCGCCCTGTACCGGCACTTCGAGAACCGTCAGGACGTGATCGCGCAGCTCTGCGTGCTGATCGTCGAGGAGGTGCTCGACACGCTCTCCGCCGCCGTCGCGCGGCAGGAGCCGGGCGACGTCGCCGCGGCGCTGGTCGCCTCGACCCGCACCTCGCTCGACTGGGCGGTGCGCAACCCCGCGGAGTTCGACCTGATCATCGGTTCGGGCATCCGCTCGGAGCTGCCGGAGAACCACGACCTGCAGCGCCGCATGGCCGAGATGGTGGGCGGCCACTACGTGCCGCTGTTCCGGCAGCTCGCCGCGTCCGGCGTCTCCTTCGCGGCGGACGACGAGCTCGACCCGGAGCTGGCCGAGCAGGTGCGGCGGTACCGCGACGCCGTCGGCGGGCACGACCTGCCGCTGGGCGTCGCCCACCTCATGGTGACGAGCTGGCGGCAGGTCTACGGCCTGCAGTGCATGGCCGTCTACGGGCACCAGGAGTTCGCGTTCGGCGACCACGTGGCGCTGCACGAGGACCTGGTCTCGGCGCTGCTGGCGCGGTTCGGCCTGGACCCGCACCCGACCGTGCGCTGAGCGGCCTCAGCGCACCATCGAGTCCCGGCCCGCCTCCAGAGTGTGCAGCGAGTCGGCGTTCGAGATGAGCTGGATGCTGCCGTGGTAGCGGATCGACGGGTCCTTCATCGCGGCGCCCACGAGCTCGGCCAGCGCTGCGAGGTGCCGGTCGTCGTGCGCGCAGATGCGGTGCACGTGCTGCGAGGCGGTGACCATCTGCAGCGCGAACACGGGGTACTTCCAGATCGGCTTCCAGAACGCGGTGCGCTGCCAGACCCGCGTGGCCGGCCAGGCCAGGCCCGCGCAGGCCGTGGCCAGGGCGGCCTCCCACGGGATGTCGTCGGCCCCGGCCATGCGGAGCAGCAGGAGGACCACCGCCGCGATGCAGAACGGGTAGGCCACCTGGTTGGCCCACGCTCCGATGGGCTGCGGCTTGGCCACACGGATGACCTCGAGTCGCATCACGCTGCCGAGGGCGAAGGAGGTCAGCCCGATGCTGAGCACCCCGTTCGCCACCCGGACGTCGCGCACCGCGTAGCTGTAGCGGGGCTCGCCCAGCATCCTGCCTCCTCAAGCGCCCTCGTCTCGAGCGCCAGCGTCTCAAGCACCGGGCCGGACGGTCCCGGCCCTGGTCAGAGGCAGGGTACAGGCGATCAGCGCAGGCCGGTGGGCCGTTCGAGGGCGAGCTGGATCAGCTCGTCGATCAGCTCCGGGTAGGGCACGCCGGACGCGGCCCACATCCGCGGGTACATCGAGAACGGCGTGAAGCCCGGCATGGTGTTGATCTCGTTGACGACCACCTGGTCGTCGGGCGTGACGAACACGTCGACGCGCGACAGTCCCTCGGCCCCGACGGCCTCGAACGTGCGCACGGCGATCTCCTGGATCTCCTTGATCACGTGGTCCGGCAGGTCGGCCGGGCAGGTCAGCTGCACCGCGGACTCGTCGAAGTACTTGGCCTCGTAGTCGTAGAAGCCGTTCTTGGTCTCGTCCGTGACCACGATCTCGCCCGGCAGGGAGGCCCGCGGACGCTCACCGCCGCGACCCCCGAGCACCGCGCACTCGATCTCGCGGCCCACGATGCCGGCCTCGACGATCACCTTGGGGTCGTGCCGGCGCGCCTCGGCGACGGCGGCGTCCAGCTCGTCGAGCGAGTCCACGCGGGAGACGCCGAGCGACGAGCCAGCGCGGGCCGGCTTGACGAACAGCGGCAGCCCCAGGGGCTCGATCGTCTGGAGCACCACGTCGCGGCGGTTGTCCCAGTCGCCCGGCTTGATCACGGCGTACGGGCCGATCGGCAGGCCGTGGCCGGCGAGCACCATCTTCATGAAGTGCTTGTCCATGCCGACGGCGGACGCCAGCACACCCGACCCGACGTACCGCGCGTCGGCGAGCTCGAGCAGGCCCTGGACGGTCCCGTCCTCGCCGTACGGCCCGTGCAGCAGCGGGAACACCACGTCGACGTCGGCCAGGGCGGACGGCACCTGACCCGGCTCCATGACGCGCAGCGCGGAGTCGCCCACGGTCAGCGGGAGCACCACCTCGGCGTCGGACGCCGGGACCTCGGCGGCCTTGCCGTCGGTGATCGCCCAGCGCTCGGGCTCGTCGGCCGCGATGACCCACTGGCCCTTCGGGGTGATGCCCACGGGCACCACCTCGTACTTCGAGCGGTCGATCGCGCTCATGACGCCGCCGGCGGTGGCGACGGAGATCCCGTGCTCGCCGGAGCGGCCGCCGAAGAGGATCACGACGCGGGTCTTGCGGGCAGCGCCCGGCGTCGGCACGAGGTTCGTCGAATCCCCGGCGGAGGCTGGTTCAGGAGTGTGGTGCGACATCGCGCCCGACCCTACCGGAACGCCGCCATGACCGGACGCCGCCGGACCCGCCGGACCCCGCCGTCCGCTCATCCCGGGTCCGACGTCTCGAGCCGCTCGCCCACCGTGTGCAGCACGACCACCTCCGGCTGCCAGGGGACGATCGCGTCCACCCGGTCCTGCAACGGCCCGACGTCGGGCAGGGCATCCGGGCTGCGCACCTCCACGACGAGCTCCTGGCCCTGCCAGGAGACGTCCTCGACGGTGGCGTCGGCGTCGGACCCCGCCCAGTCCTGCGCCGCCCCGCGGACCTGGCTCAGCCAGAGCTCCGCCAGCGCTGCCTGCACCGTGTTCGCCACCATCGGCACGGCGACGACCAGGACCGCGACGAGCGCAACGGCCACCGCCGTGCGCCGGTGTGGGCCCGGTGACCCCTGCCGTGTCTCTCGGGCGGCCTGAGCGTCCTGGACGTACCCGACGCCCGAGAAGACCACGGTCGCCGCGATGACGAGCGCGACCGCGTTCGAGACGAACAGCA
Source organism: Promicromonospora kroppenstedtii DSM 19349 (assembly GCF_000515355.1). Lineage (GTDB taxonomy): Bacteria > Actinomycetota > Actinomycetes > Actinomycetales > Cellulomonadaceae > Promicromonospora > Promicromonospora kroppenstedtii. The sequence goes on along the minus strand of NZ_KI911751.1, from coordinate 26,078 downwards.
GCAGCGCACCGAGCGCGAGCGACGGCTGCCCCTGGCCGAGGCACACGCCCACCACGCCCAGCGGCGGGACGAGCGAGATGGCGATGGCGATACCGGGCAGCACGTCGGCGAGGTCTCGGCGCGAGAGCGCGATCGCCCCGGCGAACCCTGTGGCGAACGCCGCGACGAGATCGCCCACCCCGGGCGAGGTACGCCCGGTGACCTGGGAGTTGGACACGACGTCCGACGTCGCGGGCAGAGCGAGTGCCACGAGCAGGCCGAGCGCTACGACGACGGCCATGCCGCCCAGCACGTAGGCGACGGACCGCACGATCCGGCGCCGCCGCCCGGTGACGATGCCCAGCGCGATCCCGAGGATCGGCGTCGACAGGGGCGCGATGATCATGGCGCCGATGACGGTGGCCGTCGAGTCCGTCGCGACGCCCGACACCGCGATGGTGCCGGACAGCACCAGCATCACCCAGAAGGCGGACCGCTTGGCGCGGGTCTCGCCGGTGTCGAGATCGAGCCGGTCCGTGACCTCGGGCAGCTCCCGCCGCTGGCTCTCGGGGACGAGCACGCCGAGCACCCTGCCCCGGTGCGGGGAGTCCGCCATGGCCGCTCCCTGTGTCGGCACCCGTCTCTGGTGCCTCGATCGTGACACCGGCGCACCCGGCAGGCATCTGGAAGCGGCGGCGACCGGCTACCCCGCCGCGGCCCGGAGGTCCTTGCGCAGGATCTTGCCGGACGCCGACTTGGGCACCGCCTCGATGAACTCCACCGAACGCACCTTCTTGTAGGGCGCCACCTGCTCGGCCACGAACGCGATGACCTCGGCCTCCGTCAGCGACGCCCCGGCCACCGGCACGACGAAGGCCTTGGGGATCTCGCCGGCCTCCTCGTCGGGCAGCCCGATCACCGCGACGTCCGCGATCTGCGGGTGGGACAGCAGCAGCGCCTCCAGCTCCGCGGGCGGCACCTGGTAGCCCTTGTACTTGATGAGCTCCTTGAGCCGGTCGACCACCTGGAAGACGCCACCGGCGTCCACCGTGACGATGTCGCCGGTGTGCATGAACCCGTCGGGTTCGAGCGTGTCCGCCGTCGCCTCGGGGTTGCCCAGGTAGCCGACCATGACGTTCGGCCCGCGGCACAGCAGCTCGCCCGGATCGGAGACGCCCTCGGCGGGCTGGTCGATCTCCGTGCCCGTGGCCGGGTCGACGATCTTGGCCTCCATGCCCGCCACCAGCAGCCCCACCGACCCGGACGGGATGTCGGGACGGTCGAACGGGATGCAGTGCGAGACCGGCGACATCTCGGTCATGCCGTACCCCTGCAGCACGCGCACGTGCTCGCCGAGCCGCTCGCGGACGGCGCCCGCGAGGCTCTCCCCGAACGGCGCGGCGCCCGACAGCACGGCGCGCACGCTCGAGACGTCGTAGGAGTCGACCAGCGGGTGCTTGGCCAGCGCGAGCGCGATCGGCGGCGCCACGAACAGGAAGGTCGCGCGGTGCTCCTGGATCACGCCGAGGTACTGCGCCAGGTCGAAGCGCGGCAGCGTCACGAGCCGGGCGCGGGTGCGCAGGGCCAGGTTGAGCAGCACCGTCATGCCGTAGATGTGGAAGAACGGCAGCACGCACGGCACCACGTCGTCGGACCCCACGCCGATGGCCATGGACTGCGCCACGTTCGCCACGAGGTTGGTGTGCGTCAGCATGACGCCCTTGGGCCGGCCCGTGGTGCCGGACGAGTACGGCAGCACCGCCAGGTGCGTGGCCGGGTCGAACGTCACGTCGGGGGCGGGGTGCGGGTCGGCCAGCAGGTCGGCCAGGGAGGTGTGGCTCGGGCCGCTGTCCGGACCGTCACCTGAGCCGCCGCCGTCGAGCACGACGATCTGGTGGTCCCCGAGGCCGGCGCCCTTGGCGCCCGCCTCCCCCGCCGCGAGCAGCGGCGAGACGGTGACCATGAGCCGGGCGCCGGAGTCGGCGAGCTGCTTGGTGATCTCCGGCGCGCTGGCCAGCGCGTTGACCGTGGTCACGGTCACCCCGGCACGCAGCAGCCCGTGGAACACCGTCACGTAGGCGGGCACGTTCGGCGCGTGCAGCGCGACGACGTCGCCCACCCCCAGGCCGCGGGCCGCCAAGGCACCCGCCACGGCGTCGATCTGAGCCACGAGCGAACGGAACGTGGTGGCCGCGCCGCTGACGCCGTCCACCACCGCGACGCGCTCCAGCTCGGCGTCCGTGATGGTGCCGAACAGGTACTCGTACACGCTGACGGGCGGGATCTCCACGTCGGGCAGCGGGCTGCGGATCACCATCGTCGGTCTCCCTCTGTCGGGTCGCCGGCCCACCGTCGGACCGCCGCATGAATGGCCGCACAAGTCATCGTGGCGTACGACACCGCCGTCACGCGCGGAACGCCGCGAGCAGGACCGGCAGCAGCCGCCCCCACGACGGCGCCGCCGCGTAGCGGGTCAGCGCCCGGCCCGTGTCCGTCACGCTCCGGGACCCACTGAACCACGGCGGCTTGGGGAAGAGCGAGGGCTCGCCGTGCAGCACGCTGCGCGGGAACGGCCGGAACGCGCCTGTGACCACGCTCCGCTCGGGCCCGGAGAGCAGGTGCCCGTTGTGCACCACGTCGATCCCCGAGCCGACGTCGGCCACCGTGTGGCCGGGGAACGCGCCCCACGTCGCGCCCGCCAGCAGGAAGCTCAGGCCCGTCCACGCGTTGATCGCGATGTTGCCGTAGCGCAGGTCGGCGATCGCGTGGTCGAACGCGGCGCCCATCGCCCGGCGGTCGCGCGGCCGCACCAGCACGTTGGCGCCGAGCGTGCCGTACAGGGAGTCGTTGGCGAAGCCGACGGCGGCACCCAGGAACTCCGCACCGGTACCGGGCAGCTGCGTCCAGGCCAGCACCGGGGCGAAGTACTCGTCGGTGCACGCCTGGTCCCCGGGGGCGACCTCGGTCAGGATCCGGCCGGCCAGGTGCTCGGCATCGGGGTGGGCGGCGTTCGCCCGGGAGACCTTGTCCGCGGTGCCGGGGTACCACGGCTCGCGCGCGGGCATCCGGGCCAGCGCGGCGCGCAGCTCGGCCAGGAAGTCGTCCTTCTGCGGCCAGTCGGCCGACAGCACGACCATCTGGCCCGCGACGCAGTTGTGGCCGGCGTTGTGCAGGCGCATCGAGGCCAGGTGCTCGGCCTGGTAGCGCAGGTCGGCGGCGGTCCACCGGCCGGGCACCACGATCATGGGCGCGACGCCGCCCAGCTCGCTCGTGATCGGCACCTTGAGCCTGGGGTCGTCGTCGGCCCGACGGCGCTCAGCCTCCTCGCCGGTGCCCCACACGATGGCGTCGTGCGTCACGGCGGAGCCGGTGATGTGCACCTTGTCGATGCCGGGGTGCCCCGTCAGGTAGGCGCCGACGGCCGCGTCGCCGGCGACCACCCGGACCACGCCGACGTCGATCAGGGGCGCCAGTGCCCGGCGGTAGACGTCGAGCAGCGCGGCGAACGTGGGGTTGAGCTTCACGATGGAGGCACGGTTGTGCGCGACCAGCTCGTAGAACGCGTCCAGCGGCGCGATCGACGAGATGTTGCCCGCCCCCAGCACGAGCCCGACGCCGCCGCACTCGCCGACCCGGTCCGCGCCCAGCCCGGCCTCGGAGCGCACCCGCCGCTCGCTGACCCCCGGCGGCATCCACACCTCGGCCCGGATGCCGTTGAACAGCACCCACTCCTTGACGGTGCGCGGGAGCACCCGGACCGACACGCGCCCACCCGGGGCCCGGCCCACCCGGGGCCCGTCGAGCGTGGAGCGCCCCCGTGCGAGCGCCGCGTAGGACCGCGCGTAGGCGGCGGCGCTCTCCAGCGCGCCGTACGGGCCGGTCATCCACTCCTCACCCGCATAAGGCGCGGCCGGGTCGACGTGCTTGGCCTGCGCGGCGGTCGTGGCCCACTCGTCCGCGACCTCGGCGATCGACGCCTGGACCTGCCGGAACAACGCTCCCCTGTCGGCAACGGGCAGCTGGGCCCATCGCTCCGCACCGACCTTGAGCTCCTCGACCGCCTGGTCGAGCTCGCGCTCGGTGGTGGCTTGCGTGTCCGTCACGCTCATCAGCTGTCTCCTTCGACCGCGCTCGTTCGGCCGTGCTTCGTCCGGCCGCGCTTCTTCTCAACCGCGCTATCTCTCGACCGCGCTGCTTCTCGACCACCGGCCGGGCTTCGTTGACCGGCGCTCCAATAGCCTAGGGGGCGAAAGCGGTCCGGGGCGAGACCCCGTCGCGCCCGACCGACAGACCGGCGTGCAGACCGCAGTGCTTGACAGATCGGTCTTCGATGCACAACGACCGCGCCACGATTAGGCTGCCTGGCATGTCGGACATCGCCGCGACTGGGCGTCATGACCTCCGCGACGCGTTGGATCTGCTGAGCGAGCAGGTCGCCGACGGCATCCTGCACGCGGAGCCCGTCTACCAGGAGACCCGGCTGCCCGCCGCCGTCGTGCAGCCGCTGGTCCGGGCGAACGTGGCGGAGATCCTCACCGCCCTGGCCGGTGAGACCTCGTCGCTCGCGCCCGCCCGCGAGACCGGCCGGGTCACGGCCGCCGAGGGAATCCAGCTTGACCTGCTCCAGGACGCCTACCGGCTGGCCGGGCTGCGCATCTGGGAGGAGCTCGCCCGGCGGCTGCGCCACCACAGCGACACCGGCGCGCTGCTGCGCGCGTCGTCGCGGGTGTGGTCCGCGATCGACCGGTCCTCCAACGTGGCGGTGCGCAGCCACCTGGAGGCCGCGGCCGGGTTCGGCGAGAACGTGGCCCGCACCGAGCTGCTGCGCGGCGTGCTGACCGGCGCGGTGCACGACCTCGAGACCGCGCGGCGCGC
>NZ_KI911751.1:19319-21124 GCF_000515355.1 Promicromonospora kroppenstedtii DSM 19349 | reverse complement strand
AGCTGCTGCTCGCCACGGTCGAGGCGTGGTTCGAGCACGGCGGGTCGGGCACCAGGGCCGCGACGGCCCTGCACTGCCATCGGAACACTGTGCTGAACCGGCTGGCGCGCGTCGCCGACCTGACCGGCCGCGACATCAACGACCCGCGCGCCGCGGCGGAGCTCTACGCGGCGGTCCGCGCCCGGCGGCTGCGGCCGGGCGCGCCGACTGCGACACTTCCGACACCCGACCACCCCCATCCGGGTCCGTCCCAGGGTTAGCCTCATGACGTGACCGATCTACTGTCCGACGAGCTGCTTGCCGACGTCCGCCGCCGTGCCGCCGACTACGACCGGGACAACGCCTTCTTCTCCGAGGACCTGGCTGACCTCCAGGCCTCGGGCTACCTCGGCGCGATGGTCCCCACGGCCCTCGGCGGCGCCGGGCTCACGCTGCGGCAGACCGCCCGTCTGCAGGCCCGGCTGGCCGCGCACGCGCCGGCGACGGCGCTGGCCGTGAACATGCACCACGTGTGGGTGGGCGTGGGCCGCTACCTGCACGAACGCGGCGACTCGTCGCTGGACTGGCTGCTGCGCGAGGCGGCGACGGGCGAGGTGTTCGGCTTCGGCTACTCCGAGCCGGGCAACGACCTGGTGCTGCTCGGCTCCCGCACGGAGGCGCGGTCCGACGGCAACGGGGGCTTCACGTTCCACGGCCGCAAGATCTTCACGTCGAACTCCCCGGCCTGGACGCGGCTCGGCGTGCTCGGCCTGGAGAAGACCGGGATGCTGCGCGGCCGTAACGGCTCGGCGCGGCTGGTGCACGCGTTCATCACCCGCGAGGGCGGCGGGTTCGAGATCCTCGACGACTGGGACACCATCGGCATGCGCGCCTCCCAGTCGCGCTCCACGGTGCTCGACGGCGCCCACGCGCCCGCCGACCGGGTGCTGCGCCTGCTGCCGCCCGGCCCCTCGCTGGACCCGTACGTGCTGGGCATCTTCACGTCGTTCGAGGTGCTGCTCTCGTCGGTGTACGCGGGCATCGCGGACCGCGCGCTGGAGCTCGCCGTCGAGGCCGCGGGCAAACGGAGGTCGATGAAGACGGGCAAGCCGTACGCCCAGGACCCCGACGTCCGCCGCCGCATCGCCGACATGGCGCTGGCCCTGGACAGCGTGTGGCTCCAGCTCGACGGGATCACCGGCGACCTCGACGCCTCGGCCGCGGACCCGGAGCTGGACCGCGGCGCGGGCTGGTTCCGCGCCACGGCCGGCCTCAAGGTGCGCGTCACCGACGCGGCCCGCGAGATCGTGGACCAGGCGGTGCGCGTCTCCGGCGGCTCCACCTACTTCAACGGCTCGGAGCTGGGCCGCCTCTACCGGGACGTGCTCGCGGGCATCTTCCACCCCTCCAGCGACGACGCCGCCCACGCCACGGTGGCCCAGTCCCTCCTGGGCCCGCTGGAGTAGCCGGGGCGCTGGCGCTGGCAGGCGCTGGCGCCGGGGGCGCCGTCGAGTGGTCGGCAGAATGTCAGGTGGTCGGCAGCTCGAGCTACCGACCACCTGACATTCTGCCGACCACCCGATGTTCTGCCGACCGCCCGGCCCAGTGCCACGGTCAGGCGCGGGTCAGGCGCGGGTCAGGCGCGGAGCGCCGCGTCCAGGTCCGCCCAGAGGTCCTCGACGTCCTCGATGCCGACCGACAGGCGCAGCAGGTCCTCCGGGACGGTGTGCGCCTCGGTGCCCCAGCGACGGCGGCGCTCCAGCATCGACTCCACGCCGCCGAGCGACGTCGCCGGCAGCCACAGCCCGACGGCGTCCACGACGGCG
>NZ_KI911751.1:14392-19219 GCF_000515355.1 Promicromonospora kroppenstedtii DSM 19349 | reverse complement strand
GGTCGAGCTCGTCGAGATCCCGGGTCTCGACGAGCTCGACCGGCGAAGCCCGATCGGTCGGGTCGGTCAGGACTCCGGGACCGGGTAGGGGAACGTGTCCGTCACACCGATGAGGTCGTACTCCATCTTGCCGGCGTCGAAGCCGTCCTCCCAGTTGCCGTTCGTGACCTCGTTGCACTGGTAGGACTGGTACGACTGGTCGGTCGTCTCGCCCACCTCGATGTTGCTGAACGAGAAGCCGCAGCCGCCCGCGTCCATGTGGACGCCGCGGGTCCCGCTGTCCGGCATGGCGCCTGCCGGGTCCGGGATGACGTCGCCGATGACCATCTGGTCCACGGTGTTCTTCACCGGGTGCGGTTCCTGGTTGGCGACGCCGTAGGTGTAGAACGCGCCCATGTCGCCCGAGTCCAGCCCCACCTCGTCGATCCGGATGTACCGGAAGGTGTTGTTGTCGGTGTACTGCTCGCCGTCCTTGACCTCCGGGCGGGACTCCAGGCTGATGCCGTACCGCGCGGAGTTGCGCACATGGACGTGCTCCACGGTGTTGTCGCCGGTGCTCATCAGCTCGATGCCCGAGGCGTCACCGGGCACCAGCTCACCGACATGGTGGATGTAGAGGTTGCGGAACGTGTGCCCGTGCGAGAGGTCGCCCTCGCCCGGCCAGCCGCCTTCGACCTTGATGCCGTCCGCGCCCACGTTCTCGAACAGGCTGTTCTCGACCGTGAGGTTGTCGTTGGCGAACAGGGCGTAGACGCCCATGAACCCGGTGTCGCGAACGTGCATCCCGGTGAGCGTGATGTCGCTCGTGTTCTCCAGGGTGATCGCGCCGAACCGGTTCCGCGGCATCTCGATCTGCCGGTCGTACTCCGGGTACTTGTGCGCGTCCCCGGAGTCGCCCGCGCTGATCCAGCCCGCGCGATACCAGTCGACGAAGTCGGAGTACTGGACGCCGATCCCGTCGAACGTGATGTCGTGCGCACGGTCCTCGGGCGAGGCGCCCTTCACGTCGACCACCTTCGCGACCGTCGGCCGCATGATCGTGACGTCCTCGATGTCACCGCGCGGGATGTAGTACAGCTCGCCGGCCTCCCGGTCCACGTAGTACTCGCCCGGCTTGTCGAGGAACGCCATCGCGTTCTGGAGGTAGTAGCGCGAACCGCTCCGGCTGTTCACCATCGCGTAGCGTGTCCAGTGCTTGAGCGTGGCGAAGTTCTTGCGGTAGTCCTGGCCGATGATCGGGACCGTGTCGGTGAACCAGCTCCAGGAGCCGCCCGACCACACGGTGACCTGGGCGTCCTTGAGCGGATTGTGCTCGGGGGTGTCGTCCCAGGCCGGGTCCCAGTCGCCGTCCGCCCAGTAGAGCCACGAGCGCACGGCCTCCTTCTCCGGCTCACCGAGGACGGAGAACAGGTAGGGAGCCTGGGTGTCCTCCGACGTCCGGTTGGGGTAGCGCGCCAGCTCGGAGCGCTCGCCGTCCTCGAAGAGGGTGTAGAACTGCTTGCCGGCGTCGAACCGGGTCTTGTAGATGCCGTCCTGGTACTCCTCCCAGCCGGTCACCTCCTCGGCGCCCACGAGGTTGGCCTTGCCCGGGCCGTCGCTGCTGCGGTAGACGATCTGGTGCCCGCCCGCGCCCGAGTCCTCCTGCGTGAACGCGATGGTCTCCGTGACGGGGTAGTCGCCCGCCGCGAGGTTGACCGTGATGTCGCAGCGCTGCCGGCCCTCCGTGTTCAGGCCCGCCTCCCGGATGTACGCGCGGGCGCCGTCGACCGTCCTGAACGGGTCCTTGGCTGTGCCCTTGCCCTGGTCGTCGCCCGTCGGGGAGACGTAGAGCTGCTGGCACCTGGCGGACGTCGCCGCAACCGCGGCGTCGGCGAGCCGGTCGAGCGCGACCCCGCCGCCTCCCGCGGCGGCGACCAGGCTCAGCGCGGCGACCGCCACGGTGCTGGTCTGAATCCAATTCCTGGACATCTGTGTCCTTTCGTGGGTGCGGATCTTGCGGGTGGTTCGGTGAGGCGAGCCGGTCAGGCCGCCGGTTCGACGACGTACGTGGCCCCGCGCCGCGTCCGGAAGACGGCGAGGCCCTCCTCGGGCCGCTCGACGTCGACCGCGCCGCCGGGGCCGGAGACACGGACCGGACCCTGCGTGCGCAGCCGGATGGTGTTACCCGCCAGCGACTGGATCCGGGCGGACCGCAGGACGCCGTCCTGCCAGGTCAGGGCGAGCTCGAAGGCGCCACGCGTGCGCAGGCCGCGCACCTTCCCCTCGGGGAAGGCGGCCGGCAGGCACGGCAGCAGCCAGACCTCGCCGGAGTGGCTCTGCACGAGGGTCTCGTTGATCGCCGAGGTGCCCCCGAAGTTGCCGTCGATCTGGAACGGCGGGTGCAGGTCGAACAGGTTCGGCGCGGTGCGGCCGGGCGAGAGGAGCTGCTTCAGGTGGGTGTAGACGCCGTCCCGCTGGAGCAGCCGGGCGCGGATGTTCATCTTCCACGCGAGCGACCAGCCCGCCGTGACCGCGGGACCGCGCAGCTCGAGCGACCGGTTGGCCGCCGCGGCCAGCTCGGGTGTGCGGCGCGGGGTGATCTGGTCGCTGGGGAACACGCCCCACAGGTGCGAGACATGCCTGCTGGTCTCCTGCGCGGCCTCCTCCCAGTCGATCAGCCACTCCTGGATCTGCCCCAGGAAGCCGATCTGGTTGGGCGGCAGCTGCTCGCGCGCCGCCAGCGCCTGCGCGGCCATCTCGCGGTCCTGGCCGAGCACGGCGGACGCCCTGTCGAACGCCGTGAACAGGTCCCGCAGGATCTGCATGTCCATGGTCGGGCCGGCGCACATGCTCACGCCCACGTTGTCGATGTCGTGGTGCTTGAGCTCGGGCGAGTGCGAGGGGCTGGTCACCAGGTAGCCGGTCGCGGCGTCCTGCACGAGGGTGTCGAGGAAGAACTCGACCGACCCGCGCAGCACCGGGAAGTACTCCCGCAGCACGTCGAGATCGCCGGTGTACTCGTAGTGCTCCCAGAACAGCAGCGAGAGCCAGGCGCCGCCGGTGGGCCAGACGCCGTAGTACGCGAAGTCCACGGGCGCCGACCCGCGCCACAGGTCGGTGTTGTGGTGTGCCACCCAGCCCTTGGCACCCCACATCTTCTGCGCCGTCCGGGCGCCGGACTCGGCCAGCTCCTCGATCATCGCGAAGAGCGGCTGCCAGCACTCGGCCAGGTTCGCCGGGCCGGCGGGCCAGTAGTTCATCTGGCAGTTGATGTTCAGGGTGTACTTCGACTGCCACGGCGGCAGCATCTGGTCGTTCCACAGGCCCTGGAGGTTGGCGGGCTGGCCCGGCGTCCGCGAGCTGGAGATGAGCAGGTAGCGGCCGAACTGGTAGTACAGCGCCGCGAGCTGCGGGTCCTGGCCGTCGCGGAAGGCGGCGACCCGCTGGTCGGTCGGCAGGTCGACGGACGCCGAGGTGCCCAGGTCGATGTCGACCCGGCCGAACATCTCCTGGTGGTCGCGCACGTGGGCGCGCCGCAGGATGCCGTACCCCTGGTCCGGCGTCCGCTCCAGCGGGGCCAGGGCCGCCGCGAGGTGGTCGCCGCCGACGTCGAGGTAGTTGCGGTGGCTGGTGCCGATGGAGACGACCAGCGTGACGGCGTCGGCGCCCCGCACGTGCAGCCCTGTGTCGTCGCAGGTCACGGCACCGCCCTCGGGCAGGGCACGAGCCAGGCTGACGAACCGCACCTTGCCCTCCAGGCCCTCGGCCTCACCGCTGATTCCCTCCAGGGCGAGCGTGCGGGCGTCGTGCGCGTACGTCGACGTCTCCTGGAGCGACTGGTAGCCGGCGTCGAACGAGATCGCGCCCCGCTCGCTCGCGGTCAGCCGCACGACGATCACCTGGTGGGCGTGGCTGCCGAACACCTCGCGGGTGTGGCGCACGCCGTCGGCCACGAACGTGGTGGTCGTGATGGCCGTGCTCAGGTCGAGCGACCGCCGGTAGTCCGTGACGTCGTCGGTCACGCCCGGGAAGTCGGGCCCGGCGAAGTCGAGGAGCAGGTCGCCGACCGGCTGGTACTGCATCTGCTCCGTGGGACGCCCCATGAACCGCTCGTCGGCGAGGTTCTGGGCCTCGAGCCACTTCTCCTCGCTGATCAGCCGGCGGATGTCCGGAAGCGCCTCGTGCCCGAGCGGGTCGGCGTAGTCGTGCGGGCCGCCCGCCCAGACCGTGTCCTCGTTGAGCATGAGCTTCTCGGCCGCGGCGCCCCCGAACACCATGGCGCCGAGCCGGCCGTTGCCGATGGCCAGCGCCTGCAGCCACTCCTGGGCCGGAGCCGTGTACCAGAGCCGCATCGGGTTGGTGTCGGGGGCCTCGGGCTCCTCGGTGGGGTCTGCGGCCGCCACCGCCGGGGCATGCCCGGCGAGCGCGAATGCACCAGCGGTCAGGCCGGTGGTGCGCAGGAGATCTCTTCGCGTGATCGGATTCATCGAGCGACTCCTTTGTCCTCTTGGTCAGCACAGGCGACACAGCCGGCGCTTCGCCATCACCGTTGAACGACGCGGGGCTAAATGTAGTACGTCACATGTATCACAAGTCAAGAGTGCAGGGGCAAGAGTGGAGCGCCAGGAAGTGCGGGCTCGGAGAAAGTGGCCGTCTCCTGACCCCACCGTCGGTGGACCTGCACCTACGCTGGGAGCATGGGACGAGCCGGACGCCGCACCGCCCTGACCACCACTGCCCTGACCAGCGCAGTGGCGATCGCCGCGTGCGGCCTGCTCCTGGCCGGGTGCACGAGCGCGCGGCAGGGGCCCGGGGGCGACGGGTCCGAGCCGGCGCCGATCGCCTCGG
>NZ_KI911751.1:13246-14292 GCF_000515355.1 Promicromonospora kroppenstedtii DSM 19349 | reverse complement strand
CGAGGTCCGGGGCGGTCATCGGTCGGCCCCCGATCCGGCTCGTGCGCCGGCTCGCTCACCGGCGTGCTCACCGGCACCGGCACCGGCACCGGCACTGGCACCGGCGCCGACGTCGTGGGTGAGCCGCGCGAAGACCTCCTCCAGCCCGGTGCGCTCCCGCCGGGCCTCGTCCACGCCGATGCCCGCACCCACCAGCACCTCGATCACCGTGGCGGGTGGCGTCGTCGCGAGGTCCACACGGACGCCGTCCGGGGCGAGCCGGGCAGGGATGCGGCGGCCCCGCAGCACGTCCACGGCGCGGGCGCCGTCGGGCGTGGACACGAGCAGCGCCGGGCTGCCGGACTCCAGCAGGTCGTCCAGCGCGCCCTGCGCGACGACGACGCCCTCGTTGAGCACGACCACGTGGGTACACGTGGCCTCGACCTCGGCCAGGAGGTGCGAGGACACCAGCACCGTCACGCCGCCGGCGTGCAGCTCGGCGATGATCCGGCGGATCTCCTGCGTGCCGGCCGGGTCGAGACCGTTCGTCGGCTCGTCGAGCACCACCAGCCGACGCGGCACCAGCAGCGCCGAGGCGAGCCCCAGGCGTTGCTTCATGCCGAGCGAGTAGGCGCGGTACTTGCGCCGGGCGGCGTCCGCGAGGCCGACCCGCTCCAGGGCGGCCGACACCGCACCGTCCACCGCCCGCCCGGACAGGAAGGGCTCCGCCGCCGCGAAGCGCAGCAGGTTCTCGCGGCCCGACAGGAACGGGTGGAACCCCGGGCTCTCCACGAGGGCGCCGACGTGCGGGAGCACGCGGTCGGCCGCCCCCGGCACGGGCGCCCCGAGCAGCTCGATCTCGCCCTCGGTCGGCTGGACGAGCCCGAGCAGCATGCGGATCGTCGTCGTCTTGCCGGAGCCGTTCGGGCCCAGCATGCCGACCACGGCGCCCTCCGGCACCTCCAGGTCGACGCCGTCCACGGCGACAGTGCCCCGGTAGACCTTGCGCAGCCCCCGGGTGCGGGCCGCGAGGGCGGCGGCGCTGGTGCCGGTGCCGGCGGCCGGCG
>NZ_KI911751.1:10071-13146 GCF_000515355.1 Promicromonospora kroppenstedtii DSM 19349 | reverse complement strand
AGCCGGCGGGCCAGCTCGGCGGCCGTGGCCTGGGCGCGCTCGAACCGCAGCGCGAGGGTGCGCAGGCCGCGCAGGGCGAGCCACACCTCGAACGGACCGGCGATGGCGCCGTGCAGCGTGCGGTGCTCGCGCAGGGTGGCGGCCAGCTCGGCGTCCCGCGTGACGAGGGCCCCGAGCACGACGTCGGAGTGGCCCGCGAGGTACTTGGTGACGGAGTGCAGCACGATGTCGGCGCCGTGCTCCAGCGGGTTCTGGCCCAGCGGGGTCGCGAACGTGTTGTCCACCACCGAGCGCACCCCGGCGGCGCGCGCGGCGGCGAGCACGGCGGGCAGGTCGGCGACCTCCAGCATCGGGTTGGTGGGCGACTCGGCCAGGAACAGGTCGGCGCCCTCCAGCGCGGCGACCACGGCGTCGGTGTCCGCGATGTCCACGTACCGCAGCGTCACGCCGTGCCGCTCCGAGATCTGGCGCGCCAGCACCATGCCCGCCTGATAGGCGTGCCGCGGCAGCACGAGCGTGCCGCCGTCGGGCACCAGGGAGAAGACCGCGGCGATCGCGGCCATGCCGGAGGAGAACACGAGCGCCTCGCCCGGCTCCCCCGTGCCCGCCTCCAGGGTTGCCAGCGCCGACTCGAACGGGTGCCAGGCGTCGTTGTCGCCCCGGGCGTAGGAGAGCTCGCCGGAGGTGACCACGCCGCGCGACACGTACGTCGAGTTCAGCGGCACGGACGGGTTGATGTGCCCGCCCTGCTCGTGCGCCGGGCGCCCGACGGCGACGACGAGGGTGGCGGGGGCGAGCCCGGTGTGCTGCGCGACGGGATGCTCAGGGGTGGTGCTCATGGTCGGGAGAATACGACCGCCCCGCGGCCGGCGCCCCGCCCGTCCGCAGGGCGACCTGTGATTCCCGCGACGTGTCTGACCCACAGGTCACTCGGGTGACCTGTGGGTCCGACCCATGGCGCGGGTGACCTACGCGGGCGACACGGGCGGGGCGGGCTGCCGGACCCGCCGGATCACCAGCGACATGAGCGCCGCGCCCGCGCACAGCGCTCCCGCGCCGTACCAGACGGCGTCGTACGAGCCGGTCATGTCGCGCACCAGGCCACCTGCGAACGCGACCACACCCGCACCGACCTGGTGCGACGCGAGCACCCAGCCGAACACGATGGGCGCGTCCTCGCCGTAGAACTCCCGGCACAGCGCGAGCGTCGGCGGCACGGTCGCCACCCAGTCCAGCCCGTAGAACACGATGAAGAACACCATCGGCATCTCCACGTGCGGGGCCATGAGCGAGGGCAGGAACAGCAGGGCCACGCCGCGCAGCGTGTAGTAGACGCCCAGCAGCACGCGCGGCGAGTACCGGTCGGTGAGCCAGCCGGACCCGATGGTGCCGATCACGTCGACGACGCCGATCACGGCGAGCAGGCTCGCGGCCACCGTGATGGGCATGCCGTGGTCGTGCGCCCCGGGCACGAAGTGCGTGCGGACCAGCCCGTTCGTCGTCGCGCCGCAGATCGCGAACGCCCCGGCCAGCAGCCAGAACGGACCGGTGCGGGCGGCGTCGAACAGGGCGGTGACGGCGCGGCGGGCCGCGCCCCGCGTCGGTGCGGGCTTGGGCGCGTAGGCGCCGCCGTAGGGCGCCAGCCCCATGTCCGCGGGGTGGTCGCGCAGCAGGAAGAGCACCAGCGGGACCGCCACGAGCGACGCGATGGCCACGGTGACCGACGCCGGCCGCCAGCCCTGGTTCTCCACGATCCACGCGAGCAGCGGCAGGAACACGAGCTGGCCCGACGCCGTCGCCGCCGTCAGGACACCGCTGACCAGGCCGCGCCGCGCCACGAACCAGCGCCCCGTCACCGTCGCGGTGAACGCCAGCGCCATGCTGCCGCTGCCCACCCCGACCAGGAGGCCCCAGCCGAGCACGAACTGCCAGGGCTCGGACATCCAGACGGTCGACAGGGCGCCGCCCGTGATGACGACGAGCGCGACGGTGACCACGGGGCGCATGCCGAACCGGTCCATGAGGGAGGCGGCGAACGGCGCCGTCAGCCCATAGAGCACGGACTGGAGGCCGACGGCGAAGCCGATCGTGGCGCGCGACCAGCCGAGCTCCGCATTCAGCGGGTCCACGAACAGGCCGGGCGCCGCGGTGAACGCCGCGGCGCACATGACGGTCACGAAGCTGACCAGGGCCACCCACCAGGCGGGGTGGATGCGGGGCTCGGTGCGCCGCGGTGGCCGCGCGGTGTTCTGGCCCGCCGGCACGGGGACGTCTGTCTGGGTCACGGGATCAGCATGCTGGGGCGGGAGCCCGGGAAACAGTGGCCGGAGGGACACACAACGCTAGGTTCGGGCCATATGATCGGGACATGGCCCAGCACACCCCGCCCCGGCACCGCGTGGCCGTCCTGATCCGGCCCGGCTTCATCCCGTTCGAGCTCGGCATCCCGCACCGGATCTTCGGCATCGCGCGCGACGCCGAGCACCGGCCCCTGTACGAGGTCGTGACCTGCACGCCCGGGGGCCCGGGCCTGGTGCGGTCGGACTCCGACGTGCTGGTCCAGGTGGAGCACGGGCCCGAGGTGCTGGAGACGGCGGACACCGTGGTGGTACCGGCGTCGCACACCTCCGGGCCGGACGGCACGGACCCGGCCGCCGGGGATCCGCGGCTCGAACCCGAGCTCGCCGCCGCGGTTGCCCGGATCCGGCCGGGGGCCCGGCTCATGTCGATCTGCACGGGCGCGTTCGTGCTCGCGGCGGCGGGGCTGCTCGACGGCCGCCCCGCCACGACCCACTGGCTGGAGAGCGATCGGTTCCGCCGGCTCTACCCGCACGTGGGGCTCGACCCGGACGTCCTGTACACCGACGACGGCGACGTGCTCACCTCCGCGGGCGTCGCCTCCGGCGTCGACCTGTGCCTGCACGTGGTACGGCGGGACCACGGCACCGCCGTCGCGCAGGACGTCGCGCGCCGCACGGTGGTGCCGCCGCATCGCGACGGGGGCCAGGCGCAGTACATCCGCCGGCCCGTGGGGATCGAACGGGCGGTCGATCGGGCCGCGACCCCGGGCGCGGC
>NZ_KI911751.1:3489-9971 GCF_000515355.1 Promicromonospora kroppenstedtii DSM 19349 | reverse complement strand
GACGGGTCCGAGCCGGCGCCGATCGCCTCGGGGCCCGACGCCTCGCAGGAGCCGCCGGAGTCGGCGAACGAGGGCGAGCCCGCCGAGCCGGAACCGGAGCCCGAGCCGGCGACCTCGGCCACGGAGACCGACTCCGGCCCGGCCTTCGCCGCGAACACCAGGCCCGACACCGCGGAGCCCTCCGGCGCGGGCGACACGTTCCTGACCGTCACGGACGTGCGCGTCGCCGCGCACGACGGCTACGACCGGGTCGTCTTCGACCTGGACGGCACGGGAAGCGGCAAACCCGGCTGGCGTGTCGAGTACGTGGACCAGGCCGTCGACGACGGCTCCGGGGACACCGTGCGGGTGGACGGCGACGCGATCCTGCGGGTGTCGATCTCGGGCACCGCGACCCCGACCGACAGCGGCGTCGACGAGTTCTCGGGCGACCGCATCGAGCCCGCGGACACCAGGTCGATCGACGAGATCGTGTACCGGTACTGGTTCGAGGGGTACACGACGGCGTTCCTCGGCGTGGACGGGGCCGAGCGCCCGTTCCGGGCGTTCCTGCTGGAGGACCCGATGCGCGTGGTGGTCGACGTCCAGCACTGAGCGCCGGCCGCACGGGCCGGGCGCTCAGGACGGCATCTGGACTGCTGTCCGGCGTCAGACCAGCAGGCTCAGCCCGCGACCTCGGACTTCTGGGGCCGCGCCAGCAGCGTCGCCGCGAGCTCGGAGAGTGGCAGCCGGCCCGCCAGCACCTCGACGACGCCGGCCGTGATCGGCATCTCGACGTCGTGCGCCCGGGCCAGCTCCAGCACCGACTCCGACGACTTGACGCCCTCGGCCGTGCCGCCGGTCGCCTTGATCGCCTCGGCGAGCGTGAGCCCCTCGCCCACGTGCTTACCGAGCCGGTGGTTGCGCGACAGCGGCGACGCGCACGTCGCCATCAGGTCGCCCATGCCCGCCAGGCCGGAGAACGTGGCGGCGTCGGCGCCCAGCGCGAGGCCGAGGCGCGTGATCTCCACCAGGCCGCGCGTGATGAGCGTGGCCAGCGTGTTCCAGCCCAGGCCCTGGCCCTGCGCCATGCCGGCGGCCAGGGCGATGATGTTCTTCACCGCGCCGCACAGCTCCACGCCCACCACGTCGGTGTTCGTGTACGGGCGGAAGTACCCGGTCGAGCAGGCGGAGGCAACGAGCTGGGCCGTCGCCTCGCTGCGGGAGGCGACCACGGTCGCCGTCGGCTGCCGATCGGCGATCTCGGGCGCCAGGTTCGGCCCGGAGACGACGGCGACGCGCTCGTCGGGCAGCTCCAGCACCTCGGCCATGACCTGGGTCATGCGCTTGTCCGTGCCGAGCTCGACACCCTTCATCAGGGAGACGACGACGGCGCCCGGCGCCGCCACCTCGTGCACCAGGTGCTTCATCGACTCCAGCGTGGCGCGGGCCACCTGGGACGGCACGGAGACGACCACGATCGACGCGCCGCGCAGGGCGGTCGCCGGATCGGTGGTGCCGTGCATCGGGGGCAGCTGCACGCCCGGAAGGTACTTCTCGTTGCGGTGCGTGCGGTCCACGGCGTCGAGCACGGCGGCGTCGCGGCCCCACAGGGTGACCTCGCAGCCGGCGTCGGCCAGCACCATCGCGAACGTGGTGCCCATCGAGCCGGCGCCGAGCACGGCCACCTTCGGCTGCCCCTGCACGGTGCCCACGGTCTTCGTCACTTCGCTCACGGGCGCTCCACCGGCGGGTAGTTCGTCATCTTGGCCTCGTAGTCAGGGTGCTTGCGCAGGTCGAAGCGGGGCTTCGGGGCCTTCTCGCCGCGGATCTGCTCCAGCTCGGCGCTGATCGCGTCCATGATGCGGGAGGTGGCCTCGCGGAGCGTCGCGGTGTCCTGCGGCCGGTCGTAGAGGTCGCTCAGGTCCACGGGCGGGCCGGTGCGGATGGTCACCTTCTTGCGCGGGAACGGCTTGGGCAGCCGGCCGTAGCGCGGCAGGATGTCGGTGACGCCCCACTGCGCGACCGGGAGCACGGGCAGGCGCGTCGTCAGCGCGATGCGCGCCACGCCGGTCTTGCCCTCCATGGGCCAGTAGTCGGGGTCGCGCGTCAGGGTGCCCTCGGGCAGGATCGCGACGCAGGCACCGTCTCCGAGCTGGCTCGCGGCCTCCTTCAGCGACTCGGCGGACTTCGCGGAGTCCCGGTCCACCGGGATCATCTTGGTGCCCCGCAGGGCCCAGCCCGTCAGCGGCGAGTCGAACAGACCACGCTTGGCCAGGATGCGGGGCTCGCGACCCATGTCGAAGAGGTAGTGGGCCAGTGTCAGCGCGTCGAGCTCGGTGACGTGGTTGGCCGCGGCGATGAACCCGCCCTTGGCCGGGAAGTTCTCCTCGCCCTTCCACTCGTACTTGCACAGCGCGAACATGAGGTTCCGCACGAGGAACGCGACGAAGCGATACATGCGCGACTCGGGGCGTGGGATGGACACGGCCGAAAGGATACTCGGCCGAACCGCGAACCCTGCCCGCGCCTGACACGCACGAGGGAAGACCTCAGCCGCGGACGACCTCGGCGCCCAGGGCCTCCAGCTTGTCCTGGAAGTTCTCGTAGCCGCGGTCGATCAGGCCGATGCCGCGCACCGTCGACTGCCCCTTGGCGGCCAGCGCCGCGATGAGGTGGGAGAACCCGCCGCGCAGGTCCGGCACCTCGATGTCGGCCGCGGACAGCGGCGTCGGGCCGGAGACGACGGCGGAGTGGTGGAAGTTGCGCTGGCCGAACCGGCAGTCGCGACCGCCCAGGCACTCCTTGTAGACCTGGATCGTGGCGCCCATCTTGCGCAGGGCGTCGGTGAAGCCGAACCGGTTCTCGTACACGGTCTCGTGCACGATCGACAGGCCGGTGGCCTGCGTGAGCGCCACGACGAGCGGCTGCTGCCAGTCCGTCATGAAGCCCGGGTGGACGTCGGTCTCCAGCACGATGGACTTGAGGTCGCCGCCGGCGTGCCAGAAGCGGATGCCGTCGTCCTGCACCTCGAAGCGGCCGCCGACCTTCCGGAACGTGTTGAGGAAGGTCATCATCTCGGGCTGCGTGGCGCCCTTGACGGTGATGTCGCCGCCCGTGGCCAGGGCCGCGGAGGCCCAGGAGGCGGTCTCGATGCGGTCGTTCAGGGCCGTGTGCGTGTAGCCCTCGAGGCGGTCGACGCCCTCGATGCGGATCACGCGGTCGGTGTCGACCGAGATGATCGCGCCCATCTTCTGCAGCACGGCGATGAGGTCCATGATCTCGGGCTCGATCGCCGCGCCCGAGAGCTCGGTGATGCCGTCCGCGCGGACCGCCGTCAGCAGCGTCTGCTCGGTGGCGCCCACCGACGGGTACGGCAGCGAGATCTTGGTGCCCTGCAGGCGCCGCGGCGCGCGCAGGTGGATGCCGTTGGGCCGCTTGTCCACGACGGCGCCGAACTGACGCAGGATGTCGAGGTGGTAGTTGATGGGCCGGTCGCCGATGCGGCAGCCGCCCAGGTCGGGGATGAACGCCTCACCGAGGCGGTGCAGCAGCGGCCCGCAGAACAGGATCGGGATGCGGCTGGAGCCGGCGTGGGCGTCGATGTCGGCCACGTGGGCGGACTCGACGTTGGACGGGTCGAGGTCCAGGATGCCGGCGTCGGTGTCGTACTTGACGTTCACGCCGTGCAGGTCCAGGAGCCCCGAGACGACCTTGACGTCACGGATCTGCGGGACGTTCCGCAGCACGCTCGGGGTCTCCCCCAGCAGAGAAGCCACCATGGACTTCGACACGAAGTTCTTTGCGCCTCGAACGGTGATGGTCCCGTTCAACGGGTTGCCGCCGTTCACATACAGCAGATCGTTCATATCCTCGTCGTCGTCTCGTTCGTTCCGATGATGGATTTCCGATGGCGGAGCCTCCGGGGGCGCCCGGTCGATCCTGCCCCTCACCGCCGGTCGTGCCAACACGGCAACCAGTGGGAGTATTCACCGTTCACCACACCTTCACTCGCGACGCACCAGGCCGCAGTTCGACACGCCGTGTGTGCACATCGCTCGCGCATGACAGGCCGCGCATGACAGCCGCTTGCCGACGGCCGCAGCCTACGTCAAGACCCCATCCGTATCGCGAGACACCCTTCCCGGATGGCGGACGGCACGCCTAATCTCGCGGGCATGAGCACCTCCGCAGCACCGACCGCCGGGACCCCCGGCGGCAAGGAGAGCGCAGCGCCGGCCGGCAATCCCCGCGGCCGCGTCGTCGTCGCCTCCCTCATCGGTACCTCCATCGAGTTCTATGACTTCTACATCTACGCGACCGCGGCGTCGCTGGTCTTCCCGGCGCTGTTCTTCCCGAACGCCGAGGACCCGACCACGCAGCTCCTGTCGTCGTTCGCCGTCTTCGGCGTCGCCTTCGTGGCGCGGCCGGTCGGCTCGGTCCTGTTCGGGCACTTCGGTGACCGGATCGGCCGCAAGGCGACGCTGGTCGCGTCGCTGCTCACGATGGGTATCGCGACGGTCCTGATCGGCCTCATCCCCGCGGCGTCGACCCCCGGCTGGGCTCTGGCGGCGCCCGCGGTGCTCGTGCTGTGCCGGTTCTGCCAGGGCCTCGGGCTCGGGGGCGAGTGGAGCGGCGCGGCCCTCCTTGCCACCGAGAACGCGCCCGAGGGCAAGCGCGCCATCTACGGCACGTTCCCGCAGCTCGGCGCGCCGATCGGCTTCATCCTCGCCAACACCGTGTTCATCGCGCTGTCCACGTCGCTCACGCCGGAGCAGTTCGCGGCCTGGGGCTGGCGCATCCCGTTCATCGCGTCGGCGATCCTGGTGATCGTGGGCCTGTGGGTGCGGCTCTCGCTGCTGGAGACCCCGGCGTTCCGCAAGGTGCTCGCGGCCGAGGCCGTCAGCAAGGTGCCGGTGGCCCGCGTCTTCCGCACGTCGTGGAAGCAGATCATCTCGGGCACGTTCATCATGCTCGCCACGTACGTGCTGTTCTACCTGATGACGACGTTCACGCTGAACTACGGCGTGGCGGTCACCGAGCCGACCGACGGCTCCCCCGCCGGCCTCGGCTACGAGAAGATCGACTTCCTCTGGATGCTGATCGTGGGCGTCGTGTTCTTCGGCATCTTCACGCTCGCGTCCGGCCCCATGGCGGAGAAGTTCGGCCGCCGCAAGCACCTCATCTGGGTCACGGTGGCGATCATCGTGTTCGGCGCCCTGTTCGTGCCGCTGTTCGCCGCGGGCGACCTCGGCGTGCAGTCCCTGCTGATCCTCGGCTTCACGCTCATGGGCCTCACGTTCGGCCCGATGGCGGCCGTGCTGCCCGAGCTGTTCCCGGCCAACGTCCGGTACACGGGCTCCGGCATCGCGTACAACCTGTCGTCGGTGCTCGGTGCCGCCGTGGCCCCGTTCATCGCCGTGTGGCTGTGGGCCAAGGGCGACGGCTCGCCGGTGCTCGTGGGCGTCTACCTCTCCGCCATGGCCGTGATCACGCTGGTCGCGCTGCTCCTGGAGCGCGAGACCCGCGACATCGACTACGCGGACAACGTCGGGGACTGATCCCCGCTGCCCGACGCCGTCGCGCGCCTTCCGGAAGGGAGGCGCGCGGCGGCGTCTCGCTTTCTCAGCCGTCTCGGGTCGTGATGCGGGCGTAGGCCAGGGACATGCCGATCACGAGGTAGCACAGCGACCGGAACGCTCCCTCGCCCAGGCCGTCGAACGCCAGCGGGTCCCGGATCAGGTCGGCCAGGCTCGCCAGCGACGTCGGCAGCAGGTACGGGTGGAGCCAGTCCAGCGCCGAGATCTGCAGCAGCACGCCGGACACGATCAGGCCACCCAGCACGCTCACCACCACGAGCATCGGGTGCTCGGTCGACGCCGAGATCGCGAGCGCCACCGCGCCGACCGCCATCAGGTACACCGTGGCCCAGGCGACGGCGATCGCGAGCCGCCCCAGCACGTCCGCGACCGAGAGCTGGGTGCCCGACATCGACACCAGGCCGTCGGTCCCCGACAGGACGACTCCGGTGACCAGCCCGGACGTGGCCACCAGCGTGGCCGCGACCAGAGCGACGACGAGCACGCCCACGGCCTTGACCAGCAGCAGCCGGCCACGCGCGACGGGGGCGAGCAACCAGCCGCGCAGCGCGCCGGTGGACTGCTCGCCGGCCAGCGCGTCGCCGCTCGCCATGGCCACGGTGAGCGGCAGCAGGAGCATCAGGAGCGTCATCAGCGAGCCCAGCGGCAGCACGAACGCGCTGCTGGCCATGGTCACGAAGATGGGCGGCCCCTCGCCGGGGCCGCTCCCGCCCGGGCCGGGTCCCGCGGTCGGGTCGGGTGCCGCCGCACCGTCGAACGTCAGGTCGACGGCGATGCCGGTGATCACCGGCAGCACGGTGAGCAGCGCGAGCACGACCAGCGTGCGCGGCCGCCGGAAGATCCACCGCAGCTCCGAGCGCAGCAGGCGGCCGAGCGGCGCGCGGCGGCGGGCGGGGAGCACGC
>NZ_KI911751.1:1942-3389 GCF_000515355.1 Promicromonospora kroppenstedtii DSM 19349 | reverse complement strand
CCGGCCCGCCGAGACGCCCCGCTGGCCGGGTGCGACCGCCCGGACCCGTGGGGCCGGCACGACGAACAGGGCGACGACCCCGAGCGCGAGCACCAGCACCACCACGCCGAGCACGAACGCGGTCGGCGCCTGGTAGCCGGGGTCCTCCGAGAGCGTCACCGTGCGCAGCAGCCCCACGCCGAGCACCGCGACGACGCCGGCGACGACCGTCCCCGGCACGCCGAGATACGGGCGGCCCCGGTGCGCGGGGAAGAGCAGGTTCGTCAGCGCGATCGGGATGCAGACGGTGAACACGGCGTGGTAGATCGCGTTCGCCTCGAGGTACGGCAGGTTGACGCCGAGCACGCGGGCACCCCACGACGCGGCGTCGTACAGGTGCGGGCTGGTCAGCGCCTGCAGGCCGATCCCGTCCTCGACCAGCTCGTAGGCCAGGGCGAGCAGCAGGATGCTGGGCCAGCCGCGCCCGCGTCGCGCGACCAGCTCGCGGATCAGCAGCACGCCCGCGCCATAGACCGGCATCCAGAGCAGCACGAGCCACGCCATCCGGACCGGAGTGGACCCCAGGGCGAGCTCGGCGATCAGCGGTGTGAGCGCCACGAGCGTCCAGGCGGCGCCGCGGTTTCGCAGGCGCGGTGGGCGGGCGGGACTCGGTGCGTGCGCGTTCGTCATCGCTGCTCCCCCTGACGGATTCCCGCCATCTCTTCGTCACTTCCCGGGCAGCTCCATGTCCCGGGAAGTTCCTTATCACTGATAAGTATCACTGATAAGGAGCGCCCTGGCTAGAGTCGGGCCATGCCGCGTACCCGACCTGGACTCGACCGCCCGACGATCGTCGCCGCGGCCATCGAGACGCTGGACGAGCGCGGCCTGGACGGGTTGTCCAGCCACAACGTGGCGCGCCGGCTCGGCGTGCAGCAGCCCGCGCTGTACCACCACTTCCGCAACAAGGCCGAGCTGCTGAACGCCGTCGCGGCCGAGGTGCTCGACCGCCGGCACACCGACCGGCTGCCCGGACCGGACGAGGGCTGGGACGCGTTCCTGCTGCGCAACGCCCGCAGCCTGCGCCGCGCCATGCTCTCCGTGCGCGACGGCGCCCGCCTGATCGCCTCGACCGGGCCGCGGGCCCCGAACCTCGCCAACTCGGTCGCGCAGGTCGCCCACCTCGAGGCGCAGGGGTTCGGCGGGCCGGACGCCGTGCTGGCGTTCATCGCCGTCTCCCGGTACACGATCGGGGCGACCCTCGAGGAGCAGACGACGCCCAGCGGGCAGTCGATCCTGGCCGACGACACCGGCGCCGTCGAGGGCGCCGACAGGCTCGCTCAGGCCGTCCGGGCCGTCACCGAGCTGGGCCCTGAGCACGAGTTCGAGGCCGGGCTCACCGCCCTCGTGCGCGGCCTGGCCCCGCGCGGCGCCTGAACGCCGGGTTTCGGCCGGCACCCGCCGGGAG
>NZ_KI911751.1:0-1842 GCF_000515355.1 Promicromonospora kroppenstedtii DSM 19349 | reverse complement strand
CGGAGTCGATCGACCTGGTCGACGAGGTGCGGTCGGCGGTGGCGCGGGCGGCGACCCGGCCCGAGGCGGGACGGGCGGGGGCAGGGCTGGCGGAGACAGGGCTGGCGGGGGCAGGGCTGGCGGAGACAGAGCGGGCGGAGACAGAGCGGGCGGAGACAGGACGGGCGGAGACAGGACGGGACAGCGGCGAGCCCGTGCCGATCGTCGTCAACGCCCTGACCGATCGGGCCTGGGCGGCCGCGGCGCACACCGAGACGGAGCTGGTGCTCGACAACCTGCTGCGCAACGCCGCCCGGTACACCCGCACGCGGGTGGTGGTAACGGTCCTCGCGCAGCGTTCCACCGTGCGGGTGCTGGTCGACGACGACGGGCCGGGCGTGCCCCCGGAGCACCGCGCCAAGGTGTTCGACCGGTTCTACCGGGTGTCGGACGACCGCGCCCGGACCTCCGGCGGCGCCGGGCTCGGGCTGGCTCTGGTCGCAGAGCTCGTGCGGCGCCGGGGCGGCGAGGTCGCCGTCGGGGAGTCGCACGACGGCGGGGCACGGTTCACGGTGGTGTGGCCCCGGGCTCGGTGAGCGGGTGCGGAGACCGGGCACGGCGCGGCGGCCGGAGGGTGATATTCCTCGCACCGGCACCGCCCCTGATCAGGGTTAGCGTGACGAGGTGGACACGACGGCCCTGATCGCAGCCTGCGTGGCCGTCGTCCTCGGGGCCGGCCTGCAGCGCGTCGCCGGGATGGGCGTCGGCATGGTGGCCGCGCCGGTGCTCACCGTGTTCCTCGGCGCCTCGGTGGGCGTGCTGCTCAGCAACGTCGCCGCGATCGTCACGGCCCTGCTCGTCCTGCGCGCGCTGCGTGACGGCGTGGACTGGCGGCGCGTCGTCACGATCCTGCCGTTGATGCTGGTGGGCTCGGTGCTCGGTGCGCTCACGGTCCGCGAGGCCGACCCGGCCTGGCTCGACGTGATCGTGGGCGGTTCGGTGCTGCTCGCGCTCGGCGCCTCGGCGATCCTGCGGCGCCGGGTGCGCATCCAGGGCCGCTCGGTGGCGGTCGCCACGGGTCTGGCGGCAGGGTTCATGAACACCACCTCGGGGGTCGCCGCACCGGCCTGGACCGCGTACGCGCTGGCCACCCGCTGGGACCACCGGTCGTTCGCGGCGACGATGCAGCCGCTGCTCGTGGTCATGAACGCCATGTCGGTGGCGACCAAGCTGGGTTTCGGCGCCATCCCGTCCGGCTTCGCCCCGGCGTGGTGGGTCTGGCCGGTGCTGCTGGCGGCGGTGCTGGCCGGCGTGACGGTCGGCCGCTTCCTCGCCCTGAGGATCTCGACCCGGGCGGCGTCCCGGACGGCCCTCACGGTGGCGACGGCGGGCGCCGTGACGGCCCTTGCCCGGGGCCTCCTCGCCCTCTGACGACGCTCGACGAGCACTGACGACGTCGTCGGGCTGGTCAGCGGCGCAGGCGCCGGTCGACGAGCAGCAGTCCGACGACGGTCAGCGCGATGATCACCACGAGGCCGACCCGGTCCACGGTGGTGTGCGCCATGATCACCAGCCCGCCCACCGAATGGGCCACGAGCGCCCCGCCGATCAGGGCGAGCGTGTGCCGTGGCGTCCAGGCCGCGGAGGACGCCGTCCGGGTCAGGTAGCGGTAGCAGGCCACGACGCCGATCGCGGTGAGCGCCATCGGGATCAGCACCGTCAGACCCTCGGTGAAGGCCGGCTGCCGGGACCCGAGGACCGGGAACGAGAGGCCGAAGAAGACCAGCGTCGCCAGGCCGGACGCCGCGGCGAGGTAGCCGAGGGACGGGACCGCCGCCGCGCCTGACGAGCCGGGCCGGCCCG
>NZ_KI911750.1:3530-5715 GCF_000515355.1 Promicromonospora kroppenstedtii DSM 19349 | reverse complement strand
GGCCGGGGTGTCGCGGGCGTCGTCGGCGGGCTCGGGTGCCCGCCTGGAGCTCGCGGTGCACTCCGCCGGGCACGCGGAGTACCCGGGGATGGCGCGCGAGCTGGCGACGGTGTTCGCGGCGACACGGGCGCACATCGGGGCTTGTGTCGCCGCGGCCGCCGCCGCTACCTCGGCAGGGTGAGGATCTCGACTCCGTCGTCCGTGACGGCGATGGTGTGCTCGCTGTGCGCGGTGCGGCAGCCGGTCGCGCTGCGCAGCGTCCAGCCGTCGGCGTCGACGACGAGCTCGTCGGTGTCGGTCATGGCCCATGGTTCGAGGGCCAGCAGCAGCCCGGGGCGCAGCCGATAGCCCCGGCCCGGCCGCCCCGTGTTCGAGACGTGCGGGTCCTGGTGCATGGTCGAGCCGATGCCGTGCCCACCGAACTCGGTGTTGATCGGGTACCCCGCCGCGCCGAGCACGGAGCCGATGGCGTGCGAGAGGTCGCCGATGCGAGCCCCGGGGCCGGCGGCGGCGATCCCGGCGGCGAGCGCGCGCTCGGTCGCCTCGATCAGTGCATGGCTCTCGGCGGCCTCGGGCCCGGGATCGCCCACGACGAAGCTGACCGCGGAATCGGCGGCGATCCCGTCCAGGGAGACGGCGAGGTCGAGGGTGAGCAGGTCGCCGTCGGCCAGGGTGTAGTCGTGGGGCCTGCCGTGCAGCACGGCGTCGTTCACCGCGGTGCAGACATAGTGCCCGAACGGCCCCCGGCCGAACGACGGCGCGTAGTCGACGTAGCAGGACTGCGCCCCGGCGTCGGCTATCAGGTCCCGGGTCCAGCGGTCGATGTCCAGGAGGTTGGTGCCGGCCGTGGCGCGGTCGCGCAGCGTCCGAAGGAAGCCGCCCACGAGGGCTCCCGTCTCCCTGGCTCGGGCCAGCTCGGTGGGGTTCAGGATCTCGATCATGGGGTGCCCTTCGTACGCCTACCAATAACTATCCCGGCAATGTTATACCGGTATTAGAATCGGCGTCATGGTCAGGCTGCCGCTCACCCCCGCCGACGTCGAGCGCGGACAGCGCCTCGGCGCCCTCCTGCGCCGCGCACGCGGGGACCGCTCGATGCTGGAGACCGCACTCGACGCCCGCGTCTCCCCCGAGACCCTGCGCAAGATCGAGTCGGGTCGCGTGGCCACGCCCGCGTTCTCGACGATCGCGGCGATCGCAGGTGTGCTGGGCCTGTCCCTCGACGAGGTGTGGGCCGAGATCAGCCGGCCCGAGGACGACGCCCGGACGGGGCGCGACGCCCGGGACCGGCTGGTCTCCTAGCTGGTGCGTCAGGCGGGGTGCGCCCAGAAGAGGTCGGGGCGACGCGACCTGCCTGGTGCTCGGCGGGGTGGTTGGCGTGCCGGGCATGGTTGGCGGGGTGGTGGGCTGGGGCGGTAGGCGATGGTGCCGTGGGGGGCGTGGCCTGGCAGCCGATCGAGTAGCGGCTGCGTGGGGTCCAGGCCGGGGTGGCGGAACCGTCGCGGGCTGGGGTCACGTCCTGACCACGGGCGGCCTCGCCGGCCGTGGATGCGTCACTGCCAGCGGGCATGCCGGCGCCACGGGCGGCCTCCACTGCACGACCGGTGTCGCTGGTCCTGGCCGGTGTGGGTGGTGTGGGCGCGACCGAGACATAGGTGTGCCCGGTGGGGGTCATGGTTTCGACGGCGTGCCGTCCGTCGCGGTGGGTGGTTTTCTGATGCCAGCCGGGGGCCTGCTTTGCGTGGTTGCACCAGGCGCATAGACCTTGCCCGTTGTCGAGGCTGGTCGGGCCACCCTCCGCGTGCGGGGTGACGTGGTCCGTGTGCCGGACCGGGGCGTCGCACCAGACGGTGGCACAGATGCCCTGCTCCCTGGCCCGCAGCAACGCCGTCAAGCCTGGTGGGTGGAACCGGGACGTGGACGTCGTGGCCAGGAGGCGTCCGTGGGGGTTGACGTAGATCGACCGCAACCAGGCCGTGTCGGTGTCGATCGCGTGCGCTACCAGGTTGCGGGCGACCGGTGCCGGGACAACGCCCGCACCCGCCGGGGCACCCTCGACCACCACACCCGGCTGGTTGCCGCCGGCCAGGAGGGTGTCGTCCGAGACCAGCAGGTTGATCGTGACCGGCACATCGTTCGCGTGACCGGGTTCGCGTCCGGTGGCGCGTTCGATGAGGGTGTCGGC
>NZ_KI911750.1:1908-3430 GCF_000515355.1 Promicromonospora kroppenstedtii DSM 19349 | reverse complement strand
CCGGGCTCGCGCCGGCCGGGCTCGCGGCGACCGATCCGGCCAGCACGAGCGCCAGCGCGCCCGCTGCCGCCGAGGAACGGACGACGAATCTCCTGCTCATAGGGCAAGTCCTCCTGGGTGTGTGCACTGCGTCCCGGTCGGGACGCCATGACTATGACGTGCGATTCACCCGAAAGGTTGTCTCCGTCCCCGGCGTGCCGGACCTGTTCACCGCAGGGTGCTCAGCACCGCGACCACCCCGTGCTCCTCGATCCGCCCCGTGACCTCGTCCGCGGCATCGATGACGGCGGCCGGGGCGTGCCCCATCGCGACGCCGCGCGCGGCCCAGGCGATCATCTCCAGGTCGTTGACCCCGTCCCCGACGGCGAGAGTCGCGCCCGGGTCCACGCCGACCCGCTCACGGATCCGCTCGAGCGCCGTCGCCTTGCTCAGGGACAGCGGCGTGACGTCCACCCAGTCGGGTCCGGCCGGCGTGGCCGTGACGCCCAGCTCGCGCAGGGGCGCCAGCAGGCTCAGCGCCCCGTCGCCGCGCAGGATCACGCGCGCGGCGGGGGCCTCCCACAGCTCGGTGTCCGCCACGCGGCGCTGCTGCCCGTTGACCAGCCCCTGCTCGAAGACTCGGTTCACCCGGTACCCCCAGCCCACCTCCTCGACCCCGACCTGCACCGTGGGGAGCGCTGCGCGCGCGAGCCGGACCACGGGCTCGACGTCGAACGAGTGCATCTTCTCGATCCGGTAGCCGCTCGGCAGGTCGGCGTCGACGCGGGCGACGACGGCGCCGTTGGACGCGACGGCCCAGCCCTGCTCGATGCCGAGCTGGCCCGCCACGGGGAGGATCCCCACGAGCGACCGGCCCGAGGCGAGCACGACATGGTGGCCCGACCTGCGCACCTCCCGGACGGCCCCGACCGTCACGGCCGGCACGATCCCGTCGGCGCCCAGCAGCGTTCCGTCGATGTCGAGGGCGACCAGGGTGCGAGTCCTGACGCTTGCTCGGAGGGCGGCCGGTGGGGCCGTCCGCAGCTCGGTGGCGGTGGTGGAGGTCGACGTCACGGTGCCGGTCGTGTGTGTCATGCCTCTCAGACGCGCACCCCACCGGGATGTCACAGCACTTTCCGGACGGATGACGGGCAGGGTGGGAGCATGACTGCGCGGAAGAAGCCCTCCCCCACCCTGACGACGCTCACCGTGGTCGTGCTGACCGTCGTGGCCTGGTGGATCTTCCTGGGCCGGGACGTCGTCCGGGAGGTCGATCCCGCTACCGGGAACGTCACCGGCCCGTACGAGGGGCCCCAGGTGATCGCGTGCGTGCTGGTGCTCGCCGCCCTGGTGGTGGTCGGCACGCTGTCCGCCCCGGCGTGGGCCGCGGTGCTCGCGGTGGCCGTGCCGTTCACGGCGGCGTGGACCATCCAGGCGCAGGCGACCGACGACTCGGGGCTCTGGGCCGTCGGCGCCCTGCTCGTGCTGCTGGGCACCCTCGCCGGGGGCGCGGTCGTCGCCGTGGTCACCCGGGTGGTGGAGC
>NZ_KI911750.1:0-1808 GCF_000515355.1 Promicromonospora kroppenstedtii DSM 19349 | reverse complement strand
GAGCACGACCGCGCCCTGACCGACGACGAGGCCGGCGCCGGGTGAAGTTCGCCCGCGCCGTCGTGCGCCGTCCGGGGGCGTCGTGCGCTGACCGGGGGCGCCGGCATCGTGGCGGCCGAACGCCTGTCGCAGGCCATGGCAGTGCCGGGTACCCGCCGACAGGAGATGAGAGGCCTGCCGGACAGGCCGTGCGGCTTCCACCCGATGTGTCAGCAACGGTGCGTTCAGGCTAGGGTTATCGCCGGGTCAGGACGCGGCTCGTCGGCGCAGAGCGCACGAGGAGACCTGCTGTTGACCGCGGAACCCCTGGAAGTCGAGCGCGCCCTGACGCTCGGCGTGAACCACACCGTCGGCCGTTACCGATACGAGCTGGCGACCGAGGTGTGGTGGTGGTCGGACGAGACCTACCGGATCCACGGCTTCGAGCCGGGCGACGTGGTGCCGACCACGGCGCTGATGCTCGCGCACAAGCATCCCGAGGACCTGCCCTCCGCTCCTCAGGTCACCGCGTACGTCGCCGCGACCGGCAAACCGTTCAGCAGCGTGCACCGCATCATGGACGCCCGGGGGCAGGAGCGGACGCTCGCGGTGGTCGGCCAGGGCCGCCGCGACCCGGGCACCCGGCAGGTCGTCGAGCTCGTGGGTTACTTCATCGACGTCTCGGCCGGGATCAAGGACCAGGCGAACCGCGAGGCGGACACGGCCATCCGGACGGCGGCCGCCGCACGCGCCCCGATCGAGCAGGCCAAGGGCATCATCGCCTTCGCCCTGGGCATCGACTCGGCGGAGGCCTTCGAGCGGCTGCGCAGTGCCTCCAACGACCACAACGTGGCGGTGCGCGACGTCGCGCGCCGGATCGTGGAGCTCACCAGCACGCGGAGCACCGCGGCCGACGTCATCGCCGTGCTGACCGCGCCCCGGCCGCCTCGGCCGCCTCGGCCGCCGGTCTGACGTCGCCGGCCCCGGCCGTCTCAGTCCCGGCCGGCCGAGCTCAGCGACCGCAGGAACTCGTCGACCACGGACCGTTCCGCGACGTTCACCAGCACGGACGACGAAGCGAGGTCCACCAGCGAGCCGGCGATGTCGCGCACCGGGACGTTGGTCTCGTTGGACACCCGGCGCAGCAGCTCGAACGCCGACGTGTGCTCCAGGGAGTAGGTCATCATCAGGATGCCCTTGGCCTGGTCGATCACCGCCCTGCGCTCCGACGAGGCCTGGATCGAGACCGAGGCGTCGCGGGCCGCGGCCGCCCGGTGCGAGCCCGTCACGTCGATGAAGTAGCCGGACAGCTCCGCCACCTCGCCGGTGTCGGGATCGCGGCTGGCCTCGCCGGTGATCACGAGCGTGCGGGTGCCACCCTGGGCGTCGAGGACACGGTGCACGGAGCTGAACGCCCTGCCGGACTCGGCCGCCTGCTTCAGCACCCCGTCGGTCGCCCCCAGGTCGTCCGGGTGCTTGTGCGCGAGCATGAGCGCGGTGGTGGGCACCACCTGGCCCGGCTCGAACCCGTGCATGCGGTAGACCTCGCTGGACCACGACCATGTCTCGGTCGCCAGATCGAGCCGGTAGCGCCCGAGAGGTGGTAGGTCACCGCCGTCGAGCACTTCCTCGACCTTGTCCTCCATCGGGAACTCCCTCCGTCGCGGGATGCTGCGGCGAACACCAGCCTCATCACGGGACGCCGCCACTCGCACGTCAGGCGCGAACGCGGCGGACAGGACGATCGACGCCGCCCTCGCGCGGCACCGGCTACCCGAGCCGCGTCCGGGCGTACCCCACGGCGAGCAGCACCCCCGCTGCTGCGAAGC
>NZ_KI911749.1:16610-17889 GCF_000515355.1 Promicromonospora kroppenstedtii DSM 19349 | reverse complement strand
CTGGCGCCCGACGCCGAGGCCGTGCTCCGCGACGAGCTGCTCCCCCTGGCCGACCTGGTCACGCCCAACCTGCCCGAGGCCGCCGTGCTGCTCGGCGTCGAACCGGCCCGCGACGGCCGTGAGGCGGCGGACCAGGCCCGGGCGCTGAGTGCGCTCGGGGCAGGGTATGCGCTGGTCAAGGGCGGGCACCTCGACTCGGCCGAGTCGGTCGACCACCTCGCGGGCCCCGGCGTCGACGGCGTCGTCGCCCTGACCGCGCCCCGCGTGCCGACCCGGAACACCCATGGCACGGGCTGCACGCTGAGCTCGGCCTGCGCCGTCCTGCGGCCGGTGCACGACGGCTGGGAACCGGCCGTCCGGGCCGCCAAGGAGTACCTCACCGGGGCGCTTCGCGCGGCGGACGACCTGGTGGTGGGCGGCACCGGGACCGCACCGGGCCCGTGGCGGGGCCACGGGCCGGTGAACCACGGCTTCGCGACCCGCTGAGCCCAGATGGGCCCGGGCGATCCCCTTTGAGGCCTAAGTTTCTTCGCTTTGAGGAGTCCGAAAGCGAAGAAACTTAGGCCTCAAGGGGGGATCGGGCCCGGCGGGATCAGGCCAACCGGACGACCAGCCCCAGCGGGACCGGGCCCGGCGTCAGACCGACTTCAGGATCTCCGCCGCACGCGCCCGGGCCCAGGCATCGGCCTCCAGGACGCCCTCGACCGACGCCGCGTCGCCCGCCCCCGTGGTCGCGTGCGCCTCGACGACGGCGGCCACGGTGTCGACGATGTCGAGGAACCCGATCGTCCCGTCGTGGAACGCGTCCACGCACACCTCGTTCGCGGCGTTGTACACGGCGGGATGGGTGCCGCCGGCCTCGCCGACCTGGCGCGCCAGCCGCACGGCGGGGAACGCGTCGTCGTCCAGGGGCAGGAACTCCCAGCTCGCGGCCTGCGTCCAGTCGATGCCGACGTCGACGTCCGGCAGCCGGTCCGGCCAGGACAGGCCGAGCGCGATCGGCACGAGCATCCGCGGCGGCCCGGCCTGCGCGATCGTGGAGCCGTCGACGAACTCGACCATGGAGTGGATCATCTGCTGCGGGTGCACCACCACGTCGATGGCGCTGAACGGCAGGTCGAACAGGAGGTGCGCCTCGATCACCTCGAGCCCCTTGTTGACCAGGGTCGCCGAGTTGGTGGTGACCACGCGGCCCATCGCGAAGTTGGGGTGGCGCAGCGCCTGGGCGGGCGTCACGTCGCGCAGCTCGGCGCGCGGCCGGCCGCGGAAGGGCCCGCCG
>NZ_KI911749.1:12736-16510 GCF_000515355.1 Promicromonospora kroppenstedtii DSM 19349 | reverse complement strand
GACCGGGGCCGGGCTCGCGGCCGGCTCCGGGTTCGTGTCGCCCTGGGCGACGTCCGGCGTCGCCTCCGGCGCCACCTGCGGCGTCGGCTCCCCTGCGGCGGTGGCCTGCGCCGCCTGTGCCTGCTCCGGCAGTGCGTCCGTGCTCACTTTTTCCTCCTGTTAATGGTGCGATGAAACTACCAGAATGGGCATTCGGTCCGGTATGTAAGAAACGTCGGTCCACGGCGCGCGTCGGGGCCTCCGGGACGGCCCGCACGCAGTACCGTCGTCGGCCATGACGACCTGGTCCCGCGGTGACGCCCGCGAACTGCTCGAGGAGGCCGGAACCCGGCACGACCTGGGCTCCCGTGCCCTCAGCCAGCGCCGCGGCGCGCCTGCCCGAGTCCGTGCCGACTACCGCGCGGCCCGCGACGCACGCGTGCTGGACGAGCTGTCCGACGTGCCCCTGGACCGAGTCCGTGAGGTGGGCGCGGGCGGTCTGCGCCTCGGCCCGCTCGAGCAGGCGGGGTACCGCACCGTCGGCCAGATCAGGGCCGCCGCCCCGGAGGAGCTCACGGCGATCGCGGGCGTCGGCGCCCGTACGGCAGAGGCGCTGCAGAAGGCGGCCCAGCAGGTCTTCAGCGCCGTGGACGCCGGCCTCGCCTTCCGGCTGGACCACTCCCCCGCCGACCCGCTCGCCACGCGCCTGGTGCACGCGCTGCACGACCACCTGCACGTCAAGGCCTTCTTCGGCACCTGGCAGGACCGGCTCGACGTCGACGTGCGCGAGCTCGCCCGCCTGGCCGAGACGGGTGCCGTGCGGGCCACGTTCGTGCGGCGGTTCTTCGCAGGCCGGCGCCGCACCGACCGCGCCGACGCCGCGCTGACCGACCTGCGCACGCTGACCGACGACCTCGACGCCGTGGGCATCACCGACGCCCTGCGCGCCCTGGACGAGGTGCTCACGGACACGTCCGACGCCGAAGCCTGGAGCGACTTCGAAGCCCGGGCCGCCGCCTACTTCACGGCGCTGGGTGAGCTGGTCGACCTCGGCATCGACGTCGAGGCCGCCGAGGGCTACCTGCCCGAGGACGTCGTCGACGAGGTCGCGACGCAGGACCTGGACACCTCGCTGCTCAACGTCTCGCTGCGCTCCTACCAGGCGTTCGGTGCCAAGTACGCGCTGTCCCAGCGGCGCACGATCCTCGGCGACGAGATGGGCCTGGGCAAGACCGTCCAGGCCATCGCGGTGATGGCCCACCTCGCCGCGAAGGGGAGCACGCACTTCCTCGTGGTGTGCCCCGCGAGCGTCGCGGCCAACTGGGCTCGCGAGGTCGCGGCCCACTCGAGGCTGACCGTCCGTGTGCTGCACGGCGACGACCGCGAGGCGGGCATCGAGGAGTGGGCGGCCGACGGCGGCGTCGGCATCGCGACCTTCCCCCAGCTCGGGCACCTGCGGGCCGGCGACATGCCGCGCCCCGCCCTGCTCGTGGTGGACGAGGCGCACTACGTGAAGAACCCGGAGGCGCAGCGCTCCGAGCGGACGGCGGAGTGGGCCCGCGTGGCCGAGCGCGTCCTGTTCATGTCGGGCACGCCCATGGAGAACACCGTGGACGAGTTCCGCAGCCTGGTGGGCTACCTCAAGCCCGAGGTCGCCGAGGACATCGACCCGGCGGCGGGCCTGGCGGGCGCCTCCGCCTTCCGGCGCTCGGTCGCGACCGTCTACCTGCGCCGCAACCAGGAGGACGTGCTCACCGAGCTGCCCGAGCTGGTCCAGGTGGACGAGTGGGAGCGGTTCGGCAAGCACGACGGCGCCGCCTACCGCCACGCGGTGCTGAGCCGCTCGTTCGCCGACATGCGCCGTGCCGCGTTCGTCGAGGCCCCCGAGCCGACGGCGAAGCTGGTCCGGCTGCGCGAGATCGTCGACGAGGCCGTGGAGAACAACCGCAAGGTCGTGGTCTTCTCCTACTTCCGCGACGTGATCGAGCGCGTGCTCGCCGAGCTGGGCCCGCTCGCCGTCGGGCCGATCACCGGATCGGTGCCTGCCGCCCGCCGCCAGGAGCTGGTGGACGAGTTCACGCAGGCGAAGGAGCCCAAGGTGCTCGTCAGCCAGATCGAGGCCGGCGGGGTGGGGCTCAACATCCAGGCCGCCTCCGTGGTGATCCTGTGCGAGCCCCAGGTCAAGCCGACCGTCGAGGCGCAGGCCATCGCCCGCGCGCACCGGATGGGCCAGGTGCGCACCGTGCAGGTGCACCGCCTGCTCATCGAGGAGAGCGTGGACGAGCGGCTCCTGGAGATCCTCGGTACCAAGGCCGAGCTGTTCGCGGAGTACGCGGGACGCTCGACGGTGCCCACCGCGTCCGGGGCCGGTACCTCCGACGTCAGCGACAAGGAGCTGGCGCGGCGGATCGTCGACGAGGAGCGCGCCCGGCTGGAGGAGCCCGCTGCCTAGCGCTTTCCTCGCGGCGGCGTCCATGGCCTGCTGAGATGGGGCCATGACGACCACTGCCCTCACCCGAGGACCCGTCCAGGCCGCCGAACGCTCCCCCGCCCCCGATCTGGCGCGAGGGTTCATGCTCCTGCTGATCGCGATCGCGAACACGCCCTACTACCTCTGGGCCAGCACCATGGGCTCCGGGGCGTCGCACCCGGTCGACGGGTCCACGCTCGACAAGGTGGTCGACTTCCTGATCATCACCACCGTGGACCTGCGGACCTACCCCATGTTCGCGTTCCTGTTCGGGTACGGGATGATGCAGCTCTACAACCGCCAGGTGTCCTCGGGCACCTCGGAGAAGGCGGCACGCCGGCTGCTGCAGAAGCGCAACTGGCTGCTCCTCGCGTTCGGGTTCGTGCACGCAGCGCTGCTCTGGATGGGCGACGTGCTGGGCGCGTACGGTCTGGCCGGCCTGCTCATGGTGTGGCTGTTCTTCCAGGTCAAGGACCGCACGCTGATCGTGTGGACGTCGGTGTTCTGCGGCCTGCTGACGATCGGCACGGTGTTCGCGCTGATCGGCGGCTGGTTCCTCGCCCAGATCCCCGCCGACGACCCCATGGCGCGGAGCATCGCGGCCGACCTCGCGCCGACGAGCGACTCGATGGCCGTGACGTCGTACCTCGCCTCGATCGGGGAACGGCTGACGTACTGGACGCTCGGCACGTTCCTGCAGGGCCTGCTCTCCCTGGTGGTGCCGATGATGCTGCTGCTCGCGTTCTGGGCCGGACGCCGCCGGATCCTGGAGAACCCGGGCGACCACCTGCCCATGCTGCGGCGGGTGGCCGTCATCGGCATCACGATCGGCTGGCTGGGACCCCTGCCCTCCGCGCTCGACCACGTCGGCATCATCGACGTGCCCGACCACGCGGCCGTCGTCTTCTATCCGGTGCAGTTCCTCACCGGGTTCTTCGGCGGCCTGGGGTATGTGGCGCTGTTCGGCCTGCTCGGTCACCGCCTCGCCCAGCGGCGCAGCGGGCCGCCGTCGGGCAACCTCTTCCTGACGGACGGGCCGTTCGCCGGCGCCGTCCAGGCAGTCGGCAAGCGGTCGCTGACCTGTTACCTGCTGCAGTCCGTGCTGTGCGCGCCGGTCCTGGCCGCGTGGGGACTCGGTCTCGGCCAGTACCTGAGCTCGTGGAGCATGCTGCTCTACGCCGTGCTGGTGTGGGGACTCACGGTGGCGTTCGCCGTCTGGCAGGAGCAGACGGGCCGCCGTGGCCCGGCCGAGGTCGCACTGCGCCGCCTCGTCTACGGCAGGCCCGTGCAGGCGCCCGCCGCGGCGTGACGCCGGCGGCGGGGCG
>NZ_KI911749.1:11572-12636 GCF_000515355.1 Promicromonospora kroppenstedtii DSM 19349 | reverse complement strand
GAGCGGCTCGTCACGCTCGGGCTCGACGCGAAGGTGCGGCTGCGCGCCGTCGCCGGTCCGGGCGACCCTGAGGACCTCGACCTGCCCGGCACCTACGGCGACGTGCTGGCGGTGCTGCCCGGGCCCGACCTCGTGGCCCGCAACCAGGGCGCCGCGCTGGCGTTCTTCGACATCGCGACGGGCCAGAAGGTCGGCTCGCTCGCGACCCGGCTCTACGCGCCCGGCGGCAAGGTCGCACCCGGCGACGTCCACGCCGGCGACGGCCAGCTGCTCGTGGTCCAGGACCACGGCGTCACCACGGGCTGGACCTTCTCGGACGACCAGATGATCACCCGGGCCTGCGCCATGGCCGGGCGGGAGCCGACCGCGGCGGACATGCCGGACGGCGTCTCCATGGCGACCACCCCCACCTGCCCGGAGAACCGCTGAGTGCCGGACGTTCGCCCCTGGTGGGCGAACGTCCGGCACTCGGCGGGTCCGGCGGGTCGGGTCAGGACTCGAGGCGCTTGGCCTCGGTCTCGGCCTCGTCGGCCTCCGCGTCGCGGCCCTCCTTGCGCAGCGCGCTGGTCAGCGAGCGCATCGAGGCGGCGGCGTCGGACTTGGCGAGGTCGGACGACGTGCCGCGGAGCTTGCTCCACAGGCCCATCGCCTCCTCGGCGACCTCGAGCACCTGCGAGCGCTCCTTGCCGCCGATGGTCGACGTCGTGAACGTCTCCAGCGCGTGCTCCAGGGCGTTGCGCTGCTTGGCCGGGTCGTCGTCGTCCAGGCTCTTGAAGAGGCCGACGGCCTCGCCCACGAGGGCGGAGGTCGACTTCTCCTGATCCTTGGCCGCCGCCTGGCTGCCGAACGACAGCAGCGCGACGGCCAGCTTGGACACGGTGCTGCCGGCCTCGCCGGGCAGCTTCTCCGCACCCGACGCGACCAGCTGGTGCAGCCGGGCCGCGGTCCGCGTCTCGATGTTGTCCGCACGCTCCGGGTCCTCGTCCTGCTCCGGCGTCGCGGCCGTTGCCTGCGTCGCGGCCGGGGCCACGACCCCCTCCGGCCCGGCGACCGGGGCCGGGCTC
>NZ_KI911749.1:5126-11472 GCF_000515355.1 Promicromonospora kroppenstedtii DSM 19349 | reverse complement strand
GTCGTGGCCCACAGCAGGCCGACGGCGGCCGCGCCGAGCACCCGCGCGCCGACCGCCACCTGGAAGGTCGGGGCCAGGGCGGTGAACGCCGAGGACAGCGCGAGGACGGCCAGCCCCCCGGCGATCACGGCGCGGCGGTCCAGGCGGCGGGTGAGCCGCACGAGCGGGAAGCTCAGCACCACCACGACGGCCGCCCACACGGAGACGAGCAGGCCGGTGCTCGACTCCGCGACGCCGAGGCCGGT
Source organism: Promicromonospora kroppenstedtii DSM 19349 (assembly GCF_000515355.1). Taxonomy (GTDB): domain Bacteria; phylum Actinomycetota; class Actinomycetes; order Actinomycetales; family Cellulomonadaceae; genus Promicromonospora; species Promicromonospora kroppenstedtii. The sequence goes on along the minus strand of NZ_KI911749.1, from coordinate 11,227 downwards.
GCTCATCTGCTGGAGCACCGCCGTGGGCAGCATCTCGGCAGTGACCATGAACAGCGTCCCGGCGCCGAGCACGAGCAGGGAGGGCCACGGCAAGGTGCCGGGCTCGGGGCCGGCCGGGATGGCCGGAACAGTATCGATGCTGGTCGGGGCGGTTGGGGCGGGGCCTGTCATGTCCATGTCCACCACGCTAAAGTTTGACACTGGTGTCAATGTCAAGGCCCTGCCCGGAGGTACGTCATGAAGATCGGTGAGCTCGCCACGCGGACAGGTGTCACGACCCGGCTGATCAGGTACTACGAGCAGCAGGACCTGCTCGAGGCGGACCGGGCGGCCAACGGCTACCGGACGTACACGGAGGAGCACGTGGAGCGGGTCTCCCGCGTTGCCGGCCTGGTCCAGGCGGGCATCCCGACCCGGCTGGTCAAGATCCTGATCGACGCCGAGGACGCCGCGAACCGCGAGGACCCGACCTGCCCGCGCGAGGTCGCCGAGCAGCTCGCCTCCGAGCTGGTGGGCGTCCAGGCGCGCATCGACTGCCTGACCCGCAGCCGGGACTCGATCCGGAAGTTCCTGACGGCGACCCAGCACGAGGTGCTGCTGCGCGAGGAACGGGAGTCGGCGGCCCTCGTCTGACGGCCCGCCGCCGTGCCGAGGTGGAACCGTGGCGAGACAGAGCTGGGGCCGGAGCACTGATCAGTGCTCCGGCCCCAGTTCTGTCTCGCCACGGTTCTATCTCGGCAGGGGGTTACTCCACCCCGAGCAGGACCTCCACCGCACGGCTGAGGAACGCGTCGACGGAGGCCTCGTCGTAGGCCTCCGGGCCGCGGGCCCGGCCGAAGGTCGCCGACCGGATGTCCCCGGCCGTCAGCGGCTCCTGACGGTCGAAGTAGCCGATCAGCCGGTCGCACAGGTCGTCGACGTCGTCCTTGTCGTAACCCTGTGAGCCGCGGTCGGCAGGAGCGAACTTCTCGCCGTCGGGCCGGCCCAGACGCCCGTACAGGGAACGGGCGCGCTCGGCGAGCGCGTTCATCCAGGCCTGCTGACCGTGCGCCGCGGCGTACTCCGCGCGCTGCCGCGCGATGAACGCCGCCTCCAGGCGGTCGAGCGCCGCGTCTACCTCGTGGGTGTTGTACCCGCCGCGGGTCAGGTCGAAGGTCGAGGCCTGGATGTCGGCACTCGTCAGCCGATCCGCGGTACGGCCCTCGTACGCCTGCCGGGCGTGCTCGAAGAACTCGTCGACCTCGTCCTTGTCGTACCCGGTGCGCATCGCGGGCACGCTGTTGAACATCCCACTCACTCGTCGTCCTCCTCAGCCGCCAGCTGCCCGCAGGCCCCGTCGATGTCGCTCCCGCGGGTGTCACGGATAGTGGTCGGGATCCCGTGACCGCGCAATCGTGCCACAAACTCGTCCTCGACATCCCGGTCGCTCGCGGTCCAGATGGAGCCGGGCGTCGGGTTGAGCGGGATGGGGTTGACGTGCACCCAGCCGCGGCCGCGGGAGTTGAGCTTCTCGCCCAGCAGGTCGGCCCGCCAGGCGTGGTCGTTCATGTCCTTGATCAGGGCGTACTCGATGGAGACGCGACGCCCGGTGACCTCGAAGTAGTTCCGCGCGGCGTCCAGCGTCTCGTCAACGCTCCAGCGGGTGTTGATCGGCACCAGCTCGGAGCGCAGGTCGTCGTCCGGCGCGTGCAGCGACAGGGCGAGCGTCACCGGGATGCCCTCCTTGGTGAGCTTCTGCATGGCCGGGACCAGGCCCACGGTGGAGACCGTGATGTTGCGCGCCGACATGCCGAGGCCCTCGGGCTGCGGCGCCACCAGCGTGCGCACCGTCTCGATCACGGCCTTGTAGTTGGCCAGCGGCTCGCCCATGCCCATGAAAACCAGGTTGTTCAGCCGGGTGACGCCGCCGGGGATCTCGCCGTCGGCCAGCGAGCGGAAGGCCGCGCGGACCTGCTCCAGGATCTCCGCCGTGGACAGGTTGCGGGTCAGGCCGAGCTGGCCCGTGGCGCAGAACGGGCACGCCATGCCGCAGCCGGCCTGGCTGGAGACGCACAGCGTGGTGCGGTTCGGGTAGCGCATGAGCACCGACTCGACCTTGGCGTCGTCGAACAGGTGCCACAGCGTCTTGACGGTGGTTCCGCCGTCGGCCTCCAGCTTGCGCGTGGGGCGGATGAGCTGCGGGAACATCGTCGCCGCCAGTGCCTCGCGGGACTTCGCCGGCAGGTCCGTCATCTGCGCCGCGTCGCTGGTGTAGTGCGTGAAGTAGTGCGTGGCGAGCTGCTTGGCCCGGAAGGCCGGCTCCCCCGCCTCGACCACCGACGCGACCCGCTCCTCGGGCGTCAGGTCGGCGAAGTGCCTCGGCGGCTTGCCGCGGCGCTTCGGCGCCATCTGCAGCGGGATGGCCGGGGTCTCGTCCGAAGGACGGACGGTCGGCTGGGCAAGGGGAGTTTTCATCAGGCAACCACCGAGAGCACGAGATAGACGAAGGGCGCTGTGATGACCAGCGAGTCGAGGCGGTCCAGCACGCCCCCGTGCCCCGGGAGCAATGAGCCCATGTCCTTCAATTCTAGGTCACGCTTGAGGAGCGACTCGGCGAGATCGCCGACCGTGGCAGTGACGGCGGTCATGACGCCGAGCGCGACTCCGAGGACCGGGCTCTCGCCCAGGCCGTACACCGCCCCGACCACGCCCACCGCCGTGGCCAGCACGATCGAGCCGGCCAGGCCCTCCCACGACTTCTTGGGGCTCACGGTCGGCGCCAGCGGGTGCCGGCCCAGCATGACGCCGGCGATGTAGCCGCCGGTGTCGTTGGCGACCGCCAGGAGGATGAACAGCGCGACGCGGATCTCGCCGTCGGGCTGCGCGAGCATGAGCACCACGAACCCGGCCAGGAAGGGCAGGTAGGACGCGGCGAAGATCCCCGCCGCCGAGTCGCGCACGGCGCTCAGGCCGGAGCCGTCCAGCGCCCGCCACACCACGGTCGCGGCGACGGTCAGCACGAAGGCCACGAACAGCGCCTCCGGACCGCCCCGGTACGCGGAGACCACCATGCCCGCGGTGCCCACGAAGAGCGGGACCATGGGCAGCCGCAGGTCACGGCGCGCGAACGCCTGCCGCAGCTCCCAGAGCCCCGCCCACAACAGGACCACCACGAACAGGACGAACGGCTCGGGTCGCCAGTAGAGGGACGCACCGACGACGCCGAGCAGGCCGACGCCCACGAGGATCGCCGCGGGCAGGTTGCGGCCCGCGCGCGAGGCCTTCGCGCCGGGTACGGGTTCTGGGCTCACTGCGGTGTGCGCGTTGTCTCGCTCTGTTCTGTCTCGAGGCGGTGCGGGCATCAGACCTCGAGCAGCTCGCTCTCCTTGCTGGAGAGCAGCTGGTCGATCATCTCGACGTGGCTCTTGGTCAGCTTGTCCAGCTCCTTCTCCGCGCGCACGACCTCGTCCTCGCCGGCCTCGCCGTCCTTGACGATGCGGTCCAGCGTCTCCTTGGCCTTGCGGCGGATGTTGCGCACCGAGACACGCGAGTCCTCGGCCTTCTGCTTGGCGAGCTTCACGTAGTCGCGACGACGCTCCTCCGTGAGGGAGGGCAGCACGATGCGGATGGCGTTGCCGTCGGTCGCCGGGTTCACACCCAGGTCGGAGTCGCGCAGCGCCTTCTCGACGGCGGGCACGGAGCCCTTGTCGAAGGGAGCGACCAGCACGGTCCGCGCGTCCGGGATGTTGAAGGACGCCAGCTGCTGCAGCGGCGTGGGCGCGCCGTAGTAGTCGACGGTGATCTTGCTGAACATCCCGGCGTTCGCACGGCCCGTGCGGATGCCCGCGAAGTCCTCCTTGGCGACCTCGATCGCCTTCTCCATCTTTTCCTCGGCTTCGAGGAGGGTCTCGTCGATCACCACTGCTCCTGTCGTTGGTCTACGGGTGGTGCCGGGGCCACTCTACGGACACTTTGCCCGGCTACCGAAAGGATCGCGAGTTCCCGGGCGGGCCCGGGTCCCGCGGTTCAGCGCGTCGTGATCAGCGTGCCGATCGGCTCGCCGGCCAGTGCGCGCGTGACGTTGCCCTCGCCCTCCATGCCGAAGACCCGCATCTGGACGTCGTTGTCGCGGCACATGGCCAGCGCCGTGTCGTCCATGACGCCGAGCCGGTTCACGAGGGCGTCGGTGTAGGTCAGGTGGTCGAGCTTCTTCGCGTCAGGGTTGCGCCGCGGGTCGGAGTCGTAGACGCCGTCGACCCCGTTCTTGCCCATGACGACCTGCTCGCAGCCGGTCTCCAGGGCACGCTGCACCGCGACGGTGTCGGTCGAGAAGTACGGCATGCCCGCACCCGCGCCGAAGATCACCACGCGGCCCTTCTCCAGGTGCCGGATCGCCCGCAGCGGGATGTACGGCTCGGCGACCTGGCCCATCGTGATGGCGGTCTGCACGCGCGTCGTCACGCCGGCCTGCTCCAGGAAGTCCTGCAGGGCGAGGCAATTCATGACCGTGCCGAGCATGCCCATGTAGTCCGCGCGGGCCCGGTCCATGCCGGCCACGCTCAGCTCGGCGCCACGGAAGAAGTTCCCGCCGCCGACGACGATCGCGACCTGGATACCGTCCCGGACGGCCACGCCGATCTCCTTCGCCATGCGCCGGACCACGTCGGCGTCCAGCCCCACGCTGCCGCCGCCGAACGCCTCGCCCGACAGCTTCAGGAGCACGCGCCGGGCCGGCTTGCCCTCCACGTCCACCGCGAAGTTCTGCGTCGCCTCGTCACTCACTGATCCGTCACCCTTCGATCGTCGATGCCGGGACACCGGCCCTTCCCGGAATACTGCGCCCGACTCGCGGGCGACGCACCTCTGCGCCAGGCAGGGGCCTCCGGACCGGCCTCGAGACCCCTGGTGCGACCTGGAGCCCGCCCGGCTCTACGGCACACCGAAAGTATCGAAGCCCCACCGCGCTCCGGACGGAGCGCGGTGTGCGGTCCGGCTCCGTCGGAACCGGCCGCGTACGCGTCGGCCCGGCCCGCGCCGAAGCGCGGACCGGGCCGAACGAGCTGCGTCAGGAACCGACGCGGAACCGCACGAACGCGGTGAGGGAGCCGTTCACGGAGGCGACGTGCTTGCCGACCGTGGTCTTCGGGTCCTTCGCCAGCGGCTGGTCGATCAGGACGACCTCCTTGAAGAAGCCGTTCAGGCGACCCTCGACGATCTTGGGCAGCGCCGCCTCCGGCTTGCCCTCGTTCTTCGAGGTCTCCAGAGCGATCTCGCGCTCCTTCTCGACGACGTCCGCCGGGACGTCCTCGCGCGTGAGGTACTTCGGGGCCATCGCGGCGACGTGCTGCGCGATGTCCTTGGCGACGGCCGCGCCCGCCTCGTCGGTGACCACGAGGACACCGATGGACGGCGGCAGGTCCTTGGCCGTCTTGTGCAGGTAGGTCGTGACCTTCGGGCCCTCGACGCGCGCGACGCGGCGCAGGACGAGCTTCTCGCCCAGCGTGGCGCCCTGAGCGGCGATGAGCTCGGCGACCGTGCCCTCACCGGCGGGAGCGGCGGACGCCGCGACCTCGTCGGCGGCACCGGCGGCAGCGGTGGCCTCCAGGACGGCCTCGGCCAGCGAGATGAACTTCTCGTTCTTGACGACGAAGTCGGTCTCGGCGTTCAGCTCGATCATGGTGGCGACCTGGCCGGCCGCGGTGTCCTCGACCTTGACGGCGACGAGACCCTCGGACGTGGCGTTGCCCTCGCGCTTGGCGGCGCGGGCCAGGCCCTTGGTCCGGATGATCTCGATGGCCTTGTCGGCGTCGCCGTCGGCCGCGTCCAGGGCCTTCTTGACGTCGAGCATGCCGGCGCCGGTCCGCTCACGCAGCGCCTTGATGTCAGCGGCGGTGTAGTTCGCCATTGTTCTGGTCCTCCGTGCAGTCGTGTTGTTCTTGGGAGGTCGTACGACCGTCAGGGACGGCGCGCCGGCCGGGTCCGCGTGATGCGCACCCGGCCGACGCAGCGCATCACTTCTCGGTCTCGGCCTCGGGAGCAGCAGCCGGAGCAGCCTCGGCGGCCTCGGCGGCCTCCACGACCTCGGCCGGGGAGGCCGGGGTGGCGGCGGCGGCAGCCTCGGC
>NZ_KI911749.1:3801-5026 GCF_000515355.1 Promicromonospora kroppenstedtii DSM 19349 | reverse complement strand
GGCGCATCGGCCCGTCCGGGCGACCCGGCGAGTGCTCCCTGGATGGCGCCCGCCCCACCGATCCTCCGTAGGGCGGCACCGGCACGATCGGGGTCGCGGGCGGCGTCGATCAGCCAGTCGAGGGCGTCGACCGGACCGAGATGTCCCACGAGGGCCCCCGCGACCGGGTCCCCCGGTTCCGCGATCCGGCTCCATGCCGCCCGGGCCAGCACCGGGTCGTCCCGGTCGAAGCGGGGGCCGGTGCGCGGCAGCGCGAAGAGCGGGTCAGTCATGCTCGCCTCCCGTGCGCAGCAGCAGCGCGTTGCCGACGTCGGCCACGGTGGGCGCCGCACGCCCGGCGAGGTCCGCGATGGACCAGGCGATCCGCAGCACCCGGTCGACGCCGCGCAGGCTGAGCCTCCCGGCGGTCATGGCCTTCTCGATCGGGGCGAGCAGCCCGGGGTGGGGCCGGAGCAGGTCGCGCAGGAACCGCCCGGGCATCTCCGCGTTGGTGGACCAGGGTGTGTCCGCAAGCCGGGCGCGGGCGGCCTGGCGCGCGGCGAGCACGCGTGCGGCCACCGCCGACGTCGGCTCTGACGTGCCCTCCATGCGCTCGACCCGGTCCACCGGCTGGACCTCGACCTGCACGTCCACCCGGTCCAGCAGCGGCCCGGAGAGCCGCGCGAAGTACCGGCGCCGGAGCGTCGGCGAGCAGCTGCACTCGAGGCCCTTGCCGATGGCCAGCCCGCACGGGCATGGGTTGGCCGCCATGACAAGCTGGAACCGGGCCGGGTAGCGCGCCGCGCCGCCTGACCGGTGGATCACCAGCTCGCCCTGCTCCAGCGGCTGGCGCAGGGTCTCCAGCACCCGGGCGCCGAACTCCGGGGCCTCGTCCAGGAACAGGATGCCGCGGTGCGCCCGCGACACCGCCCCCGGCCTCGGGATGCCGGACCCACCGCCCACCACGGCCGCCTGCGTGGCCGTGTGGTGCGGGTCCTCGTACGGCGGACGGCGGATCAGCCCGCCGCCGGGATCGAACGTGCCGGCCACGGAGTGCACGGCAGTGACCTCGACGGCCTCGCGATCGGTCAGGTCCGGGAGGATGCCCGGCAGCCGGGAGGCCAGCATCGTCTTGCCCGCGCCGGGCGGTCCGACCAGCAGCAGGTGGTGCCCGCCCGCGGCCGCCACCTCCAGGGCCGCGCGCGGCCGCTCCTGTCCCACGACGTCGGCCAGGTCCCCCGGCAGC
>NZ_KI911749.1:1915-3701 GCF_000515355.1 Promicromonospora kroppenstedtii DSM 19349 | reverse complement strand
CCCGGCGGCCACGACGACGTCCGGGAAGCCCGCCGCCACGGCGGCCGCCACGGTCGGCAGCACCCCGCGCACCGGCTGGATCCGCCCGTCGAGCCCCAGCTCGCCCAGGTGCACCACCCGGTCCAGGCCCGTCCGGCGCATCCCCGGGGACGACGGCCCGTCGGTACCCGCGAGGATCGCCACCGCGATCGCCAGGTCGTACGCGCTGCCCTGCTTGCGCAGCGACGCGGGCGACAGGTTCACGGTGATCTTCTTGACGGGCCAGGGCAGCCCCGAGGAGGTCACCGCGGCCCGCACGCGGTCCCGCGACTCGTTCAGCGCGGCGTCGGGCAGCCCCACCAGCGTGAACCCCGGGACCGACGCCGCGAGGTGCGCCTGCACCTCCACCACGTGCCCCTGCATGCCGACGAGCGACACCGCCCGCGTGGTCGCGATCCCCATCAGGCCACCGCCTCGAGGTGCTCGACGACGGCGGGACCCTGCCGCTGGAGCGTCACCGCCACCACGTCGATGCGGATCGCACCGAACCAGGTCCGCACGTCGGGCAGCACCGCCACCGGACCGCCCGCCTCTGGGCCGCCCACCGGCTGCTCCGCCTCCAGCCGCTCCGCCGCGAGGCGTTCCGCTGCGAGGCGTTCCCGGAAGACGGTGAGCCACTGCCCCGTCAGCCGTTTGATCCGGGTCAGCTTGCGTGGCGTCACCGCCTCCGCGGGATGACCGAACCCCAGGCCCGACCGGGTCTTGACCTCCACCACCACGAGCACGTCGCCGTCGAGCGCGACGATGTCGAGCTCACCCTCGCTGCCGCGCCAGTTCGTGTCGAGCACCCGCCAGCCGCGCGCCTCCACGTGCCGCACCGCGACCCGCTCGCCGTACCGGCCTACGCCGTCCTTCTTCGCCATCGCGTTCACCTCCGTGACCAGCCTTGGTCACGGAGGGGCCTACCAACGGGGTCCGCAGGGTCACCTGTGCACGGATCGACGATCCACAGGGTCGAGGTCGCGCTCGAACCGTTGAGGTCTCGTCACGGGGGCCCGCACCGACCCCCGAGCAATGTCGAGAGTCCGGGTCAGAGCGCGAGCTCGGCCTTGGCCAGCTCCTCGACGTTCACGTCCTTGAACGTCACCACGCGTACCGACTTCACGAACCGTGCCGAGCGGTACACGTCCCACACCCAGGCGTCCCCGAGCCGCAGCTCGAAGTACACCTCGCCCGCGGCGGACCGCACCTGCAGGTCGACCTGGTTGGCCAGGTAGAACCGGCGTTCGGTCTCCACCACATAGGCGAACAGGCCCACCACGTCGCGGTACTCGCGATAGAGCGCTAGCTCCATCTCCGTCTCGTAGTTCTCGAGGTCTTCAGCGCTCACAGCGACATCATCCCACCGACGCCGCTGTTCCGGGCAGGTTCCAGGACCTGCGGTGCTGTGGCGTGGGCCCGTGCAGGCCCAGGGCGTCCATGTGCGCCTTCGCGCTGTAGCCCTTGTTCTGGTCCCACGCGTACTCGGGGTGCCGCTGCGCGAGCTCGACCAGGATCGCGTCGCGCTCCACCTTGGCCAGCACGCTCGCGGCCGCCACGGAGGTGCAGGTCATGTCGGCCTTGATCAGCGTCCGCACCGCGGGCTCCGGCAGGTCGTCCTCCGGGGCGTCGGCCGCGGCGAACAGGTCGAGCGCCGGGGTGGACAGCCAGTTGTGCTTGCCGTCCAGCACCACGACGTCGACATCGCCGCACACCTGCCGCACCTGGGCCAGCGCCCGCCGCCCGGCCAGGCGGAGCGCGGCGATGA
>NZ_KI911749.1:0-1815 GCF_000515355.1 Promicromonospora kroppenstedtii DSM 19349 | reverse complement strand
TGCCGAGGCCCCGCGGCGGGCGAGCGTGGCTCGCGCGAGCCCGCGCTCGGACTGGGACGCGAGCCACCCGCGCAGCAGCGTCAGGTCGATCTCGTCGAGGCTCGTGCTCCCGTGCCGCATCGCGTACCGCAGCAGGTCGGTCACGTCCGCCACGTAGGCACGCCGCGTGTGGGCGGAGTGCCCGCGCTGCGCGTGGAGGTAGCTGGCGAAGCGGGACACGGCGTCGGACAACTGCTCGGGCAGCCGAGGCAAGCCGGACAGGTCGGTAAGGTCCACGTTTGCCAGTGTGCCGCGCGCCCGCCACCGGGTGAAGCAGGCGCGCCGCTATTGCTCGGGCGGGCAGGTGCGGTGAGCTGGGCCGGCGCCGGGCCTCTGCCAGACTCGGGTCGGACGAGTGCAGCCGGACGAGCGCAGGAGGACCGCGATGATGCGTGCCGTACAGATCACCGAGTTCGGTGGGCCCGAGATGCTCAGGCCCGTCGAGGTGCCGGAGCCGACGGCGGGGCCGGGTCAGGTGCTGATCGAGGTCTCCCGCATCGGCGTGAACTACGCCGACACCCACCAGATCGAGAACTCGTACCAGACGCCGACCGAGCTGCCGTTCGTCCCCGGGAGCGAGGTCGTCGGGCGCACCGCGGACGGTCGCCGGGTCGCCGCGCTGCTGACGGGCGGAGGCGGGTACGCGGAGCGCGCCGTCGCCGACGCGGCCCTGACCTTTCCCGTGCCGGACGACGTCGACGACCTCACCGCGCTTTCGATGCTGGTGCAGGGCACGACCGCCTGGATCCTGCTGCGCAAGAACGCACACCTCGAGGCGGGCGAGTCGGTGGTCGTGCACGCGGCCGCCGGAGGGGTGGGCACGATCGCCGTACAGCTCGCCAAGGCGTGGGGTGCCGGGCGGGTCGTCGCCACCGCGAGCACCGACGACAAGCGCACGCTGGCCCTCGGCCTCGGGGCCGACGTCGCCGTCGACTCCCGCGCCGCCGACATGACGACGGCCCTGATCGAGGCCAACAAAGGGCGCGTGGACGTCGTGCTCGACATGGTCGGCGGCACCACGACCGACCAGAGCGTGGCCGCTCTCGCCCCGTTCGGTCGGCTCGTCTTCTACGGCATGGCCGGGCGTGAGCAGCCCAGGCCCGTCGAGCTGCGCAACCTGCTCGGCCACAGCAGCACCGTCGCGGGCATGTGGCTGCCGCACGTGTTCAAGTTGCCGGGCAACCTCTACGGCAGAGCGCTGACCGAGCTGTTCGACCTGGCCGGCCGCGGCGAGATCCGCGCCGTCGCCGGCGGGGACTACCCGCTGTCCGACGCCCGCGGCGCGCACGAGGCCCTGCGCTCCCGGAGCACTGTCGGCAAGCTCCTCCTCGACCCGGCCGCCTGAGCCATACACGACCGCTTTCGCCGAACCAACCCACCGGGCGGACGCCCGGCTCCGCGCGCCCGGCCCCGGCCCGGCTACCTGACTCACCCGGGGCCGCGCCGCCCTGTCCGAGGCCGGGCGGGACCGGAACCGGGGGCACCAGCGTCACCTCCTCCGCCACCCGCCGTCCCGCTGCTCGGCCAGCCCCATCAGCTCCAGCAGGCCGAGCGCCCCCGTCGTGTCGGCGAGCGCCAGCCCGGCGGTCCGCGCGATCGAGCGTTCGTGCGCCGGCTTGCGCACGGGCAGTGCGTCGAGCACGGCCTTGCCCGCCGCGTCGAGGTCGTCACCGGGGCGGGTCTCGCCCTGGCGGCGCGGTGCGGTCTCACCGAGGTCGCCGACCAGCTCGGCGGCCTCCGCGGCGTCGGTCACGCAGACGGCCGCGCCTCGGCGGG
>NZ_KI911748.1:1110-1430 GCF_000515355.1 Promicromonospora kroppenstedtii DSM 19349 | reverse complement strand
GTACGATCCCGAGCTGCACCAACTGGCGGCCCAGGACGGCGTCGAGCAGCCAGTCCGCGGCGGTACGGACCCGGTTCCCGGGCATCGAGATCAGGTGGTAGCCGCGTGTGACCACCTTCGCGGGGAACCCCGAAAGCGGCACCTGCAGCGGGTTGGCCGCAGCCTGGAGGCCGCCGAGGTCCACGACGAACCCCAGGTCGTGGTGCTTGTACGTGCCCGTCTCGCCGTAGCCCAGCGACGCCGCGACGTTGCGGCCCGCCAGCGTGCCCTGGCGGGTGGCGTGCTGCGCCGTCATGGCCGTGACCTCGCCGGGGCGGGTC
>NZ_KI911748.1:0-1010 GCF_000515355.1 Promicromonospora kroppenstedtii DSM 19349 | reverse complement strand
GCCCGGCCGGCCGGCCGGCCGGGCGCGGCGCACGGGACCCGGTCACATCCGGTAGAAGTCGCCGTAGTGGTTGGGCGAGAAGTAGACCACCCCGGTGGTGCGGTCCAGGACGAGCCGGTAGGACTGTCGCGCCGCGCCGCAGGCCCGCGGCGTCACGTCGAACTCCAGGTAGGAGTGGCCGGCCGGGAGCTGACCCTCGTTGTTGTAGTGCGTGCCACCCGCGTAGTTGCACTGGCCGTCCGGCCAGCTCACCCAGCCGCGCGTGCTCGGGTAGCCCTTGGAGCTCCAGATCGCCCTGGAGTCGTACGCCTCCGCACATCCGCTGTGCGTGCAGGAGCTGTAGACGGCCGCCTCGGACGACGGTGCGACCGCGACGCCGCCGGCCGTGACGAAGGCGACCATCGTCGACAGGATGACGATGATCCGGACCAGGTTCGACGCGATGCTCTTGTTCTCGGACACGCTGACCTCCCTCTCGGTGGGGAACATGCAGGTTGGGAACATGCAGGGAGGATCCTGGCCGATCCGGGCGACGACGGTCCGACGACGCTCCGACGTGCGGGTGAATTTTACTTGTCTGCTTTGTCCGGGAAATCTGCCCGGGTGCGGCCGTCCTGTTGTCCGGACCCGCACCGGCCTGCTTGGGTCGGGGCATGGCGAGGTGGATCGAGGTCGCGGACGGCGTGCTGGTCCGGCGGTACGAGGAGCTGGACCTGTCGGTCGGCCTCGTCGTCGGCGCGGAGGGCTGCCTGGTCGTGGACACCGGGGGAGACGCCGGACAGGGTGCCGAGCTCGCCGCGGCGGTCCGCGAGGTGACACCGCTGCCGTGGCAGGTGGTGCTGACCCACTCCCACTTCGACCACAGCTTCGGCACCGAGGCCTTCGCGCCCTGCGCGGTGTGGGCGCAGCGGGGGTGCCGCGCCGACCTGGTGGCGACCGGTGAGCATCAGCAGGAGAAGTGGGCACGCCACTACCGCGAGCGCGGGGAGCCGGCGACCGCCGACCGCATC
>NZ_KI911747.1:11316-16065 GCF_000515355.1 Promicromonospora kroppenstedtii DSM 19349 | reverse complement strand
CGCCCTGCCCGCCTGGTCCGGCCTGCCCCCGGCCGCACGGCGCGAGGTGCTGCAGCGCGCCGCTGACCTGCTCGGGCAGCGCTCGGCGCAGGTGGCCGCCGTGATGAGCCAGGAGATGGGCGCGACGCGACCCTGGTGCGAGTTCAACGTGCACGTGGCCACGGGCATGCTGGCCGAGGCGGCGGCGCAGGCCTACTCCGCCGTCGGCGAGATCATCCCGTCCGACGTGCCGGGCCTGACCGCGTACGGCGTGCGGCAGCCCGCCGGGGTGGTGGTCGGCATCGCGCCGTGGAACGCGCCGCTGATCCTGGGGGTGCGTGCCGTGGCGATGCCGCTCGCGCTGGGCAACACCGTGGTGCTCAAGGCCTCCGAGCAGACGCCGCGCACGCAGGCCGCGATCGTCGACGTCCTGCGCGAGGCGGGGGCGCCCGCCGGGGTGGTCAACCTGATCAGCAACGCGCCGCAGGACGCGCCCGCCGTGGTCGAGGCGCTTGTGGCGCACCGCGCCGTGCGGCGGGTCAACTTCACCGGCTCGACCCGGGTGGGCCGGGTGATCGGCGAGCTCGGCGGCCGGCACCTGACCCGGGTGCTGCTGGAGCTGGGTGGCAAGGCCCCGTTCGTGGTGCTGCCCGATGCCGACCTGGCCGAGGCGGCTGCCGCCGCGAGCTTCGGCGCGTTCATGAACCAGGGGCAGATCTGCATGTCGACCGAGCGCGTGATCGTGGACCGGACCGTGGCGGACGACCTCTCCGCGCGGCTGGCGGCCCGGGCCGCGGCCCTGGCGGTGGGCCCGCCCGACGACCCGGAGTCCCAGGTGGGGCCGATGGTGCACGCCGCGGCGCGCGACCACGTGCTCGACCTCGTCGCCGACGCCCAGCAGCAGGGTGCCGAGGTGATCGCCGGCGGCACGGCCGACGAGCTCTACCTGCGGCCCACGGTCGTGCGGGGCGTGCACCCGGGCATGCGGATCTACTCCGAGGAGTCGTTCGGGCCGGTCGTGTCGATCACGGAGGCCGACGGCGCCGACGACGCCGTCCGGATCGCCAACGACACCGAGTACGGGCTGTCGGCCGCGGTGTTCGGGCGGGACGTCACCGCCGCGCTCGACGTCGCGCGCCGCATCCGGTCCGGGATCTGCCACGTCAACGGTGCCACGGTGCACGACGAGCCGCAGATGCCGTTCGGCGGCGTGGGCGCGAGCGGGTGGGGCCGGTTCGGCTCGCGGGCCGCGGTCGAGGAGTTCACGGAGCTGCGCTGGATCACGGTCCAGGCGGGGTCGCGGGCGTACCCGATCTGACGGCGGCAGCCCCGGCACGGGTCGGCGCCCCACGGCGGGTAGCCTGCGGCGGGTACGTCCCCCGACGAAAGGCACCGGACATGTCGCGTGAGCTCCCCCTGGACGGCCGGGCCGCCGTCGTCACCGGTGCCGCCCAGGGCATCGGCGAGGCCACGGCCCGGCGGCTCACCGAGGACGGCGCCGGCGTCTTCCTGGTGGACGTCTCCCCCACGGTGCTGGGTCTGCGGGACGAGCTGCGCGCCGCCGGTCTCCGGGCCTCCGCCTCGGTGATGGACGTCGCCGACGAGTCCGCCTGGGCCGACGCCGTCGCCGCGTGCCGCGCGGAGCTGGGCCGGCCGCAGATCCTGGTGAACAACGCGTACGCGGGCCGCGTCGCCTCGCTGGAGGACACCCCGCCGGAGAGCTGGGACCGTCAGATCCGGGTGACGCTCACGGGCGCCTACCTGGCGACGCGCGCGGTCCTGCCCGACCTGTCGGCGTCGGGCAACGGTTCGGTGGTGATGGTGTCCTCGGTGCACGCCCACTTCGGGCTGCCGGGCCGGGCGGCGTACGCGTCGGCGAAGGCGGGGATGACGGGGCTGGCCCGCCAGCTCGCGGCCGAGTACGGCCCGGCGGTGCGCGTGAACAGCGTGCTGCCCGGACCCGTGCTCACGCCGCACTGGGACGGCGTCGGAGAGGCCGAGCGGGCCGGCGCGGCCGCGGCGACGGCGATGGGACGGCTGGGCGAGGCGTCCGAGGTGGCCGACGCGATCGTCTACCTGTGCTCCGACCGGGCCTCGTTCATCACGGGTGTGGAGCTCAACGTCGACGGCGGCTGGAGCATCACCAAGGAATCAGTGTGATCCCAGGGCCGCCGCCGTCCTATGGTGTGCCGATGACGACAGTGCAGCCGATCCAGATCACCTTCGACTGTGCCAGTCCCGAGCGCGTGGGCCGGTTCTGGTGCGAGGCGTTGGGCTACGTTCCCCCGGACCCGACGGAGGACGGCTTCGCCTCCTGGGAGGAGTACACCCGCTCGCTGCCCGAGGAGAAGCGGGACTCGTGGTTCGGCGCGAGCGACCCGAACGGGGTGGGCCCGCGGCTGTTCTTCCAGCGCGTGCCCGAGGGCAAGGTCGTCAAGAACCGCGTGCACCTCGACGTCAAGGTGGGCAGGGGCCTCGTGGGTGAGGAGCGCCTGGCCGTCCTGGAGTCCCACGCCGTCCGCCTGGAGGCGATCGGCGCGACGCGCGGGACGCTGCTGCTGGCCGACGGGGAGAACGAGTCCTGCCAGAACATGCAGGACGTCGAGGGCAACGAGTTCTGCCTGGACTGACGCCGCTCCGCCCGAATGCTCGGCAGTTGGCATCGAACTCGGCACAGGGCTAAGCCGATCTCGATGCCAACTGCCGAGTCCGCGAAGCAAACTGCCGACCGCTACCCCGCGACCACTGCCCCGCGGCGGGCGTTGAGGGCCTCCAGCGCCGTGCGTACCTCGTCCGGCGCGCCGGTGGGGAGCCGCACCAGCTCCTCGGCCAGAGTGCGCTGGTCGGTCCACTCCTTGAGCGAGCGCAGGGCGCCGGTCTGCCCGGTGTCCGCGTCCTCGACGGCGGCCAGCACCGTCGCGAACGCCTCCGGGTCGTCGGCGACGGCGCCGAGCGTGCTGTCCAGCGTGACCGGCGGCGGGACGGACCGGTCGCGCGGGTCGGGGACGGTCCACTCGTGCCGCCCGGCGCCCACCTCGAGCTCGCCGGTGCCGCCCGGCAGCACCACCACCGCCGTCGTGTTGGGCGGCACCACCGCGCGCACCACGATCTGCCCGTCCCGCGCCGCCCAGCCCGCCTCGGCGAGGCCGTAGGGCGTCTCGAACCGGGTGGTGGCGTGGTCCAGCCCGGCGATCGGCACGGGCGCGATGCGCAGCCTCCGGTACCCGTGGGTGCCGGGGGCGAGCCCGGCCACGGTGCGGTGCAGCCAGTCGGCCACGGCCCCGAAGGCGTAGTGGTTGAACGACGTCATCTCGCCGGGGTTGATGCTGCCGTCCGGCAGCATGCTGTCCCACCGCTCCCAGACCGTGGTGGCGCCCATGGTCACGGCGTACAGCCACGACGGCACGCCCGTCTGGAGCAGCAGCCGCGCGGCGACGTCGGCGTGGCCGGTGCCGGTCAGCGCGTCCTGGATGATCGGCGTGCCCACGAACCCGGTGCCGATCCGGTACCCGGCACGCCGCACCAGCCAGGCCAGCCGGTCGCCCATCACCGCGCGCGTGACGTCGTCGACGAGATCGAACGCGATGGCCAGCGCGTACGCGGTCTGCGCGTCCGAGACGATGCGGCCGGCCGGCGTCGTGTACTCCGCCACCCACGCCCGCCGGGCGCGTTCGGAGAGGTCGCCGTACCGCTCCACGCCCGCGGCGTCGCCCACCTCGCGGGCCGCCCGTGTGACGAGCTGCAGGGAGCGCACCAGGTAGGCGCTGGCCACGATGTCGGGGTCCGCCTTGGCACCGGCGGGGTCGTCCGGCGGCGCGTCGGGGTCGAGCCAGTCGCCGAACTGGAACATGCCCTCCCACAGCAGCCGGTCGCCGGCGAGGTCCAGCAGGGCGTCGGCCCACGAGCGCATGCTCGGGTACTGCTCGGCCAGCGCCCGCCGGTCGGCGAACCGTTCGAGGAGCGTGGTCGGCACCACGGTCGCGGCGTCGCCCCAGGCAGCGGCCGGCTTGGCGCCGAAGGGCAGCACGAACGGGACCACCACGGGGCAGACGCCGCCCCGGTCGGCCTGCTCGGCGGCGACGTCGCGCAGCCAGGACGCCAGGAAGGCGTCGCTGTCGTAGAGGTAGCTCGCGGTGGGGCCGAAGACCTGGATGTCGCCGGTCCAGCCGAGGCGCTCGTCGCGCTGCGGGCAGTCGGTGGGCAGGGAGACGAAGTTGCCGCGCATGCCCCGCACGACGTTCTCGTGCAGGCGGTTCACCAGCTCGTCCGAGCTCTCGAACCATCCCGTGCGGCGCATGTCGCTGCTGATCACGACGGCGGTCACGGCCGCACGGGCCGTCTCCGGATCGAGCCCGCCGGGCCAGCCGTCCACCTCGGCGTACCGGAACCCGTGGAACGTGAACTCGGGCTCGAACACGTCCTCCCCGCCGGAGAGCACCAGGTGGTCGGTCGCGGCGGCGTGCCGCAGCGGCCGCACACCCAGCTCGCCGTGCTCCAGCACCTCGGCGTGCCGCACGGTGATCACCTGCCCGCGCTCGCCGGTCAGCCGCACCCGGAGGCGGCCCACGAGGTTCTGCCCGAAGTCGAGCACCGTGCGGCCCGACGGCGTGGTGATCAGCTCCTGTACCGCGACCTCGTCCACGCGCCGCACGGGTTCGGCGATCGCGGGCTCGGGGACGACGTCGGCGGCGTCGACCCGCACGGGCGCCCACGCCGAGTCGTCGAACCCGGGCAGGCTCCAGCCGGGGACGGCGCGGCCGGCGTCGACCC
>NZ_KI911747.1:7543-11216 GCF_000515355.1 Promicromonospora kroppenstedtii DSM 19349 | reverse complement strand
ACCTGGGCGCCGACCTGCTGGTTCCCGTGATCGGCCTGGTCACGGCCGCGCTGGCGGTCAACCTCGTCGCGATCTTCCGGGCGCCGGCACCGTCCCGCGCGGCAGCCGCGCAACCGGTCCCGGCCCCGCCGGCGTCGGCCCCGTCGACGCAGCCCGTGGGACCCCAGACGCGCTAAACCCATCCCCCTCGAAGCCTAAGTTTCTTGTCTTTCAGCCGACGGAAAGCCAAGAAACTTAGGCCTCGAAGGAGAGGTTGCCCGGCCGTGCATCCGCAGGGGCCGACCTCGGCCCGACCGACGTCGGCGGGGCCGACGCCGGCCCGGCCGACGCAGCCGCCGGGACCGGGACGCACCAAACCCCTCCCCTTTGAAGCCTAAGTTTCTTCGCTTTGACGCCGTCCAGAGCGAAGAAACTTAGGCTTCAAAGGGGGTCTACGTCACCCACCCGGACGCGGGGTCGGCGGAATGCCCGCCGTCCCCGGAAAGTTGGTCATGACGTGAGCCTCCTGACCGACGCGGCGCCCGACGACGCGGCACGCACCACAGCCCCCGACTTCTCCGTGCTCGACGACGCCGCCTGGTCGTCGCTCAGCGGGGAGCACGCCCACTTCGCCGAGGGCGGCGACCTGGTGCGCCGGTATCCCGTGGACGTCTCGCCCTTCGCCACCGTCCGCACGTGGGACGACCCCGGCGTCTGGGCCGCGATCATCGACCTGGTCGGGTACGACGCCGACTTCCCCGCCCCGCCCGAGTCCGTGGCGTTGCCGGCCGGCTGGACCCGCGGTGAGGTGTTCGGCGGCGTGCAGCTCGTCGAGACCGACCGGCTGGTCGGCCGGCCCGACGAGGAGGCAGTGGTGCTGGGCGCGTCCGACGTCCCCGAGATGATGGACCTCGTGGCCCGCGCCAAGCCCGGCCCGTTCCTGCCCCGGACCTACGAGATGGGCCGGTACGTGGGCATCCGGCGCGACGGCGTGCTCGCAGCCATGGCGGGCGAGCGGCTGCGGCCGGCAGGCTGGACCGAGATCAGCGCCGTCGCGACCGACGAGCGCTTCCGCGGGCAGGGCCTGGCCTCGCGCCTCGTGCTCGACGTCGTGCACCACGTCCGCGAGCGCGGCGCCCGGGCCATGATGCACGCCGCGGCGAGCAACACGAACGCCATCCGGCTCTACGAGCGCCTCGGGTTCGAGGTCCGTCGCCGCAACGAGTTCGGGATGGTGCACACCCCGGTCAGCGCCTGACTGCGGGCACCCACGCAGGCGGCCCCCGGCGCCGTACGCGCCGGGGGCCGCCACTGCGGATCGCCCACCAGGTCAGTGCGCGGCCGCCTCCGTCTTCTTCCGGGACGGCAGCAGGTGCAGCACGGCCACCACGACCGCGCCGACCACCAGGCCGACGACGGCGGAGCACAGCGTGTTGAACAGCCAGCCGAGGGTGCCGCCGAGCGCGCCCGCGCCGTCGTGGATGACCACTTCGAGGTGGTGCACCCACTCGTAGGGCCAGGGGATCCAGCCCGTGCCGTCGGCGCCGAGGTTGACGAGCAGGATGTGCCCGCCCACCCAGAGCATCGCGACCGTGCCCACCACGGAGATGACGGCGAGCACCCGCGGCATCGCCTTGACCAGTCCGCGGCCCAGGGTCTTGGAGAAGCCGGAGTCGCGTTCGGCGAGCCGCAGCCCGACGTCGTCCATCTTCACGATGGCGGCGACGATGCCGTAGACGATGATCGTGATGACGAACGCGACGACGACGAGGATCGCGAGCCGCGACCAGAACGTCTCGTCGGCGACCTCGTCGAGCGCGATCACCATGATCTCGGCGGACAGGATCAGGTCGGTGCGGATGGCACCCGCGACCAGCTTCTTCTCGGCCTCGGGACTGACCTCCGCGGCGACCAGTGTCTGCTCGCTGTGACCGGAGATCTTGTGCCAGATCTTCTCGGCGCCCTCGTAGGCGAGGTAGGTGCCGCCGATCATCAGCACGATCGGCAGCAGCCACGGCAGGAACTGGCTGAGCAGCAGCGCGGCCGGGAGGATGAAGATCAGCTTGTTGCGGATCGACCCGATCGCGATCTTCTTCACGATGGGCAGCTCACGCTGCGCGGCGACGCTGCGCAGGTACTGGGGCGTCACGGCGGTGTCGTCCACGACGACACCTGCCGCCTTGGCGGTCGCCCGGCCCGTCGCGGCGCCGACGTCGTCGATGGACGCGGCCGCGAGCTTGGCCAGCGCGGCGATGTCGTCCAGCAGTCCCATCAGGCCACCCACGGCGCACCCCGCTCCGGTCGATGTGTCGTCATGCCCCGAAGCCTATGCAATCCGGCCGCCCGCCCGGGCATCGCGCCCCACGTGTCAGGGGGTCAGCTGGACGTAGTCGAGGTTCCAGTTCTGGTAGGCGTCCTCGGGCAGACCGATCCGGAGCGTGTGCGTGCCCTTGGTCAACCGCTGCGTGACGCCGCTCGGCTGCAGCACCTGCTTGGCGTGGCTGGTCGTGTTGCGGACGTCGACCCGGTCGCCGGGCGCGCCGTCGTCGAACGAGACGGTGTACGCGCCGGCGGGCGAGTACGGCGACGAGGCACGCACCGCGACCTCGTACGTGCCGGTCCGCGGCACCTCGACCACGTACGTCAGCCACTCGCCGCCACGCATCCAGCCGAGGCTGACGGCGCCGTCGAGGTCCTGGATGTCGACGCCCTCCCCCGGACGCATCTGCAGGTTGCTGCGGTTGGCGGGCTCCAGGTCGTGGTAACCCGCGCCCTCGCCGGGCAGGAAGTCCTCGGCCTGGACCCGGACGGCGCCGCGCGGCAGCGGGTCGCCCTCGCCGGTGCGCAGCCAGCGCTCGATCTTCTCGACGTCGTCGGTCTGGAAGATCGTCGTGTTGTAGCCCCCGACCAGCGCCTGCCACCCGCGCAGCGGGTCGATGAGCGACGCCTCGTCCGTCATCCGCTCCGACAGGCCGTTCCACATCGTGTTGCTCCAGACGCGGCTCCCGCTCGCGACGCGGTCCAGGAACGGACGGCGGGCGACGACGTCGGCGGTGCTGTCGAAGTTGACCTCGTACGCCACGGGCTGGTCGGCGCCGAACTTCTCGACGTCGGCGACGTTCGCGTCGGTGACCAGGTGCATGTAGACGGCGCCGCGGTGCGTGGCACGGAACTCCTGGACCTGGTCCACGGGCGCGTCCGACTTGAACAGGCCGTTGCGGACGGTCCCGGTCTCGGTCAGCACGGCCCAGATCTCCTCGCGGAACGGCCAGCCCTTGTCGAGGTTGACCAGGCCGCGGTCCTTGGCCAGGCGCATCGCCTGCTCCAGCGTGGGCACGCGCTCGTCGGTGAGCGCGGCCTGTGCGCCGCCCAGGCCCTCGCGCAGCCGGAGCCCCTCGATCTGCTCCAGCGTGAGGCTGTCGACGCGGCCGGTCCCGTTCGTGGTGCGGTCCACGGTCGTGTCGTGCATGAGCACGGGGACGCCGTCGGCGGTGAGCTGCACGTCCAGCTCGACGATCTCCGCGCCGTCCTTGAACGCGTCCAGGATCGCGGGCGCGCTGTTCTCGGGAGCGGAGCGCCACTGCGCGCGGTGCGCGGCGGTGAGGATCTTGGCGTCCGGGCCGTGGTCCAGCAGGTCGCGGTAGGCGCGCTCGGCGGGCGTGCCGCCGCCGTGGCCGGCGCCACCGAAGGCGGC
>NZ_KI911747.1:7379-7443 GCF_000515355.1 Promicromonospora kroppenstedtii DSM 19349 | reverse complement strand
GTCCGGGCGGGCGAGGCGCAGACCGCGGCATCGGCCCTGAACGTGGCGCTGAGCCGGACGCAGG
>NZ_KI911747.1:6760-7279 GCF_000515355.1 Promicromonospora kroppenstedtii DSM 19349 | reverse complement strand
CGGCCACGCGGACGGCGTCGGCGGGGCCCGCGGTCGGATGCTCGGCGCGGGCCAGGCGCTCGGCGTCGGCTCCTGCCCTCTCCTCGGCGCGCACGCCGGCATCCCACCCGGGGTCGCGTCCTTGTTCGCTCATGCCTGCACGACGATCGGCCACCACGCGATGTGACCGCGTCACACTCGCGCACGACCGTTCGTCCTGTCCGCACCGGCCGGCAGCCCGCCGTCCGACGGACCCGAAGGAGCATCATGCTCACCACCACGCTCTGGGCGACGCAGACCGTCCTCGCCCTATTCTTCCTGTTCGCGGCCCTGCCGAAGATCGCCGGCCGCGGCATCGGACCGGTGGGCGGGGTTCGAGGACCTGCCGCGCTCGATCGTCGTCGTGACCGGCGTCGCGGAGCTCGTGGCGCCGTTCGCGCTCGTCCTGCCGATGCTGCTGGGCATCCTCGAGTGGACGACGCCGCTCGCCGCCGCCGGACTCGCCGTCGTGACCCTGATGGCGAGCGGGTTCCACGTGCG
>NZ_KI911747.1:3101-6660 GCF_000515355.1 Promicromonospora kroppenstedtii DSM 19349 | reverse complement strand
CGCGCGGACCGTCCACGCGCCAGCTCTCCGCGGCGGTGCTCGGGGCGGCGCTGGCGGTGCCCGCGACGACCAGGCCGCTCGCGGCGAGCGCGAGCGCTGACACCGCTGTCACCAGGTGGAAGGCAGGACGGAACGCGGGTACGAGCTTCACGAGGTCTCCCTTGACTCCGGAATGCGGCCGGTGCGCCGCCCAGCAGGTTAGGCGGCGCACCGGACCAGGTCAACAGCCTGTTCAGGGGGTCCGTCGTCCAGGTCGCAGGTCGAGCCGGCGCAGCAGCTGGGCGTTGAGCGCCACCACCACGGTCGAGAGCGACATGAGCAGGGCACCCGCGGACATCGGCATCACGAAACCGATCGGTGCCAGCACCCCGGCGGCCAGCGGCACCGAGATCAGGTTGTACCCGGCGGCCCACCACAGGTTCTGCTTCATCTTGCGGTAGCTCGCCCGGGACAGCTCGATCACCGACAGCACGGACCGGGGGTCGTCGCTGGCGAGGATCACGCCGGCGGACGCGATGGCGACGTCGGTCCCGGCGCCGATCGCGATGCCGACGTCGGCCTGCGCGAGTGCCGGGGCGTCGTTGACGCCGTCGCCCACCATCGCCACCTTGCGCCCCTCGGCCTGGAGCTGCGCCACCTTGGCCGACTTGTCCTCGGGGCGGACCCCGGCGAAGTACCGGTCCACGCCGAGCTCCTCGGCGACGGAGCGGGCCACGGCCTCGGCGTCGCCGGTGATCATGACGACCTGGACGTCGCGGTCGTGCAGGGCCCGGACCGCCTCGGCGGACTCGGCACGCACCTCGTCGGCGAGCTTGATGCCGCCGATCACCGCTCCGTCGCGCAGCACGTGCAGGATGATCGCGCCGTCCTCGCGCCAGGCGCCCGCCGCGGGGACCTCCTCCTGGCGGTTCTCGTCCAGCAGGCGCGGCCCACCGACCCGGATCTCACGGCCGTCGACCGTCGCCGTGACCCCCACGGCGGGCGACGACGCGAAGCCCGTGGCACGCGGTACGACGAGCCCTCGGTCCTGAGCCGCCCGGACGATCGCCCGGGCCAGCGGGTGCTCGCTGTCCTGCTCGGCCGCTGCCGCGAGCGCCAGGAGCGTGTCGGCGTCCGCCTCGGCGGAGGGCGCGACGTCGGCGACCGTGGGCTCGCCCTTGGTGAGGGTGCCGGTCTTGTCGAACAGCACGGTGTCGACCGTGCGCATGCTCTCCAGCGCGAGGCGGTCCTTGACGAGCACACCGCCGCGGGCGGCCCGCTCGGTCGCGATCGACACCACGAGCGGGATCGCGAGGCCCAGCGCGTGGGGGCAGGCGATCACGAGCACGGTCACGGTCCGGATGACGGCGTCGTCGGGCAGGCCGACGAGCGTCCAGACCACGGCGGTGACCGCGGCCGCGCCGAGCGCGAACCAGAAGAGCCAGCCCGCGGCGATGTCCGCCAGGCGCTGCGCGCGGGAGGACGACGCCTGCGCCTCGGCGACGAGCCGCTGGATGCCGGCCAGGGCGGTGTCGTCGCCGGTGGCGGTGACCTCGACCCGCAGGCCGGAGTCGGTGGCGACGGTGCCGGCGGTGACGGTCTCCCCCGGGCCGCGCGGGACGGTGCGCGACTCCCCCGTCACCATGGACTCGTCCATCTCGGCCCGGCCGTCGACGACCCGACCGTCGGCGGGAACGCTCCCGCCCGGCCGCACCACGACGACGTCGCCGACGGCCAGGCCGGCCGGGGCGACCTTGACGACCTGGTCGCCCTCGACGCGCTCGGCCTCGTCGGGCAGCAGCGCCGCGAGCGAGTCCAGGGCCGACGTCGTCTGCGCGAGCGAGCGCATCTCGATCCAGTGGCCCAGCAGCATGATCACGATCAGGAGGGCGAGCTCCCACCAGAAATCGAGCTGGTGGTCGAGCAGGCCGAGGCTGGCGCCCAGCGACGCGACGAACGCGACCGTGATCGCGAGCCCGATGAGCAGCATCATCCCGGGCTTGCGGGAGCGCAGCTCGCTCACGGCGCCCGTGAGGAACGGCGAACCGCCCCAGACGTACATGACGGTGCCGAGCACGGGCGGGATCACGGTGACCCAGGTGGCGTCGGGCAGCTCGTAGCCGAGGATCATCGCGAACATGCCGGAGAACGCGACGACGGGGACGGCGAGCACCAGCATGATCCAGAACAGGCGCCGGAACTGGCCGACGTGGTCGCCGTGGCCGGCGTGACCTCCGTGGGCGTCATGGCCCGCGTGGGCGTCGTGCTCCGTGTGGGCGGCATGCCCATCGACGAGGGTGCTCTCGTGGTGCGTGTGGTCGTGGCCGGAGTGGTCGTGCTCGTGGTGCGCGTGCTCGTGGTCCGTGTCGGGACCGGCCGCGACGGGTGGTGCGGGGTGCTGGTGTGGCTCGTTCATGGATCGCTCCTGGGTTGAGCAGTGCAGGCCCGTACGGGTTGCGTTACCTCCATATATACCCCTAGGGGGTATCAACGTCAAGCGGTCCCCGGCGCGAACCGCCCGGGCAAGCAAAAGGCGACCACACCCCCACAAGGGGGTGTCGGGTGGGCTGGCATTCGTACGGCTGGCGAAGACTCGATTCGGCCCGGCCTGACTGTTCGGCAGAGCCGAATCTCCCGAGGCCCAGCCGAACGGAGCTCGGCCCTGCCGGCACCCGCCGATCGACCACACCTTGCGCCGGAGGCCTCGTCGACCACGGCCGCCGTTACCGGTTCTCGCAGGTCAGGGGCTTGCCGGGATTGTCCGTTCGGGTCGACTGTGATCCAGGTCACTCGACACGCCGGCCCCTCGGCGGCGTCTTACCCGAGTGTGATCCAAGGTCCTGTCCAGCCGGGCGCCCGCAGTGCCCGATCGTCTTGTCCAACCCCAGGGGGCTGAGTGGATAGCGGCATCATGCTCCCCAGGCCGACCGTCGAGAAGATGCTTGACCACGCGCTCCGTCCGGGCCGCTCCGGCATGGTCGTGCTGCGCGGACCGCGCGGCGCCGGCCGCGGTACCGCCGTGCGACTGTGGTCGCGCCGGCTGGCCGACGACGGCCGGGTGGTCGTCCGGGTCGACGTCGGCAGCGGCGACGCTGTCGACGGCGCGACGCTCGGAACAGCCATCCGCGCCCGGCTGGCACAACCGTCCGGCCCGGTTCCGACGGTGTCCCCTGCCGGACAGGCGGGCAGCACCCCGACCGCATCGCACGTCCTCGACGCTCCCGATACCCTCGACGCCCGGAGCATCGCTGGCACGATCGACACCCGCAGCGTCGGGAGCATCGCCGACGTGCCCGACGACCCCAACGTCGGGAACCTCGCTGGCGCGATCGGCGGCCCCAGCGCCGAGGACCTCGCCGAGGCGCTCGACGCCCGGGAGATCGTGCTGGTCGTCGACCGGCTGGGGCCGGCGTCGGTGGATGCGTTGGTGTTCCTCGACCGGATGGCGCGGCGGCTGCGGCGCGGCCGCGTCGTCGTGCTGACGGCGATGCCGCTGCCCGGTCCGGAACCGACGTTCGACGCCTGGGCTGCGCCGGACCCGGCCGCCCCGGCAGGCAGCCGGACGAGCGCCGGTCCCGCC
>NZ_KI911747.1:1501-3001 GCF_000515355.1 Promicromonospora kroppenstedtii DSM 19349 | reverse complement strand
GCGGGGCGCGCCCCGGCCTAGTCGCGCGCGCCGCTCTCGGGCGTCCCCTGCTCGGGCGCGCCGTGCTCATGGACGCCGCGCGCCACGAACCGGCGGATCGACTCGCGCGCCCGCACGAGCAAGGCCGCCACGGCGTTCTTCGAGATGCCCAGGTCCTGGGCGACCGTGGCGATGGGCACGCCCTCGAAGACGGTCATCTGCAGGGCGTACCGCTGGCGCGGCGGGCAGGCCGCCAGGCCTTCGAGCACGTCCCCGAGCTCCATCGCCGAGAGAGCCGCCGACGCCGGGTCGTCCCAGGCAGGCAGGTCGTGCGCCTCGTCGATCACGGTGGTCGGCGGCTGCCGGCGGCGCGACCGGTCCGTGGCGATGTTGCGCACGGTGCGCGCCACGTACGTCTTGCCGTGCTCGCGCGGGCCACGGCCGGCGCGCAGCAGCGTCAGGATGCGGACGAACGCCTCGGCCGCGAGGTCGTCGGCGTCCGAGTGGCTGCGGGTGTAGCGCCGGGCCACCTTCAGCGCGTAGGGATAGTGCCGCCGCCAGACCAGGTCGATCGCCACCGTGTCACCGGCCCTCGCCCGGGTGAACAGCTCGACGTCGGCGAGCTCCTCGGACTCGTCGCCCGCCTCCCCTGTGTCGCCGTCCGCCTGCATCAGGCCGAGCGCGCGCTGCCAAGCCGCCGTCGTCGTCACCGGCATCGAAGTCCCCTCCTCGCGATGACGGCCCGCTGGAGCCGGGCCGTCGGCGCACGGGTGTACGCGATGGTGAAGACGCGAGGAGGGGACGTGCGTGTCGCACGGCACAGAGGTGATCGAGGGGGTGATTCAGCAGGTCAGAGGGGGTGAGTCCTTCGCTGGTCTGCCCGGGTCCTCTCGTAGGTGACGACTCGACGCTACGACCGGTCTGGCATGGCCGGCAGGCCCCGGCGGCGCCCCCCTGTTCCCCGGCGGAGCAGGCCGAGGCGGGCGAACAGCACCGCGCAACCGCCGAGCGTCGCGATCATCAGCACCGAGCCCACCACCGTGTGCGTCCAGCCGAAGCCCTGCGCCCCCCAGCGGGCCTGCGCCTCGGCGATCAGGACCATGCGGCCGGTGTTGACCACGACCAGCAGCAGCGCGGCCGCGAGCGCCGCGGCCGCCACCCGAGGCACGCTGGCGCGCCGGGACAGCAGCAGGAGCCCGCCGAGGACCAGCACTCCGCCCACGTAGAACACCGCCGTGCACGCGGTGGTGACCACGAGCCCGGCCCAGGACGTGTCGTCGCCGGGCACCTGCTGGTACAGGAACACCGGGTCCGTGGTCAGCGTCCGCGCGGGGCGGCCGAGCGGGCCGTACAGCACCCACGCCGTCAGCGCGGACTCGGCGAACCGAAGGCGTTCCTCGGCGAGGAGGACGACGACCCCGGCGATGATCAGCGACGCGGCGGCCAGGAGGCGCGGCACGGCGACCAGGGCCCGACGGTGGTCGGCGGGGGCGGTCGCGGCCGGTTCGGCTCGCGCGCCCG
>NZ_KI911747.1:0-1401 GCF_000515355.1 Promicromonospora kroppenstedtii DSM 19349 | reverse complement strand
GGCCGGCACGTCGTGGTCGGCAGCCTCGCCGGGCTGCTCGCCCTGTGCCTGCTGGTGGCCGCCGGGCTCACCTCGCGCGCCCTGGACGCCTCGGCCCGGCCCGAGATCGCCCGCGCCTCCGCCTGAATCACGAACCCGCACGTCACCACCGGTGCCCGGCTGCGTCGGTCACGTTGCCCGACCCATCGCGGGCCCCATGTCCGAGCAGAAGCCCCATGTCCGAGCAGAAAGAAGCGCCATGCACCACACCGCTCGCCGCGAGATCGCAGTGTTGTACGGAACGCGGCCGGAGGCCGTCAAACTCGCCCCGGTCGTCAACGAGCTCAAGCGCCGGGCCAGACACGCGCCGCTCGTGGTCACCTCCGGCCAGCACCGGGGCATGCTCGACCAGGTCAACCGCCTCTTCGATATCGTCCCTGACCACGACCTCGGGCTGCTCCGGCGCGGCTACTCGCTCGACGACGTGCTGGTGGGCGCCATCCGCGGCTTCAGCGAGTACCTCGACGCGCACCCCGTGGACGCCGTCGTCGTGCAGGGCGACACCACCACCGCCTTCGCCGGCGCGCTCACCGCCTACCACCGGCAGGTCCCCGTGGTGCACGTCGAGGCGGGCCTGCGCACCGGCGACGTCTACTCACCGTTCCCTGAGGAGGGCAACCGCAAGTTCATCAGCGCCATCGCCACCCGGCACTGCGCGCCCACGGCGCTGGCCGCCGAGAACCTCCACCAGGAGCGCGTTCCCGAGCACGCTGTCACCGTCACGGGCAACACAGTGATCGACGCCCTGATGCACACCGCGTCCCGCCCGGTGCGGATCAGCGACCCCGTGGTCGACACCGCGCTCAAGATCGGCCGGCGTCTGGTGCTCGTGACGGCGCACCGGCGCGAGTCCTGGGACGACGGGATCGCCCAGATCGCCGCGGCCGTCGTCCAGGTGGCCGAGCTGTTCCCGGACGTGCTGTTCGTGCTCCCCCTGCACGGCAACCCGATCGTGCGCGAGGCGATCGTGCCCACGGTCCTGCACACGCCCAACGTCCGGCTCACCGAGCCGCTGCCCTACGCCGAGTTCTGCCGGGTGCTGTCACGCACCAGCGTCGTGGTCACCGACTCGGGCGGCATCCAGGAGGAGGCGCCCGCGTTCGACGTCCCCGTCGTGATCACCCGGAGCACCACCGAACGCCCCGAGCTGGTCGACGCGGGCGGCGGGGTGCTGGTCGGGACCGACGCGAGGCAGATCACCGACACGCTGGGCGCGCTGCTCACCGATCGCGAGCTGCACCGGCGCATGGCCTCGGCCCCCAGTCCGTTCGGCGACGGCCACGCCGCCGGCCGCGTGGTCGACGTCATCGAGAGCATGCTGGCCGGCCGCCGCACCGCGGACGCCGAGGCCTGGACGGCGGC
>NZ_KI911746.1:56853-59796 GCF_000515355.1 Promicromonospora kroppenstedtii DSM 19349 | reverse complement strand
GCATGGGGCGCGGTAGCACCACCTCGGGCCGCGGCACAGCTGCCACCTCGCGGGGCCGACGGCGGCCGCGTACCGTCGTGGGCGCCGTTACCGCAGCGGTGCTGCTGGCCGGTTCGGCGTTCGGCGTCTGGACCTGGCTCGACCACGACCGCGAGCGGAGCGACCTCGGCGGGGCGCCCGCGGCGGGCCAGCCGCAGGAGAACGGACCGCCGGAAGACGTCACCGACACGAGCGAGCCCGGCGTGAGCCCCGGGACCGGTTCCAGCGCCGTCGCCGACGGCAGCGCGGAAGCCCCGTGGGCCCTCGGCACGAGCAAGGGCCTCGGCGGCGGCTCGTGCTGGAACGTCAGCGTCGACCGCCTGCAGGGGCGGCAGGCCACGCTCACGGTCTCCTGCGACCGGGCGGGCACCCGCGAGTACGGGACCCCGACGCCGAGCGCATGGCTGGCGATCTACGCCGTCGGCCCGGACGGGGCCCCGGTGCGCGCCACCCGGGAGGGTGCCGGCCCCGAGGACACCTTCTGGGCGCAGGGCAACCTCGCGGACGCCGCGGCGGTGACCACGACCGTCACGCTGCCCGACGTCGGCGAGCTGACCGCGGTGTACGTGGAGAACAACAAGGAGCGCGGCTGGAACTGGGCCGCGACGGGGTGACGGCGCGGGCCGGCCCGCCCGTCACCGCACGAGCTTCGGGAGCACGTCGCGGCCGAACGTCTCGATCCACTCGCGCTGGTTGCGGCCCGCGTTGTGCAGGTAGATCCGGTCGAATCCGAGGTCCACGTACCGCTGGATCGACGCGCGGTGCTCGTCCGGGTCGGCGGAGATCAGCATCCGCCCGTCGAAGTCCTCGGGCCGGACCATCCGGGCGAGCTGCGCGAAGTCGTGGGGCGAGCGGATGTCGGAGCGCGGGAACCGCATGCCGCCAACGGGCCACTCGGTCAGGGCGTTCGCCACCGCCGCCTCGTGGGTCGGGGCCCAGGACAGGTGGAGCTGGAGCGCCTTGGGCATCCGGCCGGGGTCGCGGCCCGACTCACGGGCGCCGTCGGCGAACCGGGTCAGCAACAAGGCCATGCGGTCCAGCGGGGCGGCCTGCGTGATCAGCCCGTCCGCCGTCCGCCCGGCACGGCGGGCCGTGACCGGACCGGCCGTCGCGACCAGGATCTCGGGTGCGGCGTCAGGCATGGTCCACAGCCGGGTCGACTCCAGCTTGAAGTACGTGCCCGCGTGCTTGACGTCCCGGCCGGCGAGGGACCCGGCGAAGAGCTTGCGGATGATCTCGACCGCCTCGAACATCCGGTTGATCCGCTCGGGCGCCTCGGGCCAGTAGCCGCCCACCACGTGCTCGTTGAGCGCCTCCCCCGAGCCGACGCCGAGCCAGTGCCGGCCCGGGTTCATCGCCGCGAGCGTCGCCGAGGCCTGGGCCACCACGGCGGGGTGCCACCGGAAGGTCGGCGCCGTGACGGGGCCCAGGTCGCCCGTGGTGTGCTCCGCGGCGGCCGCGAGCACGTTCCAGACGAAGCCCGCCTGCCCCTGCTGCGGGGTCCAGGGCTGGAAGTGGTCGGCGGCCATGACGCCGGAGAACCCGTGCGCCTCGGCAAACGCCGCCAGCTCCACCGCCTCGCGGGGCGCGAACTGCTCGAGCATCGCGGCATAGCCGATGGTCACCACGCGGGACAGCCTACGTCGCGCACCCGTCAGAGCCGGCCGTGCTCCCGGAGCGCCGCGAGCGCACCGAACGTGGCCAGGCCGCGCGCGTCCACCGTCTGGCCCGGCGACCAGTGCAGGTAGTCGAAGTCCCAGCCGCCGTCGTCGAGCTGCTCCCGCTCCAGCCGGTCCAGCTCGCCCTCGATCAGCGGCTCGGGGAACAGCGCCCGGCTGGGTGCGCCGGGTCGCGGCGACAGCAGCAGGGGGCGGAGCTTCTCGTCGTCCTCGCCGCCTGTGACGGGGATGGTCCCGTCGTCGGCCAGGGCGGGTCGCAGGCGCTCGACGACGGCCGCGGCCCGGTCCGGCTCCGGCACGGCATCCAGGAAGCGGAGCGCGAACAGGACCGTGTACCCGTCCGTGCGGTGCGCGCCGTCGAGCTGCTTCCAGCACCATGCGGTCGCCGCGTCGAGCCAGGGGTGGTCCAGGCCCAGCTCCCAGAGGTGGGCGGCGATGGCGTACGTGAGGAACCCGTCGTCGTTGGGCCGCATCCAGGGCGCGGCCGGATAGTCGGCGGCGGTGGGCAGCACGTGCGGAGCCCGGCCGTCGGGCAGCGCGACGCCGGCCAGCCAGTCGGCGGTCTCGGTGGCCAGCACCGCAACGGCGGGGTCGGCGGCGGTGCCCAGCTCGGCGAGCACCTCCAGCGCGGACAGGGCGCCCGAGACCTGGCTGTCGGGGCCCCGCAGGTCGGGTTCCAGGGCGTGACCCCAGCCGCCGTCGTCGTTCCGGTAGGGGCGCAGGGCGTCCAGCACCCGGGTGGCCGGCGCCTCGCCGAGCAGTGCCGCGAGGCGATGGCGTTCCAGCAGGCGGGCGTCGTCGTACACGAACCGCCGGGCCGCTGCGAGGTCGATGCTCGTCGATGTGCTCATGGGCTCGACGCTAGGCCGCGGTGAGGGTGGCGTCTTCCAGAAATCGGACGGGCGTGAGGCCGGTGAGCCGGCGCACCTCGTCCGACATGTGCGCCTGGCTCGCGTAGCCGGCCGCGGTCGCCCGCTCCGCGAGGCGCACCGGGATGCCGGAGGACAGTCCGGCCGCGCCGGAGGACAGCGTGATCAGCCGCCGCAGCCGCGCCACCCGGCCGAGCATCTTGGGTCCGTAGCCGACGGCGTCCACGGTGCGCCGGTGCAGGTGCCGTTCGCTGACGCCGAGCTCCTGCGCCACACCGGAGATGCGCGCCCCCGGGACGCCGAGCCGGCGAGCGGCTGCCGCGACCAGGCCGTCGCGCTCGGCCTTGCGCCGCAGC
>NZ_KI911746.1:55973-56753 GCF_000515355.1 Promicromonospora kroppenstedtii DSM 19349 | reverse complement strand
GGGGCCCGGCGAACCGGCCGACCCCGTGGCCCCCGGTCGCCTGCGCGAGCTGCGCCTCGACGGCCTCAGCGCGACCCACGACGACGGCACCGTCGGTGTGTCCGGCGTCGACCTGACCGTGGGGCGCGGCGACCTGGTCCTCGTGGTGGGCCGCGTCGGCTCCGGCAAGTCGTCGCTGCTGGGCGCGCTGTCGGGCCTCGTCGACCTCGACGGGCGGCTCGCCTGGAACGGCACGACGGTCACGGACCCCGAGACGTTCCTGCGCCCGCCGCGCGTCGCGCACGTCGCACAGGTGCCCCACGTCGTGTCGGGCACGGTGGCCGACAACGTCCGGCTCGACCACGACCGCCCGGTCGACGGTCCCGTCCGCTCGGCAGGGCTCGACCGCGACGTCGCCGAGGCAGACGGCACCGGCACGATGGTCGGTCACCGAGGACTACGGCTCTCGGGCGGCCAGGTGCAGCGACTCGGCCTGGCCCGGGCGCTGGCCACGGGCTCGGACCTCCTGCTCGTCGACGACGTCTCCTCGGCGCTCGACGCCGTCACCGAGGCGCAGGTGTGGACCGCCCTGCGGGCGGCGGGCACCACGGTGCTGGGCACCACGTCGCGCACCGCCACCCTCGCCGTCGCCGACCGGGTGGTGGTGCTCGACGGCGGACGCATGGCCGCCGTCGGGAGCTGGCGCGACCTGGAACCCAGCTGGTCCCACCTCGCCGGCTGACCGACCCGTCAGACCCGGACGGCCTGCCGGTCGGCCCGACGGGCGGCCTGCGTGTCCGG
>NZ_KI911746.1:48122-55873 GCF_000515355.1 Promicromonospora kroppenstedtii DSM 19349 | reverse complement strand
GCTGCCGGCGGGAGGCCCGCGCCAGGTCGACGCCGTCCACGACCGCCCGGCCCGACGTCGGGCGCAGCAGCCCGGCGACCACCTGGCCGAGGGTCGACTTGCCCGAGCCCGACTCCCCCACCAGGCCCAGCACCTCGCCGCTCCCGATCTCCAGCGTGACGCCGTCGGCAGCGAGCACGGGGTGCCGGCCACCGTAGGTCACGGTGACGTCGTCGAGCAGCACGGCGGCGCCGCTCCCGCTGGTGGAACCCGCACCAGCACCGCCGGTCGACCCCACACCGCCGCTCGACCCCACACCGCCGGTCGAGCCTGTCGGGACCCGGTTCCCGGAGGAGAAGGCCTCGACAAGCTCGACCGGCGGGGTGCGCTCCCCCAGCCGCGGCACGGCCGCGAGCAGGGTGCGCGTGTACTCCTCGCGCGGCGCCGCGAACAGCTCGCGCACCGGAGCCGCCTCGACGACCCGGCCGTCGCGCATCACCACCACGTCGTCCGCGAGGTCGGCCACCACGCCCATGTCGTGCGTGATGAGCAGCACGGCCGTGCCGCGCTCGTCGCGCAGCCCGCGCAGCAGGTCGAGGATCCCGGCCTGGACGGTGACGTCCAGCGCCGTCGTCGGCTCGTCGGCGATGATCGCGACCGGCTCCTGGGAGAGCCCCATCGCGACGAGCGCGCGCTGGAGCTGACCGCCGGAAAGTTGATGCGGGTAGGACGCCGCGACCCGCTCCGGGTCGCGCAGGCCCGCCTCGAGCAGCAGCTCGAGCACGCGCTCGTGGGCCGCACGCCGGTTCGGCCTGTCGGGCCCGCGCCGGTGCGCCCGCAGCGCCTCGGCGATCTGGTCGCCGACGGTCAGCACGGGGTTCCAGGCACTCATCGGCTCCTGCGAGACGAGCGAGAGCACCGCGCCCCGCACCTCGCGGAACGTCTCGACCGAAGCTCCGACCAGCTCAGCACCAGAACCAGCGCCGGAAAGACCAGCACCGAGCCGGATCGACCCGGCCACCACGGCCGCCTCAGGCAGGAGCCCGAGCACCGCCATCGCCGACACCGTCTTGCCCGAGCCGGACTCGCCAACCAGCGCCGTGACCCGGCCGGGCCGCAATGCCCAGGACACGCCGTCGACGGCGGGCGCCGCGGCGTCGTCGAACACGACGGACAGCCCCTCCACCTGCAGGAGGGGCTGCCCGTCGGTCATCAGGGCGCTGTTCACGGAGCCAGCGAGACCTGCAGGTAGTTCGGGTAGGCCGGGAAGTCCGGGATCCGGAAGTTCTCGACCTTCGAACCGTGCAGGAACGAGTTCTTCGTGTAGATCAGCGGGACCACCGGGGCGTCGCCCAGGATGAGCTGGTCGGCCTCGACCCACAGCTTCGCGGCCGCGTCCAGGTCGGTCTCCTCGGTCGCGCGCTCGATCAGGTCGTCCGCCTCGGGGTTGGCGTACCGGGCCAGGTTGTACCCGCCGTCACCCACCTGCGAGGAGTCGAACAGCGGCTGGACGTTGCCGTTCGCGCTCGGGAAGTCCGGCTGCCACGACGACAGCGTGAGGTCGTACTTCGAGCCGTCACCCTGCGTGACCGTCTCGGTCCACACGTCGTCGGCCTGCGGCACGATCTTGACCTTCAGCCCCGCTCGCTCCAGGCCCTGCTGGATCGCCTGCGCCTTGGCGAGCGTGGGGGCGTCGTCGGTCACCACGAACCGCAGCTCGCGACCGGACCAGCCGGCGCCGTCCAGCAGTCTCTCGGCCTGCTCGACGTCGCCCTCCGGGGCCACGTCGTTCACGCCGTTCGAATACTCCTCGCGGCCCGGGATGCCGGGCGTGACGAGCGTGGTGGCGAAGTCGCCCGCGATCTCGCCGCCGGAGGCGACGCGGTACGCGTTCTTGTCCACGGCCAGGCTGATCGCCTTACGGACGTCGAGGTCGTCCAGGCCGTCGGCCTCCGTGTTGATCGCGAGGTACGCGAGCGCCCCCGGACCCGAGGTGACCAGCCGGTCCTTGGCCGGACCCTGCTGCACCTGCGCGAGCTGCGCCGGGGGCACGAACGTGGCGCCGAAGGCCGAGGCGTCCTCGCCCGAGTCGGCGATGAGCCGCTGGGCCACGACGGTCTCGTCCTGGCTCAGCTCGAACACGACCGTGTCCGGGCCGGCGGTGCGGGCCTCGTCCGTGGCGGCGTCCCACTCGGGGTTGCGCTCCAGGGTCACCGAGGTGCCCTCGACTGTCTCCGCGACCCGGTACGGACCGGTCGCGACCGGCGTGGTCGTGTACGTCTCGATGTCGTCCTTCGCCTCGGGCACGGCGCCGAACGCCGGCATCGAGACGATCCACGGCCAGTCGCCGTACGCGCTGTCCAGGTGGAACACGATGGTCTTGTCGTCCGGTGTCTCGATCGAGTCGAGCTCGTCGCCCTGGAACGGCCCGGTGTACTCGTCGGCCCCCTCCAGCAGGTTCTTGTGGTAGCTCAGGCCGCCCGAGAGCTCCGGGGCGAACGAGCGCTCCACCGAGTACTTGACGTCCGCCGAGGTGATGGGCGTGCCGTCCTCGAACCTCAGGCCGTCCTTCAGCGTGAAGGTCCAGCTCGCCCCGTCGTCCGACGGCGTGCCGATGTCTGTCGCGAGGTCGGGGACCACCTCGGTGGTGCCGTCGGGGTTGGTCTGCCACGAGGTCAGCCGGCGCTCGACCAGGCCGAGCGTGGTGATCGCAAGGTTCTGGCTGGTGGCCGGGTCCCAGTTGATGGCGGGGCTGCTGGTCAGGATGTGCAGCTCACCGCCCTGCTGGACGGCGGTGGCCGCGTCGCTCGAGGTCGCGGCGGGCTGCGAGTTGGCGTTGCACGCCGTCAGCGCGAGCGTCGTGGCGACGGCGATGCCGGCGACCGCCGTCCGGCGGGCAGGCCTGCGCGAGGTGCGCGGTGCGTGGGTCATCTGGTCCTTCTTGTCTCTGGGGTGGAACGCGTCTGGTGCGGCTCGGGCCGCGGGGTGCGGGGTCGGGGGTCACCGACGACATCGCCTGGTCATCGGGTTCTCCCTCCGCGTCGCACCCGCGGGTCGAGCACGCCGTAGACGACGTCGACCGCCAGGTTCGCGACCACCACGATGGCCGCGGTGAAGACCGTGACGCCCACGAGCAGCGGCACGTCGGTGCTGCCGACCGCCTCCATGAGCAGCGCGCCGAGCCCGGGCATCGAGAACACCCGCTCGGTGATGACGGCGCCGCCGAGCAGGGCGCCGAGATCGAGCGCGAAGAGCGTGACCACGGGGATCGCCGCGTTGCGCAGCGCGTGCCGGGTCACGACCCGGCCCTCCCTCAGCCCCTTGGCGCGCGCCGTGCGGACGTACGGCGCACCGAGCTCCTCCAGCATCTGCGAGCGGGTCAGCCGCGCGTAGACCGCCGCGGACAGCAGCGCGAGCACGGCCCACGGCAGCGCCAGGTGCCACGCCCAGTCCACGGGGCTCTGGGCGAACGGCACGTAGCCGGACACCGGCACCATGTCGAGCGTGAAGCCGAACAGCAGGATCCCGAGCAGGCCCACCAGGTAGCTCGGCGCGGAGACGCCCGTGATGGCCGCCACCATGAGGCCGCGGTCCAGCGGGGTACCGCGGCGTACGGCGGCCACGGCGCCCGCCCCGACGCCGACCACGAGCCACAGCACCGCGGCGCCCACCGCGAGGGAGGCCGTGACGCCGAAGCGCCCCACGACCAGCTCGGTGACCGGTGTGTTCCGCGCGAAGGAGTAGCCGAGGCACGGTCGCGGGCAGTCGATGGTCGCGCCCGCCGAGCCGAAGGTGCGGCCCGTGAACACGCCCCGCACGAAGTCCCACCACTGCTGGACCACGGGCGCGTCCAGGCCCATGAAGGCGCGCGCCGTCTCCAGCCGCTCGGGCGTGCACGGCTTGCCGCACGCGAGCGCGGCCGGGTCGGCGGGCAGCAGCACGAACAGCGCGTAGGTGAGGAACGAGACGGTGAGCAGCACGAACGCGAGCGTCGCGAGGCGGATGCCGAGGAACCGGACAAGCGTCATCGCGCACCTCCGCGCCGCCGGCGCCTGGAGGAACCTCCGCGCGGGTCGAGCGCGTCGCGCAGGCCGTCGCCGAACGCGTTGAACGCGAGCGTGACGCCGAACAGCGCGAGCCCGGGGAACAACAGGTACACGGGGTCGACGGCGAACCAGGTCACGGCGTCGCCGATCGACCGACCCCAGGACGGGGTGGGCGGCGGCACGCCGACGCCCAGGAACGACAGCGCCGCCTCGGCGCCGATGGCGCCCGGGATCGAGATCGTCGTGAACACCACCACGGTGGAGGCGAGGTTGGGCAGCACCTGGCGGAACAGCACGTGGGCGTGCGAGGCGCCGAGCGCACGGGAGGCCCGCACGAACCCGGAGGCGCGCAGTGCCATGGTCTGGCCGCGCACGACCCGTGCGATGGACGACCAGCCGAACAGGCCGATCACCAGCACCAGGAGCAGCAGCCGCGGGAACCAGTCGGGCGCGACGGCGCCGACGGCGATCATGAAGACCAGTGCGGGCAGCCCGATCAGCACGTCGATCAGGCGGGCGACGACCCAGTCCACCCAGCCGCCGAAGTAGCCTGCGACCAGGCCGAGCACGGTCCCGACCAGCATGGACACGACCGTCGCGCCGATCCCGACCAGCAGCGAGGTGCGCGAGCCCATGACCACGATCGCGAACAGGTCGCGGCCCGTGAGCGGCTCGACGCCGAACCAGTGCTCGGCGCTGACGCCGCCCAGCGGCCCGGCAGGCGCCCCGGTCGGACCGAGCGCGTCCAGGTCGTAGGTGTAGGGATCCACGCCGAGCGCCCGGGTGATCAAGGGCGCGGCCAGCGCCACCAGCGCGTAGGCCACGACCACGACGGCGCCCACGAGCGCGAACCGGTCGCGGGCCAGCCGGCGCCACAGCGGTACACGGCCGGTGACGACGGCTGCCGAGGCCGGGGCGACCGGCTCGGCGGAGCGGTCGAGCGACATGGGACTCCTAGGGACGACGGGACATGGCGGGAAGGCGGTGCTGCGAGCACCGACAACACGACATGCGCACGATTCGTCTCCTGGGCTGCGTCCGACGGCCAGGGATGACCGCCCCTGACCGGTGTGCCCTGTTCGGGCCGAGCAGAACCATAGTCGATACCTCTGGCACCTATCGACCATCTCGAACGATCTGTGGCGCACATCTCGCCCGCGCACCCCGCGCGCACCACGGTCCCTGCCTGTGGAAACCGTGCGCTTCGGCTTGCTCGAATCTGGGACACTGGTGCGCATGAGCATTCCCGCCTCCACCGGGCCGACGGACCCGGCTGCGACCACACCCGCACCTGACACGACACCGACCCACGCCGCTGCGGCGGTACCGGGCGCCGACGTCGTACGCGCGGTGGTCAAGGAGGTACCGGACAAGGTCAGCACCGACGGCCTCGAGGCCAAGTTCGACGAGCGCTGGACGGCCGAGCAGACCTTCGCCTTCGACCGCACCAAGACCCGCGACGAGGTCTACTCGATCGACACCCCGCCGCCCACGGTCTCGGGCTCCCTGCACGTGGGGCACGTGTTCAGCTACACGCACACCGACATCGTGGCGCGCTACAAGCGCATGCGCGGCCTCGAGGTCTTCTACCCCATGGGCTGGGACGACAACGGCCTGCCCACCGAGCGCCGCGTGCAGAACTACTACGGCGTGCGCGTGGACCTGTCGCTGCCCTACGACCCCGACTTCGAGCCGCCGTTCGAGGGCACCGACAAGAACGTCAAGGCCGCCGACCAGGTGCCGGTCAGCCGCCGCAACTTCGTCGAGCTGTGCGAGCGTCTGACGGCCGAGGACGAGAAGGAGTTCGAGGAGCTGTGGCGCCGCCTGGGCGTCTCCGTGGACTGGGCGCAGACGTACCAGACCATCGGTGACTCCTCGCGTGCCACCGCGCAGCGTGCCTTCGTGCGCAACTTCCAGCGCGGCGAGGCCTACCAGGCCGAGGCGCCGGGGCTGTGGGACGTCACGTTCCAGACCGCGGTCGCCCAGGCCGAGCTGGAGGCCCGCGACTACCCCGGCCACTTCCACCGCGTCGCCTTCCACCAGGCCGACGGCGAGCCCGTCTACATCGAGACCACCCGCCCGGAGCTGATCCCCGCGGTGGTCGCGCTGATCGCGCACCCGGACGACGAGCGCTACCAGCACCTGTTCGGCACGACGGTGACCTCCCCGCTGTTCGGCGTCGAGGTCCCCGTGCTTGCGCATCACCTGGCGGAGCCCGACAAGGGCGCCGGCATCGCGATGTGCTGCACGTTCGGCGACCTGACGGACGTGCAGTGGTGGCGCGAGCTGCAGCTGCCCACGCGCTCGATCATCAACCGCGACGGCCGCATCACCCGCGAGGTGCCGCAGTGGCTCGCGGGCGGTCCGGGCGCCGAGCTCTTCGAGGCCGAGGTCGCGGGCAAGACGACCTTCAGCGCCCGCAAGGCGATCGTCGACGCGCTGACCGCGTCGGGCGACATGCCGACCGAGCCGGTCGCCACGCAGCGCAAGGCGAACTTCTTCGAGAAGGGCGACAAGCCCCTCGAGATCGTGACATCGCGCCAGTGGTACATCCGGAACGGCGGCCGCGACCAGGAGCTCCGCGAGGAGCTGCTGGCCCGGGGCAAGGAGCTCGACTTCCACCCTGACTTCATGCGGGTGCGGTACCAGAACTGGGTCAACGGCCTGAACGGCGACTGGCTGGTCAGCCGGCAGCGCTTCTTCGGCGTCGCGATCCCGCTCTGGTACCCGATCGACGCGTCGGGCGAGGTGGACTACGCCAACCCGATCGTCCCGGCCGAGGACATCCTGCCCGTCGACCCGACGTCGCAGGCGCCCGCCGGCTACACGGAGGAGCAGCGCGGTCAGGCCGGCGGCTTCGTGGGTGACGCGGACGTCATGGACACCTGGGCCACCTCGTCCCTGACCCCGCAGATCGTGTCCGGCTGGGAGCGGGACAACGACCTGTTCGAGCGCGTGTACCCGATGGACCTGCGCCCCCAGGGCCAGGACATCATCCGCACGTGGCTGTTCTCCACCGTGGTGCGCTCGCACCTGGAGAACAAGGTGCTGCCTTGGAAGAACGCGACCATCAGCGGCTGGATCCTCGACCCGGACCGCAAGAAGATGTCCAAGTCCAAGGGCAACGTCGTGACGCCGATGGGCCTGCTCGAGGAGCACGGCTCCGACGCGGTGCGGTACTGGGCGGCCTCGGCGCGCCTGGGCACCGACGCGGCGTTCGAGGTGGGCCAGATGAAGATCGGTCGCCGCCTGGCGATCAAGGTCCTCAACGCCTCGAAGTTCGCGCTGTCGTTCGGCGGCGGCGCGGGCAGCGAGATCGCGCTGGACCCGGCCGCGGTCACGGTTTCCCTGGACCGGTCCATGCTCGCGGGCCTGGCCGGTGTGGTCGAGCAGGCCACGGCCGCGCTAGAGGCCTACGACCACACGCGCGCGCTCGAGGCCACCGAGACGTACTTCTGGACGTTCTGCGACGACTACCTCGAGCTCGTCAAGGACCGCGCGTACGGTGCGGGCGCCGACGCCGACGAGGTCTCCCCGGAGACCACCTCGGCCCGGACCGCCCTGGCCATCGCGCTGGACACGATGCTGCGCCTGCTGGCGCCCTACCTCCCGTTCGCCACGGAGGAGGTCTGGTCCTGGTGGCGCGAGGGTTCGGTGCACCGCGCGCCGTGGCCCGTCGCGGCGCCGCTGCGCACGGCCGGTGGCGACGCCGACCCGGCCGATCTC
>NZ_KI911746.1:47570-48022 GCF_000515355.1 Promicromonospora kroppenstedtii DSM 19349 | reverse complement strand
CTCGGCTCCGCCCTCGACTCGGTACGCACGGTCAAGCTCGCGTCGGCCACCGGCGGCGTCCTCGCCCAGGTCGCGCGGGTCGACGGACGCCGCGTGCACGCGTCCCTGGTCGAGGAGCGGACCAGCTTCCTGGTGGGGCTGGCCCCGTCCGTCCTGAGCCGGGTGGCGACGGTGCTCGCCTGGACGCTGCACCTGACAGGCACCTGGTCCCTGGGCACGGCGCTCCTGGTCAGCACGTCGATCGGCACCTTCAGCTGGATCGGCTACAGCCTGGGCGCGCTGGTCACGAGTGCGGCGTCGGCCC
Organism: Promicromonospora kroppenstedtii DSM 19349; assembly: GCF_000515355.1. Classification (GTDB taxonomy): domain Bacteria; phylum Actinomycetota; class Actinomycetes; order Actinomycetales; family Cellulomonadaceae; genus Promicromonospora; species Promicromonospora kroppenstedtii. Next base: position 47,718 of record NZ_KI911746.1, on the reverse strand, counting down.
GGCGCTGGGTCGAGGTCTCCGCTCGGTACGCCGGCACCGAGCGCCTCGCGGACGTGCCCCGCGACGTGGACCTGTTCGCCGGCACCACCACACCACCGGCCACACCGGCCGTGCCGGGTGCCGGCAGGCCGGGGACGGCCGCGATGCC
>NZ_KI911746.1:30606-47470 GCF_000515355.1 Promicromonospora kroppenstedtii DSM 19349 | reverse complement strand
GGACGTCAAGGCCGCCGGCCGCGTCACCGGCCCGCTCGACCTGGTCGCCGCCGCGGAGGGCCAGGGTGACCCGGCCGTCCAGGGCGGGATCGTCGTCACGGCGAGCGAGCTGGGCGAGGCCCCGCCGCGCAACAAGGGCTGACCAGCCCCGTGCCGCCGAGGTAGGGCTGTGGCGAGACAGAAGAACTGGGGGCGGAGCGCTGATCAGCGCTCCGCCCCCAGTTCTGTCTCGCCGCCGCAGTTCTACCTCGGCAGACTCATGCTCAGTTGAGCATCAGCACCACCGCGTCGCCTGCCTCGGCCGCCGCACCGTAGAAGGCGGCGAGCTCGGCGTAAGCCTCCGCCAGCCGCTCCGGGTCGGTCTCCGCCGCGTGCTCGCCCGGGTCCGGGCAGACATCCTCGTCGCACACGTGGTCGGCGGCGAGCGGCGCCAACGCGTCGAACGACGTGCCGACGAGGAAGGCGGCAGCCTTCTCCACGTCCTCCGGGCCCAGATAGCGCGCCGGCGTGATCCCGCCGGTCGACGCGAGCTCGGCGCCGCCGTGCACCGGGTCGACCGGCATGCCGCCGTGCACCCGCAGCACCGTGTGGAGCGGACCCCACACGGTGCCGATGCTGAAGTACCTCGCCTCCTTTGCCGGAAGGTCCACCTGCGTCCACTCGCCCGCGAGCTCGTCGATGTGCTCCAGCGCCCAGGTCAGGTCTGTACGTGCCTTGTCGAAGTCATCGGCGGCAAGCCGCGCGTACTCACAATGAATCATCCCCATGGCCCGAGACCGTACCGATAATGCGTTTCCGTGTGTATGGGCAAAACGGACACATTCTGGCGCAACAATTTCTCATACGCGGTAAATCGGAAATTCCAGCCTGTCTGGCGCCCGTTCAGCGAGCCTTTTGTCCGATCAACCGCCCGAGAATTCACATCGAATTCACGTGGACGGGTCAGTGCAGGCGGCGGTCGTCGCCGGACATGCTCGCGAGCACCTCCGTGGGCGTCCCGTCGTCCCGCCAGCGCAGGGTCGCGCCGACTCCGTCCATGAGCTCCACCGAACCCTCGGGTGCGAACGTGAGGCCGGCGTCCTGCCCGACCGCCGCGCGCACGAGCGCGACCGTGGCGGGCAGCTCCTCCAGCCGCTCCGTCACGCCCATCGCCTCCAGATCCGACCGGTCGCCCGCGATGTGCATCGGCTCGGGCCCGATCCACAGCTTGCGCCCGTTCATCCGCCCGGGGCTCGTCCCGTACTCCTCCGCCAGCACGAGCTCCTTGACCTGCCCGCGCGCGAGCACGGCGACGACGTCGTCCACCGAGGTCACGGCGTTCGACTCCCTGCCGAGCTCCTGCCGCAGCTCCGCCAGGACCCGCTCCCGGCGCCGCTCCCGGTAGGAGTCCAGCGCGTCGGAGACGCGTTCGGCGAAGGCCGTCTCGTTCACACCGGGGCCGCGTCCGCCGCCGGGCACCTCGACGAGCATGTCCGCCGTCGGCGCTGTCAGCGCGGCCCGCGTGAGCGACACCGCGCGCTTGTCGCCCGTGAGCAGCACGAGCTCGGGGTCCGTCTCCGCGACGTGCCGCTCGATCTCGGCCGCCACCGCCTGGGCGTTGCGTTCCCAGGAGTCCTCGGCACGGGACTCGATCCGGGCCCGCTTGATCCCCGAGGAGCTGGTCTTCTCGATCTCGTCGTGCGGTGCCTGGAACGTGCTGTGCACCTTGGCGTCCGGCCCCGCGCGGAGGAAGTCCGCGCCCGCCCGGTCGACCAGCACCTTGAGCAGCTCCACCGACTCGTCGGCGGCCAGCGCCGCCTGCAGCAGGGCCGGTACCGCCTCCCAGGAGCCGGAGCTGGCGCTGGGCGGGTTGTTCACCACGCGGTCCACCAGCACGCCCGTCTCGTCGGCGATGACGACCCGGCCGTGCGGTCCCGGGACCCTCGTGGGTCGCAGCACCACCTCTTCGATAGCGTCCAGCACGGCGACCGGGGCCTTCTGCTGTGCGAGCTCCTTGCGCACGGCGTTCCACCGTCCGCCGACGTCACGGTCGGCGGCGAGCTCGGACGGCGTGGCGTCCAGGCACAGGGTGGCGAAAGGTCCCGGGTGGCCGAGGAGGGGTTTGAGCCAATCGATCTTCATACACACCTCCGCATCACCCGCCGAGGTCGAGATGATGCCCTACCGCATGACCTCGCCCCGGCGTTCCCTCCAGGAAACGATGGATCGAGGCCGCACGCCACCCCTGTGGGGGAAATTTCTGTGACCTGTACAGGAGATATTCGGACTCGAGGTTTGCTCTTGCCCTGCGAAGGGCAAAGTCGCGTCAGGAAGAGGTCACCTTCAAGCGTAGGTGTCGACCTCAGGCAAATTGTCGCCCTTGTGCTGCGCGGCGATCAGCTCGTGGTGGCGGATCACCTCGCTGACGATGAACTGCCGGAACTGCTCCGCGAACTCGGGGTCCAGGCCGGACTCCTCGGCGATGCCCGTGAGCCGCGCGATCTGCTCCTGCTCACGTGCCGGGTCCGCGGGCGGCAGGCCGCCGACCGCCTTGAGCTCGCCGACCCGCCGCGTCACCCGGAACCGTTCGGCCAGCAGGTAGACCAGCGCGGCGTCGATGTTGTCGATGCTCCCGCGGAGCCGGATGATCTCGGACGGCACCGGAGCGCTGGTCGGTTCGTTGTCAGACACATGTAGAGGCTAACCGGCGAAGGCGGTGGCGGGCGAAGCCTGTTCCGACCTGAGACGGCGATCCGCTACAGTCTGCCGAGCAGGCCACGCAACTTGGTGAAGACCCGATACCGGGCCTTCGCCACTTCAAGACTTCAACGGAGAGCAGCACATGACACTTGCCACGTCGCCGGCATTGGTGGAGGTGCCGGCGGGCACCAGCATCAACACGATCCTCGCGGACCGCGTGGCCCGCTCCGGAGACGAGGCGCTCATCGAGCGGCGTGAGACCCCAGACGGCCCGTGGATCAAGGTGTCGGCGAGCCAGTTCGAGGACGAGGTGCTCGCCGTCGCCCGTGGCCTGGTGGCCCGTGGCATCGAGGTCGGCGACAGGGTCGCCATCATGTCCCGCACCCGGTACGAGTGGACGCTGCTCGACTTCGCCATCTGGGCTGCCGGAGCTGTCCCCGTGCCGGTCTACGAGACCTCCTCGGCCGAGCAGGTGCAGTGGATCCTGTCCGACGCCGGCGTCCGGCTCATCGTGGTCGAGTCCGCCGCGCACGCCGCGACCGTCCAGCAGGTGCGGCCCAGCCTGCCCGGGCTCGAGGACATCCTGCTGATCGACGACGGCGCCGTGCTCGACCTGCGCAAGGCCGGCACCAACCTGTCCGCAGGCATCGTCGCCGAGCGGCGCGACGCCGTCCGGCGCGACGACCTGGCGACCGTCATCTACACCTCGGGCTCGACCGGACGTCCCAAGGGCGTCGAGCTCACGCACGGCAACTTCGCGCACCTGACCCTGAACGCCGCCGAGGGCATCCCCGAGCTGCTCAAGGCCGAGAACGCGCGCACCCTGCTGTTCCTGCCCCTGGCGCACGTCTTCGCGCGGTTCGTCGAGGTGGCGACCATCGCCGGCCAGGCCGTGCTGGGCCACGCCCCCGACATCAAGAACCTGGTGGGCGACCTCGGCTCGTTCCGCCCGACCTACCTGCTGGCCGTGCCGCGCGTGTTCGAGAAGGTCTACAACAGCGCGGAGCAGAAGGCGTCGTCGGGCCTCAAGGCGAAGATCTTCGCCTGGTCCGTGCGCGTCGCCGAGGACTACTCGCGGGCCATGGACGTGCCTGCAGGCCCCGGCGGGGCGCTCAAGGTGAAGCACGCGGTCGCCGACCGCCTCGTGTTCAGCAAGCTCAAGGCGACCATGGGCGGGCAGCTCAGCTGGGCCGTCTCGGGCGGCGCGCCGCTGGGCGAGCGCCTGGGCCACTTCTTCCGCGGCGCGTGCGTCACCATCCTGGAGGGCTACGGCCTCACGGAGACCACAGCGCCCACGTCGGTCAACCTGCCGGGCAAGATCGTCATGGGCTCGGTGGGCCCGGCGTTCTTCGGCACGGACGTCGCCATCGCCGACGACGGCGAGGTGCTGCTGCGTGGCCCGCACATCTTCCGCGGCTACCGCAACCAGCCCGGCCTGACGGCGGAGGCTCTGGTCGACGGCTGGTTCCGCACCGGCGACCTCGGCCGCCTGGACGAGCACGGCCACCTGCACATCACCGGCCGTAAGAAGGAGATCATCGTGACCGCGGGCGGCAAGAACGTCGCCCCGGCGGTGCTCGAGGACCGCATGCGGGCGCACCCGATCGTGAGCCAGGTCGTGGTGGTCGGTGACCAGCGCCCGTTCATCGGCGCCCTCGTCACGCTCGACGCCGAGATGCTGCCCGGCTGGTGCGCCGCGAACGGCCTGCCCAAGCTGTCCGTGGCCGAGGCGCGCGTGCACCCCAGGGTGCTGGCCGAGCTCGACAAGGTGGTCGCACAGGCCAACGAGGCGGTCTCCAAGGCCGAGTCGATCCGCAAGATCACGGTGCTCGACCTCGACTTCACCGAGGCCAACGGGTACCTCACGCCGTCCATCAAGGTGAAGCGCGGCAAGGTGCTCACCGACTTCGCGGGCGTCGTCGACACCCTGTACGGCGCCCCGGTGGCCGGCGCCCCGGTGGCCCGCACCCGCTGAGGTCCAGACGCACGAGAACGGGGCCGGAGCGCTGATCTGCGCTCCGGCCCCGTTCTCGTGCGTCGAGGGTGCTACGCGCTCTTCTCGCGCGGCTGACGGCCCCGCACGGGGTTCTTGCGCGGTACGACGGTCGGGTTCACGTTGTCGAGCACCACGGAGCGGGTGATGACCACGCGCTCGACGTCGTCGCGGCTCGGCACGTCGAACATGACCTGCTGGAGCACCTCTTCGAGGATGGCCCGCAGGCCGCGCGCCCCGGTGCCGCGGAGCAGGGCCTGCTCGGCGATGGCCTCGACGGCCTCCTCGTCGAACTCCAGCTCCACGCCGTCGATCTCGAACATGCGCTTGTACTGCTTGACCAGCGCGTTCTTCGGCTCCGTCAGGATCCGGACCAGCGCATCGCGGTCGAGGGAGGAGACGGAGGCGATGACGGGCAGGCGGCCGATGAACTCGGGGATCAGGCCGTACTTCTGCAGGTCCTCGGGGCGTACCTCGGCGAAGAGGTCCTCGTCCCGGGCGATGGACTCCATGGGGGCGCTGAACCCGATGCCGCGCTTGCGGGACCGGGCGGCCACGATGTCGTCCAGGCCGGCGAAGGCACCGGCCACGATGAACAGCACGTTCGTGGTGTCGATCTGGATGAACTCCTGGTGCGGGTGCTTGCGCCCGCCCTGCGGCGGCACCGACGCGGTGGTGCCCTCGATGATCTTCAGGAGTGCTTGCTGGACGCCCTCGCCGGAGACGTCGCGCGTGATCGACGGGTTCTCGGCCTTGCGGGCCACCTTGTCGACCTCGTCGATGTAGATGATGCCCGTCTCGGCCTTCTTGACGTCATAGTCCGCGGCCTGGATGAGCTTGAGCAGGATGTTCTCGACGTCCTCGCCCACGTAGCCGGCCTCGGTCAGCGCGGTCGCGTCGGCGATGGCGAACGGCACGTTGAGCATCTTCGCGAGCGTCTGCGCGAGGTAGGTCTTGCCCGTGCCGGTCGGGCCGATCAGCAGGATGTTCGACTTGGCGATCTCGACCGGGTCCTGGTCGTCCGGGTTGATCGAGCGCCCGGCCTCGCCGGCCTGGATGCGCTTGTAGTGGTTGTAGACGGCAACGGCCAGGGCGCGCTTGGCGGGGTCCTGGCCGATGATGTACTGCTCGAGGAAGTCGAAGATCTCGCGCGGCTTGGGCAGCTCCGTCAGACCGAGCTCCGCCGCCTCACCGAGCTCTTCCTCGATGATCTCGTTGCACAGCTCGATGCACTCGTCGCAGATGTAGACGCCGGGTCCGGCAATCAGCTTCTTCACCTGCTTCTGCGACTTGCCACAGAAGTTGCACTTCAGCAGTTCCGCGCCGTCACCGATTCGCGCCACTACCTGTCTCCTCGCCTTGTGCACCCTCGCGGAGTACTGCACGGGCCGGCTGGCCCAGCAGATCCGCGACGTCGAGCGGTCTCAGATCCATTCCACACCACCGGTGGCCTGTTGTCAGCCGGGCGGCCCGGCGGGTCGCCCGACCGATTTTCACCAGATCATGACAATTTTGTCAGATTCTGCGCGGCGTGTCCCACAATGCCCGACGCCGGGGCCGATCGTCCACCGCTATTGGTGGCGCGGCCCCGGCGCCGGGAGGCTGCGGTCCCTGACGACCCGACCAAGGGTCAGTTCGTCACGACCTGGACGGGCTTGCGCGACTGGAGCACCTCGTCGACCAGGCCGTACTCCTTGGCCTGAGCGGCGGTGAGGATCTTGTCGCGCTCGATGTCGTCGCGCACCTGCTCCTGCGTCTTGCCGCTGTGCGTCGCGAGCGTCAGCTCGAGCCACTCGCGCATGCGGATCAGCTCGTTCGCGTGGATCTCGATGTCCGAGGCCTGCGCGTAGCCGCCACCCTCCATCGCGGGCTGGTGGATCAGCACACGCGAGTTCGGCAGCGCGAGACGCTTGCCCGGCTGGCCCGCGGCCAGCAGGACCGCTGCGGCCGACGCGGCCTGACCCAGGCACACCGTCTGGATCTGCGGCTTGATGAACTGCATGGTGTCGTACAGCGCCGTCATGGCCGTGAACGAGCCACCCGGCGAGTTGATGTACATCATCACGTCGCGGTCCGGGTCCTGGGTCTCGAGGACCAGGAGCTGGGCCATGACGTCGTCCGCGGACGCGTCGTCGACCTGGACGCCCAGGAAGATGATGCGGTCCTCGAACAGCTTGGTGTACGGGTCCTGGCGCTTGAAACCGTACGCGGTGCGCTCCTCGAACTGCGGGAGCACGTAGCGTGCGGACGGCATGGCGCCGGCGGTGGCAAAAGGCATCCCCGCACCCGAACGGGCGCCGGCAAGGCGCTCTGCGGCTGCGACGAACTGGGCTTCAGGACTCACGGTGATCTCCTCTTGAAAAAGCTCTTGATGCGTTTCCGGGCGCTCAGCTGTGCATGCCGCCGCCGCCGGCCAGCGCGGCGGTCTCGACGACGTGGTCGACGAAGCCGTACTCCAGCGCCTCGGAGGCCGTGAACCAGTTGTCGCGGTCGTTGTCCTTGATGATCGTCTCGAGCGACTGGCCGGTCTGCTCGGCGGTCAGCTCGGCGAGCACCTTCTTCATGTGCATGATGAGCTGCGCGCCGATCCGCACGTCGGTCGCGGTGCCGCCGATGCCGCCGGACGGCTGGTGCATCAGCACGCGGGCGTGCGGCGTGATGTACCGCTTGCCCTTCGTGCCGGAGGACAGCAGGAACTGCCCCATGGAGGCGGCCATGCCCATCGCGACCGTCGCCACGTCCGGCTTGATGAACTGCATCGTGTCGTAGATCGCCATACCGGCCGTGATGGAGCCGCCGGGCGAGTTGATGTACAGCCAGATGTCCTTGTCGGGGTCCTCGGCCGCGAGAAGCATCATCTGCGCGCTGATCGCGTTCGCGTTCTCGTCGCGCACCTCCGACCCCAGCCAGATGATGCGCTCCTTGAGCAGCCGGTTGTAGATGGAGTCGTTGAGCCCGAATCCAGCACCCTCCGCCCGTGCTACCGGCCCTGCATCCATCCGCAGCAGATCGTTCACGTCCATCTCCTCGGTTCTGACTCTCGTCTGTGGACCACGTCCTAAGACGTCGTGTCGCTCGACCCTAACGTGCCTCATGCCGCCAGAACTTCCGATTCGGCGGCCGTTTCGCCTACAGCGCACCGGTGCTGCCCACGGCGAAGTCGGACCGAACGCCGACGGCGGTCCGCACCCTCGTGCGAAGGGTGCGGACCGCCGTCCGACGTCCTGCTCCGGCCCGTCCGGGCCAGGGGTGCGTCAGGCCTTCGCAGGCTCCGACGTCTCGGCCTCGGTGCCCTCGGGCCCCTCGGCGTCAGCGGCCTCCTGGGCCTGCGCCACGGCGTCGCTCAGCGCGGCCTGGGCCTCGTCGGCCTCGTCCGAGCCGATGAACTCGCTCAGGTCCACGACGTTGCCGTCGGAGTCCTTGACCTCGATCTGGCGCAGCGCGACTGCGAGGGCCTTGGAACGCGCGACCTCGCCGACCATGGCCGGGATCTGACCGCCCTGCTCGAGGGTCTTGATGAACTCGCTCGGCTCCATGCCGTACTGCTGCGAGGCGCTCACCAGGTACTCGACGAGCTCGCCCTGGCTGACCTGAACCTTGAGCTTCTCGGCGAGGGTGTCGAGGAGGATCTGGTTCTTGATGGCCTTGGTGGCGTCCTCGGTGACCTCGGCGCGGTGCGCGTCGTCCTCGAGGCGGCTCTCGGACTCGAGGTGACGGTGCACCTCGGCCTCGACCACGCCGGACGGCACGGGGACCTCGACGGTCTCCAGCAGCTTCTCCATGAGGGCGTCACGCGCGGTGACGGCCTGGTTGGAGGTCTTGATGCCGGCGACCTGGGTCTTCAGGTCGTCCTTGAGCTCCTCCAGCGTGTCGAACTCCGAGGCGAGCTGGGCGAAGTCGTCGTCCACCTCGGGCAGGTCGCGCTGCTTGACGGAGGTCGCCGTGACGGTCACGTCGGCGTCCTGACCCTCGTGGTCGCCACCAGCCAGCGGCGCCTTGAAGGTGGTGGTCTCGTCGGCGGACAGGCCGGTCAGGGCCTCGTCCAGCCCCTCGAGCATGTTGCCCGAGCCGATCTGGTACGAGACGCCCGACACGGAGTCGACCTCCTCGTCACCGATGACGGCCTTCAGGTCGATGACGACGTAGTCGCCCTCGACGGCGGGACGGTCGACGCCCACGAGGGTGCCGAAGCGCTCGCGCAGGGCGTCCAGGCGCTCGGTGACGTCCTCGTCGGTCACCTCGGTGGAGTCGACGGTCAGCTCGACGTCGGAGAGCTCGGGGAGCTCGATCTCGGGGCGGACCTCGACCTCGGCGGTGAACTTCAGCTGGCCCTCGCCGGCCTTCGCCGGGACCTCGGTCACGTCGACCTCGGGCTGGGCGAGCGGGCGCAGGTCGGTCTCGCCGAGCGCGTCACGGTAGAACCCGGAGAGCCCGTCGTTCACGGCGTGCTCGATCACGGCGCCCCAGCCGACCCGCTGCTCGATGATGCGCGGAGGAACCTTGCCCTTGCGGAACCCGGGGACGTTCACCTGCTCGGCGATGTGCTCGTAGGCGTGATCGATGCTCGGCTTGAGCTCGTCGTAGTCCACCTCGACGGTCAGCTTGACCTTGGTGGGCTCCAAGGTCTCGACGGCGCTCTTCACTTCGATGGTCTCCAGAATGTCGGGGGTGCGCGCACGCCGGCGTACTGCGTCCCGGGTGGCGCGGGGATGCTCTGCTCTGTTGCTCAGCTGCTCACTGACAGCGCGTACGACAGGCGCACGGGCAACCCGTCAATAGTACGCCTGGACGCCACAGGCGCCGAATGCAGGCGGGTGGCCTGCGGCACAGCGGGCGTGGGCCCGTCAGCGCCCCATCCCGGCGGTGAGACCCGCGACGATCTGGCGCGTCGCGACCAGGAACAGCACCACGAGCGGCAGCGTCGCGATCACGAGGCCCGCGAACAGGGTGGACCAGGAGGTCTGGTACTCGCCGAAGAAGGTCGTCAGGCCCACCGGCAGCGTGTACCGCGCCCGGTCGCGCACGAGGATCAGCGGGTAGAAGAAGTCGTTCCAGATGGGCACGAAGCGGAAGACCACCACCGTCGCGACGGCGGGCCGCACCAGCGGCAGCAGCACCGACCAGAAGGTGCGCAGCGGGCCTGCGCCGTCGATCCGGGCGGCGTCCTCCAGGTCGACCGGGAGCTGGCGCAGGAACGTGGCCAGCACGAACACCGAGAACGGGATCGAGACGGCGGAGTAGACCAGGATCAGCCCCGTGCGGGTGGACGCGAGCCCGATGGTGTCGAGCAGGTAGAAGATCGGCACGATCATGAGGAACACGGGCATCATCAGGCCCGAGACGAAGACCTGCTCGATCACCGCCATGAGCCGCGACCGGGACCGCGCCAGCGCGTAGGCCGCCAGCAACGACACCGCCGTCGACAGCAGGACGGACAGCGTGGTGACCAGCACCGAGTTGAGGAAGTAGGTCGAGAACGACGCCTCGACCCACGCCTCCCGGTAGGCGTCCAGCGACGGGCTGTGCGGCAGGCCGAGCGGCTCCACCACCAGCTCCTGGTCGGTACGGAACGAGTTCCACACCATGATCAGCAGCGGCAGGAGCGCGACGGCGGCGTAGGCCCACAGCAGGGTGCTGACCGCGGCGCGCCTCACGTCAGCCTCCGCTCGACGCGGCGGAACCACTGCGTGAACAGCACCGAGATGCCGACGATCACGACGAACAGCACGATCGCCACGGCCGACGAGATACCGATCGCGTTGGACGCTCCGGAGTGGAACGCGGTCCGGTAGAACAGGAGCGACATGACGTCCGTGGCGCCGGCCGGGCTGCCGCTGGAGCCGCCCAGGGCGTAGGGGATCGGGAACGCCTCCATGGAGAAGATGAACGTCAGCACGCTCACCGTGCCGATCACCGGCATCAGCAGCGGCAGCGTGACGTGCCAGAACCGCTGACGGGAGCTCGCGCCGTCGAGCATCGCCGCCTCCTCGATCGCCGGGTCGAGCGCGCCGAGGGCGGCGCCGTAGACCAGCAGGGGGAAACCGACCCACTGCCACGCGGTCACGAGCACCACCACCCACAGGGCTGTGTCGGGGTCGCCCAGCCAGGGCCGGGCCACGGCGTCCAGCCCGACGGCGCGCAGCGCGGCGTTGACCGGGCCGAACAGCGGCGAGAGCAGCAGTGACCAGAGGTAGCCCACGACCAGAGGCGAGACCAGGTACGGCATCGTGTACAGCACCTGGAACAGCCGGCGCAGGCGGCCGCGGTGGTGCAGCGCGTAGGCCAGCAGCAGGCCCACCGAGTTCTGCACCACCATCGCCCCGGCGAACAGGAGCGCGTTGTGCCCGAACGCGCGCGGGAGCTGCGTGGCGTACGGCTCGGTGGTGAACAGCGCGACGAAGTTGGCCGGCCCCACGAACGCGTCCTGCGCGGTGCCGCGCCAGGAGAACAGCGAGTAGGTCAGCGCCGTCGCCATCGGGTAGAGCACGAACACGGCGAACAGCGCGGCCGCGGGCAGCAGGAAGAGCAGCGCGACCGGCGTGGGCAGGGCCGCGGTACGACGGCGGTTCACTCGCCCGGCGTCCACCAGGCCGACAGGCCGTCCTGGATCACGGCCGCGGCGCCGGCGGCGTCGGTGTCACCGAGGAAGAGCTTCTGCCCGGCCTCGCCCATCAGGTCGGTGCCGACCGGGTCGCCGTAGCGGTAGTCCACGAGCAGCAGGTACGGCGCGGGGTTCTCCTGGTACAGGTCCCACATCTCCTGCTGCAGCGGGTCGGAGAACTCGACGCCGGGGATCGGCGAGAACTGCTTGAGCTCGTCGGCCACGAGCTGCCCGAACTCCGGCGTGGCCAGCCAGTTCAGCAGCGTCTCGGCCTCCTCGGGGTGCTCGGTCGTGGCCGACAGACCCCAGCTCCCGTCCGCGTACCCGGCGCTGACCGGGTGGTCCAGGGCCGAGCCCGGCGGCGGGGGCACCTGGAAGACGCCGAGGTCCAGGTCGGGGTTGGCGTCCTGGAAGAACGCGAGCTCGTACGAGCCGCCGGCGAACATTGCGGCCTGCTCCGAGGTGAACAGCACCTGCGCGTCCGTGTACGGCACGCCGGTGACGTCGTCGGGCATGTACTGCTGCAGGTCCTTCAGCGTCTGGATCGAGTCGACGTAGGCCGGGTCGGTGAAGTCGGTCGCGCCGTCGCGCAGGGCCTGCTGGAAGTCGGCGCCACCGTACTGGGCGGCGGTCAGGGCGTCGTGCACGGTCGGAACGAACCAGCCGTTGCGCGCGCCGACGGCGAGCGGCGTCACGTCGTGCTCCAGGAGCGTGTCGTTCAGCGCGATGAAGTCGTCCCAGGTCTCGGGCTCCTCGAGGCCGTGCTCCTCGAAGATCGCGGTGTTGTAGTACACCTGGATGGTCTGGCTGGCCAGCGGCACGCCGTAGACGGCGCCGTCCTCCCGGCCGCGCGAGCCGTCCAGCGTGGCGTCGTCGAAGTCGGCGAGCGCCGGGACGACGTCCTCCAGCGCCTGCAGGTTCCCGCCCTCGACCAGCGGCTGGAGCAGGCCGTAGGACCGCACCTGCGCGATGTCGGGGCCGTCCGATCCGGTCAGGCCGGTGCGCAGGATCTGGTCGTACTCGGTGTTGAGGTGGGCCTGGAAGTTCACGGTGATGCAGGGGTTGGCCTGCTCGAACACGTCGAAGATCTGTTCGTAGGTCTTGACGTCCTCGGTGCGCCAGGACCACACGTCCAGGGCGACGGCGTCGCCGTCACACCCCTCCCCCGCCGCCGCCCCCGGCTCGGGGCTGTCCGCGGACGGCGCGCAGGCGCCGAGGGTCAGCGCCACGAGCACTGCGGAGGCTGTGGCGAGGGTCTTTCTGCGGCTCATGCGGCGGACGCTGCCGGTCGCAGGGCGAGGTGTCAAGCATTTCGACCGAATCGATACGTCGTGTCGGGTTCGGCTACCTGGCGCGGGTCGCGTGCCGCGCGATGCGCCGGGCATCGGCCGCCATCTCGCGGAACATGCCGCTGATCGGGTTGGTGAAACCCGTGAAGTAGAGGCCGGGCGCGGCCGGGCGGCCGTTGGTCACGAGGGGCTTTCCGCGCTCGCCGAGCACCCCGAGGTGACCCAGGACGGGTTCGAGCGCGCGCCGGTATCCGGTCGCGGCGAGCACGACGTCGGGGGTCAGGCGGGCGCCGTCGGCCAGGACCACCTCGGCGCCGTCGAACCGGTCGATGGCACGCACCACGCGCACGGTGCCGGCCTGGACGGCGGCGACGATGCCGATGTCCTGCAGGGGCACGGAGCCCTGGGCGACGCGGGTCGCGATCCCCACGTCCGGGATCGGCAGCCCGAGGTCGGACAGGTCGGGGACGCCGGCCTTGCGGACGGCCACGCCGACGGCGTCGACGAGGGCGTCCGGCAGGTGACGCACCAGCACGCCGGTGTACTGCGCGGCCCACGGACCCTGGTTGCGGGGCACGATGTGCGGCGGCGTGCGGACGGCGAGGTGGACGCTCGCGGCGCCGTTCTCGGCGAGGTCCTGCGCGATCTCGGCGCCCGTGTTGCCCACGCCCGCGACCAGCACGTGCTTGCCCGCGTACGGGGCCGGGTTGCGGTAGCGGCTCGCGTGCGTGACCTCGCCGGGGAACCCGTCCTGGCCGGGCCAGTCCGGCAGGTGCGGGGTGTGGTTGTACCCGGTCGCGACGACGACGACGTCCGCGGTGCGGGTGCCGTCGGTGGTGGTGAGCGTCCAGCGGCGGACGGCGTCGCCGTCGGGAGCGGACCGGTCGAGCCGGGTGACCTCGACGCCGCGCTCCACGCGCAGGCCGTGGTGGGCGGCGTACGTCTCGAGGTAACGGACGACGTCGTCGCGGGCGACCCAACGGCCGTACTTCCGCGGGATCGCGAGGCCGGGCAGCTTGGAGAGCCCGCGTGTCGTGTGCAGGTGGAGGCGGTCGTAGTGGTGGCGCCAGGCGTTGGCGACGTGCTGCGACTTCTCGAGCACGGTGACGTCGGCGCCCCTGGCCTGGAGGGTGGCTGCGGCGGAGAGGCCTGCGGGTCCGGCGCCGATGACGGACACGGTGAGAACCATGGAGGGAGCGTAGTGCTCCCTGCTCCCTACGATGCCTCGGCGGCAGGGTGAGAACAAGACTGCATTTCTGACGGCGAAGACCGGACACTCGTGACCATGGCAGATGTCTGGGACCCGCACGGCAGCCTGCGCCGCATGCTGTGGATCGGCGGCGCGCAGTGGGCTGGGAAGACGACCGTGAGCGAGCTGGTCGCCGACCGGTACGGGCTGAACGCGTACCACTACGACTACCACGACTCCCGTGGCCACCAGGACCGGCGGGTCGCGCGCCGACTCGCGCACGGGGAGGCGCTGGCGGACCCCGACGTCGAGGACGTCTGGGTCAACCACGGGCCCGAGGCGATGGCGGCCCAGGTCCTGGCCGACTTCCCGACGCGCTTCGAGTGGGTGCTCGACGACCTGCGCGCCTGGTTCACGAGCCGCCCGGCGATCGCCGAGGGCTGGGGCCTGCGACCAGAGCTGGTCGCGCCGCTGATCGACTCGCCCCGCCGCATGGTGGTGCTCGTCCCGACAGAGGAGTTCCGGCAGCACCACCTCCGCACCCTGCCGCGCGCCCGGGCCGTGGAGGCCCGCGTCAGCAACCCGGCGCTCGCCCAGGCCAACCGCGTCGAGCGCGACCGCCTGATCGCCGACGACGCGGTACGCAGCGCCCGGCGGCACGGTGTCCGGGTGATCGAGGTCGATGGCGTCCGCGACGCGGCGGCGGTCGCCGCGGAGGTCGCGGATGTGTTCGCGCCCTGGCTACCCGGACCGTCGCCGATCGGGTGAGGACGCGGGCGGCCGCTCAGTCCAGGGGCGGGCCCGAGAGGAGCTTGTGCTCGCGGAACGCCAGGGTGTCCGACGAGGTCTCGACCATCACCGCGAGCAGGTCCGTGGTCGCCGTCGTCCGGTGGATCTCGCCGGGCTCCCAGACCGCGGCCTGACCCGGCTCGATGTCCCAGCGCTCGTCGGCGTCGCCGTCCGTGCCCCGGGACGTGACGACACCCTCGCCGGCCAGGACCGCGAAGACCTGGAGCGACGTGGCCGGGTGCTCGCCCAGCACGCCGCCGGCGACGATCCTCGCGACGTGCACCGTGGTGCGCTCGGCGTCGAGCACCTGCGGCAGGAAGTCCATGTCGACGCCGTCGCTGCCGAACCGCGAGATCTCCCGGGCGGGGAGCTGGATGATGCGCACCGGACAATCTTCGCGTAGGTCCAGGGGGTTCGTCATGCACGGGGAGAGGGTGCCGGGTGACCTGAAGATCGTTCACCTCAGGCACGTCTGATCCGGCTCAGCCGAAGAGTGCAGCAGAGCCGAATCAGACGATGCTGAGCCGAACGTTATCCAGGCCACCCGGCACCTACTCGCTGAGGTGTTTTACCTGGCGGCGCCGCCACGAAGGCACCACCACCCCGACGGGCGGCTGACGCCCCCTAGAAGTCGTCCGGCGTGCGGATCTGGTCGCGGATCCAGCCGCCGGCCTCCTTGAGCCGGTCGGTCCCGTACGAGCCGCTGCCGCAGGTGCCCTCGGTGAAGACCGCGCCCGAGCGGTGGTCGTCGGAGAAGTTCCAGTTGGTCCAGCTGATCTTCTTCTGCGCCGCGAGGTCGAGGTAGCGCTGCGCCATGGCGAAGTCGTTGGCGCCCTCTCCGGCGTAGTCCTGGGTGCCGAACTCCGTGATGAACATCGGGATGCGGTCCGCGGCGCGGGACAGCGCGTCCAGGTACTCCTGGCCGTGCGACGCGGCGTAGAAATGGAACGTGTACATGACGTTGGAGGCGTTGACCGGGTTGTTCACGACCTCGGACTCGCTCGCCCCGTCGGACACGCCCAGCGAGGACCAGGCGCGCGTGCCGAGCAGGATGACGGCGTCCGGGTCCTTCGCCCGGACCACCGGGACGATCTGCTCGTGGTAGCTCTTGATGGTCTGCCACGACACCCCGTTGGGCTCGTTCGCGACCTCGTAGATGATGTTGTTCCTGCCGTTGTTCCGCTCAGCGACGGCCGTGAAGAACGTCTTGGCGCGCTCGAGGTTGAAGTTGGGGTCGCCCGGGTCGAGCATGTGCCAGTCGACGATCGCGTACAGGCCGCGATCGCTCAGCATGTCGATGTACTGGTTGACCAGGGCGGTGAATCGCGCCGGGTCGGTCTCGTAGCCGTCCTCCTGCACGTACGTCGAGATCCGCATGACGTCGGCGTTCCAGTCGTACGCGAGGGTGTCGAGCGACGTGTCGTCCACGCACTGCGAGTACCACTGGGTGCCGTGCGTGCTCATGCCGCGCAGCTGGACCTGCTTGCCCTGCTCGTTGCACAGGCGGACGCCGCAGACGCTGAGCTGCCCGTTCGCCTCCACAGGGGTGATGGCCTGCGGGGCGGCGGCCGGGGCGTCGTCCGGCACGGCCGCGGGCGCCTCGTGCGTGGCGACCGTCGTGGTCGAGAGGGTGGGCGCGACGGCCGCCCCTGTGGACAGCAACGCGGCCGTGGCGACGGCGACGATGATCGGTACGCGGCGGAGAACCATGATGTGACCACCTCTGATCGGTCCGGAGCAGTCCCACGGACGCTAGCAAGGTGATCGAGCGGGTGATATCCGGGATTCCCACACCGCGTCTACGGGGCGGGAGGGTCACGGATGGCGTTCTTTGGCCTACGGTGAGCCCCGACCGCATGACTCGCTCACCCCAGGAGAGACCATGAGCACGTCCGTGGAGCTGACCCGGTTCCGGGTGCTGCCCGAGAGGATCGACGCGATGCTGGCGTCGCGGCCGGCGATGATCGCCGACTTCGAGGCCGACCGCACCGGCTTCCTCGGGGCACGCCTCGTGCAGCTGCCGGACGACGAGTGGCTCGACATCGTGGAGTGGGCCTCGTCGGAGGACTTCGCGGCGTCCCGCCAGAAGGGCGCCAACCTGCCGGGCATCGCCGCGTTCTTCGCGACGATCAGCTCCCTGGTGACCGCCGAGGAGGGCACGCTCGCCGAGCTCGGGTGACTCCGGGATGACATAGTGTCGGGCCGTCCCCTCCGGACCATCACGATCCGGTTGTCGCACCCGAGGTGGGCCCATGACTGTTCCCCTGACCCTGCGCGCGCCCGCGCGACCCGCCGACCGGCCGCAGGCCCCGGACCCCACGGTC
>NZ_KI911746.1:30417-30506 GCF_000515355.1 Promicromonospora kroppenstedtii DSM 19349 | reverse complement strand
GAGCCGCGCGCGGCCCCGCGCCCCGCGGCCCGCTCGTTGGTGACCTCCAGCGCCACCTCCCGCTCCTCGAAGCGCACGGCGATGCGAAC
>NZ_KI911746.1:30113-30317 GCF_000515355.1 Promicromonospora kroppenstedtii DSM 19349 | reverse complement strand
CAGCTCCTCGGGCTCGCAGTCCTTGAGGATGGAGCCGCTCGCGCCCGCCTCCAGCGCGCCGAACACGTACTCGTCCAGGTCGAACGTGGTCACCACGAGCACGGCGGGCGGCGTCGGCTCTCCCTCGGCCGGACGGCGCACGATCTCCCGCGTCGCGGCGAGCCCGTCGCCGCCCGGCATGCGCACGTCCATGCAGACGACGTC
>NZ_KI911746.1:28450-30013 GCF_000515355.1 Promicromonospora kroppenstedtii DSM 19349 | reverse complement strand
CGCGGCGCCGACCTGGACCGGCTCCTGGCGGTGGCCGGCGCCGTGCGCGACCAGGGGCTGCGCGAGGCCGGGCGGCCCGGCGTCATCACGTACTCCCGCAAGGTGTTCGTGCCACTGACGCACCTGTGCCAGGACCGCTGCCACTACTGCATCTTCGTGCAGACGCCGGGCAAGCTCGCCAAGGCCGGCATCTCGCCGTACATGTCGGCCGAGGAGGTGCTGGAGGTGGCCCGCCAGGGCGCCGCCCTGGGCTGCAAGGAGGCGCTGCTCACCCTCGGCGACCGGCCGGAGAACCGCTGGCCCGTGGCCCGGCAGTGGCTCGACGACCACGGCTACGCCTCGACGCTCGACTACGTGGGCCACATGGCGCAGCTGATCCTCGACGAGACGGGGCTGCTCCCCCACCTCAACCCGGGCGTCATGTCGTGGGCGGAACTGCAGCGGCTCAAGCCGGTGGGCCCGTCGATGGGCATGATGCTGGAGACCACCTCCGAGCGGCTGTGGACCGAGAAGGGCGAGGCGCACTTCGGCTCCCCTGACAAGGACCCGGCGCTACGGCTGCGCGTGATCGACGACGCCGGCCGCTCCCGCATCCCGTTCACCACCGGAGTGCTGCTGGGCATCGGCGAGAACTACGCCGAGCGCGTGGACTCGGTCGTCGCGCTGCGCGACGCGCACGCCCGGCACGGTCACGTGCAGGAGGTGATCGTGCAGAACTTCCGCGCCAAGTCGGCCACCGCGATGATGGGCGCCGCCGACCTGGAGACGCAGGAGTACGCGGCCGCCGTCGCCGTCACGCGGGTGCTGCTCGGCCCGGGGATGCGCGTGCAGGCCCCGCCGAACCTGACCGACGCCGCCGAGCTGCAGCTCCTGGTACGCGCCGGCATCGACGACTGGGGCGGCGTCAGCCCGCTCACCCCCGACCACGTGAACCCCGAACGGCCCTGGCCGCACATCGAGGACCTGGCCCGGCTCACCGCCGAGGGCGGGTACACGCTGCGCGAGCGGCTGACCGCGCACCCGCACTACCTGCGCGAGGCGCGTGCGGGAGCGGAGTGGCTGGACGACCGCCTCCGCGACCGCGTCCTGGCCCTCGCCGACGACTACGGCCTGGCCCGGCACGACGCCCTGCTGGGCGAGTTCCCCTCCTCCCCCGTCCCGCCCACCCCAGCCGCTTCGTTGAGTGCTGGGTATTTGTTGGATTCCAGGCCGGAATCCAACAAATACCCAGCACTCAACGGAGGCGGGCGGTTGGGGGCGTTGTTGAGCGACGTCCAGAGTGACCCGCGTGGGGTGGACGACGCCGCATGGGTCGAGCTGCTCGGGGCGGACGGCGCGGACCTCGAGGACCTCGCCGCGCTGGCCGACCAGGTGCGCCGCGAGCGCGTCGGCGACGCGGTGACGTACGCCGTGAACCGGAACATCGACGCGTCGCTGGGCCTGCCGCCCGAAAGGGTCGCCGAGCTGGCCGCCGAGGCGGTGGCGCTGGGCGCCACGGAAGTGTGCGCGCAGGGACTGCCGCCCGCCGAGCAGGGTGCCGACGCCTACCTCGACCTCGCCCGC
>NZ_KI911746.1:25996-28350 GCF_000515355.1 Promicromonospora kroppenstedtii DSM 19349 | reverse complement strand
GGCGGCCGCGGCCGTCACCGCGAGCGCCCGCCGGACCGGCAGCAGGGTGCCGACCGTGTAGCCCGCGATCATCTGCGGGACACCGCCGACGGACAGGTCCTCGGGCGAGACGGCGGTGATGACCACCTGGCAGGCCACCACGAGCGCGAGGCACAGGACGGGTCGGACCCGGCGCAGGACGAGCGGTACAGCCTGGGCGCACGCGGCGGCGATCAGCACCACCCCCTGCACCGGTCCGACCGTGAGGCCCTCCACTCCGAGCACGAACTCGAACAGCCCGAGCAGCAGGGTGCCCGTCACGACCAGGATCACCGCCGCCAGGAGGGCGTCGCGGGCGACCGGACCGGTCAGCCCGAGCCGGTTCAGCAGCGCGTCGAGCCGGCGAGGACGAGCCGGGGCGATCATGTCGTCGAGCGTCGTGGGGCCGTCCGTGGCGGGCACCCTGCCTGTCGTGGGCATGGCTCAGTACGATACCGACGGCGCGAGCAGGCGGAGGTCGACGGCGTACCAGGCCGCCGCGGCCAGTGCGAGCACCACGAGCACGGTGCCGAGCACGCGGCGCCAGCCGTGCCGGTGCCGGACGGCGCCCACGACCTGGAGCACGGCGGGGATGATGCCGAGCGCACCGAGCGCCTGGACCACCTGGAGCTGGCGCAGGGACGCCTCGGGGACTTCCTGCAGGCTCATGACGGTCTGCACGGTGATCGCCCACCCGACGAGGGCGAGCACGGTGGCGATCGCCGCGATCTTGGTCAGGACGCGGGTGACGCGCCCGGTGCCCTGCGGCAGGGACTCGTGGCGGACGCGGCGCCGGATCGCGCCGACCGGCCAGGCGACGGCGGCCACGAGCAGGATCAGCGCGGAGACGCCGAGCACGGGGAGCACCACGCCCGGGGCTCGCTCCGGCGCACCGGGCAGCAGGGTGAAGGCCCCCTCGTAGACGATGGCTTCGACGTGGCCGTCGGCCACGCGCATGGCGAGGGTGCGCTGGCCGTCGACCTCGCGCCACACCCAGGGCTCGACCTCCTCGTACAGGGCGGGCGTGACGGCGCCCGGGCCGGGCGTGATGAGCAGGCGGCCGTCGGCGCGTGCGGTGAGCTGGGTCGGGCTGAGCACGTCGAGGGCCGCGAGGAAGTTGCTCCGCACACCGCGCGAGGAGACGTAGGAGCCCTCGGCGAGGGCGGCGTGCTCGCGGGCGGTGTCCTGGTCGACGGTCGTGCCGGGGGCGGGGGTGACCGCGGCGTCGTCGGCCGGGAAGTAGCGGTCGGTGAAGCCCTGGAGCACGGCCTCCCGCAGGGGCACGGTGGCGTAGCCGCCGGTGCCCGAGCTGTTCAGCGAGATGAAGATGCCCGTGCGCTCCTCGGGGTAGAGCTGCAGGTGGGAGTGGAAGAACTGGGTGTCGCCGCCGTGGCCGATGATGCGGTGGCCGTTGCGGCTCTCGTCGAAGAACCCGAGCGTCATGCGGGGCGCCGCGGCGAGGTCGCCGAGCGTGGTCTCGTCGAGCGCGGTCGAGTGCATCAGGTCGAGCGTCGCGGGCTCCAGGAGCGGCCCGGCGCCCGGCTCACCGAGCTGGGCCAGCATGAAGCGCGCCATGTCGGGCGCGGACGCCGTGAGCGAGCCGGCCGGCGGGGTGCCGACGATCTCGAACTGCCCGGGGGCGACGTCGGACGAGGTGTAGCCCTGCGACATCCGGTCGGTCAGGTCGCCCGGCAGGGGCTGCACGAACGTGGACGACGTCATCCCGGCAGGCTCGAAGATGTTGCGCTCGACGTACTCCTCGAACGGGACGCCGCTCACGCGCTCCACGACGTACCCGGCCAGGGCGTTGCCGTAGTTGGAGTAGGCGGGGACGGTGCCGGGCTCGTAGACCTGCTCGGGCGGGTCCTGCGCCAGCGCGTCACGGAGCACGACCGGCTGGTCGCCGAACCCGATGAGTCCCCCGACCCGCTCCTCGAAGCCGGCGGTGTGGGTGAGCAGGGTACGCAGCGTGATCGGTTCGTCGAACCGGCGCGGCACGTCGAAGTCGAGGTACTCCGCCACGTCGGTGTCGAGGTCGAGGTCGCCGCTCTCGACGAGCTGCAGCACCGCGGTCGCGGTGAACAGCTTGGAGACGGAGCCGGGGCGGAACAGGGTCGTCTCGGCGTCGACCGGCACCGCGTCGCCGCCCGTGGTGCCCGTGTCGGCGTGGCCGTAGCCGCGCGTCGTGAGGATCTCGCCGTCGTGCACCACCGTGACGACACCGCCCGCGATGCCGGCGCTCTCCAGCGCGGCCGGCAGCAGGCCGTCGAGCCAGGCGTCGACGTCGGACGCCACCAGGTCGTGCTCGCCGGCCGGGGCGCTGACCGGCGGGGCCG
>NZ_KI911746.1:24114-25896 GCF_000515355.1 Promicromonospora kroppenstedtii DSM 19349 | reverse complement strand
GTACGAGCAGGTGGGGTGACGGCGCCGCTCGACGTCGCCGTCGTCGGCGCAGGGCTCGCCGGGGTGGGGCTCGGCGTGCGCCTGCGGCGCGCGGGGCGCACCGGCTTCACCGTCCTGGAGCGGGCCGACGACGTGGGCGGCACCTGGCGCGACAACGTCTACCCAGGCGTCGCGTGCGACATCCCCAGCGCCCTGTACTCCTACTCCTTCCTGTCGCAGCCGCGGTGGTCGCGGGTGTTCGCGCCGGGCGCGGAGATCCACCGGTACGTGCGCGACGTCGCGCGGTCCGAGGGCCTCGCCCCGCACCTGCGGCTCGGCACCGACCTCACGTCGGCCCGCTGGGACGACGACGCCTCCGCGTGGCGCCTGACGACGTCGCGCGGACCGCTCACGGCGCGGGTTCTGGCCACCGCCGTCGGCCGGCTGAGCGAGCCCCGCGTGCCCGAGATCCCGGGGCTCGGCACGTTCCCGGGCCGGGTGTTCCACTCGGCCCGGTGGGACCGTTCCTCGCTGGCCGGGCTGCGCGTCGCCGTGGTCGGCACCGGGGCGAGCGCCGTCCAGCTCGTGCCGGAGGTGGCACGGCAGGCGGCGTCCGTCGTCGTGCTGCAGCGCACACCGCCCTGGGTGCTCCCGCGCGGCGACCGGGCGTACGCGCCCGGTGAGGAGCCGCCGGACCGCGCGACGCTGGCCGAGGAGGCCGAGCGGCTTTTCGATGCCCGGATCGCGGGTACGCGTGCGGAGGCCGAGCTGCGCTCCCGGGCCGAGGAACACCTGCGCGCACAGGTGCCCGACCCGGCGCTGCGTGCGCTGGTCACGCCCGACTACGCGGTGGGCTGCAAGCGCGCGCTGTTCAGCGACGACTGGTACCCGGCCCTCCGACAGCCGCACGTGACGCTGGAACCGAGCGCGCCGGCCGCGGTCGAGGGCTCGACGGTGGTCGCGACGTCGGGCGCGCGGTACGAGGTGGACGTGCTGGTGCTGGCGACGGGGTTCGAGACGACGCGGCCGCCGTTCGCGCACCTGGTCACGGGCCGCGACGGACACACGCTCGCCGAGCACTGGTCGGGCGGCATGACGAGTCATGCCTCCACCGTGGTGCACGGGTTCCCGAACCTGTTCGTGCTGGACGGCCCCAACGCGGGGCTCGGCCACCACTCTGCCTTGGAGGTGATCGAGGCGCAGATCGGCTACGTGCTGGGCGCGCTCGACCACCTGGACGCGACCGGCGGGCCGCTGGAGGTCTCGGCCGAAGCCGAGGCCGCCTACACCGAGGAGGTGGACCGGCGGGCGGCGGAGACGGTGTGGCTGCGCGGCGGCTGCCGGAGCTGGTACGTGGACGAGCGCTCGGGCCGCCTGACCCTCCTGTGGCCGGGCCGGGCCACGGAGTTCCGCGAGCGCTTCGGCACCTTCGACCCGGCGCCGTTCCACGGGGCTGTTGCCGGGGCCGGGCCGAGTATCCGGGCGGTCGGCAAATTGTCAGGTGATCGGTAGCTCGGGCTGCCGATCACCTGACATCCTGCCGACCATCCGGGTCCCCCGGCACAAGATCAGCCCGGGACCAGGCCGTTCTGGTAGGCCCAGACCACCGTCTGGAGCCGGTCGCGCGTGCCGACCTTGGCCATGGCGCGGCCGAGGTGCGACTTCACCGTGCTCGTCTCGACGACCAGCTCCTGCGCGATCTCGGCGTTGGACAGCCCGCGGGCGAGCTGCCGCACGATCTCGGCCTCGCGGGCCGTGAGCTGGGCCGCGGCGGCGGCCTCGTCGGCGGCCGACCGGGGCGGC
>NZ_KI911746.1:14264-24014 GCF_000515355.1 Promicromonospora kroppenstedtii DSM 19349 | reverse complement strand
GGCGGGCGCGGCGCGGTGGGGCGCCGTCGGGCCGCTCGGTGGGTGTGTGGTCGTGGGTCGAGAACATCGTCGCGCTCCTCGCGCTCGGCAGGTGTTCGGGCTGGTCCGGGGGCGTTTTTCCGGACGTGACCAGCCTGTCCGGCCGCGCGGTCGAGCACATCGTCCGCAGGCAGGCACTCCGTCTACGACCTTTGGCGGAGGCTGCTGGGGGCACCTTGCGACTTCTGGGGCGAAACCCACCTTCACGTGGATAGGCTCTGCGCCGTGATCACCTCGGAGATGGTGTCGATCCTGTCGGTGGGGCTGCCCGCGCTCGGTGCCGTGGTGTCGGCGTTCGCGGCGTTCCTGGGCGTGGTGCCCGGCACGGACCGCAAGCTGCACCGGCTCGTGACCATCCACCGGGACATGCCGGCGGGCGAGGGCAGGGACGCCCTGGAGGACTCGATCAACGAGCTCGCGGTCCGCGCCGCCCGCCGCGCGGTCGGCGGCCGCACCACCGCCAGGCAGCGGCCGCGCCGCAGGCTGGACGCCGGCAAGGTGATCGGCACGATCATGATCGTCGCGGTCGGCGGCGGTATCGCCTGGGTCTTCTGGTGGCTCGGGTCGCTGGCGCCGTGGCCGTTCCTGCAGTGGACGCTGTGGATCGTCGCGATCCTGGTGACCCTCTTCACGACGTTCGTCGCGACGCTCGACAACGTGTTCAAGGACGAGGACGGCGACAAGAAGGACCGGTCCGCGAAGGGTACGACGAAGGAAGCAGAAGAGCCGGCACCGGAGGATGCTCCGGCACCCGCTCCCGCCGACGGGATCTGAGTCCCGGGACGATCAGTTCTCCGGCGCAGCCAGTGCCTCCGGGCTGAGCGAGGCCCGCACGAGCGGGGTGTTGCCCCGCGGCGACTACATGCATCGGCATGGCGTGAGGAGGCGGGCAGCCTCGCCCAGCACACCACGGCGTGAGCCAGGCCACACGGCCCCCCGGTCACAACTTCCGGCCCCGCCGAGTCAATCCTTCGTTCGGCACCCCAGCCTGGAAGGAAACGTCATGACCTCAGCACTCGACACCCTCCGCCGCGACTTCGGCGGCGACATCATCGAGCCGGGCGCGGCCGACTACGAGTCGGTGGCGCGCTCGCGGCTCGTGGTCGGCAGTCCGGCCTACGTCCTGCGGCCCAAGTCCGTGGCCGACGTGCAGGCGGCCGTCCGCTTCGCGGCCGGCTCCGGGCTCGTGCTCTCGGTCCGCGGCGGCGGCCACAGCTTTCCCGGCTTCAGCACCAACGACGGCGGCATCGTCGTCGACCTGAGCCCGCTCGCGACCGTGGAGGTCGTCGACACCGAGCGGCACCTCGTGCGGATCGGCGGCGGCGCCCACTGGGGCGACGTCGCGGAGGCACTGGCGCCGCACGGCCTGGCGATCTCGTCGGGCGACACCAAGAGCGTCGGCGTCGGCGGGCTCACGCTGAGCGGCGGTATCGGCTGGAAGGTCCGCAGGTACGGCCTGGCCCTCGACAACCTGGTGGCCGCGCAGGTCGTCACCGCCGACGGCGCGGTCGTGACCGCGAGCGCCGACGAGCACCCCGACCTGTTCTGGGCGATCCGGGGCGGCGGCGGCAACTTCGGCGTCGTGACGTCGTTCGAGTTCGCGGCGCACCGGAGCACGCGCGTCTTCTTCGGCAAGGTGTCGTTCCCCGCGGGGGAGGCCGCCACCGTGCTCCAGGGCTGGGCGGACTACCTGCGCACGGCCCCGGAGGAGGTCACGTCCATCACCAACCTCGCCAACCCGCAGGCGGGCGGGCCGGAGGCCCCGGTGGAGGTGCACGTGGCGTTCGACGGCGACGACCCCGACGCCGCCGCGGCGGCGCTCGACCCGATCCGCCGGCTGGGGACGGTCATCGCGGACGACGTCGCGCTGATGGACTACGCGGACGTCCTGGTGGAGGGCGGCACGCCGCCGCCCGGCATCCACGTGATCGCGCACGACGGCCTCGTGGACCACGAGTCGGTCCAGGAGACCCTGCGGATCCTGGCCGAGGTCGGCACGTCGGCGGGTGCGCCGTCGATCGCGATCCGGAGCCTGGGCGGCGCGATGGCCCGGGTGCCCAGCGACGCCACCGCCTACGCCCACCGGGAGGCGGAGCTCATGGTCACGACCTTCACCGGAGGCCCGGCGCCGGTGATCGAGGCCGCCAGGCCGGTGCTCGACGGACTGTGGGGCCGGCTCGCTCCGCACCTCAGCGGTGCGTACGCGAACTTCCTCACGACGGCCGATGAGACCGACGTCACAGCCGTCTACCCGAAGCCGACCTACGAGCGGCTCGCGCGGGTCAAGGAGCAGTACGACCCGAGCAATCTCTTCGCCCGCAACCACAATGTGCGACCTGGACGGATGTCCTAGTCGGGACCTTCGGCCCGGTGGGCGCCGCCCGGATTCCGGGCGGCGCCCACCGTTTAGCGCAGGTCGGACATTACGGTCAATAGATCCACCGCCTGTCCGAGTCGTCCGTAACGCGATCGTGACTTTCGGGCCGAGGTTCGTTACCGTCGGTCCGGCTCGCGGGGAATTCCGTGGGCACTCGAGGTGGACGCCGAGCCCTGTCACCGCCGCGAGATCTGCTCTGAACAGATGACAGGGACGGGGGAACCAAGTACGTGGGCACCGCGAGGTGCCCTTGGGGTGAAGCCGCAACCAGCACGACGCGGCCGGGTCATTCTCCGATCCGAATCCGACAGCTCACCTCGTAGGCGCCGGGAGAAATGCTGTGAGTACACGCACGCCCGGGCGCCATCGTGCTGCCCACCCGCCCATCACCCCGCTGACCCCGTTCTCGCGTGCCGCGGCACGCGGAATCTCCGCGACCGCCCGCCGTGGCGCGGTCGTCGCAGCCGGATCGGGACTCCTCGTCTCGCTGCTCGCCGCACCGGCCCACGCCGCGCCGGCGGACGAGCCCCAGGCCACCACCGCCGAGCTCAAGGCCGTCAAGGACGCGGTGCGCGACGCCGCCCAGGAGTCGACCACCGCCGACGTGGCCACCGCCGCGCTGACCACCGCCAAGGTGGACACCGCCCCCGCCGTGAAGGTCGCCGCCGACAGCGAGTTCGCGCTGGAGACCGGCACCATCAAGGTGACGCCGGCCCCCGAGCCGGAACCCGAGCCCGAGCCCGAGCCGGAGCCGGAGCCCGTCGTCGAGGCGGAGCCCGCCAAGGCCGAGACGACGGCGGCCCCCGTCGCCGAGAAGACCGAGAAGAAGGCCGCGGCGCCGGCCGCCTCCTCCGGGTCCACGATCGTCGACATCGCCAGGCAGTACCTCGGCGTCCCCTACGTCTGGGGCGGCTCGACCCCCGCCGGGTTCGACTGCTCGGGCTTCACGTCCTACGTCTACGCCCAGATCGGCATCACCCTGCCGCACTCCTCGGCCGAGCAGCGCTACGCCGGCACCGAGGTCTCGGCCGCTGACGCGCAGCCGGGCGACATCATCTGGTCCCCGGGCCACGTCGCGATCTACGCCGGCAACGGCATGCAGATCGAGGCCCCGGTTCCCGGCCAGACCGTCCGGGAGTCCAAGGTCTGGCAGGACAGCCCGGTCTACCTCCGGATCAGCTGACGCCGCGGGTCGGCCCCGCCCGGCCCCGGCTCCCCACACGAAGGGCCCGCACCGTCTCGGTGCGGGCCCTTCGCGCGTCCCCCCACGACCCCACCCTCGCCCTGACGGGGCGGCGGGTGGCAGGATCGCCACCATGAGCTCACCCACGAGCGTCGAGACCAATGCCCTGAACACCATCGACGAGGCCGAGCGGCGCGGGTCGCCACGCAACCTGTTCTGGCCCTGGTTCGGCGCCAACGTCTCCGTGCTGGGACTCGGGTACGGCTCCTACCTGCTCGGGTTCGCCGTGTCGTTCTGGCAGGCCGTGGTCGTGGGCGTCGTCGGCATCGTGGTGTCCTTCCTGTTCTGCGGGTTCATCTCGCTGGCCGGCAAGCGCGGCTCGGCGCCCACCATGGTGCTGTCCCGGGCCGCGTTCGGCGTGCGGGGCAACAAGCTGCCCTCGCTGCTGTCGTGGATCCTCACGGTCGGCTGGGAGACGGTGCTCGTCGCCCTGGCCACCCTGGCGACGTCCACGGTGCTCGGCACGCTCGGCTGGGGCGGCGGCACGGTCACCAAGGTCGTGGCCCTGATCGTCGTGGCCGGGATCGTGGTGGTCGCCGGCGTCTTCGGGTTCGATCTCGTGATGCGGCTCCAGGTGGTCATCACGGTGCTGACCGCCGTGCTCACCGTCGTCTACATCATCCTGGTGGCCGACCACATCGACTGGGCGGCGGTCGCCGCGATCCCCGCGGGCAGCAGCCCGCAGGTGATCGGCGGGCTCGTGTTCATGATGACCGGCTTCGGGCTGGGCTGGGTCAACATGGCCGCCGACTACTCGCGCTACCTGCCGCGCTCCGCCTCCGGCCCCGGCATCGTCGGCTGGACCACGCTCGGCGCCTCGCTGGCCCCCGTCGTCCTGCTCGTGTTCGGCCTGCTGCTGGCCGGCTCCGACCCCGCGCTGAACGAGGCGATCGGCGCCGACCCGATCGGTGCCCTGTCCACGCTGCTGCCCACCTGGTTCCTCATCCCGTTCGCGGTGGTGGCACTGGCCGGGCTGATCGGCGGGGCCGCCCTCGACATCTACTCCTCCGGTCTCGCCCTGCTGTCCCTCGGCCTGCCCGCCCCGCGCTGGGTCGCGGCCGCCATCGACGGCGCGCTCATGGTCGTGGGCGCGATCTACGTGGTGTTCGTCGCCGACTCGTTCATCGGGCCCTTCCAGGGCTTCCTCATCACCCTCGGTGTCCCCGTCGCCGCCTGGTGCGGCGTGCTGCTCGCCGACATCCTGCTGCGCCGCCGCGACTACGCCGACGCCGACCTCTACGACCCGGCCGGCCGGTACGGGTCCGTGAACTGGCCCGCCGTGCTGCTCGTCGTGGTCGGCACCGGCATCGGCTGGGGGCTGGTGACCAACACCTACGCGCCCTGGCTGGCCTGGCAGGGCTACCTGCTGGGCCCCTTCGGCGGGGTGGAGGGGAACTGGGCGTTCGCCAACCTCGGTGTGCTGGTCGCCCTGGCTCTCGGCTTCCTCGGGACGCTCCTGCTGAGCGCCCGCGCGGTGCGGCGGCAGGAGGAGCGGTGAGCGCCGGCTCTGGTGCTCCCGGGGCGCAGGTCGGGGGCGGCGTCGGGCCGGATGCCGCCCTGGT
This sequence comes from Promicromonospora kroppenstedtii DSM 19349, assembly GCF_000515355.1. GTDB lineage: Bacteria > Actinomycetota > Actinomycetes > Actinomycetales > Cellulomonadaceae > Promicromonospora > Promicromonospora kroppenstedtii. Next base: position 18,793 of record NZ_KI911746.1, on the reverse strand, counting down.
CGTGATCGACATGCAGGACGTGTTCGCCGTCCCGCCCAACCCCTGGGCCTCCCCCGACTACCCGCGCGCCCTGGCCGGGACCCGGCGCCTGCTGCCCGAGTTCGTGGGCCGCACCGTCCTGACCCGCTACGTCGCCCCCGCCGTGCCCGACGGCGCCTGGCGCGCCTACTTCGACCAGTGGCCCTTCGCGCTCGTGCCCGACGACGACCCGCTCTACGAGATCACCGACCTCGCCGACGTCGTCGCCGGGGGCGCACCCGTCGTCACGCGCACCACGTTCGGCAAGTGGGGCCCGGAGCTCGCGGCCGCAACGCGTGACGCCGGCACGCTGGTGCTGGCGGGCGTGGCCACCGACTGCTGCGTCGTCTCGACGGCGCTCGCCGCCGCCGACGCCGGCCGCCGCGTGCTCGTGGTCGACGACGCCTGCGCGGGCTCGACGCCGGAGAACCACGAGCGCGCCCTGGAGATCATGCGGCTGTACGCGCCGCTGATCGAGGTGACGACGGCCGACGAGGTGCTGGCGGCCACCCCGAACTGACCATGCACCTGCTGCCAGGACCGCGGCCGTCCTGGCAGCAACCGCATGGTCGTCCACCACGAAGGAGACAGCTGTGACCCTGAGCAAGATCCGCGCCCGGTGGGAGCGCCACGACGAGCGATTCGCCCCGGTCCGCGGTGACACGTTCGCCGACGTGCTCTACGACGAGGGCAGCTGGCTCGAGGGCCCGGCCTACTCACCGGCGTGGCGCACCCTGCTGTTCAGCGACATCCCGAACGACCGGGTGCTCGCGTGGGACGAGGCCACGGGCGGCGTCGGCGTCTGGCGGAGCCCGGGCGGGTACGCCAACGGGCGCACCGTCGACCGCGCGGGCCGCATGCTCCAGTGCGAGCACGGCAGCCGGTCGGTGACGCGCACCGAGCCTGACGGAACCGTGACGATTCTCGCCGACCGCTGGGAGGGCAGGCGCCTGAACAGCCCGAACGACCTGGTCGAGCACAGCGGCGGGAGCGTGTGGTTCACGGACCCGACCTACGGGATCCAGAGCGACTACGAGGGCTTCGCCGCCGTCCCCGAGATCGGCGGCACCCACGTCTACCGCCGTGACCTCGACGGCTCGGTCACGCGGGTCACCGACGACTTCGCCGGCCCCAACGGTCTCGCCTTCTCCGCCGACGAGCGCACCCTCTACGTCGCCGACAGCGAGCGCAAGCACCTGCGGCGCTTCGACGTCGGCCCCGACCTCATGCTCTCAGGTGGCGAGGTGCTCGCCACGTGCGACGCCGGTACCTTCGACGGCGTCCGGGTCGACGACGGCGGCCGCATCTGGGCCGCCGCGCACGACGGCCTGCACTGCATCGACCCGGACGGCACCCTGCTGGGCAAGCTGCTGCTGCCCGAGGTCTGCTCCAACCTGACGTTCGGCGGGGCCAAGGGCAACGTGCTGTTCGTGACGGCGACCAACCTGCTGCTCTCGATCCGGGTCACGGTGCGGGGCGTGCGCTGACCTGGGTTCAGCCGCTCGGGCACAAAACGGGCGCCGACTTCAGTACCGTTGCGCCGGGAGGTGGTCCGGAGATGCTGAACGCCGAGTTCGCACGTGACCTCGTGTTCACCGCAGTGCTGTTCGGCCTGGTCACCTTCATGTGGGCGGGCTGGGCACAGGAGCGGCCGCCGGCCGGCGTCGTCTGGCGGGTAGTCCTCGGGGTGCTCAGCGCGGGCGGTCTCGCGCTGCTCGGCCTCGGGCTCCCGCCCCTGATCCGAAGCTGGGACGGCCCGACGGCGCTGGTCTCCGGGAGCACCGCGCTGATCGTCTACATCGTGGTGTTCTGGCTGGAGGTCGCGGTGATCGCCGGACTCGCGGTCTTCTACGCGCGCACCGGGCGGCAGCATCTCCTCGCGCCGACCGTGCTCATCGTGGTGGGCACCCATTTCGCGCCGCTGTCGTTCGTGTTCGAGCAGCCGATCATGCTGCTCGCGGCCGTGCTGATCACCGCGGCGGGGGTCGTGAGCCTGTTCCTGCCGCGGCAGGTCGCCGCGCCGAGCTTCTGGTGCGGCATCCTGGCCGCCCCGGTGTTCCTGGTGCTGGGAACGGTGTCGCTGGTCGCGGGGCAGGGGGCGCTCGGGGGCTGACGGGCGCCGTCCGACCCCTCAGCCCTCCGGGGTGACCGTCGTCGGGGTGCCGCCCGTGATGCGGACCAGCTCGGCGAACGTCGTCGGGAAGACGGTCTTGGCGTGGCCCGCCGCCGCCCACACCTCGTCGTGCGCGGCGAGGGCCGTGTCCACGTAGGTCGGCACCGGCGCAGGGTGGCCCACGGGCGCGACGCCGCCGATGACCTGGCCCGTCGCCTCCCTGACCTGCTCCTTCGACGCCCGGGTGATCGTCGCTCCGACCTGCTCCCCCAGCCAGGCCGTGTCAACGCGGTGCGCGCCCGAGGTGAGCACCAGGGTCGGCGTCCCGTCGAACAGGAACACGAGCGAGTTGGCGATCTGGCCCACGCCGATCCCGAGGGACTCGGCGGCCAGCGCGGCGGTCGTGGCGGCGTCGTCCAGCCAGCGGACCTGGCCGGTCGCGCCGGCCTCGGCGAGCGCGGCCGTGACCTTCTCGACGGCAGGGTGGATCGGGGACGGGACCTGGTTCGACATGGAAAAGATCCTAGGCACCCCGCCGACGCCCGCCCATTCATTTGGCCCGGCGCCGGAAGTGCGCTTCTACCCCGTCATTAGGCCCGAAACCGGATGGATTTCCGGGCCTAATGACGGGGTAGAAGCGCACATCGGTACAACGCCGACGCCGACGGTCAGCCCTCGAACTCGACCTCCGGGTAGGCCGCCGACGGACCGTCCAGGAGCGGGGCGTCCCGGCCGCGCAGGTGGCGGTCCAGGAACGCGCCGACGTACGCGGCAGTGATCTTGACGCCCCGCTCACCACCGACCGTGCCAGGCCCGCCGGGCAGCGGCACCCCGAGCTGGTCGAGGAACATCAGCTGATCGGTGAACGACCCGTGGTTCGCCGTCGGGACCTGCAGCCACTGGCCAGCGTCCAGCCGCGCAAAGTTGTCCGGCCAGTCCGTCCCGTCGCTCGCGCCCGCCTCGTGAGAGGCGCTGCCGAACATGAGGAACGGCCGGTCCAGACCTGCCTCGGGGAGGTCCACCTGGAACGTCCCGTCCATGTTCACCCCGGCGTCCACCCGCGGGTCCTCCGTGACCGCGAGAGCGGCGGCCGCCCCGCCGATCGAGTGTCCGACGACGGCGACGTGCCGCGCGTCGATCACCGGCGCGTGCCGCCAGAGCGGACCACTGGTGAGCTCGTCCAGCACGAAGCTGATGTCCGCCGAGCGCCCTCGTACCACCTGGGCCCCGAGCTCCGCGGTCTTCTCGCGCTCGCAGAGCAGGCACCCGGCGACCCGGCCGTCCGGGAACTCGACTACTCGCGCCTCGTACGTGTGGTCGACGCCGGCCACGACGTACCCGCGGGAGGCGAGGTCCTCGGCGAGCGCGGTGAGTGACTCGCGGCTGAGCCCCGCACCCGGCGAGAGCACCACGAGCGGTCGCCGCCCGGGCAGCGCGGGGGCGCGGTCGCGGGCGTGCGTCTCGACCGTCGTCAGGATTCCCGGCGACACCGGCAGGCCCGCGCTCTCGATGATCGCCGCGGACACCGCCTCCGTCGTGTACGGCGCGATGTCACCACGCGGTACCGCCGGGTACCAGAGCGACACCATCAGCTCGCGGCGCGCCTGCGGCACCCACGGGTCCGCACGGCCCTCGTCAACCAGGTGGACCGGCGTCACCCCGACGGGGAACCGGCCGGTCGGCTCGGGCAGGGCGAGCGCAGGTTCGGTCGGGTCGGACGGCGCATGGGCCGACGACGTGGCCGACGCCGCCCCCGTGAGCGCGATCGCGCTGGGGGCCACCAGCGCGGTGCACGCCACGAGGGCCGTGGCGGCAAAAGCGGATCTGACCAGGCGTTTAGGTGTCTGCATGCCCAGATTCTTTGCACGCCGTGCGGATCAGGTCGAGAGTCCCGCGCGGCTTCCAGGGACAAGCCCGGGAAGCCCCTGAATGGCCCACGCCGAAAAGCCGGGGTTGTCCTCTACGGGATGAAAAACGGCGGAATCACGGGCGCATGCACTCCTTCGCGTGCGATGCATTTCATCCTCAGCGATGCCCGATACCGAGGGCCCGTTACGTATGCTGGGCCCAACAAGACCGGGGCGGAATCGCCTTTCGCATGCCATTTCCGACAACAGTCGCGTGTCGTCCGAACGGCACATCCAACCCGCATCTCGCTGAGCGCAGTAGTCCCCCGGCTGCGCTTCCCAGGCATCGTCACGGGTGGAAAAACGCTGCGCTGAGGGGGTGGGTCGACGTGAGCGGTGAGGACGTCCAGGTCGACGACTGGGTGGTGCACCGCCCCAACGTCGTACGCTCCGTCGCGGCACGCGTGCCCGGCATCGACGCCGAGGAAGCCACCAGCCGCGCCCTGGAAAAAATGGTCCGCATCGTGTCCACCGGCGGCACCATCGACGAC
>NZ_KI911746.1:13542-14164 GCF_000515355.1 Promicromonospora kroppenstedtii DSM 19349 | reverse complement strand
CGGCAACGGCCAGAGCTCCGGCAAGGGCCAGGGTCCCGGCGCCGACCACGACAGGGGCAAGGGTCCGGGCCACGGCAAGAGTTCGGGCCACAGCAAGGGCCCCGGGTCCCCTCGCCGCTGACCGAGACCGACGCCACCGACCGAGCCCCGACGCCGGCCGCCGGTCGGCAGTTTGCACGACAGAGTCGGCAGTTGGCATCGAGATCGGCTCAGGCCTGGACCGATCTCAGTGCCAACTGCCGAACCTGCGGCACCCGCCGCCCGCGCAGCACCACGCGCTCGGCGTCACCCTGACAGCACAGTCAGAAGTAGGCGCAGCACGGTCCGAGTCGACCGCCCGGCAGGCGGCACCCAGGTCCGGCAGCTGGCCCCCAGCCTCGGCAGTTTGCACGACAGAGTCGGCAGTTGGCATCGAGATCGGCTCAGGCCTGAGCCGATCTCGATGCCAACTGCCGATGCCAAGCGCGGACTGCCGAATCAGCGGCGGCTAACGTGGAGCGCATGCAGCCTGCGGAGATGCGGACAGCCCGGCCGACCGTCGTCTTCGACGTGCTCGGCACCCTCGTCGACCAGGCCGGGAGCCTACGTCGGCAGGTCGCCGAGGCAACGGGGTCCGGCGACG
>NZ_KI911746.1:11076-13442 GCF_000515355.1 Promicromonospora kroppenstedtii DSM 19349 | reverse complement strand
CGCCGGCGTCGCCGTCCGCGGCCGCCGCGAACACCGCGGGCGCGTCGATCGCGTCCACGGGGAGGGCGCCCAGCGCACTGTCGGCGGGCAGGTCGCCGGACTCGCGAGCCTCGCGGCCCCAGGTGCGGGCGAGATAGCCGATGCCGTGCGGGCTGCCGACGCCGACGACGTAGTCGAGCAGCCGCATCTCACCGGCACCCCCGTAGCTGCCGCGCACCAGGGCGCCGTCCACCACGATGCCGGCGCCGAACCGCTCCCCGGACAGCAGCGCCGCGAACGACCGGGCGTCGCGCCCGGCCCCGAGCGCGCGCTCGGCGTGCGCGGCGAGATTGGCGTCGTTCTCGACGGTCGTGTGCCAGCCGCGCTCCCGGAAGTGCGCGGCGAAACCCGGGTTCATGCGCGCCCAGAACTTGTTCTGCCCCGGCGGCGAGGCGCCGTCGAGGTCGGTCTGTGCCGGTACGCCGACCGCGACCGCCAGGACCCGCGCCGGATCGACGCCACCCGAGGCGAGCGCCTCGTCGATCGTCGTGTCGGTGAGGGCGAGCCGGTCGGCCGCGTTGTCGTGCTCCGGGTCGATCGGGTGCTCCTGCCGCCCCACCTCGGCGCCGCGCAGGTCGCAGACCGTGGCGAGCACGCGGTGCTGGCCGGCGTCGACCCCGACCACGTATCCGGCGTCGGCCCTCAGCCGGTAGAGACGGGCGGGCCGGCCCTTGCCGGCGGCCTCGGGCACGCGCGCGACCTCGTGCATCCAGCCGAGCTCGATCAGCTCGGCGCAGCGGCTGATCACGGTGGAGCGCGTGAGCCCGGTGGCATCCATCGCCTCGGTGGCGGTGAAGACGTCGTGGTCCCAGGCGAACTCGAGCACGCCCACGGTGTTGATGCGTCTCAGCAGTCCGGGCGACGACCCGCTCTGGGGTGCTCGACTCACGCTTGACCTTTCGTGCTCGACGTTGGAGGCTCTCACCAGGGCATTAAATCTAATGCTCGCATAAAATGGCCGACAGCCCGCAGCATGCCCGACGAGCAAAGGATCCAGCACGTGACCAGCACCCTCAACGAGCAGCAGCTCCTCGTCGACGACCCCACCTGGTGGCGGCAGGCCACCGTCTACCAGATCTACCCGCGCAGCTTCGCCGACGCGAACGGCGACGGGATCGGCGACCTGCGCGGCATCATCTCGCGCGTGCCCTACTTGCAGAGGCTCGGCGTCGACGCCGTCTGGCTCAGCCCCTTCTACCCGTCGGCCCTGGCCGACGGCGGGTACGACGTCGCCGACTACCGCGACGTGGACCCGCGCATCGGCACGTTGGACGAGTTCGACCAGATGGTCGAGGCGCTGCACGGCGCCGGCATCCGCGTGATCGTCGACATCGTGCCCAACCACTCCTCCGACCTGCACGTCTGGTTCCAGCAGGCGCTGGCCGCGGCGCCCGGCAGCCCCGAGCGGCAGCGGTACATCTTCCGCGACGGCCTGGGTCCCGACGGCTCGCAGCCGCCGGCCGACTGGACCAGCATCTTCGGCGGGCCGTCCTGGACGCGCGTGCCCGACGGCCAGTGGTACCTGCACCTGTTCGCCAAGGAGCAGCCGGACTTCAACTGGGACAACCCCGAGGTCCGCGAGGACTTCCACCAGACCCTGCGGTTCTGGTCGGACCGGGGCGTGGACGGGTTCCGCATCGACGTGGCGCACGGCCTGACCAAGGACCTCGCGGAGAACCTGCCGTCGCAGGCCGAGCTGGACGCCATCACCGAGCCCGGCGCGCACCCCCTGTGGGACCGCGACGAGGTGCACGAGATCTACGCGGGGTGGCGCAAGGTCTTCGACGAGTACACGCCTCCGCGCATCGCCGTGGCCGAGGCCTGGGTCGACACGCCTCGCCGGCCCCGGTACGCGAGCGCCGACGGCCTGGGGCAGGCGTTCAACTTCGACCTGCTGGAGGCCGACTTCGACGCGGCCCAGTTCACGAAGATCATCGCTGACAACCTGGCGCTGTCCGCGGCGTCCGGCTCGTCGACGACGTGGGTGTTCTCCAACCACGACGTCGTGCGGCACGCCACCCGCTACGCCCTGCCGCCGCGCAACGGCAAGCCGGGCAAGCAGGGCCAGGACTGGCTGCTGTCGGGCGGCACCGAGCCCGTGGCCGACGTCGAGCTCGGCCTGCGCCGGGCGCGGGCCGCGACGCTGCTCATGCTGGGCCTGCCGGGCAGCGCGTACCTGTACCAGGGCGAGGAGCTGGGCCTGCCCGAGGTCGCCGACATCCCCGCGGAGCAGCACCAGGACCCGGCGTACTTCCGGAATCCGGGCGTGGACCCGGGCCGCGACGGCTGCCGCGTGCCGCTGCCGTGGACGCGCGCGGGCGAGTCGT
>NZ_KI911746.1:4832-10976 GCF_000515355.1 Promicromonospora kroppenstedtii DSM 19349 | reverse complement strand
CCGTGGACGCGCGCGGGCGAGTCGTTCGGCTTCGGCCCGGCCGGTGCCCACCTGCCGCAGCCCGCGGGCTACGGCGAGCTGTCGGCCGAGGCGCAGGACGGCGTCGCGGGCTCGACGCTGGAGCTGTACCGGTCGGCGCTCGCGCTGCGGCACGAGCTGCAGTCGGACGAGACGCTGGAGTGGATCGAGGCGCCCGACGACGTCGTGCACTTCGTTCGGCCCGGCGGCTGGCACGTGGTGACGAACTTCGGCGCGGAGCCGACGGCGCTGCCCGCCGGCGAGGTGCTGGTCACGAGCGAGCCCCTGGCCGACGGCCTGCTGCCGGGCGCGACGACGGCGTGGGTCCGCACGAGGTAATCCCGCGCGGCGCCACACGACCATGCGGTTGCTGCCAGGACGAGCACCGTCCTGGCAGCAACCGCATGGTCGTCCTCAGGACCCGAGCTGATCAGGACCCGAGCGTCGCGCCCCAGGGCCGCGACGGGTCGTGCACCGCCACGGCCAGTGTCGTGTCCGACTGGCCGTAGTACGCGAGCCAGCGCCCCCGGAACTGCACCAGCCCCTCCACGAACGTCACGTTGGACACCAGGCCGTTGCGGTCCTCGAACGTCTGCGGCTTGAGCCACGGCTCCTGGAGCCGGGCGAGCACCCTGGTCGGGTTGTCGGGGTCGATCGCGATCTGGCCGCACCGGTAGTCGACGTCGACGCTGCCGTCGGGGTTGATGACACGGGTCGCGCCGTTCGTGAGCATCACGAGCAGCCCGTTCTCGGTCAGCACCGGCGACGTCCCGATCTCGACGAGGTCGGCGTCGAAGGACCCCGGCGTCGGCGAGTACATGGGCTCGGTGTCCGGCGTGCCCGGCGTCCAGTGGATCAGGTCGTCGCTGGTGGCCCAGTAGATGGCGCCCTCGCCGAAGTACATCCACCACTTGCCCTGCATCCGCACCGGGACGATGACGCCGGCCTTGGACCAGTTGAAGCCGCGCGGGTCCACCGTGGCGAAGGTGTCGAACGACTCGAACATCGGCCCGTGCTTGGTCCAGTCGTGCAGGTCGGTCGACGTCGCCAGGCACAGCTGGGCGCTGTGCCGGTCCCAGCCGGTGTAGGTGAGGTAGAACGTGCCGTCGATGTACGCGATGCGCGGGTCCTCGCACCCGTAGCGCTCGTAGTCCTCGGACGGCGACAGGATGGGCTCGGCCTCGCGCTCGAAGTGGAACCCGTCGCTGCTCCGGGCCAGCCCGATGTGGGACACGATGTCCTCGGCGTGCGCGCGGTAGAGGAGCACGACCTCGTCGTCGACCACCAGGGCGGCCGGGTTGTAGAGGTTGGCCGACTCCCAGGTGCCGCCGCGGGGGCGCAGGATCGGGTTGTGCTCGTAGGGGACGAACGGTCCGAGCGGGAACGTTGCGTGGGTGAACATGCTGGTGACGTCCATAGGTGGGTCAGCCCTTCACGGCGGAGCCGATGTTGGATGCGGTGAAGTACCGCTGGAACAGGCAGAAGAGGATGACGACGGGGAACGCGAGCGTGGTGGCGCCCGCGAGGATCGCGCCGTTCGGGTTGGCGGTGGACTGGGCCACGTTGGAGATGTAATTCGCCAGCGACACCGCGAGCGGCTGCAGCGTGGCGTCCTTGGTGATGAGGAAGGGCCAGAGGAACTCGTTCCACGGCCCGATGAACGTGACCAGGACGACCGTGGTCAGAGCCGGCTTGACCAGCGGCACCGCGATCGAGAACACGATGCGCAGCTCGCTCGCGCCGTCGATCCGCGCCGCCTCGAACATCTCCTGCGGCAGCGCCCGGAAGAACTGCGTGAAGATGAAGACGGCGGTCGTGTTGATCGCGAACGGCAGGATCATCCCGAGGTACGTGTCGCCGAGACCGAAGCCCCGGGTGATCTGCACGTACAGCGGGATCATCAGCAGCTGGAACGGCACCATCTGGACCAGCAGCATGAGCACCCACGTGGCGCCCCGCCCGCGGAAGTCGAGCCGCGCCATCGCGTAGCCGGCCAGCAGGCCGAACGTCACCGTGCCCAGCAGCACGCCTGCGGTGAAGATCAGCGAGTTGCCGAGCGAGCCCAGCAGGTCGATGCGCGAGTCGATCGCCCCGAAGTTGCCGAGCGTCCAGCCGGACGTCGGCAGGAGCCGGTCCGGGGTGTTGGTCGGGCTCTCCTGGAAGGCGCCGACCACCATGAAGTAGAAGGGAAAGGCGAAGACCGCCGCCGCCAGCGTGAGCAGCAGGTAGCGCAGCCAGGTCCCGCGTTGTCGTCGCATGTCAGCGCTCCCTGTTGATGCGGTTGGCGGCCAGCGAGAGGACGCCGACGACGATGACCAGCAGCATGCCGATCGCCGCGGCGGTGTCCGGGTTCTGCTGCTGGATGCCGCGCTGGTAGATCAGCAGCACGGGCGTCACGGAGGCGCCGTCGGGGCCGCCGCCGTTGGTCAGCAGGTAGGGCTCCGTGAACAGGTTGGCGCCGGTGATGATCGCGAGCACGAGCACCAGCACCGTGGTGCCCCGCACGCCCGGCACCGTCACGTTGCGGAACCGCTGCCAGGCGTTCGCGCCGTCCGTCTCGGCCGACTCGTGCAGCTCGCGCGGCACGCTCTGCAGCGCCGCGAGATACAGCAGGATGTAGAAGCCGAGCTGCTTCCAGGTCACGAAGAGCGCGATGCTCGGCATCGCGAGCGACGAGTTGACCAGCCAGGACGGGTTCGGCGCGAGCGGCCCGAGGACCTCGTTGACGAGCCCGCCCGACGAGAACAGCAGCATCCACACGCCCACGAGCGACACGCTCGCCGTCAGGTAGGGCACGTAGAACGCGATGCGGTACCCCGCCGCCCACCGGATGCCGCCGTCGAGGGCCGTTGCCAGCACGAGCGACAGCACCACGGTGAGCGGCACGTTGATGACCAGGAACACCCCGATGTTCCGGAACGACTCCAGCACCTGGGGGTCGGTGAGCACGGCAGCGAAGTTGTCGAGCCCGACGAACGGCTTGGGCACGTCGACACCGGGCGCGGTGAAGAAGTAGTCGTGGAACGCGATCCAGACGGCGAACCCGAGCGGGTAGGCGAAGATCGTGACCACGAACACGAGGTAGGGCAGCGCGAACAGCGAGCCGATCGGCTGCCGCCCCCACCACGTGCGCCGGGTGCTGCGCAGGTCACCTGATGCCGTGCTCACCCGGATCAGCCCTGGACCAGCCCGGTCACCGTCTCGGCGGCGCCGCTCAGGAACTCGTCCACGCTGGTCTTGCCGAAGATCACGGCCGACGAGTACGCGTCGCGGAAGGCCTGCCACACCTCGACGGAGTTCGGGATGCTCGGCACGTCGCCCGTGCGCTCGGCCTGGTCGGCGAACACCTCGTACGACGGGTTCTCGGCGAAGTAGTCCGCGTAGGTCGTGGCCAGGTCGGTGCGCAGCGGCATCTGCCCGGTCGCCTCGAGGAGCTTGCCGTCGCTCTCCTCGCTGGTCGAGAACTTGAGGAACTCCCAGGCGGTGGCCTGGTTCTCGCACGCGGTGAACATCGAGACGTTCTTCGAGTCGGCGAACGTCACCGGCTCCGCCTCGCCGTCCGACGTCGGCACCGGCATGAAGCCGACGTCGACGCTCTCGGCGTAGGACGCGATGGCCCACGGGCCCGCGAGCTGCATCGCGGTGGTGCCGGCCGACATCGCGTCGTCGGTCGACGCCTCCTGGGGCGCGAGGCCCTCGGCGTAGATCGTCGCCCAGAAGTCGGCGACGGCCTTGCCGTTCTCGTCGTCGAACGTCGCGGCCTGGTCCTCGACCAGGGGCGTGCCGCCCGACTCCGCCAGGTACAGCGGGTAGAAGTCGAACCACGGCTGGAAGAACTCGTTGGTCGGCGAGGGCCAGATGGCGCTGTCCGCGGCGCCGGACTCCACGATCTTGCGGCTGCCGGCCAGGAAGTCGTCGTAGGTGGCCATGTCCGGGTTCTCCGGGTCGATGCCCGCCTTCTCGAAGACGGTCTTGTTGTACATGACCATCACGGGGTTCGACTTCCACGGCAGCTGGTAGTAGCCGTCGTCGGTCAGGTAGGTCTGCGCGCCCTCGCCGACGCGCTCCTCGACGTAGCTCGCGCCGTCCTCGAACTGGGACAGGTTCACGAGCCCGCCCTGGCGGACCCAGCCGGGCACCGCGGCACTCGAGATGTTGTAGACCAGGCAGGGGGCCGTGCCCGCGGTGATCGCGGCTGTGATCGCCTCCTCCGACGACGACCCGGCCGGGATCTCCTGCGCAGTCACCTGCTCGTCGGGGTGCTCGGCGTTCCAGGCGTCGACGACGTCCTGTCCCCAGCCGACCTCCTGCTCGTTGTTGGACAGCCAGACGGTGACGGGGCCGGTGCCGGACGGGCTCTCGCCGCCGTCGCCTCCGTCGCCGCTTGACGAGCAGGCCGCGGTCAGGGCCACCGCGGTGAGCAGTGCGGCGGTGCCGGCAAGACGGGGGTGCTTCATGAGAACTCCTCCTCGAGTTCGGTGTGGGGTGCCTCGGGTGCGGCACCAGCGGTGCTGGCGCGCAGGCGAAGCTCGTTGCAGTCGACCGTGACGGACTCGGGCGGCTCGCCGGCGAGGTCGGCCAGCAGCCGCTCGGCGGCCACCCGGCCTCTCCGGAACGGGTCGGTGAAGACGCTGGTCAGGGCCGGGCTCAGGTGAGCCGAGAGGTGGTCGTCGTCGAAGCCGGCCACGGCGAGGTCGTCGGGGACCACGAGCCCCCGGCTCCGGGCGTAGGAAAAGCCGGCGATGGCCATCGTGTCGTTCGAGTAGAGGATCGCGGTGGGCCGGTCGTGCAGGTCGAGCAGCTCGGCGGTCAGCGCGCGGCCGCTCCCGGCGGTGAAGTCCCCCTCGCGCAGCAGCTCCTTGCTGCCGACGCTGCGGACGTACGCCCCCGCGCGGGCGTGCGAGTGCACGTAGTCGAGCGGGCCCGACACGTGGGCGATCCGGGTGTGCCCCTGCTCGCGCAGGCGGGCGACCAGGTCCCGGACGGGCGTGGCGTCGTCGGTGCGGACGCTGGAGAACGGGCTCTCGGCGTCGTACGCGCCGAGCAGCACCGCGGGCAGCCGGATCTGCCGGAGGTACGCGACCCGCCAGTCGACGCGGTGCAGGTCGAGGACGATCACGCCGTCCGCACGCCCGCTCGCCATCGCCCGGTAGGCGCGCTCCTCCGCCGTCCGGCTGCTCGCGACCTGCAGCACCAGGGCGATCTCGTGCTCGGCGAGCACGGCCTCGACCCCCGAGATGAAGGCCGGGAAGAAGGCGTCGGACGCCAGGATCGTGGGGTCGCGGGACAGCACGACGCCCACCGCATCGGTGCGCCGCGCGGCCAGCGCGCGCGCCCGGGAGCTCGGGACCCAGTCCAGCCGCTGCGCGGCGGCGAAGACGCGGGCCTTGGTGGTCGCGGAGATCGGCCGTTTGCCGCTGTACGCATGGGACACGGTCGCCTTGGTGACACCCGCGGCGCGGGCGACGTCGTCGATCGTCGGCCTGTCCATCGCACTCCTCCGTGGTCGGGGCCGACAACGTAAAACCGGTTTGACGATCGGGTCAACCGGTTTGATGATCCGGTCGCAAAGGCCCACGTAGGCTGGCTCGCGCCCCGCCAGGCCCGGCACGGCGGCACGAAGATGACCATGCGCCTGCTGCCAGGACGAAGCCCGGCCTGGCAGCAACTACATGGTCGGTAAGAAGGGGGCGGCCCGGCCGACCAGACCGCCCCGGCTCAGCCCGCGACCGGAGCCCGGTCCTCCTCGGCGGCGTCGAGCAGGCGGACGGCGAGGTCGGCCCGCGACGTGCAGTCCAGCTTCCGCAGGGCATTGCGGACATGGCTCTCGACCGTCCGCGGCGAGAGGAACAGGTCGGCGGCGATCTGCCGGTTGGTCCGCCCTCGCGCGGCCAGCAGCGCGACCTCGCGCTCGCGGCCGGACAGCCCCAGCCCGTTGGACCGCCGTCCGCCACGCCACGGATACGGGACCGGGAGCCCGAGCCGGCGCAGCGTGCGCGTCACGCGGGCGACGTCGTTGCTCGCGGCCCGCGTTCCGTAGCCGCGCAGGGCCTCCTCCAGGAGCGCGGCACCCTCGGCGTCGCCGTCCTCGGCCAGCCACTCCCCCAGGCGCTCCACCGCCCGGGA
>NZ_KI911746.1:0-4732 GCF_000515355.1 Promicromonospora kroppenstedtii DSM 19349 | reverse complement strand
CGCGGCGCGCGCGAAGGACTCGCGAACCGGCAGCGGGCTGCCGCCGCTGCGCAGGGTCAGCACGATGCACAGCCCCGCGGGCTGGTGCGCGGCCAGGAAGGTGAGGAAGTCGAAGGTGCTGCTCTCGGCCCAGTGCACGTCCTCCAGCACGAGCACCGCGGGGCCCATGCGGTCGAGCAGCTCGGCGGTGGCCCGGAACACCCGGTGGCGCGCGGCGCGCTGGTCGGCGAGCTCCGGGGGCGGCGGCGGGAGCCGGTCGCCCAGCTCCGGCACGAGCGGCGCGAGCGCGCCCACGATCGGGTTGTAGTCGCCGGGTCGGACGAGGTCGGCATGGTGGGACAGGACGTCGAGCACCGGCGCGAGCGGCAGCGGCTCCTGCAGCTGCTCGCAGTGGCCGATCAGCACGGGCATCCCCGCGAGCGCCGGGTCGGTGGCGAGCTCGCGGACGAGGCGGCTCTTGCCGACGCCCGCCTCGCCGTCGATGACGACCAGGGACGGCGTGTCCCGGACCTTGTGGACCAGGGACTCCAGCTCGCTCGTGCGGCCCACCAGGACGGGTGAAACTCGGGGTCGAGCCGGTGGCGCAGACGCGTGGTCGATACTCAACGGCTGCTCCCTCCGTGTGGTACCCGGGGACCGTGGTGCCCGTCGTGAGGCAAAAGTCAGTGTATGGCACTGATGTTTCCGGCAATCGACGCAATTACCTTCACTGATCAGCTGCGGATGCGCCGTGGCTGACCTGAAGGAGGGCACATGGACCGACGGTCCGACGAACGCCGGCTGTCACGCGGGCATGTGCGCCGTGCGGCAGCGGTGACGCTCGCGCTCGCGCTCACGGCGACGGCGACGAGCACCGCGGCGGGGGCACCGCCCGAGGCCACGGCGAAGAAGAACTACATCGTGCAGATGGCGCTGCAGCCCGTCGCGACGTACACGGGCGGGGTGGCCGGCCTGGCCCCGACCAAGCCGGCCGAGGGCGAGAAGGTCGACCCGGCTGCGCCCGAGGTCGTCGAGTACGCCGAGCACCTGCGCGGCAAGCACCGCGCCGCGCTGCGGAGCGTGGGCGCCAAGGACCCGCTCTACCAGTACGTGTACTCGTTCGACGGGTTCGCGACGTCGCTGACGGCGGCACAGGCGGCCGAGCTGCGCGCTGAACCGGGCGTCCTGGCGGTCACCGAGGACGTCCTGGTGCACACGACCACGGCCGACACCACTGCCACCGCCGGCGACAAGGACGGCGACGGCGACGGCGCGGAGGGCATCACCGTCTGGGGCGAGCCCACGACCGCCGCCGCCTCCACCGATGACGCGCCGGCCCTGTTCAAGGGCCCGGCCGGCCACGGCAAGCCGGCCGCCGCGGGCGAGGACGTCGTCATCGGCGTCATCGACTCCGGCATCTGGCCGGACAGCGCCAGCTTCTCCGACCGGGACAAGCGCGGCCGCCCTGCCTACCAGCGCCTGCGCGGGTTCGACGGCGAGTGCGACGACGCCGGGACGGTCGGCGACGACTCGTGGGACGACGACTCGTGCAACCTCAAGCTCGTCGCGGCCCAGCACTTCAACGACGCCTGGGGCGGCGACGCCGGCATCGCCGAGCAGATGCCGTGGGAGTTCCAGTCCGCGCGTGACTACAACGGGCACGGCACGCACACCGCGTCGACCGCGGGCGGCAACAAGGACGTCGCCGTCACCGGTCCGCTCAACAAGTTCAGCTCGACGGTGAGCGGCGTCGCGCCGCGCGCCCGGATCGCCGCCTACAAGGCGCTGTGGTCCGCCGAGGACGGTTCGACGGCGAGCGGGTACCCCTCCGACATCGTCGCGGCCGTGGACCAGGCCGTCGCGGACGGCGTGGACGTCATCAACTTCTCAGTCTCGGGCACCCTGACCGACTTCCTGGACCCGACGGAGCTCGCGTTCCTGGCCGCCGCGCAGGCGGGCGTGTTCGTGTCCGCCTCGGCGGGCAACAGCGGCCCGACGGCCGGCACGGTGGCGCACCCGAGCCCGTGGATCACCACGGTGGCCGCGGCCACGCACTCCACGTCGGCCCGCTCGACCGCGACGCTCGGTGACGGCGCGAAGGTCTCCGGCACGTCCCTGGCCGCCGAGGTCGTGGGCCCGGTGCCGTTCGTCTACGGGCGCGACGCCGCCGCGGCCGGGGCCACGGTCTCGAACGCCGGCATGTGCTTCACGACGGCCGACAACAACGGCAAGCCCGCGCTCGACCCCGCCAAGGTGGCCGGCAAGATCGTGCTCTGCGACCGCGGCGAGAACGCCCGCGTGAACAAGGGCGCGGCGGTCGCCGAGGCCGGCGGCGTCGGCATGGTCCTGGTGAACACCCTGGAGGGCGACACCCTCAACACGGATGTCCAGGCCGTCCCGTCGGTGCACGTGGCCGCGACCGACCGCGACGCGCTGCTCGCCTACGCCAGGACGTCGGGTGCCACGGCCACCATCGCCGCGGCCTCGGTCGACACCTCGACGCCCGCGCCGTACACGGCGGCGTTCTCCTCGCGGGGCCCGTCGCCCGCGGGCAACGGCAACATCCTCAAGCCGGACGTCACCGCGCCCGGCCAGGACATCCTCGCCGCCGTCGCACCGCCCGGGCAGCAGGGCCTGGACTTCAACCTGATGAGCGGCACCAGCATGTCCGCGCCGTACGTGGCGGGCCTGGCGGCGACGCTGGTCGAGAAGAACCCGCGCTGGTCGCCCATGGCGGTCAAGTCCGCGCTGATGACCACGGGCTCGGACGTCCTGGACGCCGACCCCGAGGCCGCGGCCACGCTCTACGAGCAGGGCGGCGGGCACGTGGCGGCGGCCGCCTCCACGGACCCCGGCCTGGTGTACGACAGCGACGTCGAGGACTGGTTCGCCTTCCTCTGCGGTGCCACCGCCGGCGTGCAGCAGACCACCTGCGACGCACTGGAGGAGGATGGGCACAGCCTCGCGCCGAGCGACCTGAACACCCCGTCGATCGCGATCGGGCGGGCCGCCGACGGTCAGCAGGTCACCCGCACGGTGACCAACGTGGGCAAGAAGCGCGCCACCTACACCGCGAAGGTCACGGGGCTGGACGGGCTCGGGGTGCAGGTCAGCCCGCGCAAGCTCACGCTGTCGCCGGGCAGGTCGGCGTCGTTCACCGTCACGTTCACGCGCGGCGAGGCCGAGCTGAACGCGCGGCTCGCCGGCCACCTCACGTGGTCCGACGGCCGCGGCGGGCACACGGTCCGCTCGCCCATCGTGCTGCGCATGGGTGCCGAGGCCTGGACCGCCCGGTTCAACGGCGGCGAGAACGGCCTGGGCGCCAACGACGACAACGGCAACGAGACGCTGCTGTCGCCCGACGGCAAGGTCGTCTACACCGCGGGTCAGACGTCGCCGGCGAGCTGGGGCGGGTTCCAGAACTCCCCGGTGACCGCCGCCTACGACGCGGAGACGGGCCGGCCCCTGTGGTCGGACGTGTACGGCGGGCCCACCGGGGTGGGCGGTGACCAGACCGGTTTCGGCATCAGCCCGGACGGCGGCACGCTGTTCGTGCTGGCCGCGGGCGGCGGCTACGGCAACGAGTCCGACTACGTCACCATCGCCTACGACGCCGCCACCGGCGAGCGCCGCTGGGTCTCGGTGTACGACGCCGAGGGGCTGTCCGACTACGGCGAGGCCCTGGCCGTGAGCCCCGACGGCTCGGCCGTCTACGTCACGGGCATGTCGCTCCTGGACGACCAGGGTGCCGCGGACTACGGCACCGTCGCCTATGACGCCGCCACGGGCGAGGAGCTGTGGCGCAGCCTGTACGACGGTCCGGTAGGTGAGACGGATGCCGCCCGCGCCATCGCGGCGTCGCCGGACGGGTCGGCCGTGGTGGTCACCGGCCAGAGCCGCGGCGAGGGCGAGAGCCTCGTGGACTGGGGCACCGTCGCGTTCGACGCGGCCACGGGCGAGCAGCTCTGGAACGCGACCTACGACGGCCCGGACGACAAGGGCGGCTCGGGCGGCGCGGTGGCGATCACGCCGGACGGCACCGTCGTGGTGACGGGCGACAACCAGAGCACCGCGGACTCCACCGACTGGGTCACCATCGGCTACTCGCTGGCCACCGGCGAGGCGCTGTGGACCGAGCGGCTCGACGGCGGCTCCGGCGACACCGACGTGCCTCGCACGGTCGTGGTGAGCCCCGACGGCGGCTCGGTCGTCATCACGGGCAACTCGTGGGGCGAGGGCACCGGCAGCGACTACCTCACGGCCGTCTACGACGCCGCGACGGGCGAGAAGCGCTGGTCGGCCCGGTACGACGGGTCGGGGCACGGGCTGGACGTCGCGTACACCGCGGCGTTCTCCCCGAGCGGCGACCACGTGGTGGTCACAGGGCAGAGCAAGGGGGCGGACACCGCGGAGGACTTCGCGACCGTCGCCTACGACACCGCCTCGGGCGAGCAGGTCTGGTCGGGGCTGTACGACGCCGGCGAGTCCGGCGACGTGGCCAACGGCGTGGCCGTCACCGCGGGTCCGGGGTCGCAGACCCGGATCGTGGTCACCGGCCAGAGCAACATCAAGCTCGACGAGATGACCAGCGACGCCGACATGGCGACGCTGTCCTACCTGGTCGACCTGGGCTGAGGCAGCACCCCTGCGGTCGAGCTCCGTCCGCTGGTCGAGCTCGTCGAGACCTCACGAGGGTCTCGACGAGCTCGACCAGCGGTACGGGTCGGGTCAGTCGACCGTGTAGGCCCGGATC
>NZ_KI911745.1:5347-7005 GCF_000515355.1 Promicromonospora kroppenstedtii DSM 19349 | reverse complement strand
CGTACCGCGGCCGTGGCTACGGCGGCGCCCTGACGGCGCGGATGACGGCGGACGGCGTGGCCGAGCACGGCCTGGTCACGCTCGGCCTGTACGACGACAACGCCGGCGCACGGCGCGTGTACGAACGGCTCGGCTTCGCGGTGGCGCACGAGGTGGAGACCTGGCGGCCGAGCTGACGGCCGGCGTTCCCGCGCAGGTCGGAGCCAACCCTGGTTAGGTGGACAGTGGGGCACCGGACCCGGCGTCCCCCAGGACCCCGATCTGGAAGGGAAGGCAGCCTCATGACCGAGAACGAGGGCGGTACACCGCGCGATCCCCAGCCGGAGACGCCGCCTACGCAGCCGTTGCCCGGGTCGTCCTCTCCGCAGGTTCCCGAGCGCTCACCCACCCAGCCGCTCCCCGGCCAGCCGTACGGCTCCGAGCAGCAGCCCACGCCGCAGCAGCCCGACCAGCAACAGCCGGGCTCCCGGCAGCCCGGACCGCAGGACCCAGGCTCCCCGCGGCACCCCGGTCCCGACCCGAACGCGCCGTACACCCAGCACGGGCAGCACAGCGCCCCGACGCCGTACGGCCAGCCCGGCGGCGCGGCGACCGCACCCCAGTACGGGTACTCCCAGACGCCGCCCAAGAACGACCTCGGCGTGTGGGCGCTGGTCACGGGGATCCTCAGCTACGTGTTCTGCCCGCTGCTGCTCGGGATCGCGGCGATCATCACCGGCACCATGAGCCGCAGGGCCGCCGACGAGGGCCTCGCGAACAACCGCGGGATGGGTACCGCGGGCCTGATCCTGGGCTGGATCAACGTCGCGCTGGTGGTGGTCGGGATCATCTTCTTCGTCATCGCGCTGGCGGTCGGCCTGTTCGCCGGTGGCATCGACTGGGACCAGATGCGCGACCCCAACGACTGGAACTACTGACCAGGAACTCGTCGGGGCCGGGGTAGGGCTCCCCGTGCGGTTTTCCTGCCGCACGGGGGGTCCTACCTGTAGGTTTGGCACCTCCGGGCCGGATGGGCCCCGGTACCGAGCAACCAGAGAGGCAGCACGATGACCCAGCCTGACGGGGGCCAGTCTCCTTACGACCCGCCGCAGCAGCCGCAACAGCCCGAGCAGAGCCAGCCGGGCGCGGTTCCGGGCCAGCCTGCCCCGTACCAGCAGCAGCCGTACCAGCAGTCGCCGTACCCGCAGCAGGGGGACGCACAGGCGCCCGTCTACGCGCAGGGCGGCCAGCCCGGCTACGGCGCTCCGCTGCCGAAGAACAGCCTGGGCGTCTGGTCGCTCGTGCTGGGCATCCTCTCGGTGCTGGGCTGCGGCCTGCTCACCGGTATCGCTGCCATCATCACGGGTGTCAAGAGCCGCCAGGCGCAGCGCGAGGGCCTCGCCAACAACGGTGGCATGGGCCTTGCGGGCCTCATCCTCGGCTGGATCGGCACCGTGCTGGTGACCCTCGGCATCATCGCGTACATCGCGTTCGTCGCCTTCGTGGTCACCACGCCGGAGTTCCAGGACGGATTCGAGCAGGAGCTCCAGAACAGCTACGAGCAGGAGCTCGGCGACAGCGGCGCGACCATGGACCCGGAGCTCCAGGAGCTCATGGACGAGCTCGAGAACAGCTGAGTCCGCATCCCGGCAGCCGGTCAGCCCGTCGCGACCCGAGGT
>NZ_KI911745.1:2268-5247 GCF_000515355.1 Promicromonospora kroppenstedtii DSM 19349 | reverse complement strand
GACGCTGTCGGGCGGCGAGCGGTTCCGGGTGGCGCTGGCGCGGCTGCTGCTGGCGGACCCGCCGGCGCAGCTCCTGGTGCTGGACGAGCCGACGAACAACCTCGACATCGCGAGCACCGACCAGCTCGTCGACGCGCTGTCCGCGTACCGTGGCGCGCTGCTGGTGGTCAGCCACGACTCGGCGTTCCTGGAGCGGCTCGGACTGGACGCCGAGATCCGGCTGGACACGGCGGGCAACCTGACGCACGTGCGGGCCTGAGGCGTACGTGATTACCCTGATGCGCCATTTTTCACCCCGGTTGTACGGTCTCTTTACTTATCCGACCGACATCTTCGGGAGACGACGATGAAGACCAACCCGAGGCGCCTCGCACTGCTCGGCGCCGTGACCGCGATGGTCCTGGCCGGCAGCGGCATGGTCGGCGCCGGCGCGATGGAGATCGCGGGTCCGCGGGCCGACGTGCAGGCGGAACCGGAGGCCCTGGCGGAGAAGATGCCCGGCGCGCCCTACCTGTACCTGGGCTGGGGCGACCCGCAGAACGCCACCTCGGTGATGAGCGAGACCGGGGTCTCGGCGTTCACCATGGCGTTCCTGCTGTCGTCGGGCGGCTGCACGCCCGCGTGGGACGGTCAGCGGCCGCTGACCGGCGGCGTCGACGAGCAGACGATCGACGCGATCCAGGCCGCCGGCGGCCAGGTGCAGATCTCCTTCGGGGGCTACTCGGGCAACAAGCTGGGCCCGAACTGTTCCAGCCCGGAGGCGTTCGCCGGGGCGGTGCAGCAGGTCATCGACGCGCACGGACCTGACGTCGTGGACTTCGACATCGAGAACACCGACGAGTACGAGGACTACGCCGTCCAGGACCGGATCCTGCAGGGGATCGCGATCGTCAAGCAGAACAACCCCGGCGTCAAGGCCGTGGTGACGATCCCGACCACCACGACCGGCCCGGGCGGTGCCGGCTCGCGCCTCATCACGCGCGCCGCCGAGCTGGGTACCCCGATCGACAACTACACGATCATGACGTTCGACTTCGGCGGCTCCGACATGGTGGCCGACACGATCAGCGCGGCCCAGGGCCTGAAGGACCAGCTCAAGGCGGCGCACGGCTGGTCCGACGCCGAGGCGTACTCCTACTCCGGGATCTCGGGCATGAACGGCCTGTCCGACGTCGGCGAGACCACCACGCCCGCGCAGTGGACCGAGATCCGGGACTGGGCGAGCTCCCACGGGCTGACCCGGTTCGCGTACTGGGCCGTGAACCGCGACCGCGGCTGCGAGGGCGGCGGCGTGACGTCCAACTGCAGCGGCATCGCGCAGGAGGACCTCGAGTTCACGCGGATCACCGCCGGGTTCTGACCTCGCCGCCCCGCCGTCGGGCACCGGTTCGCAGCCTGCGAGCCGGTGCCCTTCGTCGTCGAGCGGGAACCTGTGTGGTTCCTGTACGGGTAAGCCCCAATGTTGCAGGCGTCAAGGAAGTCGTACGTTCTCCTCACTTACCGACCTGAAAGTTTGAGGAGGACGACCATGGAAGCACGTCAACGGCGCCATGCTCTTCGATGGCGTGGTCTCGGCGGCCTCGCGGCACTGGCCCTGGCGCTCACCACGGTGCTCACGCTCGGCGGTGGTGCGGTGCCCGCGCAGGCGGCCACGGGCGCCATCACCGGCTACGGCGGCAAGTGCGTCGACGTCGCGGCGGCCAGCTCGGCCAACGGGACGCAGATCCAGCTCTACGGCTGCAACGGCACGAACGCCCAGAGCTGGGACGTGCGCACCGACGGCACGGTCCGGGCGCTCGGCAAGTGCCTCGACGTCGCCGACGCGAGCACCGCGAACGGTACCCGCGTGCAGCTCTGGGACTGCAACGGCAGCGCCGCGCAGCGCTGGACAGCGGGCGCGGACGGCACGCTGCGCGCGCTCGGCAAGTGCCTGGACGCCACAGGGCCGAGCTCCGCGGACGGCACGCCGCTCCAGCTCTGGGACTGCTTCGCCGGCGCCAACCAGCGCTGGACGCTCCCGTCCGGCGGCAGCAACCCGGAGCCGAACCCGGCGAAGATGCCGGGCGCGCCCTACCTGTACCTGGGCTGGGGCAACCCGCCGAGCGCGACCTCGGTGATGAGCCAGACGGGCGTCCGCGCGTTCACCATGGCGTTCATCCTGTCCTCCGGGGGGTGCAACCCGGCGTGGGACGGCAGCCGCCCGCTCACCGGCGGCGTCGACCAGCAGACCATCAACGCGATCAAGGCCGCCGGCGGCCAGGTGCAGATCTCGTTCGGCGGTTGGTCCGGCAACAAGCTCGGCCCCAACTGCTCGACGCCGGCCGCCTACGCCGGGGCCGTGCAGCAGGTCATCAACGCGCACCAGCCGAACGTCGTGGACTTCGACATCGAGAACTCCGACGAGTTCGAGAACACAGTCGTCCAGGACCGCATCCTGCAGGGCCTGACCATCGTCAAGCAGAACAACCCGAACGTGAAGATCGCCGTCACGATCGGCACGGGCCGAGGCGGCCCCGAGGGTGCGGGCACCCGGCTGATCAACCGGGCCGCGCAGCTCGGCGTCCCGATCGACAACTACACGATCATGCCGTTCAACTTCGGCTCCTCGAACATCGCGCAGGACACGATCAACGCGTCCGAGGGCCTGAAGAACCAGCTCAAGTCGGCCAACGGCTGGACCGACGCCCAGGCGTACGCCCACATGGGCATCTCCGGCATGAACGGCAGCTCCGACCAGGGCGAGGTCACCACCACCGCCGCCTGGACGCAGATCCGTGACTACGCCCGCAACAACGGCCTGACGCGCCTCGCGTTCTGGTCCGTCAACCGGGACCAGCCCGGGTTCGAGTTCACGCGCATCACGGGAGGCTTCTGATGAGGGTCCTTAGCAGGTCGGCCGGCCGCGGCCGGGTCCTGGTCACCCTCGCCGTGGCCGTCGGGCTGGCCCTGCCCGCGGCCACCGCCGGGACCGCCGTCGCC
>NZ_KI911745.1:0-2168 GCF_000515355.1 Promicromonospora kroppenstedtii DSM 19349 | reverse complement strand
GGGAACCAGGCGAGCAGCCCGGCCCCGAGGGCGTCGGCGGCGGGGATGACGTCGCGCTCCACGCCGCGCTGCAGCAGCGAGTACTCGAGCTCGACGGCGGCCAGGCCGACGTCGGGCTCCAGCAGCGTGGCCACGCGCGCGGTCGCCCAGCCGGGGTGGTTGCTGAGCCCCACGTAGCGGGCGCGCCCGCTGGTGACGGCGATCCGCAGCGCGTTGCAGGTCTCCTCCAGCGACGTGTTGGGGTCGGGGCAGGCCACGAGGAACAGGTCCACGTGGTCGGTGCCCATGCGCACCAGCGACTCGTCCAGGCTGTCCAGCAGCGCGCCGCGGGAGGCGTCCACGACGCGGCCGGGGCCGCCGTCGGGCCGCGACTCGGCGCGGATGCCGGCCTTGGTGGCGAGCACCAGCTCGCTGCGCGCCACCTTGCCGCCGAGCAGCGTGCCGATGACGCGCTCGGAGTCGCCGTCGGCGTAGCTGGCCGCCGTGTCGACGAGGGTGCCGCCGGCGTCGAGGAAGTCCCGTACCTGCTCGGCCGCGTCGATCTCGTCGGTGTCGCGGCCCCATGTCATGGTGCCGAGCCCGAGCTCCGAGACCCGCAGGCCCGATCTGCCCACCCGGCGTCGTTCCATGAGCGGCAGGCTACCCGCGGCTGGAGCGGGTGCGTCAGGAGGCGCGCCGTTGGGGTAGTGTCACGGCCCGTGACTGCGTGGGAAGCCATCCTTCTGGGCCTGGTCCAGGGCCTGACCGAGTTCCTCCCGATCTCTTCGTCGGCGCACCTGCGGATCGTCGGTGAGCTGATCGGGTCGAGCGACCCCGGCGCGGCCTTCACGGCCATCACGCAGATCGGCACCGAGGCCGCGGTGATCATCTACTACCGCAAGAAGATCGGCATCATCCTCGTCGCCTGGTTCAAGGCCCTGGTGGGCGCCAACGGCAAGGGCTGGCGCGCCCGCGTCGGCCTGGGCCCGCGCCCCGGCTCCGTCGACGTGCGGCACGGCCGCCCCGGCGTGATTGCCGACCCGGACGCCGCGATGGGCTGGTACATCATCTTCGGGTCGGTCCCGATCGTGGTGCTGGGCCTGCTGTTCCAGGACTACATCGAGACCACGCTGCGCAACCTGTGGATCACGGTGTTCACCCTCGCGTTCTTCGCGATCCTGCTGCTCCTGGCCGACATCTACGGCCGCCGGGAGCGCGAGCTGACCACCCTGACCGGCCGCAGCGCCATCGGCTTCGGCTTCGCCCAGGCCCTCGCGCTGGTGCCCGGCGTGTCCCGCTCCGGTGGCACCATCACCGCCGGCCTGGCCATGGGCTTCACGCGCAAGGCCGCCGCGGACTACTCGTTCCTGCTGGCCATCCCGGCAGTGCTGGGCTCGGGCTTCTACCAGCTCGTCAAGACCCTCGGCGAGCCGCTGCCCGCAGGATCGCCCGGCTGGGGCGCGATCCTGCTGGCGACGGTCGTCGCGTTCGGCGTGGGCTACGCGGTGATCATCGGGTTCCTCAAGATCATCGGCAACTACTCCTACAAGCCGTTCGTCTACTACCGGCTCGTGCTCGCGGGCGTGGTCGTGTACCTGCTCATGTCGGGCACGATCGACGCGACCGGCGGCGTCGCGTAGAACACACAGCCCGGCGCCCTGACATGGTCAGGGAGTGTCACAGGCTGCGGTTATCGTTGGTCGCGTGCACGCCTGGCCCACACCCCAAGTCCCGCAGCTTCCCGCCCCTGAGGCCGTCGCCCCGGTGCGGGTCCACGACTCGTCGACGGGCGAGCTCGTGGAGGCGGCGCCGGGTCCCCGGGCGCGGCTGTACGCGTGCGGCATCACGCCGTACGACGCCACCCACATCGGGCACGCCAACACCTACGTGACGTTCGACCTGCTGGTGCGGGCCTGGCTCGACGCCGGCAAGGACGTCACCTACGCCTCGAACGTGACCGACGTCGACGACCCGCTGCTGGAGCGTGCCGCGGAGACGGGCATGGACTGGCGCGAGCTCGCCGCCTCGCAGATCGCCCTGTTCCGTGAGGACATGACGGCGCTGGGCGTGGTCCCGCCCGCCACCTGGACGGGCGCCGTCGAGTCGGCCCCCGACGTCGCGCGCGCCGTGGCCGCCATGCTGGAGTCGGGCGCGGCCTACCGCGTGTCGCTGGAACCGGGCGCCGGCGG
>NZ_KI911744.1:193737-195693 GCF_000515355.1 Promicromonospora kroppenstedtii DSM 19349 | reverse complement strand
GAGCCGGTGCGGGTGCCGCCGGCCGCGCCGCAGCCCGGGGCCGCCGAAGAGGCGGTCCATGAGGCCGCGCGCCACCCAGCCCAGCCGCCAGGAGTACCAGCCGTGGGCGCCGCCGATGCCCTCGATCACGGTCCACAGCGCGTCGCTCGTGGTGTCGACCCTGCTGGAGCGGTCGTCGACCAGCAGGCTCCCGCCGGCCCAGTCGGGGTCGTCGGGCAGGGGGTCGGACGGCGCTCCCGGCGTCGAGGCGGACACCCAGCTCGTGCGCACGTCCAGGTCCCGGATGCGGGCCAGTGCGAGCGCGACCGCCTCGTCGAAGCCGATGAGGCCCTCGGGCGGGTCGGGCACGTACTGCTTGATGTCGTCCTCCTGGGCCACCACCTCGTGCACCAGCGAGCCGACGAGCGGCCGCGCGATGCCCGGCGGAACGGGCGTCACCAGGCCCACCCACAGGCTGGCCAGCCCGGGGGTGAGTACCGGGACGGCGCGGATCAGGCGCGGGCGCAGCCCGGCGACGGCGGCGTAGCGCTGCATCATCTCGCGGTAGGTGAGGATGTCCGGTCCGCCGATGTCGAAGCCGCGGCTGACCTCGGCGGGGATCGACGCCGCGCCCACGAGGTAGCGCAGCACGTCGCGCACGGCGATGGGCTGGATGCGGTTGTTGATCCAGCGTGGCGCGACCATGGCCGGCAGCCGCTCGGTGAGGTAGCGCATCATCTCGAACGAGGCGCTGCCGGAGCCGAGGATCACCGCGGCCCGTAGCACGACGGTGGGGGCGCCGCCGTCGAGCAGGATCTGCTCGACCTCCCGGCGGGACTCCAGGTGGGGCGAGAGCTTCTCGCCCTCCGGGTAGAGGCCGCCGAGGTAGACCACCCGGCCCACGCCGACCTCGCGCGCCACGACCGCGAAGCCGCGGGCCGTGCTGCGGTCGCGCTCGGCGAACCCGGACCCGGCGCCCAGCGCGTGGATCAGGTAGTAGGCGACGTCGATGCCGTCGAGCGCCCGCCGCAGGTCGTCGCGCGAGGTGGCGTCGCCCTCGACCACGTCGACGTCTCCGGACCAGTCCCGCGAGGCGATCCGTTCGGGGTGCCGGGCCAGCACGCGCACGTCGTACCCGGCGGCCAGCAGCTCGGGCACGAGCCGCCCGCCGATGTATCCGGTGGCTCCGGTGACGAGTACTCGGGGCATGGGGGACACCAACCTTTCTCCAAAACATGAAGCCCAGCGATTTACTAGATAGGCTAGGCATATTCGCCGGGTGGTTGCCTGCTGGGGCAGGCCGAGGGGGCCACCCGGCCCGTCCGAGGAGGGCTCATGGCACACAGCACGTCGCACGACCTGGTCCAGCGGATCGTCGTCACCGTCAGTTTCGTGGTCTGCGTCATCGGCTCCATGATCGGCGTCGGCGTGTTCGGTGGCACGTCCGTCAACGCGGCGGCCGGGGGAGCCCTGGACACCGACGCCACGCTGCTCGCCCCGGCCTCCGCGGCGTTCTCGGTGTGGACCGTCGTCTACGTCGGGCTCGCCGGCTACACGGTGCTGCAGTGGTTCCACGCGCCGACGCCCGCGGCGCGGGAGCGGCAGCGGCGCCTGCGGCTCCCGGTCGCCGGCACGATGCTGCTCAACGCGGCGTGGATCCTGGTGGTCCAGGCCGGCTGGCTCTGGGTGAGCGTGCTGGTCATCGCGGCGCTGCTCACGCTGCTCGTCCGGGTCTTCCTGATCCTGCTGCGCGGCCGTCCCGCCGGCGTGCTCGACCGCGTGCTGGTCGACGGTGTGCTGGGTGTCTACCTCGGCTGGGTCTGCGTGGCCACGGCGGCCAACATCGCGGCGGCGCTGACCAGCGCCGGGTTCGACGGCGCCGGCCTCGCCCCCGACTGGTGGGCCGTAGGCGTCCTCGCGGTGGTCGGTGTCATCGGCGTCGCCCTCGCGGTGCGAGGCGGCGGGCCCGTGGCGGTG
>NZ_KI911744.1:191651-193637 GCF_000515355.1 Promicromonospora kroppenstedtii DSM 19349 | reverse complement strand
TGGCGGGTGCCGTTGCCCGGCGACGACGCGCTGGACCCGTGACCCTCACGGGCCGCGCCGCTTGTCCTGCTGCTCCAGCCGGTCGGCCAGCACGGCGGCCTGGGCCCGCCGTTCCAGGCCGAGCTTGGCGAAGATGCTGGACACGTAGTTCTTCACCGTCTTCTCGGCCAGGAACAGCTCGCTCCCGATCTGCCGGTTCGTCAGGCCGTGCCCGATCAGCCCGAGGATGCGGCGCTCCTGGTCGGTGAGCTGCGCCAGCGGGTCCGGCTCGTGGTGCGCCTCCGACCGCAGCCGCTCCATCACCCGGGCCGCGGCGCGCGGGTCGAGCATCGAGCCGCCCGCGGCGACGGTCAGCACCGCCTCCACGAGGTCGGTGCCCCGCACCTGCTTGAGCACGTAGCCGGCGGCCCCGGCCAGGATCGCGTCGTACAGCGCCTCGTCGTCGGCGAACGAGGTGAGCATGAGGCAGGCGAGGTCCGGCATGCGCGAGCGCAGCTCACGACAGACGGTGACGCCGTCGCCGTCGGGCAGGCGCACGTCCAGGACCACGACGTCGGGCTCGGCGGCCGGCACCCGGGCCAGCGCCTCCCGGGCGGTCCCGGCCTCGCCCACGACGCGCACGCCGGGCTCGGACTCCAGCAGGTCGGCCACGCCGCGCCGCACCACCTCGTGGTCGTCGACGAGGAACACACGTACCACCATGTGCCCTACCGTAGCCGTGGTGCCCGTCCGGTTCACGACCGGGACGGGCACCACGGGGCGAGTCGTCATCGCAGGACGGGGTACCGCTTGACCATCGGCAGCCGGGACCACCAGCGCCCGAGGCCCATCGTGTCGCCGGCCAGGAAGGCGGCGAGGCCGATCAGCAGGACCGCGTCGATCAGGTGGTAGTCCACGAACGGGTTGTTCTCGAGGGGCAGCGATGCCATCCACATCAGGAGCAGCAGCACCACGCCGGCCCCTGCCGCGATCCGCATGCCGATGCCGAGCGCCAGCGCCAGGCCGATGCCGAGCAGGCCGATCATGAAGAGCCAGTCGAAGACCGGGTTGCCGGCCATGGAGTTGAAGAAGCCGGCGAAGGAGCCCTGGACGCCGCCCAGGTACCCCTCGGTCGGGGAGCCGCCCCGGATCCAGGCGGCGTCGGACGGGGTCGCCAGGCCCCAGCCGAAGAGCTTGTCGCCGAACGCCCACAGGAACTCGACGGCGAGCAGCAGCCGGACGCCCGCGAAGGCGTACCGGGAGACGGCCTCGCTCGTGACGTGCGTGGTCGCCGCGGCCTGACTCTGCGCGGCGGTCCCGTGCGCCCACTCGGCGGGGTTGTGGCTGACGGAGCTCATGATGTCCTCCAGGTGGTGCGCCGGACGTCTTCCAGCGCCTGAGTCCACCATCTCGCCGGCCGCACGTCGGCAGCAGGGTCCGCGGCCCCGCGCGGAGCGGGACCTTGGTCCCGTTCCCCGAGGTCAGACGGCTATCGGGTGCGGTTGGCCCGCAGGATCTCCTCCTGGTACGGAGCCACCACAGCCCCTGACACGCGGCAGTCAAGGAGCAGGAACGGGCGGTCCGCGACGGGCTCGGCCGCCCAGGCCGCCACCCGGTCCAGGTCGGCCAGCGAGCGCACGACCACACCCTCGGCGCCCACGGCCCCGGCGAGCGCCGCGAAGTCCGCCTCGGGGATGAGCATCGGCTCCTCGGTGATGCCCTGCCGCCCGTACACGTGCACCTCGGCGCCGTAGGCGGCGTCGTTCCAGACGACGGCGATGCCGCGGCCCGCCGCGGTGCGCACTGCGGTCTCCAGGTCGGCCAGCGCCATGAGCCCGCCTCCGTCGCCCGTCGTGAGCACCACGGCGGCGTCGGGCACGGCCGCGGCGGCGCCGGCGACGCTCGGGAATCCGAGCCCGATGGACTGGTAGGCGGTGCCGACCATGACCATGCGGTCGGGGGAGGCGACGGGCCAGTACATGTTGGCCCAGCCGATGAAGTGCCCGC
>NZ_KI911744.1:191435-191551 GCF_000515355.1 Promicromonospora kroppenstedtii DSM 19349 | reverse complement strand
GCGCACCACCATCTACCGCCTGCAGTCAGGGGACTCGCCGGGCGGCGCGAGCGCACGCCGGGTCGGCCTGCGGGCCAGGGTGATCACCGAGGCCGACGCCACCGCCGCCGCCCTCG
>NZ_KI911744.1:186850-191335 GCF_000515355.1 Promicromonospora kroppenstedtii DSM 19349 | reverse complement strand
CGCGGATGCTGCCCCGCGAGCGCTCGCGGATCCTGCACCGGGTGGCGGACATCGTCGAGTCCCGCGACGCGCGGCTGGCGGAGCTGGAGAGCTTCGACTCCGGCCTGCCGATCACGCAGGCGCTGGGCCAGGCGCGGCGGGCCGCCGAGAACTTCCGGTTCTTCGCCGACCTGGTCGTGGCCCAGACCGACGACGCGTTCAAGGTGCCCGGCCGCCAGCTCAACTACGTCAACCGCAAGCCGATCGGCGTGGCCGGCCTCATCACGCCATGGAACACGCCGTTCATGCTGGAGTCCTGGAAGCTCGGGCCCGCGCTGGCCACCGGCAACACCGTGGTGCTCAAGCCGGCCGAGTTCACGCCGCTGTCGGCGTCGCTGTGGGCCGGCATCTTCGCGGAGGCCGGGCTGCCGCAGGGCGTGTTCAACCTGGTCAACGGCCTGGGCGAGGAGGCGGGCGACGCCCTGGTGAAGCACCCCGACGTGCCCCTGATCTCGTTCACGGGGGAGAGCCGCACCGGCGAGACCATCTTCGCCAACGCCGCGCCGCACCTCAAGGGCCTGTCGATGGAGCTGGGTGGCAAGTCGCCCGCCGTCGTCTTCGCCGACGCCGACCTGGACGCCGCGATCGACGCGACGATCTTCGGCGTCTTCTCGCTCAACGGCGAGCGCTGCACCGCCGGCAGCCGCATCCTCGTGGAGCGCGCCGTCTACGACGAGTTCGTCGAGCGCTACGCCGCCCAGGCGCGGCGCGTCGTCGTGGGTCTCCCGCACGATCCCGCCACCGAGGTGGGCGCGCTGGTGCACCCCGAGCACCACGCCAAGGTGATGTCGTACATCGAGATCGGCAAGGGCGAGGGGCGGCTCGTGGCGGGCGGCGGGCGGCCCGAGGGCTTCCCGGCCGGCAACTACGTGGCGCCGACCGTCTTCGCGGACGTGCCGCCGTCGGCCCGGATCTTCCAGGAGGAGATCTTCGGACCGGTCGTGGCGATCACGCCGTTCGACACCGACCAGGAGGCGCTCGCGCTGGCCAACGGCGTCCGGTACGGGCTGGCCGCCTACGTGTGGACCAACGACCTGCGGCGCGCGCACACGTTCAGCCAGGCGATCGAGGCGGGCATGGTCTGGCTCAACTCCAACAACGTGCGCGACCTGCGCACGCCGTTCGGCGGGGTCAAGGCCTCCGGGCTGGGCCACGAGGGCGGCTACCGCTCGATCGACTTCTACACCCACCAGCAGGCCGTGCACGTCACCCTCGGCGCGGCCCACCACCCGACGTTCGGCAAGGGAGCCTGACGCCATGCCCGGACAGACCCCGCCCGCATCGATTCCGACCCCCACGGCGCCGCCGCCGGACATCCTGCGCTGCGCGTACATGGAGCTGGTGGTCACCGACCTGGCCGCGTCGCGGAACTTCTACGTCGACGTGCTCGGCCTGGTGGTCACCGAGGAGGACACCGAGGCCGTCTACCTGCGCAGCATCGAGGAGTTCATCCACCACAACCTCGTGCTGCGGCAGGGGCCGGTGGCCGCCGTCGCCGCCTTCTCCTACCGGGTGCGCAGCCCGCAGGAGCTGGACCGCGCCGTCGCGTTCTACACCGAGCTCGGCTGCGAGGTGCGGCGCGCCCCCGAGGGCTTCACCCGGGGGATCGGCGACTCGGTGCGCGTCGTGGACCCGCTCGGGTTCCCGTACGAGTTCTTCTACGACGTCGAGCACGTCGAGCGGCTCGCCTGGCGCTACGACCTGCACACCCCCGGCGCGCTGGTGCGCCTGGACCACTTCAACCAGGTCACGCCCGACGTGCCGCGCGCCGTGCGGTTCATGGAGGACCTCGGCTTCCGCGTCACCGAGGACATCCAGGACTCCGAGGGCACCACCTACGCCGCGTGGCTGCGCCGCAAGCCCACCGTGCACGACACGGCGATGACGGGCGGTGACGGCCCGCGCATGCACCACGTCGCCTTCGCCACGCACGAGAAGCACAACATCATCGCGATCTGCGACAAGCTCGGCGCACTGCGCCTCTCGGACCGCATCGAGCGCGGCCCGGGCCGGCACGGCGTCTCCAACGCGTTCTACCTGTACCTGCGTGACCCGGACGGGCACCGCGTGGAGATCTACACGCAGGACTACTGGACGGGCGACCCCGACAACCCCGTGGTCACCTGGGACGTGCACGACAACCAGCGCCGCGACTGGTGGGGCAACCCCGTGGTGCCGTCCTGGTACACCGAGGCCTCGCCCGTGCTCGACCTGGACGGCGTGCCGCAGCCCGTCGTGGCCCGCACCGACACCTCGGAGATGGCCGTGACCATCGGCGCGGACGGGTTCTCCTACACCCGCCCGGAGGACGCCTCCCGCGCGCAGGCGGACGACGACGTGCTGCCCTCCTGGAAGCAGGGCGAGTACAAGCTGGGGCACCAGCTGTGACGGGGGCGTACGAGGCCGAGGGCCGCACGCTGGACGACGCGACGATCACCGCGATCGCCGACGAGCTGGCCCGCGCCGAGGCGGAGCGCACCACCGTGCCGCTGCTCACGGCGCGGTACCCGGGCATGACCGTCGAGGACTCCTACGCGGTGCAGAACACCTGGCGCCGGCGGGGCATCGAGGCCGGACGCCGCCCGGTGGGCCGCAAGATCGGGCTCACCTCGAAGGTCATGCAGGCCGCCACGGGCATCACCGAGCCCGACTACGGCGCGATCTTCGCCGAC
This sequence comes from Promicromonospora kroppenstedtii DSM 19349, assembly GCF_000515355.1. Classification (GTDB taxonomy): domain Bacteria; phylum Actinomycetota; class Actinomycetes; order Actinomycetales; family Cellulomonadaceae; genus Promicromonospora; species Promicromonospora kroppenstedtii. The sequence continues at coordinate 188,624 of NZ_KI911744.1, read as the reverse complement.
ATGGTGCACGAGAACGGGTCGGTCATCGAGCACGCCCGGTTCTCGAACGTGCGGGTCGAGGTGGAGCTCGCCTTCGTGCTGGGGGAGCGGGTTGCGGGGCCGCACGCCACGGTGTTCGACGTGCTGCGCGCCACCGAGTACGTGGTGCCCGCGCTCGAGATCCTGTCCTCGCGCGTCGAGATGACGGGCCGCACCATCGTCGACACCATCGGCGACAACGCCGCCATGGGCGGCATGGTCCACGGCGGCAACCCCGTGCGTGTGGGGGAGACCGACCTGCGCTGGGCCGCGGCGCTGCTCTACCGCAACGAGACCATCGAGGAGACGGGCGTCGCCGCCGCCGTGCTGAACCACCCCGCGGCCGGCGTGGCCTGGCTCGCGAACAAGCTGGCCCGGCACGGCGACGTGCTGGAGGCCGGGGAGATCGTCCTGGCCGGCTCCTTCACGCGGCCCATGTGGGTGGAGCCGGGGGACACCGTGCTGGCCGACTACCGAGAGCTGGGGACCGTCACGTGCCGATTCGTCTGAGCCTCCCGCCCACGTTCCGCGACCGCCTCGAGGCCGCCGACCGGCCCCAGGCCGGCATGTGGGTCTGCACCGGCAGCCCGCTGGTGGCGGAGATCTGCGCCGGGTCCGGCCTGGACTGGCTCCTGATCGACGGCGAGCACTCGCCCGTCGGCCTGGAGACGATCACGGCGCTGCTGCAGGCGGTCGCGCCGTACCCGGTCACGCCGGTGGTGCGGGCGCCGTCGGGCGACGCCGTGGTGCTCAAGCAGCTCCTCGACCTGGGCGTGCAGAACGTGCTGGTGCCCATGGTCGACACGGCCGAGCAGGCGCACGACGTGGTGCGGGCCGTGCGTTACCCGCCGCGCGGGGTGCGCGGCGTCGGCAGCGCGCTGTCCCGCGGCGCGCGCTGGAACCGCGTCGAGAACTACCTGGCCGACGCCGACCGGCACGTCTCGCTGTTCGTGCAGGTGGAGTCCGTCGCGGGCGTCGAGAACGCGGCGCTGATCGCCGGCGTCGACGGGGTGGACGGCGTCTTCGTCGGCCCCTCCGACCTCGCCGCGTCGATGGGCGTGCTCGGGCAGCAGACCCACCCGGCCGTCACCGCCGCCGTGCGCCGGACGTTCGAGGCGGTGTGCGCCGCGGGCAAGCCCGTGGGCGTCAACGCCTTCGACCCCGCCGTGGCCCAGGCGTACCTGGACGCGGGAGCGTCGTTCGTGCTGACCGGGGCGGACGTCGCGCTCCTGGCCCGCGGCGCCGAGACGCTCGCCGACCGGTGGTGCGCGCAGGGGTAGCGTTCGGTCCATGCGTCTGGGCGTCCTCGACATCGGTTCCAACACGGGGCACCTCCTGGTGGTCGACGCCCACGGCGGCGCGGCGCCGTTGCCCGCCTCCTCGTACAAGGAGCCGCTGCGCCTCGCCGAGCACCTGGACGACGCCGGCGCCGTCGGGCAGGCGGGCGTGGACGCCCTGGTGGAGTTCACCGCCCAGGCCGTGCGCGTCGCGGAGGAGCGGGGCTGCGCCGAGACGCTGGCGTTCGCGACGTCGGCCGTCCGCGAGTCGGTGAACGCCGAGGCCGTGCTGCGCGCCGTGCACGAGCGCACCGGGGTGCGGCTGGAGGTGCTCAGCGGCGCCGACGAGGCCCGGCTCACGTTCCTCGCCGTGCGCCGGTGGTTCGGCTGGTCGGCCGGGCGGCTGGCCGTGTTCGACATCGGCGGCGGCTCGCTGGAGATCGCCGGCGGCGCGGACGAGGCACCCGACGCCGCCTGGT
>NZ_KI911744.1:185387-186589 GCF_000515355.1 Promicromonospora kroppenstedtii DSM 19349 | reverse complement strand
GGTCCAGCCCGGGCACCCGCTGCAGCGCCGGCAGCGCCCGGTCGCCCGTCATCGAACGCGCCACCCGCACCACGGCCCGGCTCCGGTCCGGTGCCACGATCACGGTCGCGCTCGTCCCGGCGTCGCCGGTCGGCGGGTGGTGCACGTCGCCCGAGTGCAGCAGCGGGCGCAGCCGCCGATAGGCGGCGATGCCCGCCCGGAGCCGGTCCAGCTCGTCCGGGGTGCACTCCGTCAGGTCCCACTCGATGCCGAAGTGGCCCAGCAGTGCCACGGCGATCCGCAGGTCCAGCCCCGTGGCGCGCTTCGTGGTGTGCGCCACGGGCGGGCCCACGTGCGTGCCGACGAGCTCCGGGGGCAGCAGCAGCTCGGTCCAGCGCTGGATGGCCAGGCGCTCCACCGGGTCGTTCGTGTCCGAGGCCCACACCCGGTCGGTGTGCTCCAGGACGCCGAGGTCCACGCGCGCCCCGCCCGACGCGCACGCCTCGATCTCCAGGCCCGGGTGCCGGTCCCGGAGCGCGGCCAGCAGCCGGTAGACCGCCGCGGTGTGCCGGTGCACGTTCGCGCGGCCGGCGGTCACGGCCTCGATGAGGTCGCGGTTCTGGTCCCACTTGACGTAGTCGAGCCGGTACTCGGTCACGAGCGCGGAGACTGCCTTCAGCAGGTGGTCGAACACGTCGGCCCGCGACACGTCGAGCACGTACTGGTTGCGCCAGGGGCGCACCTCGTTCTCGATCGGCTGCAGCAGCCAGTCCGGGTGCGCGCGGGCGAGCTCCGAGTCGAGGCTGACCATCTCGGGCTCGAGCCACAGCCCGAACTCCATGCCCCGCTCCCGGACCACCTCGACGAGGGGGTGCAGCCCGTCCGGCCACGGCCCCGGGTCGACGCGCCAGTCGCCCAGGCCGGCGGAGTCGTCGCGGCGGCCCACGAACCAGCCGTCGTCGAGCACGAACCGCTCCACGCCGACGTCGGCCGCGACCCGGGCGAGCCGCGTGAGCTTGCCGAGGTCGTGGTCGAAGTAGACCGCCTCCCAGGTGTTCAGCGTGACGGGGCGGGGCCGGCGCGGGTGGTGCGGCCGGTCGCGCACGTACCGGTGGAACCGGTGCCCGAGGCCGTCGAGCCCCGCGTCGCTCCACACGAACAGCGCGGCGGGGGTGCGGAACGCGGCGCCGGGCTCGACGGTGATCTCGCCGGGCCGCAGCAGC
>NZ_KI911744.1:183961-185287 GCF_000515355.1 Promicromonospora kroppenstedtii DSM 19349 | reverse complement strand
TCCGATCCCGGGTGGCCGAGCGGGCCGGGGCGAGCGCCGCCAGGACCGTCACGCCCGCGCCCACGGCCAGCGGCAGCACGACCGCCTGCCAGGTCAGGGCGATGGTCGTCGGCAGCGGCACGCCGAGGTCGAACGACGGAGCCACCAGCAGCGCGACCTGGGCGAGTGCGGCGCCCACCACGATGCCCGCCGTCGAGGCGACGACACCGAGGATCGCGGCCTCCAGCAGCACGCTGCGGTAGAGCTGCCCCGCGCCCGCGCCGATGCAGCGCAGCAGCGCCAGGGTGCGGGTGCGCTGGGCCACCAGCACCTGGAACGTGTTGGTGATGACCATGGCCGCGATCAGCAGGGCGATGGCGGCGAAGGTCAGGACGAACACGAGGAACACGAGGTCCTGCCCGCCGGTCTGCGCCGCGGTCTGCTCCGCCGCCACCTGTTCGGTGGTCTGGACGGACACCTCGCCGGCGCCGGCCGGGAACGCACCCTGGACCGCCTCGCTCAGTGAGGCCGGGATCTCGTCACCCTGCAGCGGGGTGTCGAGCGCGACGAGCAGCTCGGTGACCGGGTCGCTGTAGGGCTCGCCCGCGCTCCAGGCGTCGAGCGTCGCGGCCGGGACCGCGGCGGCGCCGCCGTAGGGCGTGTAGGCGCCGTAGGGGTCGCTGGCGAGACCCGTCACGGTCAGCGTCTCGGTGACCTCCTCGGGCTCGCCGAGCTCGGCCGCCGGGTCGTCGGCCTGGCTCTCGGCCCAGCCCTCGGGGTACACGGTGCGGTTCAGCGTCACCGTGTCGCCGACGCCGACCTCCATCCGCTCGGCGACCTTGGTGGACAGCGCCACCTCGCCCGTGCCGGACGGCCAGGCGCCGTCGGCGAGCTCCAGCGGCGACAGGTTCGGGTCCGCGGGGACCGGGGCGAACACCTGGAAGCCGCCCTTGCCGCCGTTGCGCAGGTCGCCGAACCAGGTCGTGACCGGCTGGACGGCGGCGACGCCGTCCAGCGCCGCCACGGCCTGGATGTCGGCCTCGGCGATGCCGTCGGTCTCCGTGCCCGGCGTGGACACGACGACGTCGGCCTGCGCGTAGCCGGCCGCGACCATGTCGCGGGTGGTGCCGTTGATGACACCGCCGGCGAGCAGCGTGACGGTGACGAAGGCGGTGCTGATCAGGATCGCGACGCCCGCGGCCGTGAGCCGGCCGGTACTGCGCCGCATCTGCGCCCAGGTGAGGCGCGCGGTGGGGAAGGAGTTCGACATCACGCACCCGTCCGGGGTGCCGTGGTGACGGCGGGCTCCAGGGTGCGCAGCGCGTCCAGCCCCGCCATCGCGGACTC
>NZ_KI911744.1:178084-183861 GCF_000515355.1 Promicromonospora kroppenstedtii DSM 19349 | reverse complement strand
GGGCGGCCACGTGGCCCTCCCGGGCCAGCGCGACGGCGCCCGCGAAGTCGAGCCCGGGCATGCGCAGCGCGTCGACGATCGCCTGGTTGGGCAGCAGCGCGCTCACGCAACCGCGGTGCCCCTGCCCGCAGATGGGTCCGGCCGAGTCGACGCGCAGGTGGTCGAGCCGCCCCGCGCGCCCGTGGTGGCCGGTGACCACCCGGTCGTCGACCACGAACCCGAAGCCGACGCCGGTGCCCACGGTGATCAGCGCCAGCGAGGTGCAGCCCACGCCCGCGCCGAACCAGTGCTCGGTGGCCGTCAGCGCCCGCACGTCGTTCTCGGCGCCCGTGGGGATGCCGAGCCGCTCGGTGAGCCGTTCGGCCAGGTGCACGTCCGTCCAGCCCAGGAACGGTGAGTCGGTGACCACCTGGCGCCCGTCGACGACGGCGAGGTCGCCCGCCAGGGCGATCCCGCCGGCCACGATCGAGCCGAACCGCCCGGCGAACCCGGCGTGGACGGCGGCGATCTGGTCGATCACGGCGTCCGGGTCCCGCGCAGGGATGGGCTCCTCGTGGCTCGCCACGATGCGGGCGCCGAGGTCGGTGACGACGGCGAACAGCGCGTCGCCGGTGAGCTTGACGCCCAGGAAGTGCCGGGCCGCGTGCCGCACCAGGAGCAGCTCGCTCGGGCGTCCTGTCGCGCCGCGCAGCTCGACCTCGCCCTCGGTGACCAGGCCGTGGTCCATCAGCGCCCGGGTGACGCGGGTCAGGCTCGCGCGGGACACGCCGAGCCGGCGCGCGATCTCCGCGCGGGGCAGCGGGCCGTGGATGAGCAGCTCGCGCAGCGCGTTGCGCTCGGCGTCGCCTAGTGCGGGCCAGCCTCGTGACATCGCTTCCTCGTCTCTGGAGGGCTCGGATCCTATCCGCCCCGACTTTGTTTCAATAATTGACAAAGAGTAGGCGCGCCGCCAGACTCTGGTCCAGTTGGCGCCCGGCCGCCGACGAGTACCGATCAAAGGAGATCCCGATGCGAATGAGACCCCTCGTGGCGTGTGCGGCCACGGTCGCCAGCCTCGCCGTCCTGAGCGGCTGCGGCGCCGCGAGCGCCGACCCGGAGGGCCCCGTCACCCTGGAGTACTGGGCGTGGCCGGCCGGCAGCAAGACCGTCGTCGACGAGTGGAACGCGGCGAACCCGGACATCCAGGTGAAGCTGTCGGACGCGGGCGGCGGGGACGAGTCGTCCCAGAAGCTGCTGACGGCGTCGCGTGCGGGCAACGCGCCCGACCTGGCGCTCGTGGAGTACACGACGCTGCCGTCGCTCATCGTGGCGGACGTGCCGCTGGAGATCACCGACTACGTGGGTGACGTGCAGGACGCGTTCACCGAGGGTACCTGGGCGCAGACGACGTTCGACGGCGCCGTGTTCGGCGTGCCGCAGGACGTGGGCCCGATGGCGCTGGTGTTCCGCGAGGATCGCTTCGAGGAGCTCGGCGTGCCGGTGCCCACCACGTGGGAGGAGTTCCGCGAGGCCGCCGCCGCGGTCAAGGAGGCCGACCCGGACTCCGTCATCACCAGCCTGCCGCCCACCGAGTTCGGCTTCTTCGCCGGTGTGGCCACGCAGGCGGGCGGGCAGTGGTGGTCCGTGAACGGCGAGGAGTGGTCGGTCGGGATCGCCGACGAGGCGTCCCTGGAGGTGGCGGACTACTTCGAGGAGCTGGCCACGGAGGGGCTGATCCAGACGGAGCCGCTGCTGACGCCCGAGTACAACGCGATGGTCAACGCGGGCACCATGCTCTCGTGGCCGTCGGCGGTGTGGGCGCCGGGCGTGATCGAGTCCGTGGCCCCCGACACCGCGGGGAGCTGGGCCATGGCGCCGCTGCCGCAGTGGACGCCGGGTGACACCGCGGTCGCGTACCAGGGCGGCTCCGCCCTCGTGGTCACCAAGGACAGCGAGCACCCCGAGGAGGCGGCGAAGTTCGCCACCTGGCTGAACGCGTCCGAGGAGGGCAACACCCTGCTCCTGGACGAGCAGAGCCTGTACCCGGCCTCCAGCCTCGGGCAGGAGATGGCGGAGAGCAACGACCCGCCGACCCTCATGCCGCAGCAGGACGACTTCTACGCGGTCTCCGCCGACATCTCCGCCCAGACCGTCCCGGTGACCTGGGGCCCGAACGTCAACCTCGCCAAGTCGGTGTTCGAGGACGAGCTGGGCAAGGCCATCCGCAACGGCACCCCCTGGCGTGACGCGTTCGTCGCCACGCAGGACGCGGTGGTGGCCGACATGAAGGAGACCGGGTTCGCTGTGAGCGACGGCTGACCTGGTGCCCTCGATGTCCACCACTCTGCAACCGGCGCGCCGCCGTCCCCGACGGCGGCAGGTGGCGCCCTACCTGTTCACCGCCCCGGCGGTCATCCTGTACGTCGCGTTCATGCTCGTGCCCGTGGGCTATGCCGTCTGGCTGAGCCTGCGCGCCTACCGCATCGAGGGCGCCCTGCTCGGGCGCAAGACCGAGGTGTTCGTCGGCCTCGACAACTACGTCGCGGTGCTGACCAACCCGGAGTTCGCGGCGGGCTTCGGCCGGCTCGCGGTCTACGGCGTGATCGCCGTGCCGCTCACGCTCGGCCTGGCGCTCCTGTTCGCGCTCGTGCTGGACACGCCGGCGGCCCGCCTCAAGCGGTTCGGCCGCACGGCGATCTTCATCCCGTACGCGGTGCCCGGCGTCGTCGCGGCCCTGCTGTGGGGCTTCATGTACCTGCCGAGCACCAGCCCGTTCTCGTACGTCACGCGGGCGCTCGGCCTCGGCACCATCCCGTTCCTCGACGGCCCCGGGCTGTTCGGCTCGCTGGCGAACATCGCGATCTGGGGTGGCGTCGGGTTCAACATGATCATCATCTACACCTCGCTGCGGTCCATCCCCGGCGAGATCTACGAGTCCGCGCGGCTCGACGGTGCCGGCGAGGTGCAGATCGCGCTGCGGATCAAGGTGCCGCTCGTGGTGCCGGCGCTCGTGCTCACCGGTGTGTTCTCGCTGATCGGCACGCTGCAGCTGTACAGCGAGCCCGCCACGCTCCAGCCCATGACGAGCGCGATCTCCAACACGTGGGTGCCGCTGATGACCATCTACCGCGACGCGTTCGGCACCGACGACCTGCCCCAGGCGGCCGCGGCGTCGACCGTGCTCGCCGTGGGCACCGTGCTCGTCTCGGTGGTCATCCTGCGGATCGTGAACCGCAAGCGCATGGGGGTCGAGCGATGAGCGTCACCACCACCCGCCCGGCTCCGGCGCCGGCCGTGCGGAGCCCGTCCGACCGGGCGCGCTCGCGGGCGCGCCAGGGCGGCTGGGGCGTGCTGCCGACGATCGTGCTGCTCGTGGGCGCGTTCTACTGCCTCGTCCCCGTGCTCTGGGTCTACGTCGCGTCGACCAAGACCCGCGGCGAGCTGTTCACCACGTTCACCTTCGCTCCCGGCACCGGGCTGGGGGAGAACCTGACGGCGCTGTTCGCCTACGAGGGCGGGCAGTACCTGCTGTGGTGCCTCAACTCGCTGATCTACTCCGGCGTCGGGTCGCTGCTCTCGGTGCTCGTCTCGACGATGGCCGGGTACGGGCTGGCCAAGTACGAGTTCCGGGGGCGCTCGTTCCTGTTCCTGTCGATCCTGGCCGGCGTGCTCATCCCGGGCATCGTGCTGGCCGTGCCGCAGTACCTGCTGCTGTCCCAGCTCGGGCTCGTCGGCACGCACTGGTCGGTGCTGCTGCCGTCCATCGTCAGCCCGTTCGGCATCTACCTGTCACGGGTGTACGCGATGTCGGCGGTGCCGCAGGAGACGCTGGAGGCCGCGCGGATCGACGGCGCGGGCGAGTGGCGGATCTTCCAGCGGATCGTGCTGCCGCTCATGGTGCCGGGCATGGTCACGGTGTTCCTGCTGCAGTTCATCGGCACCTGGAACAACTTCCTGCTGCCGTACATCATGCTCTCGGACCAGAGCCGCTACCCGCTCACCGTCGGGCTGTTCACGCTGCTGGCCAAGGGGTCGAGCTCCCCGGCGCTCTACTCGGTGGCGATCACGGGGGCGGCGGTCTCGATCATCCCGCTGCTCGCGCTCGTGCTGTTCCTGCAGCGCTACTGGCGCCTCGACCTCGTCTCGGGCGGGCTCAAGGGCTAGCGGACGCCGGCCGTCGGGCGCCCGGTACCCGGGTGCCCGACGGCGAGGGAGGGCTCAGGCGTCCCAGGCGATCGTGAACTCGGCGAGGTCGATCCGGCCGTCCCGGTCGTGGTCGGCCTTGCCGAAGATCTCGTCGAGGTCCTTGTCGGTCGTCTCCTCGCCCCGGGTGGCCATCGCCCGGCGGAACTCGTCCGCGGTGATGCGGCCGTCGCCGTCGGAGTCGAACTCGACGAAGGTGCGGGTGAGCTCGTCGTCGGCAGCCATGCTGATACCTCGCAAAGTCGGGAACAATTCGAACCGTATGCAACCACATATCGGTTTGATCGGTTGTGGAATTGCTGGGCGGTAAGTCCGGTACGGTGCGGCGTGCTGACCGTCGAGAACCGGAGGACCGGAGCATGAGGCTGTACGCGGCCGCCCCCGCGCGGGGCGCTCGGCAGGCGCTCGGTGACCTGCTGCTGCTCGCCTGGATCGCGGGCTGGGCCTGGGCCGGGCGCGAGGTCTGGGCGGCAACCATGGAGCTGGGCGCCCCGGGCCGTGCGACGGCGTCCGCGGCCGACGAGATGGCGGGCCGGTTCCACGACGTGGAGGGCCGGATCGGTGGCATCCCGGGCGTGGGCGACGACCTGGCCGCACCCTTCAGCGGGGCCGCCGACGCCGCGGAGAACCTCGCGGCGGCGGGCCGCTCCCAGGCCGAGACGGTCGCCGACGTCGCGCTGCTCGCCGGTGTGGCCGTGTTCCTGCTCCCGGTGCTGCTGGTCGCGGTGCTCTACGTGCCGCTGCGGGTCCGGTTCGTGCGACGGGCGAGCGCCGGCCGCCGCCTGCTCGACGCCGACCCGGCGCTCCTGGCGCTGCGGGCCCTGACGAACCAGCCGTTGCGCGCCCTGACCGGGGTCTCCGACGACCCCGTGCGGGACTGGCGCGAGGACGACCCCGCCGTCGTGCGCCGGCTTGCCGACCTCGAGCTGCGCAGCCTCGGGCTGCGCCGGTAGCCGTAGTCTTGCGGCGTGCATCACTCATCGGCTGACGGCGTCCGACGTATCGACTTCCTCCCCTGGGAGTACGACCCCGCCTCGCCGGAGGGTGAGGCGCAGGCCGCCCGGCAGCGCGAGCTGACCGACGCCGGGGCCGAGATAGCCGCCGGCGCCTTCGTCGCACCGAACGCCGCGGTGTTCTGTGACTCGCTCGTGCTCGGCGAGCGCAGCTACGTCGCCGCCCTCGCCTACCTCTCGGGCGACCTGACGATCGGCGCGGACTGCTCGGTCAACCCGTTCGCCGTGGTCCGCGGCGAGATCCGGATGGGTGACGGCGTGCGCATCGGCGCGCACAGCTCGATCCTCGGCTTCAACCACCGCATGGACAACGACCGGCCGGTGTTCCGGCAGGGCACCTGGAGCAAGGGCATCACCATCGGCGACGACGTCTGGATCGGTTCCAACGCCACGATCCTGGACGGCGTGACCGTGGGCGACCACGTGGTGGTCGCGGCCGGCGCCGTGGTCACCAAGGACGTGCCCGACTGGGCCGTGGTGGCCGGCAACCCCGCGCGCGTGCTGCGTGACCGCCGGGCCGAGACCAAGGCCGGGACCGTCCCCGACCTCGCCGACCGCCTGGCCGCCTTCGGCGACCGCGCC
>NZ_KI911744.1:175993-177984 GCF_000515355.1 Promicromonospora kroppenstedtii DSM 19349 | reverse complement strand
GCGCAGCAGCGGGTCGGCGGGCGGGCTGCCGGCCACGGCGCTCACCCTGGGGCCGGTCAGGCCCGGCTTGCCGTCGATGGTGACGTTGCCGTCCAGCGCGAGCTCGGTGAGCACCGCCCCGGCCACCGTGTAGAACAGCGTGTTCTCGCCGGCGATGGTGCCCGACCGGGGGTCGAACAGCAGCAGGAGGAGGTCCTCGGCGATCAGCGGGGCCTCGGGCGTGGTCGGTGCGGTCATCGTCTCGTCCGTCCGTCGGGGTCGGCTCTCGGGGTGCCGGCTTCGAGCCGTTCGTCAGTCTCTCCGGTGACGATCAGGTGCGCGCGGTAGAGCACCTCGAGCTGGGCCGGGTTGTACAGCTCGCGCAGCGCCGGGACGATGGCGCTCTCCGTCCGGCCGGGCCCGTGCAGCGAGTGCGACTCGGCCTCGCCGAGCGCGGGATACGCCGAGAGCTGGTCGCGCAGCAGGGGCGCGATGCGTTCGGCGAGCGCCTGCCTGGTCCTGAGGTCGGCGTCGGCGGGCAGCGCCTGGAACTCGTCGTCGGTGTCCGTCGCCGGCTGCTCGTGCATCATCGTGCGCAGGGCGTCCATGGCGTCGTCGTCGAACACCTGGGCGTAGATCATCAGCATCGACCGGTCGACGTCGGCAAGCTCGCCCGCGACGGCGCTGAACCCGGCGGGCAGGTCCGCCGGGGCGCGGTGCCGCAGGATCACCGCGAGCTCGGCCCGCACGCGCTGGAGCCGCGTGATCGTGGCCTCCAGCTCGGAGTCGAGCGCGCGCAGCGCCTCGTCAGGGTCCTGGTCGGCGCGGCCCATGGAGGCGATCCGCGCGAGCGGCACGCCGAGGCCGCTCAGCCGCTTGATCTGCAGCAGCCGCACCAGGTGCGCCGTCTCGTACTGCTTGTACCCGTTGGATCGGCGGGCGGGCTCGTCCAGCAGGCCGATCTCGTGGTAGTGCCGGACGGCCTTGATGGTGGTTCCCGCGATCTCCGCGAGCTGACGGGTGCTCCAGGCCACGGTTCGCTCCTCTCGGTCCGCCGGCGGGAACGCCGACCGACAAGAGTTCAAACCATGCCCCAGGGACACGGTCAAGTGCACCGCGCGACACGCCCGCCCCGTACCGAGGGCGGGCGCGCCGGACGGCGTCAGAACTGGCCGGGCACGTAGCCACCGGCGGGCTGCCGGTTGATGACGTTGATCCGGTTGTACGCGTTGATGAGCGCGATCAGGGAGATCAGCGCGGCGAGCTGGTCCTCGTCGAAGTGCTTGGCCGCCAGGGTCCAGGTCTCGTCCGAGACCCCGCCCGACGCGTCCGCGAGCCGCGTCCCCTCCTCGGCCAGCTCGAGGGCGGCCCGCTCCGGCTCGGTGAACACCGTCGCCTCGCGCCAGGTGGCGACCAGGTTCAGGCGGAGCTGCGTCTCGCCCGCGGCGAGAGCGTCCTTGGTGTGCATGTCGGTGCAGAACCCGCAGCCGTTGATCTGGCTGGCCCGGATCTTCACGAGCTCCTGGGTGACGGCGGGCAGCGTCGAGTCCACGATGAGCTTGTTCGCGGAGTTGAGGTGCCGCAGGACCTTTCCGGCGAGGGGGTTGCCGAAGTAGTCGATCCTGGCTTCCATGTGTTTCTGCCTCCTTGGTCAGGGTGGACCCGGGACCGGGCCCGCACACCTGACCGGGACCGGCCCGGAAACGTGACCGGCCGCGACGGAGCAGGCCTGTCTGCCCGTGGCGAATCCACCTCCCGTCGCGCCCGCCGCGAGGTGTGTGATGGGCCCATGGACGATTCCGAGGCCCTGGACGCCTACTCGGCGTCGATAGTGCGTGTCGTCGACGCCGTGCTGCCGTCGGTCGCGGCGGTCTCGGTGCGCACGCCCCGTGGGGCCGGGGCCGGCAGCGCCTCCGTGATCCCGGGGGAGCGGCTGCTGCTCACCAGCGCGCACGTCGTGGAGGGCGCCGGCGAGGTGCGGGCCGGCTTCTCCGACGGGTCCGAGGTCGCGG
>NZ_KI911744.1:171130-175893 GCF_000515355.1 Promicromonospora kroppenstedtii DSM 19349 | reverse complement strand
CGTGGCTCGCCAGCAGCGCCGCGCGCAGCGGCCACGGCGCGGCGAGAAGGTCGTCGCCCAGGGCCGGGTCGCCCGGGTGCCGGTAGGGGAGAAGCGGCGTCTGCCCCACGCGCATCACGAAGTACGGCGTCAGCGGCGGCACCGCGTTGTGCGCGGCCCACGGCTCCAGGCAGGCCAGCGCCACGGCGTGCGGCGAGTGCACGTGCACCACCGCGCGGCAGCCGTCCTCGCGCTGGTAGAACGCCGTGTGCAGGGGCGTCTCCTTGGACGAGCGGGCCCCGCCCAGGTGCGTGCCGTCGAGCGAGACCTCGGCGATGCCGTCCGGCGTGAGCCTCCCCAGCGACGTGCCGGTGCCGCTGATCAGCACGCGGTCGCCGTCGCGCACGCTCACGTTGCCGCTGCTGCCCGGGCTCAGGCCCGCCTCGACGAGCTGGCGGCCGGCCGCGATCAGTGCGGTCACGCTCATGCGAGCACCTCCCACGCCGCGGTGAACAGATCCTCGCCGCCGAAGTTGCCGCTCTTCAGCGCCAGGGCCACGGTCCGGCCGGGGTCGTCGTCCACCGCGCCCACGGACCAGCAGACGCCGGTGGCCAGCTCCGGCCCGATGTGCAGGGCCTGCACGCCGAGGGCGCGCACCACCGAGCCGCTGCTCTCGCCGCCCGCGACGATCAGTGCGGTCACCTCACCGCGCTCCACCAGCCGCCGGGCCACGCCCGCGAGCACCCGCTCGACCACGGGCGCCACCTCGACGCCGTCCAGGTGCGAGCGCACGTCGGAGCGCTCGCGCGCCGCGCACACCACGGGGTGCGTCTGCGGGTCCTGCTGCTCCACCCAGTCGGCGAGCTCCGCGATCGTGCCCTCCTCGTCGGCGGTAGCCGATGCGACGTCGACCAGCCGGACCGGCTGGGTGCGCGCGGCGTGCGCGATCTGGGCCAGCGTCGTGGCGGACACGCTGCCGCACAGCACCGCGCCGCGTCCGCTCGCGGGCGGCGACCACAGGGCGTCGGTCAGGCGCGGTCCGGGGATCCCCAGCGCGAGGCCGGAACCACCCGAGACCAGGACGTCGTCCGCCGTCGCGGCACCGATCGTCACCAGGTCCGCGTCCGTGGTCGCGTCGACCACGGCGTACCGGGCCTCCGACGCGTCCAGCGCCGCGCGGACGGCGCCCGCGCCGTCGCGCACGACGGGCAGGGTCACCTCGGCGACGTCGTACGCCGTCTGCGGGCGCAGCAGGTCCATGACCCGCGAGCGGGTCATGGGGGTCAGGGGGTGGTGCCGCATCGAGGAGTGCTCCAGCAGGTCGCGGCCCACGTACAGGTGGCCGTCGTGGACCGTGCGCCCGTTGGCGGGCAGGGCGGGGACGACGACGGCACGGCGCGCGCCCACGGCGTCGGACACGGCGTCGAGCACCGGGCCGATGTTGCCCTCGTCGGTCGAGTCGAACGTGGAGCAGTACTTGACGTAGAACCGGTCCGCGCCCCACGAGCGCAGGCGGTCCAGCGCGTCGAGCGAGGCGGCGACGGCCTCGGCGCGCGGCGCGGTGCGCGTCTTGAGCGCGACCACCACGGCGTCGACCTCGCGGAGCTGCTCGGGGGAGAGCGCGCCGTTCTCGATCACCACGGAGACGCGATGGCCCGCGGTGCGCAGCATGGTGGCGAGGTCGGTGGCGCCGGTGAAGTCGTCGGCGATGGATCCCAGCATGATCAGATCCTCTCACATGCTGTGACTATTTGATGCGAAGTTGGAAGATAGTAGAAACCTGTGGCACAGTGGCGGCCAGCCCGCTCGAACGCCGAGCCGGTGCACGACGATCGGAACAACGGTGATCCTCAATCACGTCTCTCGGACGCGAGGTCCCCTCCGTGTCGCCCTGACCGGGGCGAACGGCGGCTACGGACGTACGTTTCTGGCTCAGCTGGCGCTGACGCCCGAGATCCGCCCCGCGGTGCTGGTGGACCCGGACGTCGCGGGCGTGCGGCGCATGCTCGACGAGCTGGGCGTCCCGGCGGACCGGGTGGCCGAGTCGGCCGACGCTGCTACCACCGCACGCCTGGTCGAGCAGGACCACATCGCGCTCGTGGCCTCGGCCGACGCCCTGGACTGGGCGGGCATCGACGTGCTCGTCGAGGCCTGCGGCCGGGTGCCGGCGGGCTTCGGCTACGCCGCGGCCGCCCTGGACCACGGTACGCACGTGGTCATGGTGAGCAAGGAGGTCGACACCGTCGTGGGCGTCGAGCTCGGCGCCCGCGCCGTGGCCAAGGGCCTGAGCTACCTGCCCGGCGACGGCGACCAGCCCGCCAACCTGCTGCGCCTGGTCGACTGGGTCAGCGCCGTCGGCCTCGACATCGTGGCCATCGGCAAGTCCGGCGAGTACGACCTGGAGCTCGACCCCGCGACCGGCCGCGTCACGCAGGCCGGAGTCACGGTCGAGGCTCCCGCGCTGCTCGACCTGCTGGAGCTGGGCGACGACGTCGCGGGCACCCTCGCCCGCCGCGCCGACGCCGTCCGCGGCCTCAAGCGTGCCGCGGCCGCCGACTCGTGCGAGATGGCCGTGGTCGCCACGCGCACCGGGGCCTCCGCCGACGTTGAGGCCATGCACTACCCGGTGGCCCGCATCGCCGAGCTCGCCGACATCTACTCCGCCCGCGCGGACGGCGGCATCCTGGAGCACGACGGCGTCGTCGACGTGTTCTCGGCGCTGCGCCTGCCGGGCGAGGCCAGCTTCGCGGGCGGCGTCTTCGCCGTCGTGCGTACCGGCGACCCCGCCACCTGGGAGCTGCTGCGCGGCAAGGGCCACGTGATCAGCAGGGACGGGCAGTACGCCTGCGTCTACTGGCCGTACCACTACATGGGCGTGGAGACGCCGCTGACCGTGCACGCCGCCGTCGACCGCGCACCGGCCCCGCCGGCCCGGCCGACCATGCTGCTGGCCGCCCGTGCCACGGAGGACCTCGCCGTCGGCGCGGTGCTCAGGGTCGAGGGCCACCACCACGAGATCGCCGGGGTCGCCCCGGTCATGCTCGACCCGGCCGAGGGCGTCTCGCCCTACTACCTCCTCGACGGCGCGCGGCTGGCCAAGCCCGTCGCCCGAGGAGCCCTCATCGGGCTCGACGACGTCGAGGGCGTCGACGAGCCGGCGCTGGACGCCTACCTGGCGGGCGCCGCCCGCACCACCGAGACGAACGGAGACGATCGATGACGATTCTCGCCGCGTGCACCCACACCGCACGCCTCCGAGAGGAGACCGCGGCATGACCGCCGAGATCATCGCCCTGATCGGGCTCGCGCTGGTCTTCGGGATCTCCGCGCTCCGCAACGTCCACATGGGGGCGCTCGCGCTGGTCGCCGCCTTCATCGTGGGCATCGGCGTCGTGGGCGAGGGCCTGGACGACGTGCTCGGCGGGTTCCCCGTCGACGCCCTGATCATCCTGGTGGGCATCACCTACCTGTTCGGCATCGCCCGCGAGACCGGCACCATCGACTGGCTCGTGGACCGCTCGCTCGGGCTGATCGGCGACCGTGTCGCGCTGCTCCCCTGGGGCCTGTGGCTCATCGCCACCGGCGTGGCCTGCCTCGGCACCTCGCACGCGGCGTTCGCCGTGGTGCCGATCGCCATGAGCCTGGCTGCGACGCACCGCATCAGCTCCACGATGATGGGCATCGCGATGAGCTCCGCGATCGTCGGTGGCGCGCTCGCGCCGACCAGCATCGTCGGCATCACCGTGCAGACCGTCGCCTCCAGCGCGGACATCCCGTACAACGCGGCCCTGATGTTCGGGCTGTCGGTGGGCGTCAACGCCCTGGTCGTGCTCGCGGCGTTCTTCATGTTCGGCGGGCGCGAGCTGATCCAGCGCACGCGCCAGGCCCGTGACAACGGGCCCGACGGCGCCGTGGGCGGGGCGGGCGTTCCGGCCGGCGGTTCCGGCGGCGTCGCGACGCTGGAGCGCACCGAGGTCAAGGCGCCCACCAAGATCACCGCGATGCAGGTGCTGGTGATCGTCTCGATCCTTACGCTGATCGGCGGGTTCTTCCTGCTCACGACGCTCGACGTGGACATCAACCTCGGCGTCGTGGCGCTCACCATCGCGGTGATCCTCGCCCTCGTGGACCCCGGCGTCGGACGTCGCGGCATCGCGCGGATCGACTGGGGCACCATCCTGCTGCTCGGCGGCATCATCACCTACGTCGAGGTGCTCACCCGCCTCGGCGCCATCGAGCAGCTCGGCGAGGCCGCCCGCTCGGTCAGCGTGCCGATTGTGGCCGCGCTGGTGATCTGCATCGTGGCCGGCCTGGTCTCGGCGTTCGCCTCGACCATCGGCATCATCGGCGCGCTCATCCCGCTCGCCGTGCCGCTGCTCGTGCCCGGCGGCGGCCTGGAGACGACAGGGTTCATCTACGCCCTCGCCATCTCCGCGTCGCTGGTCGACTGCGCGCCGTTCGGCACCACCGGCGCCACGATCGTGGCCTCGACGGTGGAGCACGACCGGCCCCGCGTGAACCGGGACCTGACCGTCTGGGGCTTGTCCATGGTCGTCATCGGCCCGGTCGTGACCCTGCTGACGATGGTCGTACCGTTCCTCTGGTTCTGACCAGGGCAGGATCTAGTCCACGTAGCCGCCGTCCACCTGGACGGCGGCTACGTGGTTTCATGCGGCGGTGGTCAGGTGGGGTGGGCCCAGGAGAGGTCGGGTCGGCGGGTTCGGCCGGGTGCCGGCTCGACCGGGTGGCCCGTGTGTCGGGCGGGTCTGGCGGGGTGGTGGGCT
>NZ_KI911744.1:167246-171030 GCF_000515355.1 Promicromonospora kroppenstedtii DSM 19349 | reverse complement strand
GCGGCTTGGTCGTGCCCGCGCCCGCAGCGCCGGCCGCGGTGCCGGCGGCGCTGGTGAGCAGTCCGCCGGCGATGAGGTGTTGGCCGAGGTCGCGGAGCATCCAGGAGACCTCGCGTACGTCGATGAACGCGCGGGTGCATTCGCCGCAGCCGTCCATGTGGACCTCCAGGCGTCGCTGCCGGCGGGGCAGGAGGCGGCCTTTGAGGTAGTCGTGCATGGCGGCGCGCGTCGTGCGGCACTCCGGCTCGTTGACGTCCTGGGCGTGGGCGGCGGCGAACGCGCCGGCGAGGCGTTCCTCGGCCCGGCGCAGCCGCATGGTCACGGCGTGGGGGCGCACACCGAGGTGCCCTGCGATGTCCGCGACGGCCATGTCCCGGACGTGCCGGTCCAGGAGGATCTTGCGGTCGTCGTCGGCCAGCTCGGACAGCGCGGCGCGGAGCATGGACACGTCGGCCTGTCGCTCGGCGTCCAGCTCGGCCCCCGCCACCGGAGGCGTCAGGGCGGCGAGGGTGTCGTCCTCGACGGGGCGGCTGCGGCCGGCCTCGCGGGTCATGGAGATGGCTTCGTTGACCGCGGCGCGTCGCCAGTAGGGGGCGGGGTCGTCGATGGTGCCGCCGGTGGAGACGATGCGGACCATCTTTTCCAGGGCGCGGCTGGTGGCTTCCTCGGCGTCGATGCCGGGCACGCGTGCCGCGACGGAACGCACGACGTTCGGGCGGTGCAGCACCCAGTCGTCGATCTCCAGCGCGCGTGCGGCGGTCATACCGGCTCATCCCCTCCCGTTCGGGGACCATTCCACCGACGCCGGGCACAACCCGCGCGACGAACCGCGGAATGTGCGTCAACGCACCACCGGCTTGACGGGCGGACTGCGGGCACCTAGTTTAAGTGAAACTTCACGTAAATCTGGAGGCTGTCATGTCGGACCCGAGGCTCGAGAAGCTGATGCGCGCCAACCTGCTGGAGGTCTTCGGCGAGCGGGACCCCGACCGCCGGGCCGAGGCGATCCGCCGTACGTACACGGCGGACGTCGTCTTCGCCGACGCGGAGGGCCAGGTGGAGGGCCACGAGGCGCTCGACGCCAAGGTGCGGGAGATCCTGGACGGCGCGCCGGGGTTCGTGTTCCGGCCGGACGGGGACTTCTACCAGGTGCAGGACATGGGCTACCTGGCGTGGGCGCTCGGACCCGAGGGCGAGCCGCCGGTGGTCCGTGGCGTGGACATGGGCTTCGTCCGCGAGGGGCTCCTCGCGAAGGTCTACACCGTCCTGTTCCGCTGACCGGCATGGGCCGGTACGAGGTCCCTCCCGAGTCGCCCTACGCGTTCCTCGACGACGACCAGGTGCGTGCCTGGTACGCATACATGAAGGTGCACCTGCGCCTGCGGTACGAGATGAACCACCAGCTCCAGGCCGGCGCCGGCGTCTCCCTGGCGGACTACGACGTCCTGGTGGCGCTGACCAGCGCGGACGACGGGAGGATGACGGTCTCCGACCTCGCCACGCGCATCGGCGCCGAACGCAGCCGGGTGTCCCACCAGGTGCTGCGGATGGCCCGGCGGGATCTCGTCGAGGTCACCCCGAGCGCCCGCGACCGGAGGGCCAAGGACGTCACCCTGACCGCCCAGGGGCGTGCCCTGCTGGCCGAGGCCTCGCCCGGCCACGTCGCGTTCGTGCGCTCGGTGTTCCTCGACGCGCTCTCCGAGGCGCAGACCCGACAGCTGGCGAGCGCGTTCGAGAACGTCTACGACCGTCTGATCGAGCACGGGACGCTGCCACGCCCCGCGGATCATCCCTGAGCCGGATCAGTCCGAGCGGGGTGCGTCCCGTGTGACACCCCGCACGGCCCACCAGCCAGCGACGTAGAGCACCAGCGCGACGATCAGGGCCGCCCCGGCCCCGGTAGCGACGTCGGACAGCACGCCCTCGACCACGTCCCGGGCGGTCAGCCCCATCCCGTCGGACGCCGTGCCGGCCGACCACCAGTGGAGCGTGCTCAGCACGGCACCGGCCGCCGCGACCCCGCCGACCGCCCACAGACCCCGGCGGGTGGTCCGCCGGGTGGCGGTGTCGATCCCGCCCCACCCGGGCAACCGGTCGCGGCGGCGCCACAGGTAGACCCCGAGGACGACGAGTCCCACGACCGTGCTCACGTGCTGCAGCAGGCGGGCCCACGTGAGGTCGCCGACCGCCGTGGCGCTCAGCAGCGGCACGTGCGTCACCACGTACCCGTCGCCGTGCGTGAAGGAGTCCCACACCAGGTGCGTCGCGATCCCGAGCACCAGCGACACCAGCACCCACCCGGCCCGCACGAGCGCCCCGCCGGCTCCCCGAGCCCTGGGACCAACAGCGCCACCCGCCCCGACGACACCAGGCAGCAGCCCTGCGACCGGCTGCCGTGCCGCCCGGAGGAACCCGTACAGCGCCAGCGCGTACGGCAGGCTCACGGTCAGTGCCCCGGCCAGGGTGTGCGACGTCGTCGCGTTCATGAACGGCTCGTACCAGGACTGCGCGCTCACGGGCACGGGCATGCTGCGCGCGAAGTACGGCAGGTCGGGCGCCATGGCCCCGGCCACGAGCGCGGCGGCGCTGAACGGACGGCGGACGAAGGGCAGCACCGCGGCAGGGTGCGAGAGCGTGAACGGCATCCGGGTCCTTCAGGTGCGGGGCGGCGGGTTCAGCGCCTCCGCAGCACCAGGCCGCGCACGTACGACGCCTGACCCGCGTGCTGCAGGTCGTCGCTGACGATACTGACCAGCCGCACGCCGAGCGTCACCGGCGGGTCCCACCGCGTGTCGACCACGCGGTCCAGGTCGTCGGCGGACAGCCGGTCCAGGTAGCGCACCGTCCGGTCGTGCACCGCGTCGTGGTACCCCGTGAGCAGGTCGCCGGACGAGACACGGACGGCGGCCACCTGGTCGGCGTCGTGCCGGTAGCCGGTCTCCTCGGCCGGGAACGGCAGGCCGAACCGGCGGTCCCAGCCGTCGTCGGACCAGATCTGGCTGGTGCCCGCGGCGTCGGCGACGTGGTCGTCCTGGACCCGGGTCAGGTGCCAGACGAGCCAGGCGACCGAGTTGGACCCGTCGTCGGGCCGGTAGGCGAGCTCGTCGGGATCCAGTCCGCGGACCGCGCCGTGCACCGTCTCCCGGATCCGGCCGAACGCGTCGACCAGCAGATCGGTACCCCGCATCGTTCCCCCTCGAACCTCGATGTCGCGTGCGGTGCCACGATGCCACAGCGCCGCACGCGACGACCGGTCAGGCCGTGGCGAGGCGGATCAGCACCTTGCTGCTCTCCGGCCCGGCGGCGGCGGCCAGCGCGGCGCCGGCGTCCTCGATGCCGAACCGGTGCGTGACCACGCCGGACACGTCCAGCCCGTCGCGCAGTGCGGCGAGCGCGTCGCTGATCTCCTCGACGAACCGGTAGGCCCCGACCCAGGTGATCTCACGGGTCACGAGGTCACCGAGCGCGAACGGTGCCGCAGCCCCGGGCAGGTTGCCCACCTGGACGAGCGTGCCGCCGCGGGCCGTGGCCCGCAGTACGCCGCCGAGCGCGGAGGGCGCCCCGGAGGCCTCGAAGACGAGCTCGCTGTCCTGCGGCAGCGCGTCGCCGCCCGCCACGTTCAGCACGTGGTCCGCGCCGAGCTCCTTGGCCACGGCCAGGGACGTGTCGGAGACGTCGGCCGCCGTGACGGACGCCGCCCCGGCGTGCTTGGCGGCGGCCACCACCAGGCACCCGATGGGTCCGGCGCCGTTGACCAGGACGTCCCGGCCGCGGACGGCGCCCG
>NZ_KI911744.1:159923-167146 GCF_000515355.1 Promicromonospora kroppenstedtii DSM 19349 | reverse complement strand
AGCGGCTCGGCCAGCGCGCCCTGCTCGGTGCTCACGCCGTCGGGCAGCGGGCGCAGCTGCTCGGCCCGCACGGCCCGCAGCTCGCTGAACCCGCCGTCGGTGTGCGGGTGGAAGGCCGCCGAGCCGAAGTAGCGCACCTCCGAGTGGAGGTTGGTGCGGCCGGACAGCCGCTCGGGCAGCACGGAGTCCGTCGTGGCCTGTGCCGGGTGCACCGTGACCGCCGTGCCGGGCGCCCAGCCGGGGACGCCCGGCCCGCTGCTGATCACGCGGCCGGCCACCTCGTGGCCCAGCACCAGCGGGTCGCGCAGCACGGCCGTGCCCGAGGACCCGTTGCGCCAGTAGGCGACGTCGGACCCGCAGACGCCGCCCCACTCCATGGCGACGACGACCTCGCCGGGCCCGGCCACGGGGTCGGGGCGCTCCTCGACCCGCAGGTCACCGGCGCCGTGGACGACGACGGCCCTCATGCGGCATCCTCGAGCTGGACCAGGTCGCGGCCGCGGGTCTCGGGGGCCATGCGGGCGGCCACCAGGGTGATGGTCGAGTACACGATGAGCATCGCGGCGATGGGCCACCAGCTCCCCGTCGCCGCGGTGAGCGACGCCGCGATGACCGGGCCGATCGCGGTCGCCAGGATGCCGCCGATCTCCTTGGACAGGGCGAGCTGCGTGAACCGGGTGCGGGCGCCGAACAGCTCGGCCATCGTCACGCTCTCCAGGGCGAACAGGCCCAGCACGCCGAGGTTCAGGCCGGCGATCATCCCGAGCAGCAGGGCGGCGGTGCTGCCGCTGGTGATCAGCAGCATCATCGGGAACGCGAACGCGATGGTCGCCAGGGAGAGCACCGTGTACATGGCGCGGCGGCCGAACCGGTCGCCCAGCATGCCGACCAGCGGCACGGTCGCGAAGCCCGCGATGGAGCCCCACATGATGGCCTCGGTGGGCAGCGCCCGGTCCATGGCGAGGCTGGTGGCGATGTAGCCGACCAGGAAGGTCTGCACCAGGCCGGAGTTGCCCGCCTGCCCGAACCGCAGGGCCAGGGCCAGGAAGAACGCCTTGCCCTTGCGCTGGGCCAGGGCGGCCTCCAGCACGGGCGCGGCCTCGGCCTCCTTGACCTCGGCGCGCGTCATGGCCACGCCGTCGACGACGTCGGGGCGGGCCTCGAAGACCGGGCTCTCCTTGACGTTGCGGCGGATCCAGACGGCGAAGATCATCAGCACGAAGCTGAGCAGGAACGGCACCCGCCAGCCCCAGGCCAGGAGCTGATCCTCGCTGAGCACGACCAGCAGCAGCGCCCACAGGGCGGACGCCGCCAGCGTGCCGGAGTTGGTGCCGAGCGAGACCAGCGAGGCGACCAGGCCACGGCGCTTGACGGGGGCGTACTCGGCGAGCATCACGGTGGCACCCGCGATCTCGGCGCCGGCGCCGAAGCCCTGGACCAGGCGCAGCACCACCAGCAGGATCGGCGCGGTGATCCCGATCATCTGGTAGGTGGGCAGCACGCCGATCAGCGTCGTGGAGACGCCCATGAGCGCGATGGTCAGGAACAGCACCTTGCGGCGTCCGATCCGGTCGCCCATCCGCCCGAAGTAGACGGCGCCCGCGAGCCGGGCCACGTAGCCGACGCCGTAGGTGGCCATGGCCGCGATCAGCGCGATGGCGGGGCTGACGCCGGGGAAGAAGATCTGGTTGAAGACGATCGCGGCGGCCAGCGAGTAGAGCTGGAAGTCCATGAACTCCATGGCCGTGCCGAGCCAGCCCGACACGGCGGCACGGGTGAGGTCCTTGGTCGACCGGGTCACTGCGTTGCCCGGGGAAGTGTTACCCGGTGAGGTCATAGCGGTGTCCGCCATGGGAGGTGCTCCTTGACTTCTTTGACTGACGTCGTTGTCCGACCGGCGCGCGTGGCCGATGTGTGGCAGGTCTTGTATGTAAGCAGCGTCCACAAGTCGGTGTCAACCGTCGCCGGCGTGGAACCGGGGCCCGTCTCGTCTAGACTCCGGGCATGGGGCAAGCCTCGACCCGGTCCAACCGCAGCGTCGTCTACGAGACGCTGCGGCGTAAGGTGCTCACCCTTGAGCTGCCTCCCGGCGCCTCGCTGTCGGAGAACGAGCTGGCCGCGGCCCTCGGCGTCAGCCGCACGCCGGTGCGCGAGTCCTTGATCCTCCTGGGCGAGGAGGGCCTGGTCCGCGTGTTCCCCAAGGTCGGCTCGTTCGTCTCCCGGGTCGACGCCGAGCGTGTGGCCGACGCGCAGTTCCTCCGCGAGGCGGTCGAGCTCGCCGCCTTCGACGACATCCCCGAGACCCTCGACCCCGACGTGATCGCCGAGCTCCGTGCCAACCTGGAGCAGCAGCGCGAGCCAGGGCTCGACATCGAGCGGTTCTTCGCGCTCGACGAGGCGTTCCACCACGGCCTGCTGCGGCTCAGCGGGCACGGCAGGGCCTGGTCGACGGTCGTCGCGGCCAAGGGCCACCTGGACCGGGCGCGGCGGCTCGGCCTGCACGAGACCAACGGCGTGGGCCGTTTCGTGGACGAGCACCATGCCATCCTCGACGCCGTGGTGTCCGGCGACATCTCCAGCGCGCGCGACAGCCTCCGCTCGCACCTGCGCGCCGTCTTCGACGACATCGAGAAGACCCGCCGTCGCTCGCCCGAGCTCTTCGCCGCCGACGACGGCACCGTGCCGGTGCGCCGCAGCATCGCCGTCTGGGAGTAGCCCGGGAGGCGGTCCGGGGCGCCACGTACTACCAGCGGGGTACCCAGGAGTCATCCCTGGGCCGATTCGCTCGCGCCCGCGCTGGACCAGAGTCGCTCTCGTCAGCTCCGGCAACACGAGAGAGGCGGCCGACGTGGCGCCCCCATTGATCTCCGTCCATGACCTGCGCAAGACCTACGGCTCCGGGCCCGGCGCCTTCGAGGCGCTCAAGGGCCTCGACCTGGACATCGCCCAGGGCGAGTCCCTGGCGATCGTCGGCAGGAGCGGGTCGGGCAAGTCCACCCTGATGCACCTGCTCGCCCTGCTCGACCGGCCCACCTCGGGCACCATCGCCCTGGACGGGACCGACACGTCGCGGCTGTCCGCGAAGCAGCTCGACCGCACCCGCAACGGCGCGTTCGGGTTCGTGTTCCAGCAGTTCTTTCTCAACGCCCAGGCCAGCGTGCTGGACAACGTGACGCTGCCCCTGAAGATCGCCGGGGTGCCACGGCGCGAGCGCACCGCCCGAGGCCTGGCCGCCCTGGCCCAGCTCGAGCTCGACGACAAGGCGGGCAACCGCGCCAACGACCTGTCCGGCGGGCAGAAGCAGCGCGTGGTCATCGCCCGCGCCCTGATCAACCGGCCGCGCGTCATCTTCGCCGACGAGCCGACCGGCAACCTGGACACCGCCACGGGCGCCGTCGTGGAGGACATCCTGTTCGACCTGAACCGGCGCCAGGGCATCAACCTGGTCGTCGTCACGCACGACGAGGAGCTCGCCGCGCGCTGCGACCGCAGCCTGTACATCCGCGACGGACGCATCGCGCGCGCGGAGGTGGCGGCATGAGGGCCGGCGACGTCGTGACCAGTGCGTTCCGGAACGCGTTCCGGTCGCGGCTGCGCACCAGCCTGACGGTCCTGGCGATCTTCATCGGCGCGTTCACGCTCTCGCTGACCAACGGCCTGGGCACCGGCATCAACCGGTACATCGACGACACGGTGGCCTCCGTCGGCGTCGACGACGTCATGACGGTCACCAAGGCGGACGAGGACGCCCCCGCCGACGGCGGACCCGCCGAGTACGACCCCGACCAGATCGCGGTCGAGGGACCGCCCGGGGCCACGGCGACCGCCCTGACCGACGACGACATCGACACGATCGCCGGGATCGACGGCGTGCTGTCCGTCGAGCCCGTCAAGAACGTCACCACCGACTACGTCCAGCACGACGGCGGCGACAAGCTCCAGCTGTCGATCTCCCAGTTCGTGCCGGGGATGAAGGCCGAGCTCGCGTCCGGCACCCAGGTCGACCTCGACGCCGCCGACCCCCAGGTGGTGCTCCCCGAGAGCTACCTCGACCCGCTGGGCCTGGGCCGCGCGGCCGACGCCGTCGGGCAGACCGTCGTGCTGGCCGTCACCGACGGCACGGGCAGCCAGGTGACCACGGAGGCGGACGTCGTCGGCATCGCCGAGCCCGGCGTGATCAGCATGGCCGGGGCGGTCCCCAACGACACCCTCGCAAAGACGCTCCACGACCTGCAGGCCACGGGGGCGCCGGAGGCGGAGACCACGCGGTACGCCCAGGCGTCCGTCTGGTTCGAGCCCGCGGCGGGCGACGAGGCCACGCAGGCGCTCCAGGACCGGCTGGCCGACGCCGGCTACACCGCCAGCACCCTGGAGGACCAGCTCGGCACCATCACCTCCGTGATCGACGCCATCGTGCTCGTGCTCAACGGGTTCGCGGTGATCGCGCTGGTCGCGGCCGCCATCGGCATCGTCAACACGCTCTTCATGGCGGTCCAGGAGCGCACCCGCGAGGTGGGGCTGATGAAGGCGATGGGCCTGTCCAGCCCGCGCGTGTTCGCCCTGTTCAGCATCGAGGCGGTGGTCATCGGCCTGGTCGGCAGCGCGCTCGGCGTGCTCGCCGCGATCGGCGTCGGGCAGCTCGTGGGCGGCGTCGCGGGGGACCTCCTGGCCAACCTCCCTGGGCTCACGCTCATCGCGTTCGACCCGGTCACCGTAGCGGCCGTGGTGCTGGGCGTCATGGCCATCGCGTTCCTGGCCGGCACGCTGCCCGCGCTGCGGGCCGCCCGGCAGGACCCGATCTCTTCGCTGCGCTACGAGTGAGCGGCTGAGCGGCCGGGCGGCCGGGCGGCCGGGCGGCCGGGCGGTGCAACTCACCCGTTCTGGGGGAAGTACCGCCCGGTCGTCCTGCCGACCATGAGGGTCAGCAGCAGTGCGCCGCCGAACCAGAGGAGACACCGTGGCCGAGAAGCCGAACATCCTGGTCATCTGGGGTGACGACATCGGGATCACCAACATCAGCGCCTACTCCGACGGCGTGATGGGCTACCGGACCCCGAACATCGACCGGATCGCCGCCGAGGGCGCACGCTTCACCGACTACTACGGCGAGCAGAGCTGCACCGCCGGCCGCGCCGCGTTCATCACCGGGCAGAACCCCTACCGGACCGGGCTGACGAAGG
Source organism: Promicromonospora kroppenstedtii DSM 19349 (assembly GCF_000515355.1). Taxonomy (GTDB): domain Bacteria; phylum Actinomycetota; class Actinomycetes; order Actinomycetales; family Cellulomonadaceae; genus Promicromonospora; species Promicromonospora kroppenstedtii. Next base: position 161,966 of record NZ_KI911744.1, on the reverse strand, counting down.
TCGGCATGCCCGGCGCGAAGCTGGGCCTGCAGCCAGAGGACCCCACGATCGCCACCGCGCTGAAGGAGCGAGGCTACGCGACCGGACAGTTCGGCAAGAACCACCTCGGGGACCGTGACGAGCACCTGCCGACGATGCACGGGTTCGACGAGTTCTTCGGCAACCTCTATCACCTCAACGCCGAGGAGGAGCCGGAGCTGGACGACTACCCCACGCCGGAGGAGTTCCCCGACTTCCGCAGCAGGTACGGCCCGCGTGGGGTGCTCCACTCCTGGGCGAACGGGGACGGCACCCAGCGGGTGGAGGACACCGGGCCGCTGACCCGTGAGCGCATGCGGACGGTTGACGAGGAGTTCCGGGACGCTGCGCTCGGCTTCATGCGTGACCAGGCGGGTGACGACAAGCCGTTCTTCCTGTGGTTCAACTCGACGCACATGCACTTCCGCACGCACGGCAAGCCCGAGAGCAAGGGCCGGGCGGGCCGGTGGCAGTCCGAGTACCACGACACGATGCTCGATCACGACGACGTCGTCGGCAGCCTGCTGGACGAGCTGGACCAGCTCGGCATCGCCGACGACACGATCGTCATCTACTCCACGGACAACGGCCCCCACATGAACAGCTGGCCCGATGCCGGGATGACCCCGTTTCGGAACGAGAAGAACTCCAACTGGGAAGGCGCCTACCGGGTCCCCGCCATGGTGCGCTGGCCGGGACACATCCCGGAGGGCACCGTGCTCAACGGGATCTTCAGCCACAACGACTGGTTCGTGACGCTGCTGGCGGCGGCAGGCGAGCCCGCCATCTCGGACAAGCTCCGGCAGGGCACCGAGCTGGCCGGCACCCGGTACAAGGTCCACCTGGACGGCCACGACCAGCTCGCGTACCTCACCGGCGAGTCCGGCGAGTCGCCGCGCAAGCACTTCTTCTACGTGTCCGACGACGGTGACCTGACGGGTATGCGCTTCGACAACTGGAAGATCGTGTTCCTGGAGCAACGAGCCGCCGGGACGCTCGACATCTGGCTCGAGCCGTACGTGGAGCTGCGTGCCCCGAAGGTCTTCAACCTGCGGACCGACCCGTTCGAGCGCGCGGACATCACGTCCAACACCTACTACGACTGGGTCCTGGACCACGTCTGGCTGTTCGTCCCCGCACAGGCGTACGTGGGCACCATGCTGGCCACGCTGGCGGAGTTCCCCGCCCGCCAGGAGCCGGCGTCGTTCAACATCGACCAGGTCCTGGCGAAGCTCAAGTCCGGCGTGCCGAGCGCATGACGACGCACACGGACGACGCGACCCGTACCGCCGGCCTCGTCCGGCTGGACGGCGGGCTGTTCACGATGGGCTCGGACGAGCACTACCGGGAGGAGGCGCCCGCGCACCCCGTGCGGGTCGACGGGTTCCGGATCGACCGCTACGCCGTCACCAACGAGCGGTTCGACGCGTTCGTCGCCGCCACGGGGTACGTGACGGTGGCGGAGCGGCCCCTGGACCCGGCGCTCTACCCGGGCGCCCCGCCCGAGAACCTCGTGCCCGGGTCCATGGTGTTCACGCCGACCACCGGCCCCGTGGACCTGCGCCACCTCAGCCAGTGGTGGGCCTGGGTCCCGGGGGCCTCCTGGCGCCACCCGGAGGGACCCGGCTCCGGGATCGAGGACCGCGGCGAGCACCCCGTGGTCCAGGTGGCCCACGAGGACGCCGCCGCCTACGCGGAGTGGGCCGGAGCGAGCCTGCCCACCGAGGCCCAGTGGGAGTACGCCGCCCGCGGCGGTCTGGACGGCGCCGAGTACACCTGGGGCGACCAGGCCCGGCCCGGCGGACGCCTGCTCGCGAACACCTGGGACGGCCCCGACTTCCCGTGGCGGTCCACCGGCGAGTCCGGCTGGGCCCGCACGGCGCCGGTGGGTTCATTCCCACCCAACCGGTACGGCCTGTTCGACATGGCCGGCAACGTCTGGGAGTGGACCGACGACTGGTGGACCGACCGCCACCCCGCGGCGGCCGACGCGTGCTGCGCGCCCGCCAACCCGCGCGGCGGCGC
>NZ_KI911744.1:158990-159823 GCF_000515355.1 Promicromonospora kroppenstedtii DSM 19349 | reverse complement strand
GGCCCGGGCGATGGACGGCCGCCGCATGGGCGCGTCGCCGGGCCTGGTCCGGGCCGCCGAGGCGCACTTCGGCCGGCGGGAGCGCTGGACGTCGGTCACCGACGTCTCGCAGTTCGCCGGGTTCGCGCCGCAGGTCATCACCGCCGCGGACTACGGCGACACCGCCTGCCGCGAGATCCTCGACGAGGCGGCCCGGTCGCTGGCCGACGGGCTGTGCGCGGTGCTGAGCCACCCCGGCGTCGTGCCGGTCGCCGTCACCACCGGGAAGCTGCTGCTGCACGCGCCCACGTTCCGGTCGCTGGTGCTCCGGCACCTCACGGAGAAGCGCGGCGACGTGCTGGTGCGACCCAGCGCCGGGCTGCCGCTGGACGGCTCGCTGGCCCTGGCGCGGATGCTGGCCGCGCACCCGAACGTGGTCCAGGAGCACGTGCCGCTCCTGGCGGTCCGCATCGGGTCCGCGCCCCGGCCGGACGACTCCATCACGCTGCCGCGCGTGACCCTGCCCGCCGTGCGGCCGCTGGCGGCCGAGAGCGAGCCCACGGCCTGGGCCGTCGAGGTCAGCTCCGACCACGAGTGGTCGGCCGAGCAGTCGCCGGAGGACCGGCTGACCCCGACGTCGTCGTTCGACGCCGTGGTGCCGCTGACCGGCGACCGCGTCGTGGTGGGCCGGGCGTCGCGCAGCCGGGGCGTGGTGCCCGACATCGTGTGCGAGGACACCGGCGTCTCGCGCCGGCACTGCGAGATCGCCTGGACCGAGGCCGGCTGGAGCGTCGTCGACCTCGGTTCGGCCAACGGCACCTACGTCGCCGCGCGCGGCGACGCCCTGCCCACCG
>NZ_KI911744.1:158359-158890 GCF_000515355.1 Promicromonospora kroppenstedtii DSM 19349 | reverse complement strand
GGGCGGCGAGCACGGCCGCCGCGCACCAGCCCTCCGCCTGCCGTGCCACGGCGTCCACCACCTGCCGGTCCCCGGTCCGGGCGTGCGCCGAGACCAGCGCCGCGTTCTCGGCGTCGCTCAGCCGCAGCAGGTCGCCGCGCAGCAGCGTGAAGTTGCCCAGCAGCTCCGGCACCAGGCGGGTCAGCGGCAGCACCCAGTGGCTCAGCAGCAGCACGCGGATGGCCTCGGGCGTGTTGTTCAGCCGTTCGTCGACCCGGCGCAGGGCGGACGGCGGCAGCAGGTGGGCGTCGTCCACCACGACCAGCGTCGGCGTGCCCCCGGGGCCGGCGGGTGCCTCCGCGCCGTCGAGCACCGCGTCGATCTGCTCGGGAGTCCAGGACTCGTCGGCGGTGATCCAGACGGGGTGCTCCGCGTGTGCCGGGGCGGCGTGCCGCAGCCAGCCCGTCACGCCGAGCGTCTTGCCGGCCCCGGCTGGGGCGACCACGAGGGTCACGGCCGCCTCGGTCGCCTCGTCGAGCCGCTGCCACAGCC
>NZ_KI911744.1:155428-158259 GCF_000515355.1 Promicromonospora kroppenstedtii DSM 19349 | reverse complement strand
CGTCGTCGACCGCCCGCCGCGGCGTCGTGCGCGGGCCGGGCGCCGTCCCCGTCGGGTGGGACACGAGGCTTGTGCCGCGAGGGACAACAGGGCTCGGGTTAGCGCGCATTCCGCATTTCCTCACTCGACGTGAAGTGCGGCGGCCGCCCCCTGACCACCGGTCGGCGACGTGGGTACGGCACCGGCCTGGAATTCACGCGATCCCGTCGGAGATGCCGGTCAGAAATGTCGTGTCGACGGACGCGGGCACCGAGAGCGGGATGTGCGCTTCTTCGTCATGATGCCGGTCATTGTGCGGAGCTGCCTGCGGGCCGCTGGGAATCACCCATTTCTCCGGCTGTCATCTGCGATTCGCTATAAGTGTGGACAATGCCCAGATTACGGCGACATCAAAGGCAATGACGACGAGACTCCAAATTGGGTAATAGGGTATGAACGCAAAGTTGGTGAGACACGAGATCGCGGCGAGGACGATGCCGAGGACATAGGCCCACGTCTGGGTCGCCAGGACGCCGATACCGGTGGCGAGCGCGAGCGCACCCACGACGATGTGGATCCAGCCCCACGTGGACACGTCGAGCTGGAAGACGTACTCCGCGCCCGTCACGTACACCGTGCCCGCGGCGGTCGCCGCGATCCCCTGGAGGATCTGGAAAACGGAGACCATGATGAGCATGACCCCGGCGAACGCCGCGGTGGTCAGTGCCGCGGAGCTGGTCTCCCCGTACTCGACGGGGCCGCCCCTGCCGCCGGGGTAGGTGCCCTGGACCGGCTCGGACCCGGATGCGCTGGTCATGATGCCTCCTTGGCGGTCTGCTGCTCCTCGCCGAAGACCTCGCGCAGCGCGGCCTCCTGCTCGGTGCTGAGGTTGGTGAACACGAGCTCGGGCGTCTCCTGCCCCGCGAACGCGTCCCGGATCCTGTCCACGACGGCGTCGGACGACAGGACGAACAGCGCCGAGGTTCCCGGCGTGATCTTGTCCCGGACGCGGTTGATGAAGCCGTCGTCGATGCCGACGTCCGCGAGCGCGCCGCTCAGGGCGCCGGTGGCGGCGCCGATCGCGGCGCCGAGCAGGGGGACGAAGAACAGCAGGCCGAAGAGCATTCCCCAGAAGGCACCCCCGAGGGCACCGGCGCCGGTCAGCGAGGACAGCTGCTGGGTCCTGGGCTTCTTGGCCCCGACGTCCCACCGGACGGTCGCGGCGTCGTGCACCGTGACGAGCTTCTGCTTGGCGAGCTGCTGGATCGTCTTCGCCGCCGTCTCCGCGCCGTCGGCGGTCTCGAACTTCCAGGCGGTGAGGGTGGACTGGGACATCGACGTCTCCTTCGGGCGCGCGTGCTGCCTGACCCTGCCACTCCACCGCGCCGCGGGGCGCCGCGCCTCACCCGTTACCGGTGAGTGCGGCGGCTACGTGTCGGCCTGGCCGGTGCGCGACCGCAGGCCGCGCTTCTGGACCATCGCGCCGATGACGGCGAGCACCACCCACAGCGCCAGGAACAGCGCCACGCCGCCGCCGGTCCGGGGCTGCCAGAGCTGCCCGGCGTCGGACCAGAGGCGGCCGACGCCGGACAGGACCAGGGTGGCGCCGCCGGCCGCCGTGCCCCAGATCAGGAACCGCCGCCCCAGCCGCCTGGCCAGGAACGCGCACAGCAGGGCCACGGCCGGGATCAGGATCACCGCGAGCAGCACGTCCGCGGCGCCGCCCTGCACCAGCACGAAGACCTTGGCACCGATCACGGCGCCGACGCACAGGCCGCAGACGAAGAACATCAGCCGGGCCGCGATGAGGACGATCAGGAACGCGAGGACCGCGCCGGCTACGCCGATGAGCAGGGCCGTGCCGGTGTCGGCGTCCAGGGCGACCGCGAGCGTCCACGACACCCCGAACCCGGCCAGCAGCACCGCCAGGCGCACCGACAGGGATCCCGCGAGCAGCAGGACCAGCCCCACCGCCAGCACGGCGAGGGCGGACATCAGGGGCCGCCGGGGGACGACGGGCCGGGACGGTTGCGCACGGCCTCATCGTCGGGGGACGGGGCGCCCGGACGGGTCACCCTCTTCGGGTGACGCCGCGGTCCCGCGTGCCGTTTCTGGGCAGCAGTGCCGCGGGCAGCTGCCCGGCACCGCCGGCTGGTTCGTGATGCGCAGATCGCTGCGTGCTTCACCGGTCCTGAAGTTCTGTTCAGACCATGAGCTCTTGCCTGCAGAAACGCACATGAAACGATGCAACGGCGTGGCTCGAACAGAACCTCGGGCGTCGGCGAGCGCTGACGGCGGGGAGTCGTCCCGGGGCGGTCGTCAGCTTTCGCCACGGCACCACGGACCAGCGCGGCCGCCTGGGCCCGTATGACAGCTGACACGTGCGCGAGGTGGCGTACCGGGTGAATATGTGCCGGTGCCGATTGTGACTGGTCAGCAGGGCGGGGCAAAGGGCCCCGAAGTGGACGTTCGAGTGGTTGGCGTGGACATCGGCGGCACGGGTTCGCGCTTGCGGTTCGCCGGGTCCCGGGCCGGCAGGTCGTACGAGGTCACGGGGCCGCCCGCCACGATCGTCGGAGGCCGGTCGACGGTGCCGGAGGTGGTGCGCGAGCTGTGCCGCGGGTTTGCCGCCCAGTTCGGCGGGCGCCCCCACGTGTCGGCCGCCGCCGTGGGCCTCCGCGGATTCCGCTCCATGACGCACTCCGGGGCGCTGGACGCCAACCGGGTGCACGACATCCTGGCCGAGGAGCTGCGCACCCGCTCCACGGCCGTCTCCAGCGACGCCGTCACCGCGCACCTGGGCGCGCTCGGCACCGGGTCGGGTGCCACGCTCGCCGTCGGCACCGGGGCGG
>NZ_KI911744.1:143765-155328 GCF_000515355.1 Promicromonospora kroppenstedtii DSM 19349 | reverse complement strand
ACGGCGGCGGCCGCCGCCCAGCGGCTGCCGCGGGCCGCCCAGGTGAATGTCATCGGAGGATCTCCCATCTGAGTTGGGATTCACAACTTAGCACCTGGATTGGAATCGACAACCTAGGTAGGATGTGGGCATGAGCACAACGCCCCGCGAACGCAACGCCCGCTGCTCCGTGGCCCGGAGCCTGGAGATCCTGGGGGAGAAGTGGACGCTCCTGGTGGTCCGCGAGGCCTTCTTCGGCGTCACGCGGTTCGCCGACTTCCGCGCGCGCCTGGGCATCGCCCCCGACGTGCTCACCGCGCGGCTCGAGACGCTGGTCGAGGGCGGTGTGCTGGAGCGCCGGCCGTACCGCGACGCGGGTCAGCGGCAGCGTGACGAGTACGTGCTCACCGAGGCCGGGGGCCAGCTCAAGACCGTGCTGGCGGCGTTCGTCGAGTGGGGCGACGAGTACCGGCCCTCAGGGTTCGGTCCGTCGGTGGTCTACGTCGAGGAGGCGACGGCGGATCCGGTGCGCCTGGCGTTCTTGACGCAGGACGGTCGCGAGCTGAAGCCGGACGAGGTCGCGCTGGTGCGCGGCCCGGGCTCGCTGGGGGACGCGGCGGCCTGATCGGCAGTCCCGCTCAGCGGTCGGCAGTTGGCATCGAGATCGGCTCAGCCCTGGGCCGATCTCGATGCCAACTGCCGAGTCTGCGGGACAAAGTGCCGAGTCTGCGGGGCAAACTGCCGCCGTCAGCCGGCCTGGGTCTCGTGCAGGGTGGCGTAGCGGCCGCCGTGGGAGACCAGGTGGTCGTGCGTGCCCTGCTCCACGATCCGGCCGTGCTCCAGGACGACGATGCGGTCCGCCTGCCGGATCGTCGAGAGGCGGTGCGCCACGACCAGCGTCGTCCGGCCGCGCATCAGGCGGCCCAGCGCCTCCTTGACCAGGGTCTCCGACTCGGTGTCGAGCGCGCTCGTCGCCTCGTCGAGCAGCAGGATGCGCGGGTCGCGCACCAGGGCGCGGGCGATCGCGATGCGCTGCCGCTGCCCGCCGGACAACCGCGCCCCGCGCTCGCCGACCACGGTGTCCCAGCCCTGCGGCTGCGCCTCCACGAACTCCAGCGCGTTGGCGTCCCGCAGCGCCGCGCGGACCACGTCGTCGGACGCGTCCGGGAGGCCGTAGGTGACGTTGTCCCGGATGGTGCCCTCGAAGAGCACCGACTCCTGCGGCACCACCGAGACGTGCCGGCGCACCGTGCGCAGGTCGAGCTCCTGCGCGTCGACGCCGTCCACCAGCACGCGGCCCGACGTCGGCCGGACGAACCCGAGCACCAGGTTGAGCAGCGTCGACTTGCCCGACCCGGACGAGCCCACGAACGCCACGGTCTGGCCGGCCGGGATCATCAGGTTCACGTCGTCCAGGGCGTCGTCGTCGGCACCGGCGTAGCGGTGGTGCACGTGGTCCAGCGTGAGCTCGCCGCTCACGGTGTCGACCGTGCGGCGGCCCTCGTTCTCCTCCAGGTCGGGCTCCTCCAGCACCTCGGCGATGGACCGGACCGACTCCATGCCGCGCGCCGTGACCGGGATGAGCATCAGGAGCTGCGTGAGCCCCTGGGTGAGCAGCGTGAAGTAGCTGGACAGCAGCACCACCTCGCCGGCCGTGACCGGCAGGAATCCCGTCAGGGAGAAGACGGCGGCGAGCGCGAGGCACGCGACGCCCAGGATCTGCATGGTCACCCAGGACAGCGACGCGACACGCCCGTTGAGCATGTCCAGGTGCAGCCCGGCGCGGCGGACGCCGTCGGCCCCCGCGGCCAGGCGGGTGACCGCCGTCTGCTCCAGGCCGTGGGCGCGGGTGATCGGGATGAGCGATGCCATCTCGCCCACGCGCGAGGCGAAGCCCTCGACCTCGCGGCGGAAGTTCTCGTTGCGGTCCCGCGAGCGCCGGGCCGTGACCCAGCGCAGCCCGAGCGCGAGCGGCACGGCCAGCACGTAGACGGGCAGGAACTGCGGCACCTTGAGTGCCGTCATCGTCACGGCGCCCACCAGCACCATGAGCGAGGAGAGCAGGGGATGGGTGACCTGCTGGAGCATCGTCTCGATGTTCTCGACGTCGCGCACCACCTTGGACTGCACCACGGACGAGCTGGCGCGCGAGTGGTACCCGATCGACAGGCTCTGCAGGCGGGCGGCGAGCGCGTTGCGCAGGCCGGCGCCGGTGTCGCGCACCACCGTCATGAAGCTGCGCGTGTAGACCAAGTGGTTGGGGAAGTTCTGCAGCAGCAGGACGGCGGCCACGGCGAACCAGACCAGCACGTCGCGCACCTCGCCGCCGGTGGCCACGATGTCGATGACGGCCGCCGTGACCACCGGCAGGAACCACATCGGGATCTCCTTGACGGTGAACGCCGCGACGGCCACGGTCATCCGGCCGGGCCGCCGGGCGAGCAGCCGCAGGATCGACCGTGCGGGCCGCGAGCTGTCGATGCGGATCGGGGCGGTAAGCGCTTTCTCGGCAGCCATGCCGCACATGCTATCCACCCCCGCCCCACGCTGCGCTGAGTGCTGGGTATTTGCGGGTTCCCGGAGCGGGAACCCGCAAATACCCAGCACTCAGCGAGACGGGGGAGCGGTCAGCGGGTCATGAGGCGGTACTGCTGCGCCACCTCGCGGGGTGTGATCGCGCGGTCCAGGAGCTGGATCGTGTCCATGCGGCAGTTGCAGGGGTTCCGCTCGGCGGTGTCCTGCGGAAAGCTGCCGCCGATCTTGATGCCCCGCGGCGTCGTGGCCGACGTGCCGGTGCCGTCCACCTGCCACGGGTCGCCGTCCGTCACGTAGAAGCCCGGCACCCGCTCGCCGTTGCGGTACAGCGCCATCTTGCCCGTCGTGTAGTCGAAGGTCGCGGCCAGGTGCACCCACTCGTCCTGCGGCAGCAGGGTGCGCCAGTCCTCGCTCGCGGCGAAGGTCTGCGACGCCCCGCCGTCGATCCGCCGGCCCAGCGCGACCAGCCGCAGCTCGCCGTCCACCTGGATGATCTCCAGCAGGGCGCGCACGCCGTGCCCGTCGGAGTCTCCGCTGAGCAGGCCCGCCAGGCCCACGGCGTTGTAGTGGTCGTCCGGGTTCGCGGTGGTGGTGTCGGGGCTCGGGTTCTGGCCGGTCATCTTGACCCAGCCCATGACCGTCACGCCGTCCACCCCGTTGAAGGCTGACAGGGTGGGCACCCCGTTCGCGTTGAACACGCCCGCCTTCCAGTCGTCGTTGCCCGCCGTCAGGGGGTCGACCTGGCCGAGCTGGATCGAGTTGTTGCTGCCCGGATAGGCGCCGTCGGCCACCCGCATGTCCTCCCCGCCGTTGATCAGGTCGAGGTAGGTGCGCGACAGGCCGCGGTCGATCTCCACGGCCCCGTTCTGCTGGAACGGGTGCTCGAAGTCGTAGAAGCTCACGGAGTTCCTCTCCAGCGAGCGCGGCACGTCCTGCGGCACCGGTGCGTGCACCGTGTCCACGATCTTCCAGATCTTGCCGTTGGCCTTGGCCACCAGGTACAGGTCGCCCGACGCGTCCCGGCCCATCCGCAGGTCGGCCCGCTCGTCGCCCGTGAAGTCGGGCATGCGCTTGCGGGTGCCGTCGGTGTCGTAGAGCGCGAGCTCGTACATCTGCGCCTCTGGCCGCCCGCGCCGCATCTGCGACTCCTTGGCGTAGAACACCCGCCCCTCGACCAGGTCGGTGAACAGGTACTTGCCGTTCAGGGCCGGCAGGTCTGGGCCGCGGTAGACGAACCCGCCGCTGATCGCGTACCCGCTGTCCGCCGTGCACGACCAGCCGGGCGGCGGGTCGTGGTCGTACGCCACCACGGGATACGTGAACCCGTAGGAGGCGTCGTCCTCCGGCAGCGGGTACAGGTTGCACCGGTCGGCCGCGTCGAAGACGTATCGGCCCTCCCGGTCGCCCCAGCCGAAGTTGTCCCCGGCGCGCACGTCGTAGACGGCCTCGATGGCGTGCTCGCCGATGTGCCCCAGGAACATGCGGCCCGTCTTCGTGTCCCAGCTGAACCGGTGCGGGTCCCGCATGCCGATCGCGTAGATCTCGCCGAGCGTGCCCGGGGTGTCCACGAACGGGTTCGAGGCCGGGATGCCGTACGTGCCGCCGGGCCCGTTCGTGCCCGCCGGGTCGATGCGCAGGATCTTGCCAGCGGGCGTGCCCCGCTCCTGCGGCACGCCCGTGCCGACGCCGATGCCGCCGTCGCCCACCGCGAGGTACAGCAGGCCGTAGTCCTCGTCCCCGGGTTCGGCGGTGGGGTTGAAGTCGATCTGCTGGATCGCGTGCACCTGCCCCGCGAAGCCCAGGCGCATCACCTCCCGGCTCGTCCCCGCGAACACGTCGGCCGCCGGGTCGTCCGCCACCCACTCGGTCACCACCGCGTGCAGGAACGTGGGCGTCTGCGCAGGGTAGGTCGTGGGGTCGGACGGCGGCCCGGCGTTGCCGGGGCGCTCGCTGTGCACCGTGTAGAACGTCCCGTTGTGCTCGAAGTCCGGGTGGAACGCCGCGAACCCGAACCCGCTGCCCATGCCCCGCCCCGAGAAGAACTCCGGGGCGAACCGCGCCGCCACGTCCAGGTAGACCCGCGGCTCGCCGTCCTCCACGAGGTACAGCGGCCCGTTCAGGTCCGGGACGTACATCCGGCCCGACCCGTCCGGCAGCTCCCCGATGCCGTTGATGCGCGCGTGCCGCATCAGCCGCCGGTCGACGGGCGCCGGGATCGGTTCCGTCTTGGGGAACTGCGCGTACTCCTCGAGGACCAGGCCGATCGTCGACTGCTTCTCCTCCGGGGCCGGGTCCGCGATCGGGTCGCCCACCGGGGCGGCCGCGGCCAGCGTCGCCGTGGTCAGTCCGGCCAGCGCGGTGGCGGTGATCGCCACCGCCGCTACCGCCGACCGCCATCTCTGTCTGGTGCGCATGGTGCCTCCTGAATGTCGTCGTCGTCATTGCGGAGTGCGGTTGCGGGTCGAGCCCTGCCCGCAGGTCGAGCCCGTCGAGACCCCTACCGGCAGAACGGCCGCTCGCCGGCCGCGCCGAGGATGCCGCCCACCACGTGGGTCTTGAACGAGCCGGCGCCCGGCAGCGTCGAGTCGTCGGTCCACGCGGCCGGGTCGTGGCCGAGCGAGGTGACCCACGCGCGGCCGCCGTCGTAGTACTGGCACCAGGACACCGGGTGCTCGCCCTCGTGCCCGGGGTGCCCGTTGAACCCGGTGCCGGAGCCGATCGTTCCCGTGTCCACCTCGGCGAGGAACCGCACGCCCGTGGGGAACGGCTCGAGGTTGTACCACTCGTCGCGGAAGTCCCACCGGCGCGGCAGGTCCTTCGTGGAGGCGTCGCGGCGGTCCACGGTGAGCACCTGCCCGTCGCGGTGCGGCCCGTGGTCGTAGAAGTTGGCGCCGCCCAGCAGCCCCTGGAACCACGGCCAGTGGTACATCGCGCCGAGCGTGTTGTGCACCGCCACGAACCCGCCACCCGAGCGGACGTACTGGAGCAGCGTGGTCTGCGCGGCGTCGTCGAGCATGGTGCGCGAGTTGCTGAGGAACACCACGGCGTCGTACGGCGCGAGCCTGGCGGGGGAGTCGAGCTGGCGCACGTCCTCGGTCCAGTCCACCTCGAACCCGTACTCCTGCCCCCAGCGGACGACGGCGTTCTGCGCCACGTGCGCCGAGGTGAGCGGCGGGTTCATCCCGGCGGGCAGCAGCGGCCCCAGGTGGGCGTGCCGCGAGACGCCGGTCGCGGTGAACACCAGCACCCGCACGCGCCCGTCGGTCGTGCGCGGCAGGTCCCAGTCGTTGTAGCAGGCCGGGTCCGTGCCGCGGCAGACTCCGTAGTCGGCCGCCTTGTCCCGGTAGGGGTCCGCGCGGCCCGCGGACGCCGGCCCGCCTGCCTGGGCGGGTGCGCCCGACGTCGCCGGCGTGAGGTGCAGGCCCGCGAGCAGCGCGGCCAGGATCGCCAGGCCGAGCACCACCTGCCCGGCACCGCCGAGCGACGTCCCGAGCATGGTTCTGAGTGACATGACAGTTCTCCTTTGAACAGCCAACAGTCAGTCCTGCCTCGTTGAGTGCGGGGTATTTGTTGGGTCCGCGCCCCGCGAACCCACAAATACCCAGCACTCAACGAAGGGGTTGGGTTACCTGACCTCCTTCGGGCGGCCGCCCAGGTAGAGCTGGGCCAGGCGCGGGTCCGCGAGGAGGTCGGGGGCGGGGCCGGTGATGTGCACACGGCCCAGGTCGAGCACGCAGCCGACGTCGGCCGACTCCAGCGCCCGCCGCGCGTTCTGCTCCACGAGCAGCACCGCGGTGCCGGCGTCGCGCATGCGCTGCACCTGCTCGAACACGACCGCCGTCGCCTTGGGGTCGAGCCCCATGGACGGCTCGTCGAGCAGCACCACCTTGGGCCGCACCATGAGCGAGCGGGCGAACTCGACCTGCTTCTGCTGCCCGCCCGACAGCGCGCCCGCCAGGGCGGACCACCGCTCACCGACCAGCGGGAACAGCCCGGTCACGAAGTCCGTGCGGGCCTCGATCTCCGTGCGGTCGCGCACCGTGTACGCGCCGAGCAGCACGTTCTCGGCCACCGTCATCTCCGGGAACACGCTGTGCCCCTGCGGCACGTGCGACAGCCCGGCGGCCAGGAGCTGCTGCGGCGTGCGACCGGTGACGTCCACGCCGTCGACCACCACCTGCCCGCCGCGTGGCTTGAGCAGGCCGCTGGCCACCTTCAGCACCGTGGACTTGCCGGCGCCGTTCGGCCCGACGAGACAGACCACGCTGCCGGGGGCGACCGTGACGGACAGCCCGCGCAGCACGAGGGCGGCGCGACCGTAGCCGGCCTGCACGTCGGTCAGCCGCAGGAGGGGTTCCGGTTCAGACGCCAAGGTAGGCCTCCAGGACCTGCGGGTCGTCCTGGACGACGGCAGGGGTGCCCTGGGCGATCGGGCGGCCCCGGTCGAACACCACCACGTGGTCGCTCAGGCCCATGACCAGCTCCATGTTGTGCTCCACGATGATGAAGGTGCGGCCCTCGGCGTTGAGCTCGCGCACCAGGTCGGCGATGCGGTCCACGAGCGCGGGGTTCACGCCGCCGGCCGGCTCGTCGAGCATGATCGTGTGCGGGTCGCCCATGAGCACCCCGGCCAGCTCCAGCAGCTTCTGCTGGCCGTAGGAGATGTCGCGCGCCTCGGCGTGCTCCAGGTGGTCGATGCCCACACGGGCCAGCAGCTCGCGGGCCCGGGCGACGTCGTCCGGGTTGCGCATGCCGCGCAGCCGCTGGAGCAGACCGTGCGGCTGGACCGCGACCAGCACGTTCTCCAGCACGGTGAGCCGCGGGAAGACCCGGCAGAGCTGGAAGCTGCGGCCGATCCCCGCCCGGGCGATCCGGTGCGGGGCGAGCCCCGTGACGTCCCGGCCGGCGTAGGCGACGGTACCGGCGTCGGGCCTGATCATGCCGGTCACGCAGTTGAAGAACGTCGTCTTGCCCGAGCCGTTGGGCCCGATCAGGGCGTTGATCTCGCCGTCGTGGAAGGCCACGGAGGCGCCGTCGACGGCGCGGACGCCGCCGAACGACTTGGTCAGCCCTTCCGTGGTCACGGATCCGGTCGTCATCTGGTCGCCTCCTCGCGCTGCTTGTCGGCGCGCTGCCGGGCCAGCTCCTCGGCGCTCACCTCGCGGATCGACGCCGCGCGGCGGCGCCGGTTCAGGAACGAGGTGACCGCGGGAATGACGCCGTCGGGCATGAACAGGACCACCAGGCCGAGCAGGATGCCCGTGGCGACCAGGTGGAACTGCGTGTCGCCGTACTGCGACTTGAACACCTCGACCGCGTAGCCGACGACGACGGCGCCGAGCAGCGGGCCGAACAGGCTGCGCACCCCGCCGAGCAGCGACATCAGCACCATGTAGGTGCCGACCAGGATCGAGAACTGGAAGATCGGGTCGAGGTAGCCGAACCACAGCGCGTACAGTCCGCCGCCCAGCGCGGTGAAGAACGCGCTGGTCACGAGCGCGGTCAGCTTGTAGGCGAACGTGGGCACGCCGAGGGCCTGCGCCTTGTCCTCGTCCTCGCGGATGGCCTTGAGCCCGGCGCCCAGCCGGGAGCGCTCGATGAGCCACCAGGTCAGCAGCGCCAGCGTCAGGAGCACGGCGTGCAGGTAGAAGAACCGCTCGTGCTGCTCGGGCCGCAGCACGTCCGGGCCGAACGGCCGCGGCACGCGCAGCCCTCCCGAGCCGCCGGTGAACGTGTGCCAGCTCTGGAACGTGAGCTGCAGGATGAGCACCAGTGCGATGGACACGATCACGAACGAGGCGCCGCGCACCCGCAGGGACGCGATGCCGACCGGGATCGCGATCAGCGCCACGATCAGGGCACCGACCAGGAGCGCGAGCCACGGGTTCAGCCCGGACCGGAGGATGAGCAGCGCCGTGGCGTACCCGCCGAGACCCGAGTAGGCGGCGTGCCCCAGCGAGATGTAGCCGGTGAACCCACCCACCAGGTTCCAGGACGTCGCGAGCACGGCGTAGCTGAGGATCACCACGCCGACGGACAGGATGAAGGGGTCGGGGGCCAGGGACGGGAACAGCAGCACCACGGCCGCGAGGGCGAGCAGGCCGCCGATCCGGAGCACGCGGGCCGGCGACGGCCCGGAGGGTCTGGTGGCGCTAGAAGCGTTGGGCAAGGCGACCTCCGAAGAATCCCTGCGGGCGGATCATGAGGGTCACGAACAGGGCCAGGTAGAACACGGTCTGCGCCCACGTGGTGCCGAGCGGCACCTGCAGCAGGCTCGCCGCCACGCCCAGCAGCAGGGCCGCGATCGCGGCCCCGGGGATGCTGCCCAGCCCGCCCACGACGATGATCGCCATGAGCGGCCCGATCCAGTGCCAGTGCAGCGACGGGTAGATCGTGTAGTCCAGCGCGAGCGCCGTCCCGCCGACGGCGGCCGTGGCCAGCCCCAGCCCGAAGCCGAGGCCGGCCACGCGGTCGGTGTCGATGCCGACCAGCCGCGCCGCCTCCGGGTGCTGGGTGGTGGCGCGCAGCGCCCGGCCGAACGATGTCCGCCGCAGGATCAGGTACAGCGCGCCGAGCGAGACGGCCGCCAGCCCGAACGCGATGAGCTTGACCACCGCGATGCTGACGCCCGCCACCTCGATGCTCATGCCGGAGTAGCCGAGCTGTACGCGGCGCTGCGTGCCGGTCCACACGAACCCGAGCAGTCCCTCGATCGTGAGCGCGACGGCGAAGGTGAGCAGCACCGACATCGTCGTCAGGCTGATGGGCCGCAGCCGGGACACGAGGAACCGCTGCATCCCGTACCCGACCACGAAGAACAGCGGCACCGTGACGACCAGCGACAGCAGGGGGTCGATCCCTGTGCGCTCGTGGAAGTACCAGGCGAGGTACGCGGCCAGGATCAGGAACGCCGAGTGGGCGATCATCACCACGCGCATCACGCCGAAGTACAGGGTCAGCCCGGCGGCGAGGAGGGCGTACAGCCCGCCCAGCAGGATGCCGAGCACCAGGCTCTGCGCGAACAGGGCACCGGTCATCGGGTCACCACGTGGGCTTCGGGTGCACGAGGTCGGCTTCCTTGACGTCGTCGGGCAGCACGATCTTGATCTCGCCGTCCACGTACTGCTGGATCAGGTGCGCGCTCTGCGGCCGCCCCTGCGCGTCCCAGCTCAGTGTGCCGACGACGGTCTCGACCTCGTTCTCCTTGAGCCACCCGACGAGCTGCTCCTGGCACTCCGGGCTCGGGTCGGCGCAGCCCACGGCCTCGACGGCGGCCGCGACGACCTGGCCCGTGGTCCATGCGTTCGCCTCGTCCTCGGCCGGCGGGGCGTCGTGCTCGGCCGTGTAGGCCTCCACGAACTCCTGGTTGGACGGGTACGGCGCCGTCGGCGTGTACCCGGTGGGGGCCAGGATGCCCTCGGTCTTGTCGCCGATCGCCTCCGGGAACTCGGCGTTCGTCGGCGCCCCGGAGATCGCCGCCATCTGCGGCTGGTAGTCCTGCTGCTGCAGCGCGACCACGAGGTTCACGCCGTCCTGGTACTGCGAGCCCACGATCAGCAGGTCCGCCTCCGAGTCCGCGATCTTCGCGGCGATGCCGCTGAAGTCCGTGGTGTTGGGCGGGTACACCTCGTCGACCACCACCTCGATCCCGGCGTCGGCGAGCTTGTCCCGCAGGCCGTAAGCGGTGCCCTGCGCGAACGGGTCGTCCATCGAGGCCACCGCGGCCGTCTTCGGCCGCTCGTCCTCCGGCAGCGCCAGGACGTACTCGGCCAGGTGGTCGTAGTGGTCGTCGGCGATGGCCGGCGCCGCGTAGAACAGGTTGTCGAAGCCCTGCTCGAACACCTCGGCGGCGGCGCCCGCCGGCTCCACGAACAGGAACCCGTAGTCCTGGGCCACCTGCGCCGCCGGCACCACGAGCCGCGTCGAGAACGGCCCGAAGACCAGGTCGACGCCGTCCTGGTTGATCAGCCGCTCGTAGTCCGAGGCCACGCGGTCCGCGTTCGACTGGTCGTCGACGATGACCAGCTCCACCTGTCGGTCCAGGAGGCCGCCGGCCTCGTTCACGTGCTTGGCCCAGGCTTCATAACCTCGTTGCACTCCCTTGCCCGGCTCGGCGAAGTCGCCCGTCAGGGGCAGCGAGACGCCGATGACGATCGGGTCGTCCGGGCCGCCCGCCTCGCCGGCGCCCTGCTCCGGGCTCGCCAGGCAGGCGGACAGGGAAAGTGCCGAGGCCGCGGCGATAGCCGTTACCGTCAGGCGTCGGGTTGCTCTCATGGTCCACTCCCTTGTGGGTCCACATCATCGTGGGCAAGCGCTTCCGTAACCGCTTACGGCACTCTAGGAACTGGGGCGCCGTGTGACAAGGGTTCTGGCACCATTTATTACCTGTCGCTTTACCGTGGCGAGGAGATTCGATGCGCAAGCACACCGCCGGGCTCCGCCTGGTCGACGTCGCAGAGCATGCCGGCGTGTCCATCGCGACCGCCTCCAGGGCCCTGTCCGGCGCGGCCGGGGTCTCCGAGGCGCTCGCGGAACGGGTCCGCGCCGTCGCCGCCGAGCTCGGGTACGTCGCCAACGTGCACGCGCGCTCGCTCGCGAGCGGGGCGAGCCCCGCGGTCGGGCTCGTGGTGCACGAGATCGGCGACCCCTACTTCGCCGAGATCGCCAGCGGGGTGCTGGAGGTGGCGGGCGCGCACGGGCGCATGGTGCAGATCTGCCACACCGGCCGGGACCCGCACGCCGAGGTGGCGCAGCTGAGGGCGCTGGCCGGGGCCGGTGTCGGGATCATCGTCGTGGCCGGGTCCGGGCACCTCGACCGCGACGTGCAGGCGCAGCTGAAGGCGCAGGTGCAGGCTTTCGAGGCAACCGGCGGGCGGGTCGCCGTGATCGGCCGGCACCCGCAGCTCGGCGTGGACGCCGTGGTCCCGGCGAACGTCGCGGGCGGCCGGGCGATCGCGGAGCACCTGCTCTCGCTCGGTCACCGGCGCATCGCCGTCGCGGCCGGGTCGCGGCGGCTCGCGACCATGGCCGACCGGCTGGCCGGCGTCGA
>NZ_KI911744.1:142582-143665 GCF_000515355.1 Promicromonospora kroppenstedtii DSM 19349 | reverse complement strand
GCACGACGAGAGCCCCGGCGCAGCTGCGCCGGGGCTCTCGTCGATCAACCAGGTCTCAGTCCGGGACGACCAGGCCCCGCCGGACCGCGGGCACGAGCCGTGCGGGGATCCGCACCTGGCGCCCGTCCACGGTCACCGCGACCAGGTCAGGTACCTGGGCCGTCCACTGCGCGCGCCGCGACCGGGTGCGCGAGCGGGACATCTTCCGCTTGGGGACCGCCATCGATCAGCGCTCCTCGCGGAAGTCGACGTGCTGCCGCACCACGGGGTCGAACTTGCGCAGCACGAGCCGGTCGGGGTCGTTGCGCCGGTTCTTGCGGGTCACGTAGGTGAACCCGGTGCCCGCCGTCGAGCGGAGCTTGATCACGGGTCGCAGGTCGGTGCGCGAGGCCATCAGTTACCACCCTTGCTGTCGGTGCTCGTGTTGTGCTTGGCGTAGCGCTGCCGGAACTTCTCGACGCGTCCGGCGGTGTCGACCACGCGGGCCGATCCGGTCCAGAACGGGTGGCTGGCGCTGCTGATCTCGACGTCGACCACGGGGTAGGTCTGGCCGTCGGACCACTCGATGGTCGCCGTCGGGCGGCCGGGGCCGGAGTCGGTGCTGCCGGCGAGGGTCGAGCGGGTCAGGAACGTGAATCCTGCGCTCGCGTCCCGGAAGACGACGGGACCGTAGGTGGGGTGAAGGTTCTGCTTCATGATTTCTCTCCTCTTCAGCCCTGGCGCGCCTTCCAGCGCGGGTTGAGCTTGTTGATCACGAACGTCTTGCCGTGCCGGCGCACGACCTTGGCGCCGGGCTTGTCCTTCAGGGACCGCAGTGATGCGCGAACCTTCATGTGTCACTCCTTGCGTGCGGGGGGGCGGCGGCGGGGCCGCCGCAGGGGACCGGACCTCACCAGCTCGACTTGGTCACCCCGGGCAGCTCGCCACGGTGGGCCATCTCGCGCAGGCGGATCCGGGAGAGCCCGAACTTCCGCGAGTACGCGCGGGGCCGTCCGTCGACGGCGTCGCGGTTGCGCACCCGGGTCGGGCTGGCGTCGCGCGGCTGCCGGGACAGCTCCGCGACGGCGGCCTGGCGCTCGTCGG
>NZ_KI911744.1:139047-142482 GCF_000515355.1 Promicromonospora kroppenstedtii DSM 19349 | reverse complement strand
GACCACGGCCTGCGGCTCGCGGACCTGCCGGTGGTCGAGGCGGCGTTCACGCTCGACGGCGGCAAGGACGCCGCCCGCCAGATCATGGATGCCCACCCCGACGTCACCGCCGTCCTCGCGCTCAACGACGACATGGCCGTGGGGGTGCTGTCGGTGCTGGGGGAGCGGGGCGTCTCGGTGCCGGGCGACGTGTCGGTCACCGGGTTCGACGACGTCACCGTGGCCGGGCACCTGTCGCCCGCTCTGACCACCGTGCGCCTGCCGATGAAGCAGATGGGGCGGCAGGCGCTGGAGCTCGCCCTGCTGCCGCGGGCCGCGCGTGCCCGCCGTCGGACGGCGGAGCAGCGGCTGATGGTCCGCGCGTCGACGGCGCCGGTGCGGGGCTGAGGCGGCGCCGCGCGCACTTCGCCCACCCACGCCACTGGTTGACGCATTCCCATATGGGTATATGTTTGGGGTATGGCACGAGCAGCGACCACTACCGACGCGTTCAACGCGGTGGCCGAACCGCGCCGCCGCGAGATCCTCGACGCCCTGGCCGGCGGCGAGCTCGCGGTGGGCGACCTGGTCGAGCTGCTCGGGCTCGCCCAGCCGCAGGTGTCCAAGCACCTGCGGGTGTTGCGGGAGGTAGGGCTGGTGGACGTGCGCGACGACGGGCGCCATCGCCTCTACCGGGTCAACGGAGCGCCGTTGCGCGCCGTCCACGACTGGGTCTCGCAGTACGAGCGGCTCTGGAACGAGCGGTTCGACCTCATGGACGACGTGCTCGACGAGCTCGGGACACGACCACCGACCGATGCAGGAACCGGACAAGGAGACTGACATGACCACCACGACCAAGGGGAGCGCCGTCCTGACGCTCCCGACCGACACCGAGATCCTGGTGACTCGCGAGTTCAACGCGCCGCGTGCGCAGGTGTGGCGGGTGCTCACCGAGCCCGAGCTGATCCGGCGCTGGTGGGCCGGGCAGCGCGGCACGGTCACCGAGGCGACCGTCGACCTGCGGGTCGGCGGATCGTGGTGGTACGTGATGACCGCGAACGACGGCTCGGAGGTGGGGTTCCACGGCGAGTACCGCGAGATCGCGGCGCCGGAGCGGATGACGCACACGGAGGTGTTCGAGGGCATGCCCGACGGCGACTCCGAGCCCACCCTGAACCACTACACGCTCACCGAGCACGACGGGCGCACCACGCTCACCGTCCGCACGGTCGTCCCCAGCAAGGAGGTCCGGGACATGATCGTCGGCTCGGGCATGGAGGGTGGCATGCAGGAGGGCTACGACCTGGTCGAGGAGCTGGCTGTCGAGCTCGCGGCTGCCTGACGCCGTCGTCGGCGCAGTCCCGGCGGGCGGATCTCGGTTGGCGCGGGCAACTATGTAAGGTGCAGGTATCCCCCTCGTGCCCGGGCGGTGCTCGTGCTGCGAGCACGCCGAGCGTGCCGAGGTCCGCCCGCTCGTCGAAGGGTTGTCTGCCGCGCATGAGATTCCGCTTTCCCCCCGGTGGCCAGGACCGTTCTCGGCTCACGCGGATGCCGCGCCCGGGCCTGGTGATCGCCGTCCTCGCGTTCGCCGGCATGGGGGCGTCGTTCATGCAGACGATCCTGCTGCCGATCCAGGCGGAGCTGCCGACCCTGCTGGGCGTCTCGCGTGACGTGTCCGCCTGGGTGATCACGGTGACGCTGCTGGTGGCGGCGATCTGCACACCCATCTCCGGGCGGCTCGGCGACATGTACGGCAAGAAGACCGTCGCGCTCGCGCTGCTCGGCCTGCTGGCCCTGGGCTCCGTGGTCGCCGCGCTGTCACCGTCGGTGGTGCTCCTGATCGTCGGGCGCGGCCTGCAGGGCATGGGCATGGGCGTGGTCCCGCTCGGTATCTCGATCCTGCGCGACGTGCTGCACCGGGACCGGCTCGGCTCCGGCATCGCGCTGGTCAGCGCGACGCTCGGCGTCGGCGGAGCGCTCGGCCTGCCGATCAGTGCCTTCGTCACCGAGCGCTACGACTGGCACGTCGTGTTCTGGGTGGCGGCCGGGATCGGCCTGCTCGCGCTGGCGCTGGTCGCGTGGATCGTGCCCGTGAGCACGCTCCGCACGGGCGGGCGGCTCGACGTCGTCGGCGTGATCGGTCTCGCCATCGGCCTGACGGGGGTGCTGCTCGCGGTCTCGCGCGGCAACGACTGGGGCTGGGGGTCGCCGCGCACGCTCGGGCTGCTGCTCGGCGGGCTGTTCGTCCTGCTGGTGTGGGGCTGGTACGAGCTGCGCGTCTCGGAGCCCCTCGTGGACCTCCGGGTGACGGCGCGCGGCACCGTGCTGTTCACCAACCTGGCCTCCATCGCGATGGGCTTCGCGCTGTTCGCCTCGAACGTCGTGTTCCCGCAGCTCCTGGAGCTGCCGACGGCGGCCGGCGGCCTGGGGCTCAGCCTCATGCACGCGAGCCTGATCCTCATGCCGTCCGGCCTGGTGATGCTCGCCATGTCGCCCGTCGCGGGCCGGCTCGAGCACCGTTTCGGTCCCAAGCCGCTGCTCGCGGCGGGGTCGGCCGTCATCGCGATCTCGTACGTGATCGCCGTCGTGGTCGACCTCGACGTGTGGCACGTGCTCGTCGTCAACCTCGTGGTGGGCGTCGGCATCGGCCTGGGGTTCGCGGCCATGCCCGCCTTGATCATGCGGGTGGTGCCGTCGCACGAGACGGGCGCCGCCAACGGGCTCAACACGCTCATGCGGTCGCTGGGCACGACGTCGGCCGCCGCTGTCGTGGGCGGCGTGCTCGCCGCGGGCGGCGCGGAGCTGAACGGTGTGCCGGTGCCGTCGGACGACGCGTTCCGCACGGCGCTGCTGCTCGGCCTCCTCGCGTCGGTCGTGTGCACGGTGCTCGCGCTGCTCATCCCGCACCCGAAGCCGCCCGCCGATGAGCATCCCTCGCTCCCGGACGGGGTGCTGTAGGCAGCGCCTGGGGTTCGGGCGACGGCGCCGGGGTCCGCCCGGGCGACGTTTTCCACAGGCACCGGTCGCCCGGCGAGAACGGTCGCCCGATCCGTGGCAGGCTGTGCGCCATGTTGAGAACGACTCTCGTTCGCGTTCGAACGCACGGAGCGTGCTGACGTGGCGAACCTGCTGATGATCGAGAGCTGGCTCCAGTCGACCGGCCTCATGCTCCCGCCCCTGCTGCGTGACGCCGGCCACCGGTACGTCCTGATCACGCGCGACCCCGGCCTCTACGAGCTGCCCGACGGCACGCCCCATCCGGTGCTGGCGCTCGCCGCCGAGGTGGTCGTCGCCGAGACCAACGACGACGCCGCCCTCCTCGCGGAGGCGCGCGAGATCGCCGCCCGGGAGCGCGCCGCGGGCCGGTCCGTCGACGGCGTGCTGACGACCTGCGACTACTACCTGCCCGCCGTGGCGCTGGTCGCCGAGGGGCTGGGCCTGCCCGGGGCGCCC
>NZ_KI911744.1:137782-138947 GCF_000515355.1 Promicromonospora kroppenstedtii DSM 19349 | reverse complement strand
GGCCTGGCGCTCGTCGGCCGGCAGGTCGAGCCTGCGCAGGGTGCGGCGCAGCTCGGCGCGCCGCTCGGCGTACCGGGCGACCAGCTCGCGGCGCCGGGTGTCGGCGGCGATCTTCGACTTCTTGGCCATCAGATCTTCTCCCCTCTTGCCAGGATCTGGGCGACGACCACGTCGATCCCCTTGCGATCGATGGTCTTGATGCCCTTGGCGCTCACCCGCAGCGTGACGTTGCGGCCGAGCGACGGAACCCAGTAGCGCTTCTTCTGGATGTTGGGGTCGAACCGCCGCTTGGTCCGCACGTGGGAGTGCGAAATCGAGTGGCCGAACCCCGGCACGGTGCCCAGCACCTGGCATCTGGCTGACACATGACCTCCTGTCGCGGCGAGCTGGCCGCCGCTGGTGAGAACCGTTCTCATATCGCGCTACAGTGAACCAGAACTGAGAACGGTTATCAATTATTCCGGGGCTCGCCCCCGGGCGAGGAGGCAGCATGTACCGAACCGGAGACCGCCGCGGAATCATCCCGGTGAGCGTCCTGGCCACCATCGACCCCGTGCTACGCGAGTCCGCGCTCTTCGGCCTGCTGACCGACGCCCCCGGCGTCGTCGCGACGCGGCACGACATCTACGAGGACCACCTCCGGCGGGTCGTCCTCGACGCCACCGGCGTCATCGAGGACGTGCTCGTCCCGCTCGAGCACGCCTGCCTGTCCTGCGCCGTCCGCGAGGACGCCGTGCCCACCATCGCCCGCCTCGCCCGCGACGGCCGCTGGGACCACGTGCTGCTCGCCCTGCCCACCAGCGCCGAACCCCTGCCCGCGGCCCGCGCCCTCGCCGCCGAGACCGTGCGCGGCGACCTCGACCACACCCGCATCGCCACCTCCTTCAGCGTGGTCGACATCGACACCCTCCAGCACGACCTGCTCGGCGACGACACGCTCCTCGAGCGCGGCCTCGGCCTCACCACCGGCGACGAACGCTCCGTGGGCGAGGCGCTCGCGGCCCAGATCGAGCAAGCGGATCTCGTGGTGACCCACACCTCGCACGCCGAGCCCGCCGAGGCGCCGTCGGCCACACCGTCGGGTCTGCTGGACCGGCTGCGCGGTGCCGGGACACGCCGGGTCGACGGGCTGCACTCCCTGACGGCCGCGGCGCTCGCCGCCGCC
>NZ_KI911744.1:136824-137682 GCF_000515355.1 Promicromonospora kroppenstedtii DSM 19349 | reverse complement strand
GGGGCTGGGCCTGCCCGGGGCGCCCGCGCACGTGTTGCGCACCGCGACGCGCAAGCACCTGGTCCGGCAGGCGCTGGCCGCCGGGGGAGTGCCCGACGTGCCGTTCGCTGTGGCGGCCACCTGGGCGCAGGCGCGCAAGGAGGCCGCGGGTCTCGGCTACCCGCTGGTGGTCAAGCCCGTCGACATGAACTCCGGCACGGGGGTGCGCAAGGTGGCGGACGAGGCGGGCCTCGCCGTCGCGTTTGCCGGGGCGACCGGCCCCGAGCGCAACACCCGGGACCAGCCGCTGGAGCGGCTCGCACTGCTCGAACGGGTCCTCGAGGGGCCTGAGTACAGCGTCGAGTCCATGACCCGCGACGGCGTCACGCGGGTGCTGGGCATCACCGCCAAGTCGGTGGCGGAGCCCGGCGTCGATGGCGGGTCCGGGTTCGTCGAGTCGGGCCACCTGTTCCCGGCGCCGCTCGCGACGGCCGAGCGAGACGCGATCGAGCGCCACGTCGCCGCGGTGCTGTGCGCCGTGGGGCTCACGCACGGCATCAGCCACACCGAGGTGCGGCTCACGGCGTCCGGACCGCGGCTGATCGAGCTGAACCCGCGCCAGGGTGGCGGATACATCTTCGAGCTGGTCCGTCTCGTGACGGGTTACAACCCGCTGCGCGTTCTGGTCGACCTCGCGCTCGGCCGCGAGCCCGTGCCGGGCCCTGCGGTCGCCACGAGCGCGGCGGTCACGTTCCTGCTGGCCCCGGCGGCCGGCGTCGTGCGCGAGGTGCGAGGCACGGAACGCCTGGCGGACGACGCCCGCGTGGTCGGCCACGAGACGCCGTCGTCCGGCCGCGAGGGGCGGCCGGGGGACAACAA
>NZ_KI911744.1:119754-136724 GCF_000515355.1 Promicromonospora kroppenstedtii DSM 19349 | reverse complement strand
CCGAGGACCGGAGCTGGACCCTGGAGCTGCGCTCACCGCTGCCGTTCCACCCGGAGCGGCTGCTTGAGCGCATCGAGTCGCTCGGCGCCGGCGGGCTGCGGGCGCGCGGGGTGTTCCACGTGGCAGACCGGCCGGGGCTCGCGTGCCTGTGGGACGGCGCGGGCGGTCAGCTCGCCGTCGGGGACCTGGGGCCGTGGTCGGAGGTCTGCGCGGGGACGCCGCCGCACACCCGGATCGTGGTGGTCGGTGTCGCCGACGCCGTGGACGCCGACGCCGTCGGTCCTGACGCGGCGAGTCTGCTCGACGAGCGGCAGCGGCTGCGCGAGGCGTTCCACGCGGCACTCTGCACGCCCGAGGAGGCAGCCGCCGGCGTCGAGTGGCTGTGGCGCGAGGACCACCTGGCCCCCTGGCTCGGCGCCCGCACCGTGTAGCAGGTCAGCGCGGGCAGAGGTAGCTCGCCACGGGAGGGTGGGCGCCGTCCGGGCCGGTCCAGTCTGCTGGACCCTCGGCCACGCGCGCCCACCCGAGCCGCTCGTACAGGCGGACGGCGGGGCCGCCGTCGTCCACGACATCGAGCACGAGCCGGCGTCCGCGCCGGACCGGCGAGTCCTCGATGCGCTCCAGCAGCGCGGTGGCTACTCGGGTGCCCCGCGCCTTCGGCGTGACGAACAGGCGGCTCACGCCGGCGAGCCCGGCCACGGACGCACGGGCGGCGGCGGCCAGCTCGTCGACGTGCTCCACACCGTCCGCGGCGACGAGCATGACATGGCCGACGACGACGCCGTCGGCCAGGGCGACCCACGCCCCGATCGTGCCTGCCGGGCAGAGCCAGGCGATCGGGTCGTCGGGCCAGACCATCGGGTAGCGGTCGGCCTCGTGCACCTGGCGCAGGGCCTCGGCGACCCGGTCGAGGTGAGCCGTGTGGCGCTGGGCGATCACGAGGTCGGGCACGGGCTCAAGGTATCCGACGACGGTGTGGATCGGCGTCCGGGCGCGACGGCGTGCATCCCGGGCTCAGGGAAACAGCCCTCGCTCCACGGCCAGCCGGATCGCTGTCCGGTAGCCGTCGGGCAGGTTCAGGGCTTCGGCCTCGTCAGGCGTGACGAGGGCGAGCTCCTTGTGCTCGTGGCTGTGGACGGGTGCGGTGTCGCCGTCGTAGGTCGCGAGAAAGGTCAGTACGAACACGTGGCGGTCCGGGAGGACCCGGTACACCCAGCTGTGCACAGGGTCGCCGACCGCGGCGTCCCAGGCGAGCTCCTCCCGGATCTCGCGGGCGAGGCACGAGGCCGGGTCCTCGCCGAGGTCGAGCTTGCCGCCGGGCAGCTCCCACTCGTCTCGCTCGTTGCGCAGGAGGGGGAGCCGGCCGCGCCAGCCGAGGACCGCCTTGACCGAGACGGGGAGCTGGTACTCGAAGTAGCCGGGATTGCGTTCGACCAGGTAGGGCTCTTCGGGGGAGCGGGTGTTCAGCATGGAACCGTCCTACAGCACGCGCCGGTCACGCACCATATCCACGAGCTCGTGTGGCGCCGCGGACCGAATTCCCGGTCGATTGCTCGCCTTTTCTGGACGATTGTTCAAGAACACGGTGAGGCCCTTTCCCGGAACTCCAGGAAAGGGCCTCACGTGTGTATCAGCTGCTTCTCACGGCGTTCACTCCGACGTCATGTTCACCCGGCGGGCAGGGGCACGGGCAGGGGGACCGGCAGCCCGCCGCCGAGGGCGCCCAGCAGGGTGCTGAGCAGGCCGCCGACCGCGTCCAGCAGCGAGCTCAGAAGGCCGTCGGTCGGCAGCGGGACCGGGAGTTCGGGGACCGGCAGGTCGTCGACCGGAAGGTCCGGCACGGGGAGGTCGTCGACGGGGAGGTCGTCGACCGGAGCGTCGACAGGAAGGCTCGGGACCGGTGCGTCGACCGGGAGGTCGGGTACCGGTGCGTCGACCGGGAGGTCGGGCACGGGGGCGTCGACCGGGAGGTCGGGCACCGGGGCGTCGACGGGCAGGTCAGGAACCGGTGCGTCGACGGGGACGTCGGGTACCGGTGCGTCGACCGGCACGTCCGGAACGGGGGCGTCCACCGGCACGTCCGGAACCGGTGCGTCGACCGGGGCATCCGGGGCGGGCGCGTCGGCGGGAGCGTCGGGCGCGTCCACCGGTGCGTCCGCTGCTGGGGCATCGACGGGAGCGTCGGCTGCTGGGGCGTCGACCGGGTCGGTCGCGCCGATCAGGTGCGCCGCGGGCAGGGCCCCTGGCATCACCATCGCGCTCGCACCTGTTGCTGCCGTGCAGACCAGGCCGGCCGAGATGGCCAGGACTGTCCCTGCGCGACTTACGACACGGAATCCTCGGATCATTGTGTTTCCCCTCGAATCGCTCCGCCGAAAAGATGGTGATCCACGCACGCGTAGTTCACCGCGAAGAGCGTCCGGCCAAGATTTCACCCTGTCAATCGGAAAGCGATCCGAGGTGCGTCGATTGAAACAAGACATTCCAGGACCGAACCATCCGGCAGGCCGCCATTAATAACCGTAACTCCGACATCACAACCGTGATATCCGGTTGTTGCCTGGACGCTCTCTGGGTGGATCCGGAACGGAAAGATGCCGTGGTCCGCGGCCGGCCGGATGCGTACCGTCGTCGCTGATGAGCACTCCGCAGCGCCAGGTGCGCGCCGTCCACGACGCCGACACCATCACCGTCTACCAGGCCTACCCGCCCGCGATCGCCGACGCCGCCGTCGGGGCCGGCCGATTCGTGCCCCCGTTCAAGCGCGAGCGCATGACCTGGGTCAAGCCGTCGTTCTGCTGGATGATGTACCGCTGCGGCTGGGCCACCAAGCGGGACCAGGAGCGTGTCCTCGCGGTGCGCATGTCGCGCACCGGCTTCGAGCGGGCGCTCGGCATGGCCGCCCTGAGCCACTTCGACCGTTCGCTGTACGACGACGCCGCGGCGTGGAGCGTGCAGGCGTCGCGGAGCCCGGTGCGGGTGCAGTGGGATCCCGAGCGGTCCCCGACCGGGGTCGCGCTGGGACACCGGTCGCTGCAGGTCGGCATCGGCGGCGCGGCCGTCGACGCCTACGTGGACGAGTGGGTGGTCGGCTTCGAGGACATCACCGACCAGATCCGGGTCTGGCGCGCCGAGCTCGACGCCGGTGGTGCCCCGGTGCTGCCCGCCGAGAAGCCGTACCCGCTGCCGCCCGAGGTGGCGGCGCGGATCGGTGCCGAGCGGATCGCCGCGGACGGGTAAAGCACTCGATCCGCGGGCGTCGGCCGTGTCAGGATCCGGCCTATGACGACCGTGACCCTGTGGCGCCCGACCGGGCCCAAGGAGCTGGCCCTGGTCGAGGAGTCGGGCTGGCGCGCCTGGCCGCCGCGGCTTCCTGACCAGCCGATCTTCTACCCGGTGCTGAACGAGGACTACGCCACGCGGATCGCGCGCGACTGGAACGTCAAGGCCAGCGGGGCGGGGTACGTGACGCGGTTCGACGTCGACCAGGACTTCCTGGACCGCTACGAGGTCCAGCAGGTCGGCGGGCGAACGATCCTCGAGTACTGGATCCCAGCCGAGGATCTGGGCGAGCTGAACGCGCACATCGTGGGCCGGATCGAGGTCGTGGCGGAGTTCCGCGCCCAGGACCTGGAGCGGGAGGAAGCGCCGTGCTGACCGGGACCGAGCAGCGCCTGATCGACGCCGCCCTGGCGGTGGTCGCCCGCCTCCCGGAGGACGGGTCCTACCTGAACACCGTGGCATCGGCGGTGATGGACGTTCACGGAGACATCTACACCGGCGCCAACGTCGGCCATTTCACGGGCGGGCCGTGCGCCGAGCTCGTGGCGCTCGGCACGGCGGCCGCCGGCGGGGCCGGGCCCATCGCGCTGATCGTAGCGGTCGGCGACGAGGGCCGCGGCGTCATCGGTCCGTGCGGGCGCTGTCGCCAGGTGCTGCTCGACCAGCAGCCCGACTGTCGCGTGATCGTGTCCGACGGCGACGAGCCCTTCTCGGTCGCTGCCCGCGACCTGCTCCCGCACGCATACCAGCACCCGGACGCCGACCCGCCGCGCCTGCTGTGGTTCAGCCCGCAGCACTGGACGAGCGTGGTCGACGGCGGCAAGACCGCGACCACCCGGTTCGACGATCCCGTCGCAGCGGGGCCGACGACGCTGCTGTTCGAGTTCGAGGACCGGTTCGAGTCGCTGCCCGGCGTGGTCGACTCGGTCGAGCGGGTCCGGTTCGCCGGCATCACGGACGCCCAGGCGGCGCTCGAGGGCTGCACGGCCGACGAGCTGCGCACGGCGCTCCGGACGTACTACTACCCCGACGTCACGGACGACGACCTGGTCGACTTCGTGCGCTTCCGGGCGGTCGGCCCGCAGGCCTAGGCACGACAGCCTGAGCCAGACGACCTAGACCTGCGGCCGCATGGTCGCGAAGCTGCGTTCGAGCAGCTCGCTCGCGGTCGTCCCGTCGTCGGCGTTCGCCCAGGTGGTGAGCGCGACGTCCAAGCAGGCGAGGGCTGACTGGACGATGATCTCGGCGCGCAGGGCGGCGTCGTCGGCGGGGAGGCGCTCCGCGACGAGCGGCGTGAGCATGCGTGCCCACAGGAGGTGCTTCTCCAGGCTGCGGGCACGCAGCGAGGCGGCGCTGAGGAGCACGCGCATCGAGAGCTTGCCGCGGTCGTCGTCCCCGCCCTTCTGGGGTGACCGGGTGACGAGTGCCTCGAAGGACAGGTGCAGTGAGTCCCAGACGGGCTCGTCGGCGGGCCGGCCGGCGAAGACGGCGCGCACGAACTCGCCGCCGTGTGCCGGGTCGCCGATGACGACGTCCTCCTTGGCGGGGAAGTAGCGGTGGAAGGTGCGGGCGGACATGCCCGCCGCCGCCGCGATCTGCTCGACGGTCACCTGGTCGAACCCGCGCTCCGCGAACAGGTCGAGCGCGATCTCGTTGATGCGCGCGCGCACGGCGTCGCGGCTGATCTCGCGCAGGCTCTGGCCGCTGCTCGGTCCGCTGCTCGTCGTGCTCGACATGCCCTCAGGGTAGCGCTGGTGCCACTTGTGTCAGACTCTGACAAGTGCGCCGTTTGCTGACACGCGGGTTCGGGTCGAGTGGCGGGATCGCGCCCGACGGCGGGGTGGGTAGCCGAGGCCGGTGACCCGGGCGATCGTCAGTGCAGGGTCGGCACGTAGACCAGTTCCTGGATGCTGCCGTCGAGGGTCCGGTGCTCGACGAGCTCCAGGTCGAGGTCCGCGGCGCCCCGGAAGATCGGATCCAGTCCGGTCTGCCCGGTCACGACGGGGAAGAGCGTCACCTGGACGAGGTCGACGAGGCCCGCGGCGAGCAGCGCCCGGTTCATCGAGAGGCTGCCGTGGGACCGGAGCGGCACCGCGGACTCCTGCTTGAGCCGGGCGACGACGTCGACGGCGTCGCCGCTCTCGACCGTCGCGTCCGGCCAGTCGAGGGGGCCCTCCAGCGTGGAGGACACCACCGTCGTCGGCAGGTTCCTCATCTGCGTGACCCACGGGTCGCGCACCTCGGAGTCCTCGGTGCTCGCGGCCAGCATCTCCGCGAACGCGCGGTAGGTGTTGGCCCCGAGCACCAGACGCTGGTCCTCCCTGTACTCGGCGAGTCGCCGGCCGAGCAGCTCAGGGCCCTGCTTGCCCCAGTAGCCCGTCCAGTCGCCACCCGCGGCCCCGAATCCGTCGAGGCTGGAAAAGACGTCGAACGTGTACGTGGCGGACATGTTGTTCTCCTCGGGTCGCGGGCAGCGTACGAGGGGGCAGACCCGTCCGCGCCCGAGGACTCATCGGTGTCACATGCGGTCGGGCGCCGCGATGCCCAGCAGGTCGAGCCCGGTCGCCAGCGTGCGGCCCGTGAGGTCGCACAGCGCCAGGCGGTTGGCGCGGACGCCGTCGTCGTCGGCCCGCAGGACGGGGCACTGCTCGTAGAACTCGGTGTACGCGCGGGCCAGGCCGAACAGGTAGCCGCACAGGCGGTGCGGTTCGAGCGTGCCGGCGACGTCGTCGAGCGTCGCCGCCAGCTCGTCCAGGGTCAGGGCCAGCGCTCGTTCCGCGGGGTGCAGCGGCAGGGCCGGGTCGACGGGGCGGTCCGCCGGGATGCCGACGTCCGCCGCCTTGCGCAGGATCGAGCGCACGCGGGCGTGCGCGTACTGGAGGTAGACGCCGGTGTTGCCGTTCGGGGCGACCATGCGGTCGACGTCGAACACGTAGTCCTTGGTGCGGGTGTTCGACAGGTCGGCGTACTTGACCGCGCCGATGCCCGCGGCCTGCGCGATGTGCTCGAACTCCTCGGGTGACAGGTCGTGGTCCTTCTTGGCCAGCTCGGCCCGGGCGCGGGCCACGGCCTGGTCCAGGAGGTCGGTCAGGCGCACCGTGCCGCCGTCGCGTGTCTTGAACGGCTTGCCGTCCGCGCCCAGCACGGTGCCGAACGGCACGTGGGTCGCGTCGACGTCGTCGGGCAGCCAGCCGGCGCGGCGGGCGACGTCGAACACCATCCGGAAGTGCAGCGCCTGGCGGGCGTCGACGACGTAGAGGATGCGCGTGGCGTGGTACTCGTCGACGCGCAGGCGCAGCGTGGCGAGGTCGGTGGCGGCGTAGCCGAAACCGCCGTCCTTCTTGCGGACGATGAGCGGCACCGGGTCGCCGTCGGGCCCGACGACGCCGTCCGTGAAGGCGCACAGCGCCCCGCCGGAGTCGACGGCGATGCCGCGTGCGACGAGCTCGTCGACGACGCCCGGCAGGTCTGCGTTGTAGCGGGACTCGCCGTCGGCGTCGTCGGACGTGAGCAGGATGCCGAGTCGGTCGTAGACGGCCTGGAAGGCCGCCTCGGACTCGGCGACGAGCTCGCGCCAGGTGGCCAGGGTGGCGGCGTCGCCCGACTGGAGCGCGACCACGCGGGCGCGGGAGCGGTCGGCGAATTCCGGGTCCTTGTCGAACCCGGCCCGCGCCGCCCGGTAGAGGGCGTCCAGGGCGGACATCGAGGCCTCGCCCTGCCAGGTCTGCTCGGGGTGCTCGTCGATGAACTGGATGAGCATGCCGAACTGGGTGCCCCAGTCGCCGACGTGGTTCTGCCGGACGACGGTCGCGCCGAGATGCGTCAGGACGCGGACGAGCGTGTCGCCGATGATCGTCGAGCGCAGGTGGCCGACGTGCATCTCCTTGGCCACGTTCGGTGCGGAGTAGTCGATGACGGTGCGCTCGCCGTGGCGGGTCGGGGTGATGCCGAGGTCTTCCGCGGCCAGGCGGGTGGCGACCTGGCGCCAGACCGTGGGGGCCGGGACGGTGAGGTTGAGGAAGCCGGGGCCGGAGACCTCGGTTTCGACGTCGCTCGCGGCGAGGTGCTCGGCGGTGGCCGTGGCGAGGTCCCGCGGGGCGCGGCCGGCCCGCTTGGCGACGGACAGCGGCCCGTTCGACTGGTAGTCGGCGCGGTCGGATCGTCGGACCACCGGGTCGGTGCCGGCCAGCTCGGCCGGGAGCACCTGGGACAGGGCGGCCTGGACGGCCGCCTCCACCTGGTCCTGGATCGCGACTACATGGGACACGCGGGGCCTCTCGGGTCGGGTCGTGGCGCTGTTGAGGGCGCGGAATCGGGTCAGTCTAGAAGCGGGTGGCGGGGGAGGGCGGGGCTTTTTCCGCGGACACCGGCGCGCAGGCCGCAGACCATTCGCCCGACTGGGACGCGACGGGTGTCCGCACGGCCTCATGTGGCTTTCCGCAGTCTTCTTCTGCCCCTGGCTCTCTAGGTTGAACGGCATGTCCACGACACCCAGGCATCGCCGCGGCCGACGCGGGATCGCGGTCCTTCTGATCGTTGCTACCACCACGACCGTTGCGGCAACCCTCGCCCTGACTCTCTCGCGCGGGCAGGTGCTCGCCGCAGTGACGGCGAGCACAGCGGCGTCCGCTTCGGCGTCCCTCCTCGCCGTCACCGGACCCGGGCCGGCGGGGACATGGACCGCCGGCTCCCCAGAGCAGCCGGGCGGCATCGCGGAGCCGTCGGGCCACGAACACTTCCGGATCGGGAGCATCACCAAGACCTTCGTCGCCACGGTGATCCTCCAGCTCGTCGACGAGGACAGGATCGACCTCGATGCCCCCGTCGACACCTACCTACCGGCCACCGTGCCCGACGGTGCCACCATCACCGTCCGTCAGATCCTCAACCACACCAGCGGCCTGTACGACTACATGAAGGGTGACGGCTGGTCCACCAACCGCTGGCGCGGCGACGAACGCTTCACCGCCCACTCGCCCGACCAGCTGCTGGCCGAGGCGTTCCGACACGAGCCGTACTTCGCGCCGGGCACGGACTTCCGCTACTCGAACACCAACTACATCGTGGCGGGCAAGGTTGTCGAGGCCGTCACGGGCCGGCCGTACGGCGTCGTGATCGAGCACCGGATCCTGCGTCCGCTGAACCTGACCGGGACATCCTTCCCCGGCTCGGATCCAGAGCTCCCGGAACCCGCCGTCCACGCCGTCGCAACCCTCGACAACGGCTCGGTCGTCGACGTCACCGAGCAGAACGTCTCCCTCGACTGGGCCGCCGGCGAGATGATCTCCACGACCCGCGACCTCGAGGCGTTCTTCGACGCCCTGCTCGGCGGCAGGCTCATCAGCGACGACGCTCTGGCCCAGATGCGCACCACCGTCCCGATGGGTATGGGCTTCCACTACGGCCTCGGCCTGGAGCGCTTCGACCTGCCCTGCGGCGGCCAGCTCTGGGGACACGGCGGGCAGCTCCTCGGCTACGTCACCTACGCCTACCGCCGCGACGACGGCAGGAGCCTCACCATGCTGCTCGCGTCCGGCAGGAGCGACGGCTTCGTCTCCTTCGCGGCCGCCACCGGCGCGACATACTGCCTGGCGTGACTCGTAACGGGGTCAGTCCTCCGGATCGGTCAGGACGACAACCCCCGGAGCCGCCTCCACCAACGGAACCGTCCGCCGAGCGGCGTCGCTCACCTGGATCCGCGGGTGCGCAGGCGGCTCCGCCTCGTAATACGTCCCCGGACCGTAGAGCTGTCCGTAGCGAACCACGACCCCGCCCGCATCCAGCACGGCGGCCTCGTGCCACGCGACGGCGTCGCCCCGCCCGGGCGGTGTCCAGGCGATCGACTGCGCCAGCACACGTGCCCCGCCCGCGACCCGGGCCGCCGCAAGCAGGTTGGCCGTGCCCTCGGTCCGCATCCGAGAGTTCCCCGCAGCCCGCGCGGGAATGTCCGCCACGTCGTCGGGCAGATCCGTGAGCTGGTGCATCACCAGATCAGGCCGCGATCCGACGACAGCGGCGGTGAGGGCCTCGGCGTCGTACACGTCCACGACGACCGGGCTGCCGCCGGCCTCCTCGATCATGCCCGCGCGTTCGGCCGAGCGGGTCGTCCCGGTGACGTCATGGCCCGCTGCGACCAGCAGCGGCAGCAGGCGGGACCCGATCACGCCGGTCGCCCCGGCGAGGAAGATGCGCACTGGGCAACCCTAGAAGCGCCCGGACCCGGGAGCAAAGCCAGAACCCGGCAGGTCACCTACGAGCGCTCACGACTCCAGGTACCGCACGATCGCCTGCACCCGCCGGTTGTACCCGACCTCGGCCAGCAGCCCCAGCTTGTCGAAGATCGCGTTCGCGTGCTTCTCCACCGCCGAGACGGACACGAACAACGCGGAAGCGATCCCCGCGTTGGTCCGCCCCTCGGCCATCAGCCCCAGCACCTCCCGCTCTCGCTCGGTCAGCATCCGGAGCGGGTGCGAGGTGTCCCGGAACAGCTGCCGCACCACGTCCGGGTCCAGCACCAGCCCGCCCGTGTGGACCCGGTCCAGCGCGTCGAGAAAGTCGTCCACGCCCATCACCCGGTCCTTGAGCAGGTAGCCGACGGCGCGCGCGTCGTCGCCCAGCAGCGCCTGCGTGAACTCGCGCTCCACGTACTGCGACAGCACGAGGATCCCCACCTGGGGCCAGCGCGCCCGGATCTCCACGGCGGCCCGGACCCCCTCGTCGGTGTGGGTGGGCGGCATCCGCACGTCCAGTACGACGACGTCGGGGCGCTCGGTCGCCAGCCGGGCCAGCAGGGGATCGGCCCAGCCGTAGGCGGCGACGACGTCGTGCCCCTCGTCTGTCAGGAGGCTGCGGATGCCCTCGCGGAGCAGGGCGGAGTCCTCGGCCAGCATCACTCGCACGGGAGCGTCACCTCGACCCTGGTCGGGCCGCCCGAGGGGCTGTCGACGGTGAGGGTGCCGCCGGCGGCAGCCACCCGGCCGGTCAGCCCGGCGAGACCGTGGCCGGGGCGAGGGAGGGCGCCGCCCCGGCCGTCGTCGGTGATCTCCACGCGGATCTCGGGCCCGGCCCCGGAGTCCCGGCGAGCGCGACCGGCGCGGACGCGCACCTCCGCCTGCGCCGCCCCCGCGTGCTTGGCCACGTTGGTCAGGGACTCCGCCACCACGTAGTACAGCGTCGTCTCGACCGCGGGCGGCAGCCGAACCGGGTCCGGCCAGTCCAGCGCCGTCGGCGGCGTCGTGCGCGACACCAGCTCCGCGAGCACGGGCGCCAGCCCGTGCGTGTCCAGGGCCGTCGGCCGCACCCGCCACGCGACGTCCCGGAGGTCCGTCACCAGCAGCTCCGCCTCCCGCGCGGCCTGCTCCAACAGCAGTACCGCAGAGGAGGAGGCACCGACAGCCCGACGTGCCCGGTTCACCAGCAGCCCGACGGCCACGGCCCGCTGCTGCACGCCGTCGTGCAGGTCGCGCTCGATCCGGCCGCGCTCCGCGTCCAGGGCGGAGAGCAGCTCCGTCCGGCTCACGGTCAGCGACTCGACCTGGGCCGCCAGTCGCTCGCTGCGGCTCGGCGCGAGCCAGCGTGCGGCGGCCGACCGGTCCAGCAGCGCCACCCCGACCAGCCCCATCAGGTCCAGGTACAGCAGGATCGCGCCGATCGGGATCATCGCGAGCAGGCCAGACGTCGTCAGCCCGTCGCCTTGAAAGGCCTCGTCGACGGTGAGCCGCACGTCGAACAGCCACGATGCCAGGCCCGCGACCACCGCGAACAGCCCGTACGCCAGCAACCCGAGCACCAGCGTGCCCACCACACCCACAGCGGCCCGCGCCGCGAGGTACCGGGCGGCGCGTGCGGGGGTGAGCGCGGCGCCGCCGTCGGACCAGCCGAGAAGACGCACGGTACGACGGCGGTGCCAGGCGACCAACGAACCCACCGGCCCGAACGGCGTCCGGCGCCGCACCAGCGAGACCACGGCGAAGACCAGGTCGAGCGGCCAGGTCACCGCCCCGAGGGCCGCGCCCCACAGCATGCGGGCAGGGGTGCTGCGCCAGACGGCGGGGGCGGGGTCCACCTCGCCAGGATAGGGAACGACGCGGGCCGTGCGGACTGCGGTAAACCACACCCCGTCCTGCGGCCCGCCCGTGTGACCAGCGGGAGGACCGCAGTCCGCCGGCCCTCTCGCCGTCAAATAGCGTAGGGGCCATGACGACACAAAGCTTCGCCACGACCGTCGCCGACTGGGCCGTCGGGCTCATGGAGACCCTCGGCGCACCGGGCGCAGGCGTAGCGATCGCCCTCGAGAACCTGTTCCCGCCGCTTCCGAGCGAGGTGATCCTGCCGCTGGCAGGCTTCACAGCGGCGCAGGGCACCCTCGTGCTGTGGCACGTGCTGATCTGGACGACCGCCGGCTCCGTGGTCGGCGCCGTCCTCCTCTACGGACTTGGCGCCTGGCTGGGCCGCGACCGCCTGCGCGCCATCGTGGACCGCATGCCGCTGGTCAAGCTGGAGGACGTGGACAAGGCCGAGGACTGGTTCAACCGGCACGGAGACTGGGCCGTGCTCATCGGTCGCGTCATCCCGATCGTGCGCAGCCTCATCTCCATCCCGGCCGGGGTGGAGCGCATGCCCCTGACACGGTTCCTGTTGTTCACGACGCTCGGATCCGGTGTCTGGAACACGCTCCTGGTCGGCGCCGGCTACCTGCTGGGCGACCAGTGGCACATCGTCGAGGAGAGCGTCGGCGTGTTCCAGAAGATCGTCATCGTCGTGGTCGTCCTGCTCATCGTGTGGTGGCTGGTCAAGACCCTGCGCAACCCCGACCGGCCCCGCCACGCCCGCCAGCGGTGACCGCGCCGGAATTGCCGTTCTGCCCGAGATACCCATCAGGCATGATGCCCCCGAGACCACCACGCCGAGAGGACCCCTGTTGACCGAGGACCGCACCGCCAAGACCCTCCGCTCGATCGCCCCGTACCTCGCCGACTGGGCCTCGTTCCAGGCCGCGTACCACGGCATCCCCGGCCTGCAGCTCGCCGTCGGCCGGCGCGGCGAGGTGTTCGTCGACCTGGCCTGGGGCAAGGCCGACGTCGAGACGGGGGAGGACCTCACCAGCGACCACCTGTTCCGCGTCGCGTCGCACTCCAAGACGTTCACCGGCGTGATGGTGATGCAGCTCGTCGAGCGCGGCGAGCTGCGGCTGGACGACCGCGCGGGCGACCTCGTGCCGGAGCTCGACGGCTCGCGCGCCGCCGGCGTCACCGTCCGGGAGCTGCTGGGCCACCAGGCCGGGATCATCCGCGACTCCTCCGACGGCGACTTCTGGCAGCACCACCGGCCCTTCCTCGACCGCGCCGAGGTGCTGGAGTGCGTGCGCGCCGAGGGCGTCGTGTTCGAGCCGAACGAGCGCTTCAAGTACACCAACATCGGCTACAGCCTGCTCGGCATCATCATCGAGCAGGTCACCGGCAAGACGTACGACGAGGTGGCCCGCGTCGCCGTCGTCGAGCCCCTCGGGCTGACCCGCACCGGGACCGAGCTGGACCCCGCCCGCGCCGCCGAGTACGCGGCCGGCCACACCGGCCGGATCGCCCACGGCGACGCGCGCCAGGTCATCCCGCACGTCGACACCCGGGCCATGGCGGCCGCCACCGGCTGGTACTCGACCGCCCTGGAGATGGTCCGCTACGGCGCCGCCCACACGTTCGGCGACACCACCCTGATCAGCGACGCCAGCAAGCGCCTCATGCAGCGCGACGAGTCGCGCGTGGCGGTGCGCGGCAAGGAGCTCGGCCGGTACGGCGTCGGCATCGAGGTCGGCAAGGTCGGGGACCGGGAGGTCGTCGGGCACTCCGGCGGCTACCCCGGCCACATCACCCGGACCTGGATCGACCCCGTGGAGGGGATCGTCGTCTCCGCCCTCACCAACGCCGTCGACGGCGTCGCCGGGCAGATCGCCAACGGCGTCATCCAGCTGATCAACCTCGCGCTCGCGGCCGCCGACGAGGTCGCCGCGTCCGCCGTCACCGGCAAGGGCGGCGACGGCAAGAGCGACGATCCGGTTCCGAGCGTCCCGGCGGACGCACCGATCGGCCGCTTCGCCAACCTGTGGGGTGTGGCCGACGTCGTGGACCTGGGCGGGATCCTGCACGCGATCAACGTGCGGGCCGCGGAACCGGCGGAGGTCGCGCAGCGGCTGGTCGTCTCCGACGGCCGGCTCGTGCAGGAGCCCGTGGCCGGTTTCGGCACCGTGGGGGAGCCGGTCCAGACGGAGCGGGACGCGGACGGCGCGATCGTCTCGGTCCGGATCGGAGCGATGACGTCGTGGCCGGTGGAGGAGTACCGGAGCCGCACGGCTCGGTAAGCACCCCGGCCTACCCGTCGAGCTTGTCCCGCACCAGCAGCTCAAGTACCCGCATGAAGCGCTGCGCGCGGGCCCGCCCCAGGACGAACGGGTTCTGGCCACCGGCGGTCCCGTCGCGCAGCGCCCGCATGCGGTCGAGGCCGCCGTCGGACTGGCCGTGGTTGTTCAGCTCGACGTCCACGCCCGAACGCCGCATCAGGGCCGCGTAGTCGATCACCGACCGCAGGTAGTCCCGCTTGCCCGACGTCGGCTTCGGGAGGCCGGTGCCGCCCCACAGCATCGCCGTGTGCCGACGGCCGTTCCACCACACGGGGAAGATCGGCGACACCGTGCCGGGGGTGTGACCCGGCGTGTACGGCAGCCGCATGGTCGTGCCGCCCAGGGACAGGCGCTGCCCGTCGGAGATCTCCAGGTCGCGCTCGGGAACGTCGGGCGAGGAGTCCTTGGCCGCGACGTCCCAGTCGGTGGGGCTCATCAGCACGCGGGCGCCGTACCGGTCCGCCAGGTACTGGGCACCGCCGAAGTGGTCGGCGTGCCCGTGCGCCACCACCACGTACTTGATCCGCGCGGGGTCGACGCCCAGGGAGCGCAGCTCGGGGACCAGGATGTCGGCGGCCTGCTCCCGGGACTCGAGCGCGTCGACCAGGATCACGCCGTCCGAGGTCTCGACCGCCGTGGCCGACACGAAGTCGGTGCCGACCACCGTGACGTTGTCGAAGATCCGGGTCGGCTCCGGGTCGGGGGCCTCCGGCGGCAGCCAGCCCGGCGTGAAGGCCGCGACCAGCGCGAGCAGCACAGGGTCGTCGCCCGCGAGCTCGGCTGCCCGCTCGCCGTAGTCCGTCGCCCCCGTCGCCTCCGGGCTGTCGGACGGCGACGTCTCGTCGTCCGGCGCGCCGCCCGTCGGCGGCGAAGGTTCCCGCGCACACCCCACGAGCGGGACGAACGCCGCCGCGGCGAGCACGGCACGACGGGACAGCTCGGCATGTCGCAGCAGGTCCATGCGCCGATCGTACGGACGGCCCCGCCGTCTCGCCGGGCCTTCGTACGGCACCCTCCGGCCCCGCCGCCCTCCGGGTACCGACCCCCGGCTCGCGGTAGCGTTGTCAGGTGACATTCAGCGAGGGCGGGCAGTTCGAGGGCGGCCGGGTCCGCAAGGGTGGCGGACGCCGGGGCGCCGTCGGCGCGGGCGTCGGCGGCGGTGCGGCGCTCGTCATCGCGCTGCTGTACATGGTGCTGACCGGCAACAGCCCGGCCGACATCCTCGGGACCACCACCGACTCCGGCGGCGGTGGCGAGCAGGGCTACATCGGCAGCTGCACCGCGGAGCAGGCCAACAACGACCCCGAGTGCCGCCTCAGCGCCGCCGTCGACTCGCTCGACGTGTACTGGGCCGAGACCCTTCCGCAGCAGGGCGGCGTGGAATACGTGATGCCCGAGGTCGTCAGCTTCACTGACGCGGTCGACACCGGCTGCGGTTCGGCGACGTCGGCCACGGGGCCGTTCTACTGCCCGGCCGACACCACGGTGTACGAGGACCTCTCGTTCTACGACCAGCTCTCCAGCCAGTTCGGTGCCGAGGGCGGGCCGCTGGCGGAGATGTACGTGACGGCGCACGAGTTCGGGCACCACATCGAGAACCAGCTCGGGCTGTTCGAGCGGGCCGACCGGTCGGGCACCGGCCCGGAGTCCGACTCGGTGCGCATCGAGCTCATGGCCGACTGCCTCGCCGGGATGTGGGCCGGCAACGCGGCGACCACCGAGGACCCGGACACCGGCGTGCCGTTCCTCGAACCCATCTCGCGGGCCCAGCTCGAGCAGGCGCTGTCCGCCGCCGCGGCCGTCGGCGACGACAACATCCAGCGCCGCTCCGGCGGCGACGTGAACCCCGAGGCGTTCTCGCACGGCTCCAGCGAGCAGCGCGTGCGGTGGTTCTCGATCGGCTACCAGGGCGGCACCATCCAGGACTGCAACGCCCTGGACGCCCGCACCCTCTGACGTTACGGTTGACGGCATGCACCTCAGCGCACGCACGACGACGCCGGATCCCTCCGGCGCGCGCTGACGCTGCACCCAGCAACCAGGCCCCGGAGCTCGCTCCGGGGCCTTTGTCGTACGCGACGGCGGCACCGGGACAGCTCCTCCATCGAACCCGTCGAAGGAGCACCACCATGAACGTCCCCGCAGGCAACGACGCACCCGCGGCGCCCGCCGTCGTCGACCATCGCGAGCTCGGCCGCGACATGCGGATCTTCGACACCAGCCCGCTGGTCGGTCCCGGCCTGCCCCTGTGGCTGCCGGCCGGCGCCGCCATCCGGTACGAGCTGGAGCAGTACGCGCGCGAGGTCGCGCTGCGCACCGGCTGCGAGCCCGTCTACTCGCCGGTGCTCGGCAAGCGCTCGCTGTACGAGCGCTCGGGCCACTGGGCCAAGTTCGCCGACGACATGTTCCCGCCCATGTACCTCGGTGGCCCCCAGAGCGGTTCGGACGGCGCCCCGGACGGCACCTCCGCGTCCGACGGCGACACCGACCCCCTCGTGCTGCGTCCCGCCAACTGCCCGCACCACGCGCAGATCTACGCGTCCGAGCCCCGTTCCTACCGCGACCTGCCCGTGCGGTACGCGGAGCTCGCCTCGATGTTCCGCGCGGAGCGGTCCGGTGTGCTCTCCGGGCTGAGCCGCGTGCGGCAGATCAATCTCGACGACGCGCACGTGTTCTGCCGTCCCGACCAGGTCGGGGCGGAGGTGCGCACCGCCGTCGTCGCCGTGCTGGAGATGCTCGAGACCCTGGGCATCGAGGTGTCCTACCTGCGCCTGTCCGGCCGGGACGACTCCGGCCGCTGGCTCGGCGAGCCCGCGCAGTGGGCCGAGGCGGAGGAGGCGCTGCGCGCGGTGCTCGACGACGTCGCGGCGCCGGCCGGGCTGCCCTGGCACGCGGAGGCGGGCGAGGCCGCGTTCTACGGACCCAAGATCGACGTGCAGGTGCTCGACGCCCGGGGCCACGAGGAGACCCTCGCGACCGTGCAGCTCGACTTCAACCAGCCCGAACGCTTCGACCTGACCTATGTCGCCGCCTCGGGGGAGCGGGAGCGGATCGTGATGATCCACCGCGGCACCCTCGGGGCCATGGAGCGGATGGTCGCGTTCCTCCTGGAGCGGCACGGCGGGCGGCTCCCGTTCTGGCTCGCACCCGTTCAGGTCTGCCTGCTGCCCGTGGGCGACACCGCCGTCGACGAGCTCGCCGCCGACCTGCGGTTCCGCGGTCTGCGCGTGCGCGTCGAGCGCGACGGGTCGCTCGGCAACCGGGTCCGGCTGGCGCGGCAGCGGCGCGACGCGCT
>NZ_KI911744.1:119506-119654 GCF_000515355.1 Promicromonospora kroppenstedtii DSM 19349 | reverse complement strand
CTTCTTGGTGCGGACGAACACGATCACGGGCTGGACGGTGATCGGCACGCGGGTGGCCGCGCCCAGGATCTCCTGGGTGCGGCGCGCCTCGTTCCACGCGGCCTCGGCAGTCACGTCGTGCGTGGGGCGGTAGATCGTGTGGATCGTG
>NZ_KI911744.1:116479-119406 GCF_000515355.1 Promicromonospora kroppenstedtii DSM 19349 | reverse complement strand
GGGGCGCGCCGCCGCCCGGGACGGACGGCAGCAGCCACGCCGTGAGCACGCCCGCGACGACGCACACGCCCGTCAGGACGAGGAACGCGTTGCGCCAGCCGACGGCCGTCCCCAGCGACGTCGACAGCGGGACGCCGAGGATGAACCCGGCCGACGCGCCCAGCGTGACGAGCGCCAGCGCCCGCCCGGCCAGGTGCGGGCGCACCAGCCGCGAGGCGTACCCGATGCTCACGGAGAAGAAGACGGCGTGGGCGGCCCCGCCCAGGGCCCGCGCCGCGGCGACGACGGCGAACGTTGGGGCCAGCGCGACGATCACGTTGCTCGCCGTGTAGACGGCAAGGGTGCCAAGCAGCAGGGTCTTGCGTGGCAGCCTCCGCGTCGCGGACGTGAGCGGCAGGGCGAGCGCTGCCACCATGAACGCGTACGCCGTGACCAGGAGGCCCGCGACGGACTCCGAGACGGCGAGGTCGTCGCTGATCAGCGGGAGCAGGCCCACCGGGACCAGCTCGGTCGTGACGGCGACGAAGGTGGCGAGGGCCAGGGCGAACAGCCCGCCGGCTGCCTCGCGGACGTCGCCGGGCTGCCAGCGGGCGGCGTCGGCGCGTGAAGAGGGCATGGGCCCCATGGTGACATTCGTCGCGACCCGCCCGTTGCCGGACCCGCACCCCCTAGACTGGACCGGCCCCCGCCGCCGTGGGCCGATCTCTGTCGTACGACCACCCCTGACCGTGAGGAAAACCTGCGTGATCACTGCCCATGGCGTCGAGCTGCGCGTCGGCGCGCGCGTGCTGCTGAGCGAGGCCACCTTCCGGGTCGCCTCGGGCGACCGGATCGGCCTGGTGGGCCGCAACGGCGCCGGCAAGACCACGCTG
This sequence comes from Promicromonospora kroppenstedtii DSM 19349, assembly GCF_000515355.1. Taxonomy (GTDB): domain Bacteria; phylum Actinomycetota; class Actinomycetes; order Actinomycetales; family Cellulomonadaceae; genus Promicromonospora; species Promicromonospora kroppenstedtii. The sequence continues at coordinate 118,534 of NZ_KI911744.1, read as the reverse complement.
ACCAAGACGCTGGCGGGGGAGACCCAGCCCACGGGCGGTCAGATCGTGCGCGGCACGGACATCGGCTACCTGCCGCAGGACCCGCGCACGGGTGACCTCGAGGTCGTCGCCATGGACCGCGTGCTCTCCGCGCGCAACCTCGACCGCGTGATCGCGCAGATGCGCGCGACCGAGGGCGAGATGGCCTCGGCCGACCCGGACACGCAGGCCGCGGCGCTGGAGCGCTACCCCAAGCTGGAGGCGCGGTTCCTCGCCGCCGGCGGGTACGCCGCCGAGTCCGAGGCGCAGATCATCACGGCGAACCTCGGCCTGGACGAGCGCGTGCTGGGCCAGCCGCTGAGCACCCTCTCGGGCGGGCAGCGCCGCCGGATCGAGCTCGCGCGCATCCTGTTCAGCGGCGTCGAGACACTGCTGCTGGACGAGCCCACCAACCACCTCGACGCCGACTCGATCATCTGGCTGCGCGACTACCTCAAGGCGTACAACGGCGGGTTCATCGTGATCAGCCACGACGTCGACCTGCTGCGTGCCACCGTGAACAAGGTGTTCCACCTGGACGCGAACCGGGGCGAGCTCGACCAGTACAACATGGGCTGGGACACGTACCTGGAGCAGCGCGAGACGGACGAGCGCCGTCGTCGGCGCGAGCGGGCGAATGCGGAGAAGAAGGCCGGCACCCTGCTCGCCCAGGCCGAGAAGATGCGCGCCAAGGCGACCAAGGCGACCGCCGCGCAGAACATGATCAAGCGCGCCGAGAAGATGCTCGGCGGCCTGGAGAACGAGCGCGCCGCCGACCGCGTGGCCAAGCTCCGCTTCCCGACGCCGGCGCCCTGCGGACGCACGCCGCTGACCGCGAGCGGGCTGTCCAAGGCGTACGGGTCGCAGGAGGTGTTCGCCGGGGTCGACCTGGCGATCGACCGCGGGTCGCGCGTGGTGATCCTCGGCTTCAACGGTGCGGGCAAGACGACGCTGCTGCGCATCCTCGCGGGCGTCGAGGCCCCGGACACCGGCGAGGTCGAGCCCGGCCACGGCCTCAAGCTCGGCTACTACGCCCAGGAGCACGACACGCTCGACATGGACGCGACCGTCGTGGAGAACCTGCGGCACGCCGCGCCCGACCTCACCGACACCCAGGTGCGCTCGGTGCTCGGCTCGTTCCTGTTCAGCGGGGACGACGCCGAGAAGCCGGCGCACGTGCTGTCCGGCGGTGAGAAGACGCGGCTCGCGCTGGCGACGATCGTCGTCTCCGGCGCCAACGTCCTGCTGCTGGACGAGCCCACCAACAACCTCGACCCGGCATCCCGCGCCGAGATCCTCGGGGCGCTCAAGACGTACGAGGGCGCCGTCGTCATGGTGACCCACGACGACGGCGCCGTCGAGGCGCTGGAGCCGGAGCGCGTGCTCCTGCTGCCCGACGGCGACGAGGACCTCTGGAACGACAGCTACCAGGAGCTCGTCTCCCTCGCCTGACGGCAGGGGAGACCACTACTCCGCGGGCCCCGTTGCTCTGAGTGGACAATGTCTACGCAGAGCAACAGGGCCCGCTCTTGTCATGTCTACCCAGAGGCGTGGCGAGGTCTCGACCGGCTCGACCAGCTCGACCAGCGGTTGGCCGGAGCAGCTCAGCGCAGCTGGGACTCGATCAGCGCGTCTTCCTCGTCCTCGGCGCTGCGCCGGCGCTCCTTGGGAGCCTTGCGGGCGCGGACCCCTTCGCCGTCGGACACCTCGCCGGAAGCCAGCAGCAGGTCGCCCGCCGACACGTTCTCCCCGCGCAACGCTCCCCGCTCACGGCGCCACAGCACGATGTACCCGCCCACGGCGCCGAGCGCGAAGATGGCCCACTGGAACGCGTAGGAGAGGTGCGAGCCCGGGTCGGTGTCGGGCTTGGGCAGCGTCGCCAGCGTGACGTCTGGGGCGGGCTGCTCCGACCGCAGCGCGCCGTACGCGCCGACGGTGCGCCCCTCGGCCCATCCTGGGCCGTCGGGCCCGGCGGCGAGCACCTGGGCCGTCGAGATCGCCTGCACCTGGCCGGGCTGCGCGCCGCGGTCGGACGGC
>NZ_KI911744.1:115929-116379 GCF_000515355.1 Promicromonospora kroppenstedtii DSM 19349 | reverse complement strand
GCTCGTCGGCGCGCAGCGACACCACGACGGTCACGTCGCCCGAGGGCGCGTCCGGGACGGCGTCCGGGCCCCGCGCGTCGCGCCCGAGCGGCACCGTGCCGCGGTTGACGACCAGCACGATCTCCTGACCGTCCGGCAGGCGCGCCTCGAACGGCACCAGCACGTGGTACCCGTTGCGGCCCGCGACCGGCCGGTTGCGCAGCAGCACGGTCGCGTCCGTGACGTAGTGGCCCTCCAGCTCGACCGGGCGCCAGATATCGGAGTCCGGCACCACCGCGCCGGGACCGGGCAGGATCTCGTCCACGGGCACCGCGGGCGCCGACCAGTTGTTCTCGATGAGGTCGATCTCGGCCTCGCGGGACTCGTACCGGTTCCACTGCCAGCGTCCGGCGACCAGGCACAGCGCGGCCTGCACCACGGCGGCCACCGCGAGGATCACCCACTGGCGGG
>NZ_KI911744.1:105601-115829 GCF_000515355.1 Promicromonospora kroppenstedtii DSM 19349 | reverse complement strand
GGTGCGCGGGCCGCGCGCGTCGTCGGGCGCCGGGGGGCGCTCCGCCACGTGCGTCTGGTTCACGAGACCCTTTCCAGCTCCGCCACCGGGACCGTCTGCTTCCAGAAGGACCGCGCGCCCAGGAACTGCTCGAGGTGCTCGCGGTGCTCGTCGCAGGCGAGCCACACCTTGCGCCGCTGCGGGGTGTGCAGCTTCGGGTTGTTCCAGAGCAGGCCCCACGCGGCCTGCTCGCGGCAGCCCTTGGCGCTGCAGATCAGCTCGCCGTCCGGAACGGCGTCGGGCGTCCCGCCCGTCAGTCCGAGCACGTCCATCAGTCGTCCACGTGGTTGATCACGCGGCCGGGCCCGGGGCTCAGCCGTCCGGTCCCGTCGTGGGCGCCCGGGTCGTCCGGACGATGGTCCTGCGACCCGGCCGGCCTGCCCTCGTGCGCGACCGGGGGCGCCTCCTCGGGCAGCTTCTCGAGCATCGGGGCCGCCTGCGGCGTGACGGGGGAGGTGTCGTGCGTGGTGTGGTCGCGGCCGGCGTTGGCGACGAGCACCGCCGAGTACGGCAGCACCACGGCGGCCGCCACCAGGGCCCAGCGGACCCAGCCGTCGACCAGCACGGCGCCGATGATGCAGACCACGCGGATGGACATCTGGATGAGGTAGCTGCGCGTGCGGCGCGCCTGGTCCACCGCCAGCGGCTCGGGGGCCGAGGTGATGGAAGGAACCGGCTCGCTCATGCTGTCAGTCTACGTGCGCCGGACATCACCGGACACGACGTCGGCGTACCTCACACGACGTGGTGCATCTGGACGTACAAGAGGTTGTTGTAGGAAACCGACAAGGTCCGGTGGATCCCTGTGGCCCGCCGCGCGCGGCGCGCGTCCGACGCGCGGGGTAGCGTCGCAGCGGACCCGGATCGACCCAGGTACCGGCCGCGGCCCCCAGCCTCGCGCGGCCCTTGCGAAAGCCCAGCATCGAGGAGCCTCAGGTGACCACCATGCCCGCCACTCAGAGCATTGCCGCAGGTCCCACCGGCCGTGTGGTCGTCGTGACGGGTGCCGCTCGCGGCATCGGCCGCGCCATCGCGGAGCGTTTCGTCGCCGACGGCGACCGCGTCGCCACGATCTACCGCGGCGGGGACCTGCCCAAGGGCGTCGAGCCCTACGTGGCGGACGTCACGGACACCGAGGCCGTCGACGCCGCCTTCGCCGCGATCGAGGCCGACCTGGGCCCGGTCGAGGTGCTCGTGGCCAACGCGGGCGTGACCAAGGACCAGCTCCTCATGCGCATGAGCGACGAGGAGTTCGAGACCGTCATCGACGTGAACCTGAAGGGCACGTTCCGCTGCGTCCGCCGGGCCTCCAAGGGCATGATCCGCGCCCGCAAGGGCCGCATCGTGCTGCTTGGCTCGATCGTCGGCACGTCCGGCGGCCCCGGCCAGGTCAACTACGCCTCCTCGAAGGCTGCCCTGGTGGGCATGGCCCGCTCGATCACCCGCGAGCTGGGCTCGCGCGGCATCACCGCGAACGTCGTCGCGCCCGGCTATGTCGAGACCGACATGACGGCCGCGCTGTCCGACGACGTGCGCAACGGTTACCTGAAGTCGATCCCCGCGGGCCGCTTCGCCACGCCGGACGAGGTCGCCGCCGTCGTCTCGTTCGTCGCCTCCGACGCCGCCGGCTACGTCTCGGGTGCCCTCATCCCCGTCGACGGCGGTCTCGGGATGGGTCACTGACCCGTAGTCTGACGCCGCCACCAGCGGTTTCGTCGGTACATATCCAACATTCCCCGCGCGTGACACGGCGCGGAGTTTCGTTCCACGCTGCAATCCGCATTACGCTCGCACCCAGCACAGGGGTTGCTCCGGCACGCCTGCGCCTGATCGGAAGGACAACATGGGTCTCCTCGAAGGTAAGAAGCTGCTCGTCACGGGCGTGCTGACGGACTCGTCGATCGCATTCCACGCCGCCCGTCTCGCCCAGGAGGAGGGCGCGGAGGTCGTGCTCTCGTCCTTCGGACGGCAGATGAAGCTGACCCAGGCCTTCTCCAAGCGTCTCCCCGTCGAGGCGCCGGTCGTGGAGCTCGACGCCACCAGCCAGGAGAACCTCGACGCGCTCGCGGACGCCGTGCGCGCGGAGGGCTTCGAGCGGCTCGACGGCGTCGTGCACTCGATCGGGTTCGCGCCGCAGTCCGTCATGGGCGGCAACTTCCTCTCGGGTACCTGGGAGGACGTCGCCACCGCGCTGCACGTCTCGACGTTCTCGTACAAGTCGATCGCGGTGGCCGCCAAGCCGCTGATGACCGACGGCGGTGCCGTCGTCGGCCTCACGTTCGACGCGCAGTTCGCCTGGCCCGTCTATGACTGGATGGGCGTGGCCAAGGCCGGTCTCGAGTCCGCGAACCGCTACCTGGCGCGCGACCTCGGGCCCGAGGGCATCCGTTGCAACCTCGTCTCGGCAGGGCCGATCCGCACCACCGCCGCCAAGTCCATCCCGGGCTTCGCGACGATGGAGGACGCCTGGCCGACGCGAGCCCCGCTCGGCTGGGACCAGACCACCGCAGAGCCGGCCGCGCGCGCCGTCGCCGCCCTGCTGTCCGACTGGTTCCCGGCGACGACAGGCGAGATCGTGCACGTCGACGGTGGCGTGCACGCCATGGGCCAGTAGATGGGCAGGAGGCACTGATGGGCAGAGCGTCGGGCACGGAGCCCACCACGACGCCGTCACGGCGTCTGGTGTTGCTCCGGCACGCGAAGGCGGAGCCGGCGTCGGAACTTCCCGACGAGTCGCGGCCCCTCGCCTTGCGTGGCCGGGACCAGGCAGGGAAGGTCGGGGCGGCACTGGTCGCGTCCGGCCTCGTGCCCGACGCCGTCCTCGTCTCCGGGGCGTTGCGGACGCGGCAGACCTGGGACCTCGTGCGCAAGCACCTGGGGGAGCCGGCGGTGTCCTACACCGACGACCTGCTGGGTGCCATGCCGCGCGGTGTCCTGGCGCTGGTGCGTGAGCTGGACCCCGCGGCCCGCACCGTCCTGGTGATCGGTCACGAGCCCGCCATGGCGGGCACGGCCGAGCTCCTGGCCGGGCCGGGCTCGGAGGACGGCGCCCTCGCGCAGGTGCGTGTCGGCGTCCCGACGGCGACCTACTCGGTGCTGGAGGCCGACCTGGCCTGGGCGGACTGGGACCGCAAGACGGCCCGCCTGACCGAGGTCACGCGCCCGGCCTGACGCCCCTCGGTGTCAGACACGAACGGACCTTCCTCAGAGGAGGGCCAGCAGGTTGTCCAGGCGGTCCTCGATCACGTGGGGGGCCTGCTCGCGCACGAGCGGCTTGGCGTTGAACGCCACCCCGACACCGGCCAGGCCGATCATGTCGAGGTCGTTCGCGCCGTCGCCCACCGCGACCGTCTGCTCCAGCGGCACCCCGACCTGCGCGGCCCACTCCCGGAGCGTCGCGGCCTTCGCGGCCCGGTCGATGACAGGGCCGACGGTGCGGCCGGTCAGCATGCCGTCGGCGACCTCCAGCCGGTTGGCCCGGACGAGCTCGATCCCCAGCTCGTGCGCGATGGGTGCGGCGATCTCCTCGAACCCGCCCGACACCAGCCCGAACGCCCAGCCGCGGGCCTGGCACTCGGTCACGAGCTCGCGGGCGCCCGGCATCAGCTCCACCGCCGCGCGGACCTTGTCCAGCGCCTCGACGGGCACGCCGGCCAGCGTCGCCACGCGCTCGCGCAGCGACCCGGCGAAGTCGAGCTCGCCCCGCATCGCGCGCTCGGTCACGGCCGCCACCTGCTCGCGGGTGCCGGCGTGCTCGGCGATCAGCTCGATGACCTCCTGGCGGAAGAACGTGGAGTCGGCGTCGGACACGATGAGTCGCTTCACGGGACCCAGTGTGCCGGAGCAGCGCGCAGCCGCGCGGCCCTGTCCACACTGCGCCGCCCGGGCGGCCCGGGCGGCCGAGGTGCTCGAACGTAGGGTTGGTCGCACTCTGAGCGCTCAGAGTGCGACCAACCCTACGTTCGAGCGCCTGCCTGAAGGGGCCTCAGGGCTGGATCATCGGTAGTTACCCCGGGCGATCCAGTTCTTGCCGTCTGCGGCTATGCCCTCGAGGATGCGCAGGGTGGGCGCGAACCCGGTGGTATCGAGACTCACGTCCAACGGGTTGTCCGGTGCGACCTCGGGACCGGTATCGGGCCGTTCAGGGTTCCGTTGGTCGTGCTCGGCGAACTCCTCCGATCCCTTGGTGACGAGGATGTCCCTGGCCGGCCCGTTGGTGAGGGTCAACCGCAGGTTCTGTCTGCCGTCGGTGCCCTTGACGACGTTGACCGAGGAGACCGCGTCGAAGCGAAAGGTGTTGCGCTCCTCGCTGTGGAACGCACCTGTCTCGAAGTTCAGCACCTTGCTCACCTCACGGACGCCGTCCTCGGTGATCAGGAACAGCCGCAAGGCGTATCTGTTGTACCGCCACGGGCCGTTGCGCTCCTGGGCTCTGCCGGCGCTGGGAGTGGGAACCCGGAGCACGGCGTACGAGATCACGTCGCGCCATGAGATGCGGAAGTGCTCAAGGGCATCGGCGATCAGGATCGTGGTGTCGCTGCGCAGCCACTTCTCCATCTCGTCCTCGCTCGGCCGGGCGTCCTTCAGCCTCTGCGTCCAACGCCGGAACTCGTTCTCCCGCCCCTCCTTGCGCCGACGTTCGTCGTCGACGTCGTCAAGGTAGTGGCGTCTCCTGCTGGCGACCTTGTACCACTTGCTTGCGGTGTACAGCCCGCCGGCCGCAGCCAGGAGAGTGGTGATCGCTGCTCCTACGGGTTGAACCTGGAGCGCGTTCTGGACGATGGAACCAACCGTGAGCAACAGGACTGTCAGCCCCAGTACGCAACGGATCTTGGTCCTGTCGGCAACATGAAGGCGATCCTTATAGTCGTCGATGGTGCCGGACTGCCACTGGTCCCGTACGTCCACGGCGTGATAGCGGATCAGCCAGACGACATTCGCAAGCGAGACGTTGCTCTCCCGATAGATCTCGACGATCTCGTCGCGCAGGTGTGTGCGGAGTCCAGCTGTCTCGGCCAGCCACCAGTCCCTGTCGCTTCCTTGCGGCCGGTACCTGCTGAAATAGAACACGAAGGATCTGGTGACGCTCGCGGCAAACCCCTTGCCGTCAGAGTTTGGATTGGCCGCGCTCGCGCGCCGCCGCTGCTCCTCCCATCTGATTCGGTTGACGCGATAGCGCCACTCGAAAGCATTGCGGGTGGTGAAATAGGCGGCGGCGATCGCGAGGGCGTAGGCCACGATCGCCACGGGAGCAGAGCTGCTGACGGTGAGCCAACCGAGATAGCCGACGGCGAGGGCGCACAGGAGTGCCCCCGCAGTGATCCGAGTACGTTCACCTGAGGCGATGTGCGGAGGCTGGGCAGGACGAGCTCGCGGTCCGGCGGGGTCGGCTTCGAAGTAGGCCCAGGCGCGATGCCCACGGTTTGCGGAATAACGGTCGAGGTGGGCTTGCTTCTTGGTGCTCGCCCAGACGCCGTCCTTTGTCCCGGCCGAGAGCACCTTGTCGAGATGCCGGAGCGCCATTTCGCGAAGCTCGACGGGTAGCGCCAAGATCCGCTTCTCTGCCAGGTCGGTGCCCTCGGCCGAGGGGTCGCGCCGGTTGACGATCAGTTCGCGGACCGCACCGAGCGCCGGACCGTACTCCTCGTCGTCCTCGTAGGCGACGAATCGCTTGGCCGCCTCGGTGAGACGGACGCGTTCGTCCTTCGTGAGGTCCCGATCGGACCGTGTGCTGAACATGGACAGGGCCCAGTGAAAGCGCACCTCGGCGGTGTCCAGCCCATCGGCCATGGCCTCGCTGAACAGTTCCTCGGCCTTGCGGGGCACTCCATCTTCCAGATACCGCACGCCGGTCTGGTACTTCTTCTCCGGCGGATCGGTCGCGCTGATCTGGTAGACGTTCGCGTTGTGGACCACGCTCGCCTGGATGCCGACCACGGCCCCCGGCCCGGCACTGTTGTCCGTCCTGATGTCGCGCGGCTCGGGCGGAGGCGGTGGCGGCGTGCCGTCGGCGTTCATGCGATCCCGTTCAGTGCGGTGATGACGACGGCAGTTTTCGCCGCGAGGTCCGTCAGGTGCCCCACGAGACCACCGAACTGCCGGAGCGCGATGACCGCCTTCTTCTTGCCCTTCGCGTCAGGATCTCGCAGTGCTGTCTCGGCGTTGACGAGGCCGCTCTTCGCGGCGTCGTAGGTCTCCTCGTCGACAGCCCCGTCGGCACGGTGGGCATCGAGCAGTGCGCGAAGCTCGGCCAGCGCCTTGGTCGGGTCGGTCACCTGCTCCCGGTGGGGGGCCGCGGACATCCAGACCGAACTGCCGGTGACGTTCGCCGCCTGGATCCCCACGTTGCCTGACGCCGTGTTGTTCACGGTGGTGCTGGGCGGGGTGGGACGAGGCTCGTTCGGGGTCATGGGCGTCTCCTCTGCTTCGTTGGCCAGCTCGACTGCGAGCTCGATCGCGAATGCCGCGGCGTGCGCCGCCGCGCGGGGTTGCCAGGTGCCGTCGTTCGCCGATGTCTTCTCGCCGTCGGCCCGGTCACTGATGCCGCGGATGATGGCGACCGGGGCGCTGTTGAGGTGGCCGGCATGAGCGATCCCGGCGGCTTCCATCTCGATGGCTGTCGCGTTGTTGTAGTGCTCGTGGATCCGACGAGCCTCGACGGAGACGCGAGAGTTCAGGACCACCTCGCCCGCCGCGATGGCACCGAACATGACGCTCGGACGGCCGCCGTCCGACATGTGGGCGTCCAGTGGGAGCCGTGCCGCCCAGGTTCCGGAACGCTCGAGGTGGTGGGCCAGCTGACTGAGGTGATGCGACGTCTTCCACTCGCTCGGGCGGGCCTTGAAGCCGTCGTCCTCGCTCGTACCTCCGTGGTAGGCGAACACACGGTCGGCCACGACTACCTGGCCGAGTGGAGTGGAGTCCCACACCGCTCCCGCAACTCCGACGAACAGCGCCGCCACGGGCGAGAACTGCTGGATCGCCCGTTCGGCGAGCACTGCGGAGTTCGAGTTGCCGACGCCGACCAGCCCGACCGCGATCCTGCAGTCCGTGCCTTCGACCGTGCCGATCTCGAACCGCGTCCCGGTGCTGTGCCGATGTTGCTCGATGTCCTTGAGATGCTTTCGGACTGCCTTGTACTCGAGATCCAGTGCTGTCAGAACGACGACCACGCGTGCGTCAGTCATCGACCCTCCTCGGAATCGTTCGATGGTTCAGGGCGAGTGAGCGGGGGGTGCAGTGCCGTGGCAGGTCCCGCGCGGAACAGGCGGGCGGGACGGCCGGTCGTCATGCGGCGGTCAGCGCCGGCGGACTCGATGAAGCCCGGGACGCGCTGGACCTTGCGGTAGAAGTTGCGCGGGTCGAGGTCGACGCCCCACACCGCCTCGTAGACCTCCTGGAGGTCAGCGATCGTGAAGGTCTTGGTGCAGAAAGCTGTCGCCAGCGGGGTGTGCTCGAGCTTGGTCCTGGCCCGCTCGACGGCGTCGCCGACGATCTTCCAGTGGTCGAACGCGAGCTGGACGCTCCCGGACAGTGCCTGCTCGACAGGCACCCACGCTGCTCCCGACGCGTCGGTACCGGCGACGGGCTCGGGAAGCCCCGGTGCGATCGTCAGGTAGGCGACCGACAGCACGCGGCCGCGCGGGTCGCGACCGGGTGTGCCGTAGGCCCCGAGCTGCTCGATGTGCAGGTCGGTTCCGTCCAGGTCCGCCTCCTCCCGGAGCTCGCGCAGGGCGGCGGCGTAGATGTCCTCCTCGGCGTTGTTGAGAAAACCTCCCGGCAGGGCCTGGGCGCCCTTGAAGGGCTCGATCCCACGCTCGATCAGCAGGACGTGGAAGACCGACGCGCGCAACGTCAGGATCACGAGGTCGACCGCCACCAGGATCTCCGGCGGCGTCCACGTGTCGTCGTCGGTCACCGCCTATCACCCCCTTAATGTCGAACTGACAATAAGGGGTTGGAGGTCGCCCGAGCAAGAGCAAGCCAGGAGTGGGATGCGTTGAACGTAGGGTTGGTCGCACTCTGAGCGCTCAGAGTGCGACCACCCCTACGTTCGATGCCGCGGGCGCGGGCGCGGGCGCAGTCGCGCCCGCCCGCGCAGCGTCAGTCGACGATCGTGCCCTTCGGGACCACCACGAGCCCCGACTCCGTGACCGTGAAGCCGCGCGCGCGGTCCTCGTCGTGGTCCACGCCGATGCGGGCCCGCTCGTTGATGATCACGTTCTTGTCCACGATAGCGCGGTGCACGTGCGCGTAACGGTGCACCTGGACGTCGTCCATCAGCACCGAGTTGGACACGTTCGACCAGGAGTGCAGGTGCACGCCGGGGGAGAGCACCGAACCGGCCGCCTGCGCACCCGAGATGAGCACGCCCGGCGACACGATCGACTCCGCCGCGTGCCCCATGCGGCCCGGACCCGCGTGCACGAACTTGGCCGGCGGCAGCCCCGTGTAGCCCGTGTACAGGGGCCACTCCATGTTGTAGAGGTTGAAGATCGGGTGCACCGCGATCAGGTCGGTGTGCGCGTCGTAGAACGAGTCGATCGTCCCGACGTCGCGCCAGTAGCCCCGGTCCCGGTCGGTGGAGCCGGGCACGTCGTTGCGGATGAAGTCGTAGACGCCCGCCTCGCCCTCGGCCACGAACGCCGGGATGATGTCGCCGCCCATGTCGTGCCGCGAGTCGGGGTTGGCCGCGTCCTTGGTGACCGCCTCGACCAGCGCGTCGGCGTCGAACACGTAGTTGCCCATCGAGGCGAGGATCTCGCCGGGGGAGTCCGGCAGGCCCGTGGGCTCGGTCGGCTTCTCCAGGAACTCCCGGATCTTCGACGGGTCGGCCGGGTCCACGTCGATGACGCCGAACTGGTCCGCCATCTCGATCGGCTGCCGGATCGCGGCGACCGTGGCACGCGCACCGGACTCGATGTGCGCGTCCACCATCTGCGAGAAGTCCATGCGGTAGACGTGGTCGGCACCGACCACGACCACGATGTCCGGCCGCTCGTCGTCGATGATGTTCAGGCACTGGTAGATCGCGTCGGCACTGCCGAGGTACCAGTGCTTGCCCACGCGCTGCTGCGCCGGGACGGGCGCCACGAAGTTGCCGAGCAGCGGCGACATGCGCCACGTCTTGGAGATATGGCGGTCCAGGGAGTGGGACTTGTACTGCGTCAGCACGACGACGTGCAGGTACCGCGAGTTGACGATGTTCGACAGCGCGAAGTCGACCAGACGGTAGATCCCGCCGAAGGGCACTGCTGGCTTGGCGCGGGCGGCGGTCAGCGGCATCAGCCGCTTTCCCTCACCGCCGGCGAGGACGATCGCAAGGACGCGGGGAGCGGAGACCATACGGTGACATTAAGGCCTTTCCGCCGGTTACGTCAGGTGGCACGCTGAGACGTGGCGCACGCTAGGTTGGCACTGTGCCCGACCTTTCCGACGCCACCACTCCCGCCACCGCAGGCCCCGCCCCCGGGCTGCGGCCCACCGGTACGCTCCGCGTGGACCTGCTCACCCGTGAGTTCCCGCCGAACGTGTACGGCGGCGCGGGCGTGCACGTCGCCGAGCTGGCCGCCGTCCTGCGACAGCTCGCCGACGTCCGTGTGCGCTGCTTCGACGGCCCGCGCGACGCCGCCACCGAAGCCTCCGGCGTCACCGGCTACACGACCCCGACGGCGCTCGCGGGCGCCAACGCAGCCCTGGCCACCCTGGGCACCGACCTGGTGATGGCCGACGACGTCGCGGGCGCCGACCTGCTGCACTCCCACACCTGGTACGCCAACATGGCGGGCCACCTGGGCGGCCTGCTGCACGGTGTGCCGCACGTCGTCACGGCGCACTCGCTGGAGCCCCTGCGCCCCTGGAAGGCCGAGCAGCTCGGCGGCGGCTACGCGCTCTCCTCGTGGGCCGAGCGCACCGCCTACCTGGGCGCCGCCGGCGTCATCGCGGTCTCGGCGGGCATGCGGGCCGACATCCTGCGCGTCTACCCGGAGCTCGACCCCGAGCGCGTGCACGTGGTGCACAACGGCATCGACCTGTCGGGCTGGCGCCGTCCCGACGCCGACGACGCCGAGGCCAACGCCGCCGCGGAGGCGACCGTGCGCCGCCACGGCATCGACCCGGACCGCCCCGCCGTCGTGTTCGTCGGCCGGATCACACGGCAGAAGGGCCTGCCGTACCTGCTGGGGGCCGC
>NZ_KI911744.1:102179-105501 GCF_000515355.1 Promicromonospora kroppenstedtii DSM 19349 | reverse complement strand
CGCACCATGGAGGTCTACCGGCGGGTGCTGGCGAGCGCCTAGCGGTCAGGCCACCCGCCCGTACGTCGCGGCGCTCATCGCGTGCCGGGCCGTGCGGTCCACCTCGCGCAGCGCCGTGGAGCGCTGGTCGACCTGGAAGACGTTGACCGCGCCGCCGTCGTCCACCGTGCCCAGGGCGACGATGGCGCGCAGCCGGTTGGCGAGGTCCAGCACGCGGGCGCGCCGGCCGTCCAGGTGCGGCACCGGCCACGACGACGTGCTGGCCGAGCGGATCCGCTCGATCGCGTCGGCGGCGTCGTCGCGCCACCGGGCCACGTCGAGCTGGTCCAGGGACTCCGTGGCCCTCATGAGGCTCGTGCGCAGCTCGCGCTCGGCGTCGGACACCGAGCCGATGGTGCCCTGCACCAGCATGGTCCACTCCGGGATCGCCACCACGTGCCACGTGACCAGGTGCCCGGGCTCGATGTGGCTGCCGAACGCCTGGACCCTGGGTACGGCGGCCCAGCTCCCGGCGGGCGTCGTGATCGCCACGCACTCACCGGCCTCGGTGGCTTCGTGGTTCGCGGCCGCGGGGACGCCCGCGGCGTCACCGGGCGCCGGGAGCAGCGCGCACACCTCGCGCGGCCCCTCGGTCCAGGCCGTGAAGAGGGTGTCGAGATCCGTTCCGTCGGCGAAGCCGGGCAGCCCCTCCACGGTGTGCGGCTCGTCGTCGCCCACCACGGACTTCACGGCGTCCGAGGTGTCGCCTATGCCCTGCAGCCACAGGGCGAGCAGCACGCTCCGGGGGAGGTCCTGTTCGATGTCCACCGCAGCACTGTAGATGACACCTTCTCAGGTAGGGTCGGTGCCCATGAGCTCGGTTCTCCACCTTGCGGGCGTCACCGTCCGTCGCGGCACCTCGACCATCCTCGATTCCGTGGACTGGCAGGTGAACGAGGGAGAGCGCTGGATCGTTCTCGGGCCCAACGGCGCGGGCAAGACGACCCTGCTCCAGATCGTCGCGGCGCGCCTGCACCCGACGTCGGGCACCGCGAACATCCTGGACGCGACCCTCGGCCGCGTCGACGTGTTCGAGCTGCGCCCGCGCATCGGCATCGCCAGTGCGGCCCTCGCCGAGCGGCTGCCGACGGCGGAGACCGTGCGCGACGTCGTGCTGACCGCTGCCTACGGCGTGACCGGCCGCTGGCGCGAGAGCTACGACGAGCTTGACGAGCAGCGGGCCAAGGACCTGCTGGCCTCGTTCGACGTCGACCACCTCGCGGACCGCACCTACGGGACCCTGTCCGAGGGCGAGCGCAAGCGCGTTCAGATCGCGCGGGCGCTCATGACCGACCCCGAGCTGCTGCTGCTCGACGAGCCCGGCGCGGGCCTCGACCTGGGCGGCCGCGAGGAGCTGGTGGCCACGCTGTCCGCGCTCGCGGACGACCCGGCCTCCCCGGTGCTGATCCACGTGACGCACCACGTCGAGGAGATTCCGCCGGGCTTCACGCACCTGCTGCTCATGAAGAAGGCTGGCATCCAGGCGGCCGGCCCGATCGAGGAGGTCCTCACCGCGGACAACCTCTCGGCGGCCTTCGGACTGCCGCTGGTCGTGGCCCACGGCGGCGGTCGCTGGCTCGCTCGCGCCGCCCGCTGACGGCGTCCTTCCGTCACCTTCGACCTGGAATCTTGAAAGGCTCCGGGAAAACCTTCTGAAACGGCGATTTCACTATCGCTGTGTCAGTGGTCCTTGGTAAAGTCCGGGCAAAGGTCCGAGGTAGCGGTAATTTCACCGCGAGGGCCCGCCGTCGGAGAGGTTCCGGCGGCGACCGGTCGCCAACCGGAGTGGACGCTCGGAGGGAGCAACCCATGGCGTGGTTGTGGTGGGTAGGAGCGGCGCTGATCTTCGCGCTGATCGAGCTCTTGTCGTTGGACTTCGTCTTCATCATGTTCGCGGGCGGCGCGCTGGCCGCGGCCGTCGCGAACGGCGCGGGTGCCCCGCTCTGGATGCAGGCCATCGTGTTCGTCGTGGCGTCGGTGGTGCTTCTCGTGACGCTTCGGCCCACGCTGATCCGGCACCTGCGCAACAACACGCCGAAGGCACCCACCAACGCCGAGGCGAACGTGGGTCGCACGGCGTCGGTGGTCCAGGAGGTCAGCACCGCGTCGGGGCTGATCAAGCTCAGCGGAGAGGTCTGGAGCGCGCGCTCCGTGCCCGGGTCGCCCCTGCTGCCCGCCGGCGCTAGCGTTCGTGTGGTCCAGATCGACGGCGCCACCGCCGTCGTCGAGCCGGCGTAGCCGCCTGGCGCCTGGGCGCCCCTTTTGTGTTGTCCCAGACAGTTCAGTCAGAAGCGTTCTGTGCGCATCAGAAGCGTCAAACCGCCTGCGGGCCAAGGTGCCCGCGTAAGGAGAACTCGTGGAGTCATTCGGGCAAGTCCTGCTCTATCTGATCATTGCCCTGGTCGTGATCGTCGGTATCGTCGCGGTGATCCGCGCCGTGCGGATCGTTCCTCAGTCGGTGGCGCTCGTGGTCGAGCGCCTGGGTCGGTACTCCAAGACGCTCGACCCGGGCCTGCACGTGCTGGTGCCGTTCGTGGACCGTGTCCGCGCCGGTGTGGACCTGCGCGAGCAGGTCGTCTCGTTCCCGCCCCAGCCCGTGATCACCAGCGACAACCTGGTGGTCGAGATCGACACCGTCATCTACTTCCAGGTGACGGACGCCAAGTCCGCGGTCTACGAGATCGCGAACTACATCACCGCCATCGAGCAGCTCACCGTCACCACGCTGCGTAACGTGATCGGCTCGATGGACCTCGAGCAGACGCTGACCAGCCGTGACCAGATCAACGGCCAGCTGCGTGGCGTGCTCGACGAGGCGACCGGTCGCTGGGGTATCCGCGTCAACCGCGTCGAGCTCAAGTCGATCGACCCGCCGCCGTCGGTGCAGGGCTCCATGGAGCAGCAGATGCGCGCCGAGCGTGACCGGCGTGCCGCGATCCTCACCGCGGAGGGTGTCAAGCAGTCCGCCATCCTCACGGCCGAGGGCCAGAAGCAGTCCGAGATCCTGAAGGCCGAGGGTGACGCCCAGGCGCAGATCCTGCGGGCCGAGGGTGAGTCCCGGGCCATCCTCCAGGTCTTCGAGGCCATCCACCGCGGTGACGCCGACCCGAAGCTGCTGGCCTACCAGTACCTGCAGACGCTGCCGCAGATCGCGAACGGCACCTCGAACACCACCTGGGTCATCCCCACGGAGTTCACCGCCGCGCTGGGCAACATCGCCTCCGGATTCGGCGGCGGCGCCGGCCCGGCCGTCCCGCCGCCCCCGCCGGGCGAGGGCCCGACC
>NZ_KI911744.1:101629-102079 GCF_000515355.1 Promicromonospora kroppenstedtii DSM 19349 | reverse complement strand
TGCTGCGCGCCGCCGCCGAGCTGCCGCCCGAGGTGCAGCTCGTGCTGTGCGCCGGCGCCCCTGACACGCCCGAGATCATGGCCGAGGTGGTGGGCCTGGTCGAACGCCTGCGCGAGACCCGCACCGGTGTGGTCTGGATCGAGGAGATGCTGCCGCGACCCGACCTGATCGCCGTCCTCGCCGCGTGCACCGTCTTCGTGTGCCCGAGCGTCTACGAGCCGCTCGGCATCGTGAACCTGGAGGCCATGGCGGTGGGCCTGCCCGTGGTGGGCACGGCCACCGGCGGCATCCCCGAGGTGGTCGACGACGGCGCCACCGGCCTGCTGGTCCCGATCGAGCAGTCCGACGACGGCACGGGCACGCCGCTCGACCCCGACCGGTTCGTGGCCGACCTGGCCGCGGCGCTCACCCGCGTGGCCACGGACCCGGAGAGCGCGGCCGCGCTGGGGG
>NZ_KI911744.1:101440-101529 GCF_000515355.1 Promicromonospora kroppenstedtii DSM 19349 | reverse complement strand
TCGAGCGGCGCCTGGAGCTCGTGATCGAGCTGGGCCGCCACCGGGTGGCCGAGGTCATGCGCTGGATGACGGTCCTGCGCCGCATGGCG
>NZ_KI911744.1:92457-101340 GCF_000515355.1 Promicromonospora kroppenstedtii DSM 19349 | reverse complement strand
GGGCCCGCCGGGTCCCCGCGCCGTACCGCCGGAGCCGCCCGGCAGGCCCGGCGTCGTGCCCGGTACGCCCGCCGACCACCACGAGCGCATGCTCGCCTACCGCAAGACGCTGCTGGACCAGCGTGCCCAGCAGCATGCGGCTACGGTCGAGGGGATCACCGCCGTCCTCGCGCCGGACGCGCACCGGCTGCGGGTCCCCGTCGAAGTGGCGATCTCACTGGTCGAGTCGGCGATCGCCGGCGCGCACGTACGGATCGACCACCTGCAGCCCGTGGTGCCGGCCGACGTCCTGGCCGACGCCCTCGTCAACGGTCTCGCCGGTCCCGCGAAAAAGCCTGGCTCCGACGCCGCCGAAGGTGCAGCCTCCACCGCGGGACCCGGCGCGCCAGGTTCTCCAACCCCCAGCCCTGAAGGGAACTCCTGATGCTTGTCGCTCTTGCCCGGAAATATCTGGGCCCGTACCGCTGGGCGGTGGTCGCGGTGCTGGTCCTCCAGCTGGTGCAGACGCTCGCGGCCCTGTATCTGCCCAGCCTGAACGCCGACATCATCGACAACGGCGTGGTGCCCGGTGACATCGGGTACATCTGGAGCACCGGCGGATGGATGCTCGTCGTCTCGCTGGGCCAGGTCGTCGCGTCGGTCATCGCCGTCTACTTCGGCGCGCAGGTCGCCACGGCCTTCGGCCGTGACCTGCGGCGCGACGTCTTCCACTCGGTCCAGACCTACTCCGCGCGCGAGATGGCGCGGTTCGGGGCGCCGACGCTGATCACGCGCAGCACGAACGACGTCCAGCAGGTGCAGATGACCGTGCTGATGACGTTCACCATCATGGTGATGGCACCGATCATGCTGATCGGCGGCGTCATCCTGGCGCTGTCGGAGGACGTGTCGATGTCGGGCCTGCTGCTCGTCATCGTGCCGGTGCTGGCCGCCACCGCGGGCGTCATCGTGTGGCGCATGGTGCCGCACTTCCGCCGCATGCAGAAGCGCATCGACGCCATCAACTCCGTGCTGCGCGAGCAGATCACGGGCCTGCGCGTGGTCCGGGCGTTCGTGCGCGAGCGTCGCGAGACCGAGCGCTTCGGCGTGGTCAACGAGGAGCTGTTCGACACCTCGCTGCGCGCCGGCCGCCTGATGGCGCTCACGTTCCCGGTGGTCATGCTGATCATGAACCTGTCGTCCGTGGCCGTGCTGTGGTTCGGCGCCCACGAGATCGAGGCCGGCGAGATGGAGATCGGCTCCCTGACCGCGTTCCTGAGCTACATCATGTACATCCTCATGGCCGTGATGATGTCCACGATGATCTTCATGATGATCCCGCGCGCCGCCGTCGCGGCGGAGCGCATCGGGGAGGTCCTGGACACCGAGTCGTCCGTCGTCGACCCCGAGTCGCCGGTCGCTCTGCCGGGCTCGCTCGCCGACCAGGACGGCTCGCCCGACGGCGCCGTGGCGGGCCCGAGCGGTCGCGTCACGTTCGAGGACGTCGAGTTCCGCTACCCCGGCGCCGAGGAGCCGGTGCTGCACGAGCTGTCGTTCGAGGCCGTGCCGGGCCAGATCACCGCGATCATCGGCTCGACCGGTTCGGGCAAGTCGACGCTGCTGAACCTGGTGCCGCGCCTGTTCGACGCCACCGGCGGCACCGTCCGGGTGGACGGTGTCGACGTCCGGGACCTGCTGCAGCGCGACCTCGGCTCCCTCATGGGGCTGGTGCCGCAGAAGGCGTTCCTGTTCTCCGGGACCGTCGCGGACAACCTGCGGTACGGCAAGTCCGACGCCACCGAGGAGGAGATGTGGGCGGCGCTCGAGGTGGCGCAGGCGCGCGACTTCATCGAGGCGCTGCCGGACGGCCTGGAGTCCGAGGTGGCGCAGGGCGGCTCGACGTTCTCGGGCGGCCAGCGTCAGCGGCTCGCCATCGCGCGCGCCGTGATCCGCAAGCCCCGCATCTACCTGTTCGACGACAGCTTCTCCGCCTTGGACTACGCGACCGACGCGCGCCTGCGGGCGGCCCTGCGGCCGCAGACCCGCGACGCGACGGTGATCGTCGTCGCGCAGCGCGTGGCGACCATCCGTGACGCCGAGCAGATCCTGGTGCTCGACCACGGCCGCATCGTCGGCCGCGGCACGCACGCGCAGCTGCTGGCGGACAACCCGACGTACCAGGAGATCGTGACGTCCCAGATGAGCTTGGAGGAGGCGGCGTGAGCAACGAAGAGAAGCCTCAGGGCGAGAGCACGACGACGGCAGCGCCGCAGCGCGGTCCCGGGCGGGGGCCCGGCGGTGGCGGACCGATGGGCATGGGCATGGGAATGCCCGTGCAGAAGCCGATGGACTTCAAGGGCTCGCTGCGCCGGTTCGCCGGCATGCTGCGCCCCGAGCGCCTGAACGTCGTGGTGCTCATGGTGCTGGGCATCGCCTCGGTGGCGCTCACCGTGCTCGGGCCCAAGCTGCTCGGTAACGCGACGAACGTGATCTTCGCGGGCGTCGTGGGTGCGCAGCTGCCCTCGGGCGTGACCACGGAGCAGGCGGAGGCCGGGTTGCGCGCGGCGGGCCAGGACCAGATGGCGGACCTGCTGTCCGGCGTCGTGGGCGTCGTGCCGGGCCAGGGCATCGACTTCACGATGCTCATGCAGACCCTCGGCTGGGTGGTCGCGGCGTACGTCGGGGCGTTCCTGTTCGGCTGGCTGCAGGCGCGGATCACCGCCGGCGTCGTGCAGCGGACCATGCGGGACCTGCGCGACCAGGTGGAGGCGAAGCTGCACCGCATCCCGCTCTCCTACGTGGACGCCAAGCAGCGCGGCGAGATCCTGTCGCGCGTCACCAACGACATCGACAACGTGGCCCAGACCACTACGCAGACCCTCGCGCAGCTCGTGACCGCCGTCCTGACGGTGATCGGCGTGCTCGGCATGATGTTCTGGATCTCGCCGGTCCTCGCCCTGGTCGCGCTGGTGACCGTGCCGCTGTCGGTGATCCTGACGGCGCAGATCGCCAAGCGCAGCCAGCCGCAGTTCGTGGAGCAGTGGGCGGCCACGGGGCGCCTGAACGCGCACATCGAGGAGTCGTTCACCGGGCATGCGCTGGTGAAGGTGTACGGGCACCAGGAGTCCACGGCCAAGGCGTTCGCCGACGAGAACGGCGCGCTGTACTCGTCCAGCTTCAAGGCGCAGTTCATCTCGGGCACGATCCAGCCGGCGATGGGCTTCCTCGCGAACCTGAACTACGTGATCGTCGCCGTGATCGGCGGCCTGCGTGTCGCCTCGGGCACGCTGTCGCTGGGTGACGTGCAGGCGTTCATCCAGTACTCGCGCCAGTTCACGCAGCCGCTGACGCAGGTGGCCTCGATGATGAACCTGCTGCAGTCCGGCGTGGCCTCCGCGGAGCGGGTGTTCGACCTGCTGGACGCCCCGGAGCAGTCGCCGGACCCGGAGCGGTCGCAGAAGGTGGAGCCGGTGCGCGGCCGGGTCGCGTTCGAGGACGTCACGTTCTCCTACACGCCCGAGCGTCCGCTCATCACCGGGCTGAACCTGGTCGCGGAGCCGGGCCAGACCATCGCGATCGTGGGTCCGACGGGCGCCGGCAAGACCACGCTCGTCAACCTCCTCATGCGGTTCTACGAGGTGGACGGCGGCCGCATCACCCTGGACGGCGTGGACACCCGGGACATGTCGCGCGACGACCTGCGGTCCTCGGTCGGCATGGTGCTCCAGGACACCTGGCTGTTCAAGGGCACCATCGAGGAGAACCTCCGCTACGGCGTGCCCGACGGCGCCACCGTGAGCGAGGACGAGTTCCTCGCCGCGACGCGGGCCACCCACGTGGACCCGTTCGTGCGGACCCTGCCCGACGGCTACGACACCGTCGTGGACGAGGAGGGCTCGTCGGTCTCGGCGGGGGAGAAGCAGCTCCTCACGCTCGCCCGGGCGTTCCTGGCCGATCCGGCGATCCTCGTGCTCGACGAGGCGACGTCGTCCGTGGACACCCGCACCGAGGTGCTGGTCCAGGAGGCCATGAACCGGCTGCGCAAGGACAGGACGTCGTTCGTCATCGCGCACCGGCTGTCCACGATCCGCGACGCCGACGTGATCCTCGTGATGGAGCACGGCGACATCGTGGAGCAGGGCTCCCACGACGACCTGCTCGCCGCGAACGGCGCCTACGCCCGGCTGTACGCGAGCCAGTTCGCGGCCCCGGTGGTGGAGGAGCCTGCGGCGACGTAGGCCGCGGGATCACGAACGACCATGCACCTGTTGCCAGGACGACTCCCGTCCTGGCAACAGGTGCATGGTCGTCTCCGTCACAGGATTCGTTGACCCCAATGGCATATCGTGTTTCGATACTATCGTTAAGCGATATGCCGATCCTGCCGGACCCAGCGAAAAGGTGACGACCATGGCACAGCGAGTCTCCAGCAGTCGGCAGCACGACTTCCTCCTCCTGACGCTCGCGGGCGCCCTCACCGTCGTCGCGGGGCTGGCGGGCATCGTCGAGGGCCTGGTGCGGGTCGTGCCGAACCGTGACGTCCCGGTGACCGTGGACCTGGCCGACGTGCCGCACGAGCTGCTGCTCGACGGGTCCGTGGCGGCGGAGGCGACCGAGGCGGTGGTCCGGGTCTCCGCGCTCGGCCCGGTGCCGTACATGCTGGTCGTAGCGGCGGCCCTGCTGCCGGCGATCACGCTGCTGGTGGTCGCCGTCTGCTTCGCCCTGCTCGGCCGGTCGTTCTACCGTGGCGACTTCTTCACGCGCGGGAACCTGGTGGCGCTCAACGCCGCCGCGGCGGCGCTCGGCGCTGGTGCGGTGGTGATCCCCACGCTGGAGGGGACAGCGGCGAGCAGTGCCCTAGTGAACGCCGGCGCGGAGTCGGGCCAGGCGATGGTGCTGGGGCTCGATATGACCATGCTGCTGGCCGGCTTGCTCCTTGCCGCCGTCGGCTACGCGTTCCAGCGTGGCGCGCGCCTGAAGCGGGACACCGAGGGCCTCGTCTGATGCCTGTCGACGACGAGGCCCGCGTCCACTGCCGCCTCGACGAGCTCCTGACCGAGCGCGGAATGACGCTGGCACGCCTCGCGGAGCTGGTCGGCGTCACGGTGGTAAACCTGTCGGTGCTGAAGAACGATCGCGCCCGGGCGATCCGGTTCTCCACGCTGACGGCGGTCTGCGACGTGCTGCAGTGCGAGGTGGGTGATCTGCTCGTCGTGACTCCACGAGAGTGAGGGCCGCGGCTAGGGTCGGCGCGTGACCTCTCTCTTCAGGGCGCCCGGCGAAGGACGCACACCCGACCCGAGCCTGGCGCACCGCCGCGCCGACGCCACGGCGACCCTTCGTGGACCGGACGGCGCGCCGCTCGCCGGCCACGACGTCGTCGTGCGGCAGACGCGGCACGCGTTCCTGTTCGGCTGCATCGGCTTCGACCTCATCGACCTCGCCAACGGCACGTCGCAGGACCCGGAGTACGACGGCCGCCTCGCCGACGCGTGGTTCGACGTCTTCAACCAGACCACGCTCCCGTTCTACTGGGGCACGTTCGAGCCCGAGCGCGGGGCGCCGCGGACGGAGCCGCTGCTCGGCGCGGCGCGCTGGTTCCGCGAACGGGACGTCATGGTCAAGGGGCACCCGCTCGTGTGGCACACGGTGCAGCCGGGCTGGCTCCTCGGGCTGCCCGAGGACGAGGTGGAGCGCCTGCAGCGGGAGCGCATCCGGCGCGACGTCGCGGCGTTCCGCGGCGTGATCGACACGTGGGACGCGATCAACGAGGTGGTGATCATGCCGGTGTTCACCGCGCAGGAGAACGCCATCACGCCCTTGGCGCGGGTCAAGGGCCGCGTCGAGATGATCCGGATGGCGTTCGAGGAGGCGCGTGCCGAGAACCCGGGCGCGACGCTGCTGCTCAACGACTTCGACATGTCCACCGCGTACGAGTGCCTGATCGAGGCGGTGCTGGAGGCCGGGATCCGGGTCGACCGGCTCGGCCTGCAGAGCCACATGCACCAGGGCTACTGGGGCGAGGAGAAGACCCTCGCGATCCTGGACCGGTTCTCCCGGTACAACATCCCGATCCACTTCACGGAGACCACGCTGCTGTCGGGCGACGTGATGCCGAGCCACGTCGAGGACCTCAACGACTGGCAGGTCGAGTCGTGGCCGTCGACGCCGGAAGGTGAGGCGCGCCAGGCCGACGAGGTGGAGCGCCACTACCGGACGCTGCTGTCGCACCCGGGCGTCGAGGCCATGACGTACTGGGGGCTGTCCGACCGGGGCATGTGGCTGAATGCCCCGGGCGGACTGCTCCGGGCCGACGGTTCGCGCAAGCCCGCCTTCGACCGGCTGCGGGAGCTCGTCAAGGACGAGTGGTGGCTGCCGCCCACGGCCCTGCGCACCGACGCCGAGGGCCGGGTGCGGTTCGGCGGCTTCCTCGGGGACTACCGCGTCGAGGCGGCCGGCGGCGCCGCCGAGGTGACCCTGGACGTGCCGGGGACCGTGGACATGAGTGTGGTGCTCTCGGGGCGGTAGACCGTGGTGGTCGAGGCGCCCTCAGCTCGCGGGGGCCGCCGCGATCGGTTCCGACGCGTTCAGGGCGTCGACCACCTGGTCGTAGTCGCCCCGGACCTCGCCGTAGCGCAGGAACTTGACCCGCTCGACCTGGATCTCGTGCGCGTCAGGCTGGGCCTGAAGGAGGCTCATGGTCTCGTCGGCGTACTCGTCCAGCGGCATGGCGTGCGGGTCCTCGTCGTGGCCCGGCATGAGCGCGGTCTGCACGGATGGCGGAACAAGCTCCGTCACGGACACGCTCGTGCCCGCGAACTGGAGCCGGATCGACTCCGAGAGCATGTGGATCGCGGCCTTGCTCGCGTTGTAGGTCGGAGTGACCCGCAGCGGGGCGTGGGCCAGGCCGGAGGACACGGTGAGGATCGTCGCGTCCGGCCGGGACTGCAGGTGCTCGGTGAACGCGGCGATCAGCCGGATCGGGCCGAGCACGTTGGTGGTCACGACCGCCTCGGCGTCCGCCAGGAAGCCCGGGGTGCGCCAGTTCTCGGCCCGCATGATCCCCGCCATCGGCACCAGCACGTTCACGTCGGGGAACCGCTCGATCACCTCGGCGGAGGCGGTCCGGATCGAGCCGGCATCGTCTGTGTCGATGCGGACGGTGGCGAAGCCGTGCTCCGCGGCGATCTTCTCGAGGGCGTCGGTGCTGCGCCCGCCGACGATCACGGTGTTGCCCCTGGCCTGGAGCCGCAGCGCGAGAGCGAGGCCGATGCCACGGGTTCCACCGGGAATGAAGATGGTGTTGCCTTCTGTGTTCATGCCTCCACCGTGCGCCGCCCGGGCCGACGGCGGGAGAGACCTGGTGAACCAGGGACCGCCGGTCCCTGGCTCACCAGGCGCGCGCGGCGCACGATGGGGGCATGAACCGCGCAGCCCTGGCCGACTTCCTCCGCCGACGCCGCGAGGCGCTGCGCCCGTCCGACGTCGGCCTGGTGCCCGGCCCTCGCCGTCGCGCGCCGGGGCTGCGCCGGGAGGAGGTCGCCGCCCTGACCGGGATGTCCGTGGACTACTACGCGCGCCTCGAGCAGCAGCGCGGGCCGCAGCCCTCGGAGCAGATGCTCGCCGCCCTGGCGCGGTCGCTGCGCCTGACCGTCGAGGAGCGCGACTACCTGTTCCGCCTCGCCGGGCACGGCGTGCCGCGGCGCGCGCCCGCCGACTCCCACGTCGCGCCTGCGCTGCTGCGCGTGCTGGACCGGCTCGAGGACACCCCGGCGCTGATCCTCTCGGGCCTGGGCGAGACACTCGTGCAGAATCGCCTCGCGGAGGCGATCTTCGGCCCGGCACCCACCACGGGGCTGGCCCGCAGCTCCGCCTACCGGTGGTTCACCGACCCGGCCTCTCGGGAGGTGTACCCGCCCGAGGACCACGAGCGGCAGGCCCGCAGCCAGGTCGCGTCGCTGCGCGCGGCTCACGCGGCGGCATGCCCGGGATCGCCCGCCGACGAGGTGCTGCGCGCCCTGCTGCGGCAGAGCCCCGAGTTCGTGCGGCTCTGGGAGCTGCACGAGGTGTCCCGCCGGTTCGAGGACCACAAGACGCTGGTGCACCCCGAGCTGGGCCGCATCGACGTGGACTGCCAGGCGCTGTTCACCGAGGACCAGTCCCAGGCCCTCCTGGTGCTGACGCCGGCGCCGAACAGCGAGGCCGAGGAGAAGATTCGCCTGCTCGCCGTGCTGGGGCACGAGACGTTCGCGTAGGTGCGAAGATCGCCTGGTGCACGACGACGACCGCTGCCCCTGCCTCTCCGGCGACACCTACGGCGCCTGCTGCGGGCGCTACCACTCCGGCGCCGCGACGGCCCCGACGGCCGAGGCCCTGATGCGCTCGCGCTACTCGGCGTTCGCCGTGGGCGACGACGCCTACCTGCTCGCGACCTGGGCTCCGCAGACCCGCCCGGACAGCGCCGGGGTCGGCGACGAGCAGTGGCGCCGCCTCGACATCCACCGCACGGAGCGCGGCGGGCCGTTCGACAGCAGTGGCATCGTGGAGTTCACCGCCTTCTACCGGTACCCGGACACGGGGGTGCGGGGCAGCCTGCACGAGACCAGCCGCTTCGTTCGGACCGGAGGCCGCTGGTTCTACGTCGACGGCGACCGCGAGGCGAGCGACAGCTAGAGAGGGTTTCAAGGAGTCGTAGTGCGTGACCACGCGTCCAGGAGAGGTCGGGTCGGCGGGTTCGGCCGGGTGCCGGCTCGACCGGGTGGCCCGTGTGTCGGGCGGGCCTGGCGGGGTGGTGGGCTGGGTCGGTAGGGGATCGCTCCATGGGTGGGGGTGGTGTGGCAGCCGATGGAGTAGCGGCTGCGTGGGGTGCGGCCCGGGGCGGGGCCGGTGATGCCGACCGCGGGG
>NZ_KI911744.1:92253-92357 GCF_000515355.1 Promicromonospora kroppenstedtii DSM 19349 | reverse complement strand
CGGGCTCGCGGTCTTCGCGGGGGTCGCCGTGCTGGCCACGGTGCTGGCGGGCCAGGACACCGGGGCGTACGTGGTCGCGGTGGGCCTGGTGGGCCACGCGGTCT
>NZ_KI911744.1:91404-92153 GCF_000515355.1 Promicromonospora kroppenstedtii DSM 19349 | reverse complement strand
GCACCGCCGGACGCCGCCCGCCGGCCAGGCGGGTCCCGGCCCCGGCCTGCGCCCCGAGGCGACCGCCGCCCTGACCAGGGTGTTCTCCCTGGGCCTGACGCTGCTGTTCGTCTCTGCCGTGGCGACGGTCGCGCTGTCGGTGATCGGCACGCGCTGCATCGGGCTGGCGACCCCGGGCCCCGACTCGGTGGTCCCGGTCTGCGCCCGCATCCCGAGTGCGCTGTACGGCCTGGCGCGGCTCGACGTCGGCGACCGCCTGGCGCTGCTGTCCCTGGCGCCGGTGCTGCTGGTCGCGATCCTGGTGGCGGTGGCGCACAGCGGCCAGGTGCGGTTCGAGTCCAAGTTCTCCGTGATGCGGGCGGGCCGCACCGTGCCGCCGTCGGGCCCGGTTCTGCACCGCGCGGGCTTCTGGTCGCAGCGCTCCGGCTCGGGTTTGCTGTGGGCGCACCTGGGCGCGGCGCTCGCACTGACGGGCCAGTACCTCACCTGGACCCGCTACGCCGACGCCGGCCTGCCGGCCCCCGCGCTCCCGGTCGCTGCCCTCGTCGTCCTGCTGTGCGCCGGCCTGTTCGTCGCCCTGCGCACCGACGACGACGGCGTCCAGGCCGTCACCCCGCGCTGGAAGGCCCGGGCCGGTCTGGCCGTGTTCGCGGCAGGGCTGCTGGTCTGGCTGCTGGCGTGCGCCGCCTGTCTCGCCGGGCCGCAGCCCGAGACGATGCCTGCCCTGATCGGCCTCGACCTGGTGCCCG
>NZ_KI911744.1:90356-91304 GCF_000515355.1 Promicromonospora kroppenstedtii DSM 19349 | reverse complement strand
TCGTGACGGCGGTGGCCACGCCGGTCAGGGCGCGCAGCCCGGCGGGCACGTCGGGGTCGAGCACCCAGTCGCCGACGGCGAAACCGAGCACGCACGCCACCGTGCCCGCCAGTCCCCACCAGACGTTGCGGCGGAAGCTCGCGAGTCCGCTGCCGCCGTCGTCCGCGACGGCCGGGCCGGTGCTCATGACGCCATCCTGCCAGCGGCGCCGCCTGTCCGGGGGTGTACCGCAGGGGCCCGATGACATCTGTCACACGACCTTGTGACAGGTGCCCGCGCAGGGGTGCGGTCTCGCACTACAGGCCGTCGTCGCCGTCGGACAGCGTGGAGAACAGCGCGGCGAGGAGCGCCGCACGGAAGGAGACGGAGCGATGACGCAGACGACGGCGCACACGGGCACGACGGCGGCGGGGCACGGTCACGGCCACGGGGACGGCACGGGGGACACCGCAGTGCGGACGGCGACCCACCACCATGCCACCCCGGTGACCAGGGCGCGGACGGTCGGCAGGTTCCTGGCGCACCTGGCCGAGATGGTGGTGGTGATGGTGCTCGGGATGCTGCTGCTGGGCCCGGCCTGGGACTGGGCGGGTGCCGCGCTCGGGGTCGAGGCGGCGCTGGGCCGGCCCGACGTCGGCGCCGTGGTGATGCTCCTGGACATGGTCGCCGCGATGACGGTGTGGATGCGCCTGCGGCGGCACTCGTGGCGGGCGATCTGGGAGATGAACGCGGCGATGGCCGTGCCCTTCGTGGTGCTGCTGACGCTGTTCCGGGCCGGGGCCGCCACCGCGGGCGACGTGATGCTCTGGGGCCACGTGCTGATGGTCCTGGCCATGGCGGCGGCGATGCTGCTGCGGCCGGCCGAGTACACGCAGCACGTCCACGGGTTCGACCTGGCGTGGCTGCGCCGCCGCTGGCCCGTGCTGCTCGGGCTGACGCTGCTGGCGG
>NZ_KI911744.1:90008-90256 GCF_000515355.1 Promicromonospora kroppenstedtii DSM 19349 | reverse complement strand
GAGCCCTCGGGTGCCGTCCTGTTCGGGTACGGGTCTGTTCCTGGGGCTGTAGTCATGTCGGGGCCAGGCGTGGTGGCGCCTGTCCTGGCCGGTGCTGGTGGTGTGGGCGCGACGGAGACATACGTGTGCCCGGTCGGGGTGACCGTCTCAACCGCATGACGGCCGTCGAGGTGGGTGGTCTTCTGGGACCAGCCCGGGGCCTGCTTGGCGTGGTTGCACCTCGCGCACAAGCCCTGGCCGTTGTCGAG
>NZ_KI911744.1:89777-89908 GCF_000515355.1 Promicromonospora kroppenstedtii DSM 19349 | reverse complement strand
TCGCGTTCTGGCCAGGACCGGGATCGCTGGTCGTCGATGCGTGCTCGTCATTGGTCGTCGACGTGTGCCCGTCACGGAGCACGACCTCGTGTCGGTTAGGTGCCGTGCTGAGGTGTCGGTTCGTCTGACCG
>NZ_KI911744.1:86581-89677 GCF_000515355.1 Promicromonospora kroppenstedtii DSM 19349 | reverse complement strand
GCTTCCTGCCGCGCAGCGCCCACCCGTTCGGCCCGCCCAGCTACGCCGAGCGCGTGGTGCCCGAGGTGCGCTCCCGGGTCGACGCCTGGCTGACCGCCGCCGACATCGCCGACGATGCCGAGCGGGCCCGCGTGGCGCCCACGCGCCGGGTGGTGCTGTCCGCGCACTCGATGGGTGGCGTGCTGGCGGCCGCGGTGATCCTGATCCGGGCGGGCAACCCAGTGACCGACACCGCGCCCGACGCCGCGGACGGCCGCCTCGGCCTCCTGACCTACGGCGTGCAGCTGCGCCCGTTCTTCGGCCGGTTCTTTCCGGACCTCCTGGGCCCGACGGCGACGGGCGAGCCGCCCTGCACCGGACCGGCCTGGTCGGCCGACCCGTGGGGCGGGCAGGTCAGGGCCGCTGTCGCGGAGGGTTCCGGACCCGGGGCGGCTCCGGCGGCGCCGTTGACGCCGGAGGGCCCCGAGCCCGGTTCGGGGGAACAGGTCACGCTGATGTCACTGCTGACCTGCGGTGCGAAGCCCGCGTGGGTGAACCTGTGGCGGCGCACCGACTTCCTGGGCTTCCCGGTACTTGGCTACGGGGTGAACGAGGTCGATCGCGGGGCGGAGGAGATGGACCGGTCGGCCTATCTCTTCGCCGTGGCGACGCACTCGGGCTATCCGGCCTCCTGGGCCTACCACGAGGCGCTCGAGGAGGTCCTTGCGCGGCTGACGCCGGCCGGGCAGTCGGGTGCCCAGCCGGCGGTCACGCAGCGAGGGGAGCCGGGCTGACGACGTCGCGCAGCCGGGCCAGCGCGGACTCGAGGATCTGCGCCACACGCTCCTTGGTCACACCGAGGCGGCGGCTGATCTCGTCGATGGTCCGCGTGGTGCCGTCCACGAGGCCGAAGTGCATCTCCAGGACGCGCGCCTCGACGGCGTCCAGGCGGGCCACGGCCTGCCGGACCCGGCGGCGCAGCATGCTCTGCTCGGGGGTGGGCCGGCTCGTGCTCGGGCTCTCGGCCTGCTCCGCGGCGGCTACCGCGCGGACGATCGAGCGGCGGACCCAGCGGTGGGCGTACGCGGCGAACGTGCCGTGCGCGGGGTCGTACGAGTCGGCGGCACGGACCAGGCCGACGTTCCCCTCCTGCACGAGGTCCATGAACGGCAGGCGGCCCGCGTAGGAGCCGGCGATGGCCGGGACGAGACGGAGGTGGGCGAGGACGAGACGCTCCTTTGCGTATTGCCCGTCCTTGACCCTGGCCTCGAGCTGTGCGCGCAGGCTGGGGGAGACCGCGGTGGCGTCGAGGGTGCGCGCGGCGTCCGCTCCGGCGATGGCTCGCTCGAGGAGGGACTCCAGCTGCGCGTCGTCCAGCGACGGCGTGCGCTCGATCATTGCCGCGTAGGACTGCGGCAACGCCGGGTGCGGGGCCGGTTCCTTGCCGCGGCGCGAGCGGGGGGACCGGGAGTTCCTGGTAGTTCTCATCGCAGCTCTCCTCTTGAGTGAGACGAACTTTCCTTGCCCCGGAGCATATGGAGTCTTGGGGCCCTGAGGGAAGCGGGGAGAGTTTCGCTGTGAGAGATAACGGGACGGTAACGGCGTGCCAGCCGGGCGGCGGGCGGCAACGAGCGTTCCAAGCGCAGGACAGCCCAGGCCTGCTCCGCGAGACTCGTGCCATGGGCCCGCGCGCCTTCCGCTGGGTGTTGCACGTCGACCTCGACCAGTTCCTGGTCGCGGTCGAGGTCCTGCGGCGCCCCGAGCTCGCCGGGCGACAGGTCGTCGTGGGCGGTCGCGGCGACCCGACGGAACGGGCGGTGGTCTCGACCGCGTCGTACGAGGCGCGGGAGCTCGGCGTCTCGTCGGGCATGCCGCTGCGCGTCGCCGCCCGCAAGGCGCCGGACGCGATCATCCTGCCCGTCGACCACGAGACCTACCTCGAGGCCTCCGGGCGCGTGATGGACACCCTCCGCGGGCTCGGCGCGGTGGTCGAGGTGCTCGGCTGGGACGAGGCGTTCCTCGGCTGCGACGCGGACGACCCGGAGGCGGTGGCCCGCCGGGTGCAGCAGGCGGTCCTCGACGCCACCGGCCTGCACTGCTCGGTCGGCATCGGTGACAACAAGATCCGCGCGAAGATCGCCACCGGGTTCGGCAAGCCCGCTGGCGTCTTCCGCCTCACCGGACAGACCTGGCCCGAGGTGATGGGTGGGCGGCCCACCATCGACCTGTGGGGAGTCGGTCCCAAGGTGTCCAGGCGCCTCGCGGTCCACGGCATCCGTACGGTCGCGGACCTGGCCGCGGCCGACGCCGGCCTGCTGACCGCCGAGTTCGGGCCACGCATGGGCGCCTGGTACGGCGACCTGGGCCGGGGGCACGGGTCCGCCGTCGTCGACGACACGCCCTGGGTGGCCCGCGGGCACAGCCGCGAGACCACCTACCAGCGCAACCTCACCACGCCCGAGCAGGTGGAGGAGGCGCTGCGGGACCTGGTCGCGCAGGTGCACGCCGACACCGAGGCGGAGGGCCGGCCGGTCTTCCGGGTCGGCCTCAAGGTGCGCTACGCGCCCTTCCTCACCAGGGACCGCTCGAAGAAGCTCCCGGCCCCCACGCGGTCGCTGGCGGAGCTGACCGCCGCCGTCCTCGCCCTCGCCGAGGGCATGGAACCCGGCCGGGAGGTGCGCCTGCTCGGCGTCCGCGCCGAGATGGTGATGCCCGACGGCGACGCGAAGGAGCACACCCCCGTTCGCGGGCGGATCTGACCGAGGTATCAGCGAGAATGGTTCGGTGACCACCCTCGACGTCGTCCGCATCGACGACCCCGCCGACGAGCGCCTGGCCGACTACAACAGCCTCACGGACGTGGTCCTGCGCTCCAAGCACGAGCCGGCCAAGGGCCTGTACATCGCCGAGAGCTCCACGGTGATCCGGCGGGCGCTCGCGGCAGGGCACCGGCCGCGCTCGTTCCTCATGGCGCCCAGGTGGCTCGACTCGATGAGCGACCTGATCACGGCCAGCGGCGCCCCGGTCTACGTCGCCGAGGAGCCGCTGCTCAAGGAGATCACCGGCTTCCACCTGCACCGGGGCGCGCTGGCCGCGATGCACCGGCCGCCGCTGCCG
>NZ_KI911744.1:85919-86481 GCF_000515355.1 Promicromonospora kroppenstedtii DSM 19349 | reverse complement strand
GACGGGGCTCGCGTGGCGCACGACGCGCGGCACCTGGGGCGTGGCCGCGTGGTCGGCGGTGCCGGTGGTCGCCACGGCGTGCGTGGGCGTGGTCCTGGTCACCGAGCCGGGTCCCGGCCTGCGCTACCTGCTCGTCGCGGTCGCGCTGCTCGCCGTGCTGAGCCCGGTCGTGGTGGTGCTGGCGGCGATGGTGCTGCGCCGTCGGGCCACCGAGGGCTGGAACGGGGCCGGACCGGGCGTGTTCCTGCTGGTCTCCGTCGCGGCGGCGACCGTGTACTCCAGCCTGCTCGTGCTGGGCGTGCAGTGGGTGCTGCGCTACGGCGAGCGCGCCACGACGCCGCAGCCGCTCGGGGACGGCCTGGTCGGCGTCGACCGCACCGTGCCGGACCCCGACCTCGTGCGCGTGCCGCCCGTCTACACCGAGTTCGGCACCACGTCGGTGGTCATTGCGCTGGTGTTCCTGGTGCTCCTGGTCGTGGCGGCCGCCGGGCCGTACGTCATCGACACCCTCCGGTCCCGCACGCTGTGGATCCCGGGCGCGCCCCGCACGCTCGGGCCGCCG
>NZ_KI911744.1:65251-85819 GCF_000515355.1 Promicromonospora kroppenstedtii DSM 19349 | reverse complement strand
GCGGCGGGGCCGGGGCCCGCCGCGTGGCGGTGCTGGAGGACGTCGTCGACCACACCAACGTGGGTGGTTCCAAAACGCGCGCACCGGAGCCGCAGGTCAGCGCCGCAACGGAGGCGCGGCGGGTCGTGATCCTCGAAGATATTGTGGACCATACAAATATTGGTGCCGCGATGAGGGCGTGTGCGGCTCTCGGGGTCGATGCGGTGCTGCTCACTCCGAGCTGTGCGGATCCGCTGTATCGGCGGGCCGTGCGGGTTTCTATGGGGACGGTCTTCCAGGTCCCGTGGACGCGGATCGATCCCTGGCCGAGTGGCATCCGGACCTTGCATGAGCATGGTTTCAAGGTCGCGGCGCTCGCTCTCGAGGATGACTCGATCACGCTGGACGAGCTGGTGGCTGACCCGCCCGACAAGCTCGCGCTGGTCCTCGGTACCGAGGGCGATGGCCTGAAGCCCCGGACGATCGCGGAGTGCGACATGACTGTCCGGATCCCGATGTCCGGGGGAGTGGATTCACTGAACGTGGCCTCGGCCGTGGCGGTTGCTGCGTGGGCGACGCGGGTGCCGGACAGCGATAGCTGAACGGCTACCGTGACCATCGTCGGCGGATAGGCTCGCGCAGTGCTCGAGGAAATGGACGCGATCAACTGGGAAGGTTTGGGCGGCGCCTACGGGCCCGCGGGCGACGCGGCCGAGATCTTGCGAGGTCTTGCTTCACCCGACAAGGGGGCCGCGGGTGAGGCGCTCGATGAGTTCTTCTCCTCGATCTGGCACCAGGGAACGGTCTATCCCGTGACCGCGGTCGCGGTGCCATTCATCGTGGAACTGGCCGCGGGTCGTGCTGTTCACCACCGGGATGCTCTGTGCTTCGCACTGGGCGGGTTCGGAGATCCGAACATGAGCGACGGCAGCGCTCTGCCCGCGGTCCAGGAGGCATTGCGGGCCCACTCGGACTCGCTCCTGCCGCTGCTGGAGGACCCCGAAGAGGCGGTCCGTGAGGCTGCCACCTACGCGGTCGCCCGCTCGGGTGGCGGTGACAAAGTTGCGTCGGCTCTGGCCGCACGGCGGGACGTAGAGGACGCCCCGCAGGTCCAGGCGGGCCTTGTGTTGAGCCTGTGCGCAATCGATCCTGCTGTCGGCCTCCCCGTGGCCGAGGCTGCATTGAAAGATCCGTTCCCGGTTCCGCTGGCTGCGGCCCATGCGCTTCTCGATGCCGGGCGCGCGGTGCCTGGCGAGGCGCTGGAACGCCTCGCTGCCGCGATCAAGCGGGAAGCGGAGTGGAGCGGCGCCTGGACGGAGTCCTTCACGCGGTTCGATGGTGTGATCGAACGGCTCGACGCTGTTGTTGCGCGGACTGTTGTCACGATGATGGGGACTGGCTCTGCGCATAGTCGTGTCCGTCAGGCGGAGAACCTTGCCCGCCGCTCGCGTGCTAGCCGGTCGGCCGCGCGGGAGTCCGTTGGGTACCTCCGCGAGCTTCTGGCTGACGACGATGCCGGCGTCGTGGCGGCTGCTGTCGCGGCAGCTGCTGATGCTGGTCATGCGGCGTCGAGCCTGTCGCCGGAACTGGCGCGCCTGGCGCTCGGTGACGTCTCTGACCACCGCGGTCCTGCGAATATGGCGATTGCCGTCCTGGCTCGGCTCCGGGACGACCGCGTCATTCCAGCGCTGACCGCTGCATGGGATCGCGGCCAGTCGCCGGACGCGCTGCGGCTGCTCGGCGACAACGTCCCGTCCTTCGACCCCGACTCCCTGACCGTCATTCGAGACCGACTGGCGACCGTGCTCGATGCCTCGGCGAGCGAGCGCGACCGGTGGGCGACTCCCACAGGGTGGCCGGACGGTCCTGCTCCGCTCATCGCAGTCCTCAGGGACTGGGGGCCGGCTGCGGCACCCGCCCTCGATGTCCTCGTCGACGCGTTCCCCGTGGCTCCGTACGCCGTTCCCATGGCGCTGGCTGCGATCGGCCCGGCGGCCCGTGACGCAGAGGCCGCGCTCCGGACGGCGGCGGCCGGCGATGGGCTTCCCGCGCTGCGGGCTGCCCACGCCCTACGCCAGCTGTGTCAGGATCCGGCGCCGCTCGTTGCGGTGGCCGCGGGGCTTCTGGACAGCGGTCATCGGCTTACCGACTGGGATCTGAACTTGGTCGCCGAGGCCGGGCCCGACGCGGCGTCGCTGGTCCGGAGCCTGCGCGCATACCTGACGGGACGCGCTGCCGAGACCTACCCGGACCGTGAGCTCCAGGTCGCCGCTGCTCGCGTGGTCTGGCGAGCAGTGGGGGACATCGATGCGGTGGCCCCAACTCTGGACGCGGTGCTGCTAGCGGGGGAGAGGCCTGCGGCCCGAGCGTCTGAGTTGTTGGCGGAGCTTCCGCCTGAACTCCTCGGACCGTTTGTCCCAGTGCTGCGCGGTCTCGCGGAACGCACTGAGCCGCTCCACGGCGCTGCGCGGGTTCCGTCGGCCCGCGCGCTCTGGCGTGCCGGCGCTGAAACGGCGGGTCTTCTTCCGCTGCTCCTTGAGGAGATCGCGGGCCCGTGGGGCAGCTTCGATGGCGCAGACCTGCTCGCTGAGATGGGCGACGCCGACGCCGTTCCCGGACTGCTCGCGCTTTCGGAGCAGGACGCTCGCATCGTCACCTCCGGCAGCTGGGACAGCCTCGTCTGGGAGGACGACTCCCTGCGTCGGAGACTCCTCGATGCGATCACCACGCTACAAATCATGAGCCGGAGCACGGGCAACCGAGGGTGAACGTGGTCCCTCCGACGTCCAGCACGCCGCACCGGCTAGGTGGCTTGATCTTGGTAGCCAGCTCATCAGTGCAGATCGAGCAGTAGAACGGAAACTCGCCCTGCTTCGAGTTCGATTGCGGGCCAGTGCATCTCCTTTGTCGGCAGGCGACACATCCCGTCGTCGCATCGGGAATAACCTCGAGGTGCCGGGCGTTGTGTGCGTGGTTGCAGTACGCACACCCGGGTCGTGTAATTCGGGGTGGGTCTGTACGGGCGGTGTGTTTACAGCAATAATTGAACAGTGATCGTTGGTTGAGCTAGCCAGCGGTGGTGGGTTCGAAACCCTCACCCTGATAGGGACGCTCGCGGCCGTCATCCCCTTTGCCTTTGCCCACATGTTGAGCGAAGCCCGGGCGCGAAAGCGCTCAGCAAGGAGGAAGAATATGACAGGTGAAACCTCATCAAGGTTGCAGCAAATCCGCCGATTCCTAGGTAGTTTCTCGCAGTCCATGCTGGTAACGATCTGGACAGTAGGCACGGGGGCTCTGGCGAGTCCGCTGGCATCCTGAGTCAACGATCACTGACGACAATGCCCTCCGGCGAACCGGAGGGCATTGTTTGTTTGTACGGATCGTGTACGTCCAGAAGCCGAGCTCGGCCAGACTCTCGACCGGAGCATCCGATCAAACTCGGGCAGGACAATGCGCCGCTATCTGGAGGTCGGCCGTTTAAGGGATAAGTCCAGGACGCGGACAG
The DNA here is from genome assembly GCF_000515355.1 of Promicromonospora kroppenstedtii DSM 19349. GTDB lineage: Bacteria > Actinomycetota > Actinomycetes > Actinomycetales > Cellulomonadaceae > Promicromonospora > Promicromonospora kroppenstedtii. The sequence continues at coordinate 82,335 of NZ_KI911744.1, read as the reverse complement.
AGATCACACGGCCCTGGGCGCGCTGCTTCTCTGCCTCGGCCTCCAAGGCCGTGCGCACCTTCGTGACGCTGCCTTGGCGTGCCGCCTTGCTGCGTCGGCCGTCCGCGGTTGCCCAGGATTCTTGGTCGAACCAAGCGACGACGTAAAGCCCATGATCGGTCTGGAAGTCGGCCATGTACCGCTGAACGAGCTGTGTCTCGAGCGACTCGATGAGCCCAGGGTTCCAGACGCCCTTGACCTCCCCCGGAATGCGCAGCGTCCCTGGCGACCCTATGGCGCCCGAGTCTGGCCGCACCGCCTCTACCCGCAGATCAGTCCGCTCAGCCAGGCCGCTCTGCCCGCGACGGCGCACCCGCACCTCTCGGTTGACCACTACGCCGACGCCGTTGAGGTGCTGTTCTAGTTCGTTGGCGAGGTAGTCGGAGATCTCTTCCTCTCTTTTCGGCCGCTTCGAGTGTGTGTCCCAGAGGAGAAATGCTGACGGCGTATCAGCCTGGAGGCGCGCTTCGATCTCGTCCAACGCGTGGAGCGTCGCGGCGAGCAGATCGGCGTCCGAGCGCACTACGCGCGTCCGGCGGCTCTGGGCGAGCTGGTCGATCTCGTCCAGTGTGAGCGGCTCCCAGCTTCGTTCGCGCAATGCGTGCTTGGCATCGACCAGGAAACGTGCCATCCATGGCTCGTCAGGCCGAGCCAGTGCAATCCGCTCGATAGCCGCTACAGCGTCACGCGTACCGTGTCGTGACAGGGCGGTGAGGAGGGCATCCCGCCAGTGAGCGAGAGACTCACGTGGTCGGACCCGGTCAGTGTCCTCGGAGGCAGTGTCTTGGGCGCGTGGGAAGCGTTCGCACAGCCAGAGATACAGATCGGCCAGGGCTTGTGGCGCAAGGTCCGGAGTACGTCGGTCGAAGGCCTGGGCGAACTGCAGAGAGACCGCTTCCATGAAGGGTGCGTCGTTCTTCATCAGGGCACCGAGTGCCGCCCACGACCTCGTTGCATCATTGCGGAGTAGGCGGCATGCGGCGTCCTTCCCCAGCTCCGGGTCTTCGATCCGTTCAGCGTCGCCAAGGCGTGAGTGCAGCACGGGAGCGACAAGGTCCAGGTGTCGTTCGACGAGGAAGTCCAGGATGCCCGCCCGCGTGTCGGGGGCCATGGGACGTGTGAGTCGTTCGAGGAGTTCGCGCGCTAGGACCTCGGTGGAAAGGACCTTGAGTTCGGTCCTGAGGAACACGTGCGCCTCATCGGCGATCGCCTTGTCGACCAGCACCAGGATGGTCTGGCGCAGTTCGTCCTCCGCATGCGGGCGCGCCAGCGTGAGCAAGCGTTGCTTGTCGTCATGGCTTGCTCCGTTGTTCGTGGCGATCCAGGCGATCAGGATCGGAGCCCAGTTACGCCAGGCCTCGGGCGAGACCGCGTTCAGCGCCGGCGGGTCTAGCTTCAACAGTAGAGCCAGCGCCTGATATCCGGCCCGCGCGGGGCGGTAGTCGATGTTCCGGGCGAGCCACTGGTCGGGCTGGCATTCACCGGTCTCCACATAGATGCGCGCGGCGGTCACGAAGTCGGCCTTCACAGCGTCCGGGAGCGTCCCCCACCGCGGGTGAAGCGTCAGGTCCGGCTGGAACTCGTCCATGTCTCTTCGTATACCGGGCATGACCGCCAGGTGAGCTGCTCGCCAGAAGGCGGAGGCGTCTCCGTCAACGGCCTTGCCGATCTCCTCAGCGATGCGCGGATTGACCCAATCGTCTGAGCGCTCTTCCTTGCGTCGCCGCGAGATCTCAAGGCGTCGTCGGGCGCGTTCTTGCGACTTCTGCCGGGCCTCGACGGCTGCTTCGGAATCGAGCTCGACCACTGATCGCCAGTCGCGGAACAGTTCCGCGGCCGCGTGATCCTCGGGAAGCTCCAGGATGATGCTGCTGTGCGCGGCCAGTTGGGGTTTGAGGAGTTCCCTGGCGGCACGCCCGGCATTCTCCCGGAGGGTGCCGTCGGCCGCGGTGTAGACGTCGATGAGCCACTCAAGGTCCTCGTCGTACACGAGTGCAGTCCCAAGGGCGGGCTGCTCGTCGACGATCCACCAGACCTGCTCCTCGGACACTGTCTCAAGGAGCAGTCGAGTCACTGCGTGCCGTGTGTCAGTGTCCGGGTCGATCTCGTCACCGTTAAGCCCCGGTTCTCCAAAGAGCGGCTGGGAGTCAGCCAGGCTCTTGAGCGCCATAGCCACGATGACCTCTCGTGCCGACTTGTCATCGAGATGCGCAAGGCAGAGCTTGAGGACTGCGCGGACGAGCTTGGCCAGCCGAAAGTCATCCATGCGGGAGAGATCGGCCAGAAACCACCTGCATGCTGGTCTCAGGTCGGACGCCCGGAGTCCCTTTGCGAAACGGTCCACGAAGACGGAGTACAGGCCGTAGTAGCTGCGCGGGTACGACGGTGACAGCACTGAGAAGACTTCCTCGGTCGACACGGCGTGTGGCCAGGACGCCAGCAGCGCCGCCGCCTCCAACTCTTGAGTACCCACGGCAGTATCCACGGCGACAGGCCCGGTTGAAGCACCGATGAGCGGCGTCAGGGCATGGCTCGGCGCCGCGGCCGACAGGCCATGAATTGCCATTGCTGCCGACGCCCGTACGTGCGGGTCCGCCTTGTTGTTGAGCGCGAGAGTGGTGAGGTCCGGTACTGAATCCATGAGTGAGCAACTTCTGGCGATGCGGACCGCGACCCGGCAGGCCTCTCCTTGCGGGGTTTGCAGGGCGGGTCGCAATTGCTCTGCCAGCCCGGAGTGCTGCAAGCCGGAGTAGTCCACGTCGTAGTCGTCGAAGAGTTCCCCGGACTGCGCGTCGTGGAGCAGGGCGCTGACAACCTCAGAGCGGAGCTGATCTTCGGGCAGGTCGACGCTCGCGAGGAATGCAGCCGGGTCGCTCTGAATGAGATGTCGGAACCTTGCAGAGTCGAGAGCGACGAGCCAGGCTGCCACCTGCCGCGCGCGTGTGTAGATGCGCCCGTCATTCGCCACCAGGAGCGACGTCACCTGCTCGTTGTCGAGGCTTTGATGCAGGACCCACCTGGCGCTGAGATAGTCCGCGAAGGTGGCGTGCGACCAGCCGAGACGGCCTTCGCCTGCGCCAGTGAAGATCCCCGAGCGCAACGTCGCGTGCACGTCGTCCGAGGAGATTCCCTGTCCGTCGCGCCCGGGCGGTCCGACGCACTGGTCGACGCTCAGATCGTCCGGTGGGGCGGTCGCGACAGAGCCTCGCCACACGGTTGGTCGACCCCCGAACAGAGACAGCGCGGCGATGCGTTCGGCGGCACGCATCCGACCGGCGACACCACCCGGTGGCGCGATCGCTTGCTGGCGCTGCGGGTTCATCTCGTCGAGCAAGGCCGTCAAACCGTGCTCGTATAGCTCCCGAGCGTTGCCGGGCAACGATCCGTGTTGGCTGATCGAGGACTGGATGAGTTTCAGCGTCAAGGGACGTGCCGCGAGCGGGACGATGCGGGCCTGTTCTACTGCTGCCAGGATCTCTTCCGCGTCCAGCTCCGCAGCTCGCATTAAGTCGGCTGCGTCGGAGCGTCGCAGGGGCAGCAACTCGTGGATATTGACCTCGGAGAAGTTGTTCTCCAGGACGGTCCGCATTCTCTGGGGCCAGTCAGCGGTGCGGCAGGCGACGCGAAGGAAGAGGCGATCGCAGTCCCACCTCATTAGAAATTCGTCGAGCAGCTGGTCCAACGTCTCGACCCGGTTCTTGGCCTCGTCGAAACTGTCCAGCGTTAGGCACAGCGAATGGTTTCCCGCTTGCCACGTCCGAATCTGCTCGCTCTGAAACACCTCGCGGACCAACCGATCTTCACTGCCGTAGCGGCCCAGATCGACGTGCAGTCCTTCGATACCCTCCGCTTGCGGTGCCACAGTCCTTCCCGCAGCGAGCGTGCTCGTCTTGCCCATGCCTGGTTCCCCGAGCAGGACGACGCACTGGCGTTCTGCCAATTCCCCTGTACTGACGGCCGCAGCGTTTGCCCGGAACAAGCCTTCATCGGTGGGATCGTCTAGCCAGCCGGCAGGGGTGAGCGTGTAGGTCCCGTCTTCCGGTAGCCAGAAGCGTTCAAGGTCTACGTGGTTCAGAGTCATCGCTCACCAACTTCATGGAAGGAGCCGACGACGACCTGCTGTGCCGCCCCGGTGTGTTCGGAGACTGGATTCCGCGGAACGATGACTGGAGGGTCAGGAACGGCGGTCCCGTTTCCTGGTGTGGGCTGGCTGCGCCGCGGCGGGCGCAGCCGGTCCCGTCGGTCGGTGTCGTAGTCCTTGTGAGTGACACCGATCGTCCGAGGTTTACGTCGGTACGAGCCGTAGCGCCGGTCGCTCGTCTGCTTCTCCCAGAAGCTTGCGGACCGTCGCTGCCGGCCATGCGAGCTCTTGGGCAAGGGACGCTACGGTCACTCCGTTGGCGTCCGCGAGCTCGACGGCTTCGCGTAACAGGCAGGGTGTCTCGCCGGGAAACTGGCCGACCGGTTGTGGCGCGAAGGCCCCTTCGTTCTGCAGCTGGTTGAGCATGATGTAGGCGCGTCGCGCGGTGGAGTCCGACAGCAGGCCGACCTCGCGGCTCCGGTATATCAGGGACTTGATCGAGACGCCCCACTCGTCGCTGAGCTGGCTCCATCGCTGGAAGTCGACGCGGCGGGGTAGGCGGTCGCGGATGACCAGGCCCGGCGTGAGGAACTCGGCGGCGAACCGATCTGCCTCGCGCTCGAGCTGAGGGTCGCCGCCGACCTGGTCGGCGTGGAGGACCAGGTGTCCGAGCTCGTGGGCGGCCGTGAACCTGTGCCGGAGCACGTCGTCGGCCCGGTCGGGAGCGAGCACGATGATGGGCCGAGACAGGGCGACCGTCGAGAAGGCGTCGATGCGTCGCACCTCGGCATCGGCCAGCGGTGCGAAGACCACAGCGATCCCGTGGTTCTCGATGATCCGAACGACGTGCGCGACAGGTCCTGAACCTAGTCCCCACGCCTTGCGCAGGGCGCGCGCAGCCGCGTTCGGGTCTTCGGGGAAGGCCCCTGGCTCGATCTCACCACCAACGAAACCGGGAAGGGCGACTGGAGGGAACCGGACGTGCCGCTCGATCGCGTTCACCAGCTCCCAGACCTGCTCGGCGTAGGAGACCGCCTTCGCACGCTGCTTCGCCGTGGTCGACCGCAGACTGCGGAAGTAGGTGTCCGCCGTCTCCAGCCGCGCCATCGGGCGACCGGCCGCGAAGAACTGGCGCGGCACGCCGAGCTCGGTAGCCATGCGCACGATCAGGTCTGGGCGCGGCGGCGTCGCTCCTGACTCGAACTGCCCGACGGCGGTAGCTGATACCCCGAGGGAGTCCGCCAGGCTCTGCTTGGTTCGCAGGGCGAGCTGTCGCGCTTGCCGTAGCCGGTAGCCGTCGAACACTTGAGCAATCTGACGGTCAGTGAGGCGGCTCTCTGCCGGGCTGTCATTCACCGCCGCCCCCGGTGGCGGACTGGTTCTGGTCCTGGTCACCTTCCGTATCGGTGCGCAGCGAGATCGGGCTCTCGGGCAGCGGCGCCTGGTCGAACCTGCCGCCGACACCGGGGTCGCTGACGAGGGCAAGTCCGGTGATCGAGTTGTCGAGAAGGGACTGAGGCAGTTCCTCGAGGTGGGTCCAGTCGAGGTACCCCAGAGTGTCGGGGGCGGCCTCTCCGTAATACACGTGCTGGAGGCCCCCACGAGCCGAGACAGCGCAGGCGACAGTCATGACCCGTTCTGCCGAACCGAAGGAGCCGTCACGCACCACGCGCACACGGCCAGCGTCGAACTCCTGACCCAGGTCCAGGTGCCCCTGGACGGCCTCCGGCTCACGCCCATTGAGGGCGTACACGCGGGCGCGGTACTCGGACACGTCGATCCGGATCTTGTCACCGCCGTGCGGGCTGCTCGAGTACCGCACAGGGAAGACCAGCGTCCCGCGGAAGACGATCAGTGGGAAGCGGGAGTCCTTCGGGTGGACCTGCTCGTGGCCCGGCAGAAAGTTCATGTGTGTGGCGACCTGGTGGCCAAGGATCCGCCAGAGCGCGCCGTAGGCCTCGTTGGACTCCAGCTTGCTGCCGGCCTTGGCGTCCAGGGCGTACTCCTGCGACGCACGTGCCGCCTCCGCCAGGGCGACCCTGACCTGGTGCGCGTGCTCGCCGAACCGCTCGACCATCCACCGTGACGCTTCGGGCAACTCGTGCATGTGCACTCCAGGGCTTGAGAAGGTTGCACGAATAGTAGCAGTAGCACTTCAGATTCATGCCAGAAACGGTCATTGAACTGGTGGCCGCTCGGCCGGGCGCTCCCGTTCAGGAGGTGGGAGCCAGTCCGGAACGCCGCAGCGCCAGCAGCGACCACTGGGCCCGCGAGGCATCGCGGTCAACCCCGGGCGGAGGGCTACGACCACTGCGAGAGATCGCCCAGGCCGTCTCGCACTCCACCACGGGCAGTGGTCCAACCGTCAGCCTTGGCGGGGTGTGACGCGGAGCGTGTCGCCCTTGGACGGGGCGGTCGCGACGACGCCACTCAACGGACGTCGAGTCGACGCGTCCACCTGGGCGAGCCTGGTTATGCGGGTGGTGGCCTCCGATCGCTGCGGCGAGGGTCACCGAGCCGTCGTGGTGTCTGGGTCAGTCGGTGTCGGTCGCGGCGATGACGGCGACACGTTCCGGTTCGGGGCCGACGCAAGCCAGCGTGACGTCGGAGAGCCACCACACGTCCCAGAACCAGGCGCTGGTGATGTCCAGGGCGAACCATCGGCAGGCGCGGGCCAGGGTCGCGACGTCGTTGGGGGTTGCCGCGGTAGGCGCTGCGGTGAGCGCGGCGATCGCCTGCCAGGCGTGCAGCCTCCCATGGGCGCCGCCTTGACGGGGCCCGTAGAAGCTGGAGCCGCTGCCAGCTTGGTAGAGCCTGGTCCAGACCTGCCGGAGAGTGACCGGGATCGCCCGGAGCGTGCGGGCGTCACCGCCGGCGAGGAACGCGGGTGCGGCGTGGGCGAGCAGGTCGCGCAGGTCGTCGTCGCGCACTGGATCGGCCGCGAGGTATTCGTGTGCGTCGATCTTGCCGTTCGAGTGCTCAGCCCAGTGCGTGAACGGTAGCCCTGCGCGGGTGGCGAAGTCCTCGGTTGTCGTCTCGACGATTTCGAGGTTCCTGCCAGCGGCGCCAACGGACTTGTTGGCGAGTAGTCCCTCCCACTCCTCATCGAACGCGACGGCCCGTGGGTCGGGCTTCTCGAAGTCGGTGAGCTCGATGGGGAGCCATCCCAGCCCGTGGTGACGCCAGTGGCCCAGACGCGCCCACCGTCCGACGACGGGGTGGTTGAGGACGTCGTGCCCGGCCAGGGCAAGTTCGTGGACGACCATCGCGCGCAGCTCGTCACTGTGTCCGATGGCGCCGCCACCGTAGAAGACCGTGCCCAGTGCCTCCGGGGACGTATCGCGGGCCAGGGATGCGGCCTGCTTCTGGAGCGCCGTACGGTCGGTCATGTCAGCGGAGTGTGCCGGTCACCGTGCCGGTCACAGAGTGCGGCGGCTGACCGGCGCAGGGGCGGGAGTCGCTCCGCGTCTGGTGCGTTCATCTGGCCATCATGCTGTCAGAAGGCGCGCTCGTAGTACGCACCTTCGATGCGTTGGGTTCGCCCCGTGGGTACCTGTTGACGTTCGTGGCAGTCTCAACGGTCCGTACTGGCAGGGTACGTCCTGGGGTCGGCGTCATGCCGGACGCCGGTCTGCTCCTTGAGGAGATAGTCCAAGACGTGTGAGCCGAGATCCGTAGCCTTCCAGCGTGTTGCCAGGTCTCGCATCTTGAACTCGGCCCGCGGGGGCCGGGCCGACTTTGAGTCGGCAGCGCTGCGGACGTCCTTCTCGTACTGCTCGAGCACCTTCTTGATGTCTTGCTCAGCTACGGCTAATCCGTGTCGTTGCAGGGTCCCAAGCAAGCTCGGTACTGAACCGTGAAATCCAGGTCGAGCGTTGTCGAGGTCGTGCTCCGTCCAGTCCTGATCGCTGAGTCACGAGCATGGTGCGAAACCTGACGTAGCGCTGGACAGGGGGGACGCGCTCGACCCGGTGCCCGCCGGCTAAACGTGATCGAGGTAAGCCCCTTCAGGGGCGGCTCAGCCTGGCCATTGCCTCGTAGAGCTGCTGGTTGGTCAGTGGTGGCTCGTCGAGCGTGTTCTCGTCGCGGTAGCGGAAGGACTCGAGCATCAGCAGGAGCTGTCGGCGCCACGCGCGAGGTGCGATGTCGTTGGTGGCTTCGATGATCCGGCTGTTTGCCCAGGTCACCGCGATGAGGTCCCCGATGGTGAGATCGGGGCGGGCGAGCTTGGCGTCCTGTGCCCGGGCCAGGATGCGTTCCATCGCGTCGCAGACCTGGTCGTGCATCGCTTCGGTCTCCTTGCTGGCGGGAAACCGCATCGAGACGAAGTCGTTGAAGCCGCGGTCGCCGGCCTGCATGCCGCACAGGGTCTCCAGGTAGGAGCTCAGCCCGGCCCAGGGGTCGTCGGATGCCAGCGCGACATCGGTGGCGTCCATGAAGGTGCGGAACTTGTCCTCGAACGCCGCGAGGAGCAGGTCGACCCGTCGGGGGAAGTGCCGGTACAGGGTTCCGATCGCGATGCCCGCGTTCTTGGCGATGTGCTCCAGCGACGCGTCGATGCCGCGTTCGGCGAATGCCGCACGCGCTGCCTCGATGATCCGTTCCCGGTTGAGCGCCGCATCGCGGCGAAGACGCGGAGCGGTAGAGGTGGCGCGGTCGTGCTCTGTTTCTCCCACACGGTCAGCGTACAAGATGAGGCACTCCTCACTATGGTCGCGGGGGAGCAGGCCCGCCGGGTGCGTTGTCCCTCGCCCGGCGAGCCCGGCAGTCATACGGCCGTGCGGCCGCCGTTGACGTCGAGCATCGCGCCGGTCACGAAGCGGGCCTCGTCGCTGGCGAGGAACGTGATGGCTGCGGCGATGTCGTCGGGATGAGCGACGAAGCCCAGCGGTGCCTGTGCCGCGAGCTGCTCCAGCGCTTCGCCGAGTCCTTCTTCGGCCCCGGGGGTGCGGGTCGGTCCGGGGCTGACGGAGTTGACGCGGACACCGGCGGGGCCGAACTCGGCCGCCCAGCTCTTGGTCAGGAGATCAAGCGCGGCCTTGCTCGCCCCGTACACCGCCAGCCCAGGAAGGGCCAGGCCGGCGGCGAGAGTGGACACATTGACGATCGCGCCGCCGCCGCGTGCGGCCATCGCGGGCGCGATGTTCGCGACCAGGTAGAACGGGGCCTTCAGATTGGTGGCCATCACCGCGTCGAACGTCGACTCCTCGGTGCCCGCGGTCGGCCCGCCTGACCCCATGCCGGCGTTGTTCACCAGGATGTCGAGGCTCCCCCCTGCGGCTTCCGTGGCCTCGTTGGCCAGATCGGCGGCCGACTGGGCGTCACGAAGTTCGGCCCGGATGAACTGAGCCTCTCCTCCCTCGTCGCGAATCTGCTCGACGATGGCCGCGCCGCGCCGCGCGTCGCGGCCCGAGATGACGACTCGGGCGCCCCTGCGGGCGAGCATCAGCGCGGTGGCGCGGCCGATGCCGCTGGTCGAGCCGGTGATGAGGGCGGTCTTGGACTTCATGCGGTCTCCTTGGTTGAGCCCGTCGAGCGGACGGCGCTGGACGTGATGCGTGCGGCGGTGCGGCTGTGGCTACAGCTGCTCAAGGAACGCGATCCGGTTGGCGAAGGCGTCACGGGCCAGGCGTGAGTCCGGCGCGAACTGGTCGAAGCCGTGGAAGGCCCCGGGGTAGACCGAGAGTCGCACCGGCACGCCGTGCTCCATGAGTCGTGCCGCGTAGGCGAGCGTCTCGGCACGGAAGAGGTCGAGCTGGCCGACTTCGAGGTAGGCCGGCGGCAGGTCGTGCAGCGATTCCACGCGTGCGGGCGGGGCGAGGGCCGGTGCGTCGCTGCTGCCGTACGCCTCGCCGAGGGAGGCCTGCCAGCCGGTGACGTTGTCAGCGACCGACCAGGTCAGGAACGGTTCGGCGTCCGTGGCGGCCGCCGCGGTGCGGTCGTCGAGCATCGGGTAGACCAAGATCTGCGCCGCCACCGGACCGATCCCACGATCGCGGCACGCGACCGCACTCGCAGCTGCCAGGCCGCCGCCGGCCGAGTCGCCCATGATCGCGACCGGTGCCCCTGGCAGATGCTCGGCGAGATGATCGATCGCCCACCCCACTGCGGTGACACAGTCCTCGACGGCAGCGGAGAACTGGGCTTCGGGCGCAAGGCGGTATCCGACGGCCACGACCGCGACACCGGCCTGCGACGCGTACTGACGGCAGACGTGGTCGTACCCGTCGAGGCTGCCGGCGATCAGGCCACCGCCGTGGACGTAGACGACCAGCGCACTCGGCGTCGTCGTCGGCTTGTACAGGCGCAGGGGGACCGGGTGCCCGTCGGGCGAGGTCGCGGTGAGGTCGACCGTCTCCACGGTGCCGTCCCCCTGTGCGGCGGCGGCCGCCAGCCCTGCGTAGAGCGCGTCGATGTTCTCCCGCCGGGTCTTCCAGTCGCCCGCAGGTGGCGGCACCGGTGGTGCGGCTGCCGCGAGTGCGCTGACGGCTGCGAGCAGTTCGTTGTCGATGCTGGGCACGGTGACTTCTCCCTGTTCCTGTGAGGCGTGCCTTAGCCAGATGGCATAAGTGGAGGCAGGCCTCATGTTTGAACGCTAGCACAACATGAGGCATGCCTCCGGATCGGCCTGCTGCGGGTCCCGGGGGTCATCCCGCCCGGGTCGAGATCGAGGGCGAGGCTGCCCGTTCGGCGCTACTCCGGAACGGCGTCGCCCTGCGCGAGCTGCGAGATGTGGTCCCACTTCTCCAGCTCGTCGATCCTGCGGTCGTACTCGGCGCGCAGGGTCTTGATGCCGTTGCTGCCGAACAGCACGCGCAGCGGCGGGTTGGGTGCGTCGGCGATCGCGAGCAGCGCGTCGGCGGTCGCCGCCGGGTCGCCGGTGACGAACGGGCTGTCCTGCATGCCGGCCATGAGTGCCGCGCGCACGCCGTCGTACACCGGCATCGGCTTCACCGCCGGGGCGCTGGTTCCGAGGTCGGTGGCGAAGGTCAGTGGCTCGACGAGCGTGACGTGGATGCCGTGTCCGGCGACCTCGCCCGCGAGGGCCTGGCTCATCGCCTCCAGGGCCCACTTGGAGGAGTGGTACAGGCCCATGGTCGGGTACGCGACCAGGCCGCCGTAGGACGAGACCTGGATGATGCGGCCGTTGCCGCGTGCGCGCATGCCCGGCAGTACTGCCCTGGACGTCCAGAGCGGGCCGAAGAAGTTCACGTCGTACTGGGCCCTGGCCTGTTCCGGGCTGACCTCTTCCACGGCTCCCATGAGCGCGTGGCCGGCGTTGTTCACGAGCACGTCGATGCCGCCGAACCGTTCTTCGGCGGTCCGGACGGCCTGGTCGACGGCCGCGGCGTCGGATACGTCGAGCTGCAGCGGCAACGCGCGGTCACCGTAGGTCTCGACCAGGTGGTCGAGGGTGGAGATGCTGCGTGACGTCGCAGCGACTCGGTCACCGCGGTCGAGCGCGGCCTTGACCCAGTGCGCCCCCAGGCCCCGTGAGGCGCCGGTGACGAACCAGGTGATGGGCTGATGTGCTGAAGTCATCGTTGTGTTCCTTGTGTCGAAGGTTGGGTGAGGGGTGGCTGCGGCAGGGCGGCGGAGACGGGCGGCCACGCCGGCCTGGTGATCTGGGCCGCGTCCTCGATCGCGGCGAGGACGATGGCCGGAAGCGGCCCCTCCGCCACCGCGGCGAGGTTGTGGCGGAGGTGGCGCAGGGACGATGCGCCGAGGATGATGCCGTCCCCGAGCTCGCCGGTCAGCGCCGAGTGGTGGACGAGCCAGCGCAGGGCGGCGTCCGTCGTGGAGACCCCATGGGATCGGCAGGCTTCTGCGACGTCGGCCAGCGCGGACAGGTAGGTCTCGTTCCAGTACCGGTCGCGGTACTCCCGTCCTTGCCGGTGCTGCTTGTCGAACCGCGACCCGTCCTGTACCTGGTTCTCCTGCCCGAATCCAGGGGCGAATGCTCCGCCCGCGAGGGGGTTGTAGGCGTGGAACCGGAGGCCCCGCTCCCGCAGTACCGGCAGAAGGCCTGTCTCCGCGGTGCGGCTGATCGCGTTGTAGAGGCCCTGGTAGACGGTCGGCCTCATGAAGGAGTGTCGTTGTGCGACCTCGTCGTACTCGGTGACGTCGTCCGCGCTCATGTTGCTCAGGCCCAGCTCGTCGAAGAGCCCCTCGTCGTGCAGTTCTTGGGCCCCGCGCAGAGTCGCCTCGATCGGCGTCCGAGGGTCGCGCACGTTGAGATACAGGATCTGGGCCTTGTCGGTCTGTAACCGGCTCAGGCTTGCCCGCATGCTCGCGGCCAGCGCGTCAGGTTCGTGACCGTGCGGCGTGACGAGGGGGTCGAACCGGACGGCCAACCCGAACCGGCCGGCGGCGGCAAGGTCCCCGAGCATCTGCTCGCAGGTGCCGTCACCGTAGACGTAGCACGTGTCCAGCTCGTGGTGCCCGTGTGCCGCCAGCTCGTCGAGCAGGCCACGCACCTCTTCCCGGTCCGTGATGCGAACCCCGCGGCCGTGGTACCCGAACGTCATCGTGCCCAGGACGATCCGCGAGACCGGCGAGTGTTCCATGCCCGTTCCTCCGCTCTATCGATTAACGGAGATGTGTCTCCGTTTAAGTTCAGGATAACCTAGACGGAGATGCTTCTCCGTTTCTGGGCCGACCTAAGGGAGCGCGTGTGCGCCGAGATGCTGCGCGGAACCGTCAAGCGCTGATCGATGCCGCGCTCCAGGTGTTCAACGAGCACGGCCTGGCGCCGACGCTCGACGATGTTGCCCGGGCGGCTGGAGTGGGTGTCGCGACCGCCTATCGCCACTTCTCGAACAAGACAGAGCTAGCGTTCGCCGCACTGGAAGCATCGGTGGAGTCGATGCTCCAGGCCGCCGAGCGCGCCGCCAGATCACCGGATGGATGGACCGGCCTGGCCGAGTTCTTCGACGCCACGGTCAGGCCGCAAGCGTCTCAGCAGGCACTCCGTGACCTGCTGGCCTCCGATCCGGCATCCCCGCCTATGGCCCAGGTGCACCAGCGCATCGAGGACTGCCTGCGCACTCTCTTGGATCGAGCGCAGGAGCAGGGGAGCGTCCGCCGGGACGTGACGGTCTCCGACGTCGCGGTCCTGGCAACTCTCCTGGGCGAGGCGGTGCGGCTGTTCGGACCGGTCGCCCCCGAGAGCTGGAGACGGTTCGCGCCGCTCTTGCTCGACGGGCTTCGCCCAGGCGCGACCACTCAGATGGTCACGGCACCGCTGAGCAAGGAACAGTTCATCTCCGGGATCGCGCACCAGGCCCGGAGCGCGGCCCTGCGACGCTGAGGCCGCCGCTTGCTGGCGCGCAATGCGCACGGAGCGAGAATTTGATGACGGCCCGCGGGGCGCGTCGCTTCACTGGTCGAGCCTGTTAAGACCGAGGTTCCGACAAGCTCGGCCTGTAGCTGCTCGGCCAATGCCCGGGCGCTCGAACGGTATCGAGGGACGGTTTCGTTGCCACAAGACCGATACACGGCGAAAGTGCTCGCTATGGCCCCAGGCGCATCGCCCGACTCTCAGCGCACACTGGGCGACAGCCTGCTCGAAGGCATCGCGTCGGTCCTGGTAGTGATCGGTGTCGGCGTCCTTTTCGGCAACAAGCTTTCGGCGTACGCATGCTTCTTCGGCAGCTGTTCGACGCCTACGACGGAGAACGTCGTCACCTACTGGGTAACCACGTCGATCATGGCGGTCCTGGTCATACTCACGCTTCGCTCCGCGCGAGCACGGGGATCCTCGCCAGCCTTCACATGGCATGTCATCGTCGGGCTCTTGGCGTCCGCCGCATTCGTGCTCTTCTCGGTGCCGCTGATCGACGTGGATGGCGTGGTCGATGTCATCAACTCACCGCTGCCACCGCCGCCGACAGGTTGTTTCGGCGACAACTGCACCGGAGGCTGACCGTGCCTCACATCCGAAGAGGCAGAGAGAAACCGATGAGCATCGCCGTCACTCCCTTTGCAGTCTCGCTGATCGACGAGGTGATCAAGCTGATCGATCAGGGCGAGCCGTTCATCAAGTCGTGAACCGCGTCGGACTAGTGGGCGCACGCCCCGCTGTTCTCGTCCACGTGCCCGGTGGCGCACATCGACGGAATCCTTGCTGGCGCCAGCGCCGTGATGGCCAACCCGCAGTCTCGCTGATGACCTCGGAGTCGCACGCGGCACCGTCGTGGAGGCTTACACCCAGCCGGCAGCGGAAGGCCGGCTAGTCAGCGTGGCAGGTTCCGGCACCCGTGTGGGGGAGTACGTCGACCGCGACTCGGCCAGCGCCTGCCAGGCGTGCGTCAACCGCGTGTCAGAGGAAGGGCGGAACGATGTAGATGATCTCGACTGCTTCGTAGGTCGCGGCGACGACGAGGAGGCCGATGACCAGAGGATAGAGACGCAGGGTGTCCTTCAGGCCGGACCGGTATCCGTCGCGTCGCGTCAGGAGGCCGAAGCTGCGGGGCTGAAGGGCATTGCGACCGTGGATCCAGGTGGCGAACGCCGTGATGAGGAAGGCCTGCCCTGAGCCGGTAACGAGGATCCTGGCGAGGAGATTTGGACTACATCGTACGCACAGCTCTACCTAGGATTCTCAGGAGGCCAAGGGCTGACTCCACGAAGTCCTTGGCCGCTCCAGTGCTAACCCCGATACCAACAGAATGGGCGGCAACATTACGAAGCCACTGCATAGATGACACGCTTCTGGTGGACTCATAGTCCGCGGCGATGCGGTCGCTCTTCGGAGTAAAAGTGGGCAGCAGACCGGACGCGTCAGGCGCGGTGAGTGCCTGCTGGAGGGCAGCAGCCTCGTCGGGTTCGATCGCGTCCCACTGCGTGTAGACGAGCGAGGCGAAGCTGAGGACTTCAATGGCGTCCGCGTAGAGCGAGGCGGACTTCACGAGCGCCGTCTCACGCACGAAGTCGACCACCTCGCCGGCGCCAAATGTCGTGATCACAGCGATCCGCATACTGGCTCCTCCCACTGGGGTCTGGTCCCGCGAAGTCTGCCAGCCGTGATTGATCCTGGCCATGAAGGGCGTGGTGGCGGCGGCTGTTCTCAGGAGTGTCCCGCGATAGCACGCTCGACACGGTCGAAGTTGCTGGACTTCCTAGGGTTCCCGACATCGCCCTCGGGGTCGGTGTCCAGCGGGACGACTTCACCGTCGCGGCGCAGCCCCCATGCCACCAGTGGTACGCGGATCTCGGCGTCGTCGTCTTTGTAGACAGCGACCCATCCGTCTGCGGGGATGATCCACGATGCGCTTGTCGTCGTTGTTCTCGTCCGGCGTCTCGGTCATGGTCGGCCCGCTATCCGACCCGCCGTCTCCGGTCGGTGGTCCTGTGTTCGCGGGCTTGGGATCGCTGGAGGAGGTCGTGGGGGACGTCGGTGGGGTGATCGTGTGCGGGGCCGGACGCGCGAGGTGGCGGATCGGGGTGCCCGGATGCCCATGGGGTCATCCGGGCACTCGCACCCGCCGGCTTGAGCGCGGGATCTGTTCAGTCCTGGTAGTAGGTCACCTCGGTGCGCACGGTGGCGCCGTGCACGCGATGCAGCCGACGCAGTTCCCAGATCGCGATGAGGACGCCGATCAGCGGCACCGGTACGGTCAACAGGTACCGGCCGAGCTCGCCGCCGCCAGAGAACGTGAAATAGGTCGGCGCGAGGTCGCCGGACTCGGTGAAGCCGAGATCGAAGATCTCGAAACCGAGGAGGCCGAAGGCGAGGTAGGTGCCGAAGACGCCGATGGCGATGAGCGCGCGCATCGTCGGGTGCCCGTCGATGGCTCGGAAGTAGTTGGTGGCGATCGATCCGGAACCCGAGAGCACGATCCAGCCCATGTAGAAGAGCAGTCCGATCAACATCCCCTGCAACACGCAGGCCGCTATCCCCAGCGGGAGCAGTGCCAGGCCGGCCAGGGTCTTCAGCGGCCACCAGTTCTCGGGGAGGAGGAAGCTCGTGAGGGCAGCCGCGCGAGGGCGTCGACCAGCGCTCCGCCCGGTTGTGTGGTGCGCGATTCTAGGCGGCGGGGTGCCCCGCAGGCGGCCGCCGCCGTCACGGCAGCCTGATCTCCAGCGCCGCCGGGGCAGCCGCGAGCGATGCCCGGAGCAGCGCGCACAGCTCGGCACGGGTCGCAGTCGTCCCGGCATCGGGCGCCGACTGCCAGGTGTCGACGGCGGCCCGGTGACCGGCGACCGCGACGGCGCACACGATGCGCGCCGAGAGGTCTGCCCCGGACGAACCGGACAGCCGCGCCACGATCGCGTCCACCACCTGCTGCGTGAAACGTTCGCACACCAGCATGCCTGCGGCGTCGATCACCGGGTTGGTGCCGCTCAGGCGGGCGCTCAGCACCGCGAGGCGCTCCCACCCGGGTGGCATCCGTTCGATCACGTCGACGAGCGCGGCGGCCAGGACCTCGAGCAGCGGCCCGCTGCGCGCGAGCGCCGCGTCGAGGTCTGCGATCAGGGTGCGCCAGACGTCGTTCAGCGGGGTCAGGGCGAGGTCTTCCTTGCCGTCGAAGTAACGGAAGAAGCTGCGCTTGGACACCTCGGCCTGGTCGCAGAGCCAGTCGACGGTCACCGCGTCGTACCCTCGCTCGGCGAAGGCCGGCAGCGCGACCTCCACGAGCCTCTGCCGACTGCGCGCGATGCGCCTGCTGCGGAGCGTGCCGGTCGCAGGCTGTGTGGTCATCCGGCCACCCTAGCAAACTGGCACCGAGTAGCACTTGGCATACAGTAGCGAAATGCTCGCATGGACGGTAGACCACTCGTCACCCAGCCACCTCAGCCTGCGCGAGGTGCCCGACCCGGTACCCGGACCGCACGACGCGGTCATCCAGGTACGGGCTTTCGCGCCGAATCACGGCGACCTCGAGGGCCTGCCGAGCCTGCCCGAGGGCGTCGTACCCGGCTGGGACGCCGCGGGCGTCGTCGTGGCCGAGGCGCCCGACGG
>NZ_KI911744.1:50562-65151 GCF_000515355.1 Promicromonospora kroppenstedtii DSM 19349 | reverse complement strand
GCGCGGGCTCCGCCGCCTCGGCCCGGTCCTCGGCCGCCGGGTGCTGGTGCTGGGCGGGACCAGCGCGGTCGGGCTGTTCGCGGTGCAGCTCGCGGCCCGCAGCGGTGCCGACGTCGTCGCAACGACCAGGAACCCTGCCGCGCGCGAACGGCTGATCGGGCTCGGCGCGCGAGAGGTGGTGGCCTCGCCGTCCGACCTGAGCGGTGACGTCTCCGGCGTGCTTGACCTGCTGGGCGGCTCCCACCTGGTGCGGGCGTTCGCGCGGCTCGCGCCGGGCGGCACGCTCGTCGCCCTGGGGCACGCGGCCGGGGAGGAGGAACGCTTCGGGTACGGGGACCTGTTCGGCGACGGCAACCGGCACGACCGTTCTCTGACGACGTTCTTCCTCGGGGCCGAGGCCGACCTCGGCCACGACATGTCGTGGCTCGCGGCCGAGATCCACGAGGGGCGTCTCGACCCGGTGGTCGGGGCCGTGCGGCCGTGGCGGGAGCTGCCGGACGTCTTCGCGGCCGGCGCGGGGCGGACGTACGGCAAGGTCGTCTTCACCGTCGACGGGGATCACGCAAGAACCGCGCCCACCGATCGCCCGGGCCGCCCACGGTGACGGTCGGGCCGGTGGAGCGAACGCTAGGCCCGATCGGTCCGGCCCGGGACCCAAGGTAAAAATCCAGTCACTCGGCCGACCTGAGCCGCCGGCTCAGGAGGGCTCGCCGCGAAGGTGGACAGGCAGTTCGGTGACGCCGCGCTGGAAGTCGGTACGCCGGCCGATGCTCTCGACGGGGACCGCCAGGCTGAGGTCGGGGAACCGGGTCATGAGCGCAGTGAACGCGGCCTGTGCCTGGGCACGGGCCAGCGGGGCGCCGATGCAGTGGTGGACGCCGTACCCGAAGCCCAGATGCCGGGCCGGTGACCTGTCCAGGCGCAGCTCGTCGGCGTCCGGGAAACGAGCGGGGTCCCGGTTGTCGTCCGCCAGACTGACCATCACTCGCGAGCCGGCCGGGATGGTCCGGCCGCCCAGCGTGACCGTCGCGGTGGCGCGGCGCTGCGTCGTGACCGCGATCGGCGGCTCGAACCGGATGAACTCCTCGACGGCAGCCGGCAGCAGGCCGGGTTCGCCGCGCATCCGGATCCAGCGGTCCCGGTCCTCGAGCAGCATCAGCGCGCCGCTGCCGATCAGGTTGACCGTGGTCTCGTAACCCGCGATCACCAGCATGAAGACCATCGACGTCAGCTCGTCCGCCGAGAGCCGGTCGCCTTCCTCCCCCGCCGCGACGAGGTCGCTCACCAGGTCGGTGCCGGGCCGCGCGGCACGGTCGACGAGCATGGCCCGGATGCGCACCAGCAGTCCGTTCAGCGCTTCGGGCATCTCGTGCTGCCGGGCCGGGCCGGCAGCGATGATCGCGGACCAGTCCCGGAACGCGGCGCGATCTTCGAGCGGCACACCCAGCAGCTCGCAGATGACCTGCAGCGGCAAGGGGTTGGCGAAGGTCTCGATGAGGTCGACCGTCTCCTGGCCGGCGATCGTGTCGAGCAGCTCCGTGGCGATCTGGTCGATGCGCGGGCGCAGCGCCTCGACACTCCGTGCCGTGAACGCGGACGAGACGAGCCGGCGCAGCCGCGTGTGGTCGGGAGGATCGAGGAACAGCATCTGCCGCAGCATCGCGCTGGTGAGCTCCGGCGTCAGGCCGACCTCCTCCGCGGTCAGCACCTTGGACAGACGCTGCTCCGACAGCGCCTGCTGGGCCTCGTCGTATCCGGTGACCAGCCAGCCGGTCGTGCCGTCGGGCAGGCTGATCTCCTGGACTCCGGTCGGGTTCGGGGTCACGACACTCTCCACCATCGGTTCTCCGTCTGTGGGTCCGGTCTTTTTTCGTGGGGCACCGGTTCCGCCACGCCCGCGCGGCGTCCGGTGTGTGCAGTGCCAGCGCCTGCGCTCAGCGGCTATGTTCGTCGTCGATGCGCGCGGCGTAGGTCGCCAGGTCGTCGGCCATGCGTTGCATGATGCCCGGCAGGATGAACGGCATCAGCCACCCGACGCCTGGCCGGGCGTGCCAGCTGCCCTGCCAGCTGATGGCCGTGCCGCCGTTGGTGTTCGGCTCGAGCCGGATCTCGGCTCGGTAGTCCCTCAGTGCAGGATTGAAGACGTCCTCGTACGTCATCTTCCGGTTCTCCACCAGCTCGACGAGTCGTTCGGCGGCGACTGTGCGTCCCGTGCGGAAGGCGCGGACCGATCCGACGCCGTCACGCCCATTCGGGTCGAGCCCGCTCGAACGGGGCTCCACGAGCTCGTCCAACCCCGATGACCAGCTGGGCCAGGAGCGGCCGTCGACCAGGAGACGCCAGACCGTATCCGGTGAGGCGGAGCTGGTGGTCCTGACGTGGTAGCTGGGCATGGAGGGACCTCTCGATCGTCGTTGCGGCGGGCGGCGGGTACATCCTCGGCGGACGCCGGAGCCCTATCCAGGCTCTCCCGATCCCAGGCTGGTGACCAGGAGCTGGCGGGCCGTGCGGCTAGTCGTCCTGCAGCAGCTTGTCGAGGGTGATGGGCAGGTCGCGGACCCGGACACCCGTGGCGTTGAAGACGGCGTTGCCGACGGCGGCGGCCGAGGCGACCGTCCCGATCTCGCCGAGCCCTTTGGCGCCGAGCTCGCTGAGGACGGGGTCGGGACGGTCCAGCCAGTGCACGTCGATGTCGGGGATGTCGGCGTTGACGGGGACCATGTAGTCGGCCAGGTTGCTCGCGGCCAGTCGTCCGGTGCCGGGCTCGACAGGGTTGTGCTCCAACAGGGCGTGCCCGATGCCCATGATGACGCCACCGACGAGCTGGCTCCGGGCTGCCCTGGCGTTCACGACGCGACCGGCGTCGACCACGGTGGTGAAGCGGTTGACGCGGGGTTCGCCCGTGTGGCGGTTGACCCGGACCTCGCAGAAGTGGGCGCCGAAGCTGTGGATGGCGTACCGGTTGGCCTCGTCGCCAGGCTGGTGACTTCCCTCGCCGCCGACGGCGGGCGTACCGACGGTGGTGAGGAGCTGGCCGAAGGTCATCGCACGGTCCGCCGAGCGCAGGCGGCCGTTCTCGTAGTGCAGGTCCGCCGGATCGATGCCGTGCCAGGGGGAGCGAGGGCTGGTCACGGCGAGCCGCCTCAGCTCGTCGACGGCGGCCCGTGCGGCGGCCTGGACCGCCGGTACGGTGCTGGCGGTGGCGCCGGATCCCACCGACGAACCGCCCTGCGGCAGCGTCGAGTCACCGTACTGGAGCTCGATCCGGCGTATCGGGATCCCCAGGGCGTCGGCTCCGACCGTCGCGACCATCGTCGCGGCGCCGGTGCCCGGGTCCACCGTCGCGGTGGACACGACGGCGGTGTTGTCGGCGTGCAGACGGACCCGGACGGTGGCCGGCTGCCGGTCCGTCGGGTAGACGGCGGAGGCCATCCCCATGCCGATCAGCCAGTCGCCGTCGGTGCGGGCGCGGGGGGTGGCGGACCGTGCCGACCAGCCGAAGCGTCGTGCCCCCACGTGGTAGCACTCGTCGAGGTACTTGCTCGTCCAGGGCCGTTCGGTACCGGGAACGACGGTGGTGTAGTTGCGCAGCCGCAGCTCGACCGGGTCGACGCCGGTGGCCACGGCGAGCTCGTCCATCGCGGTCTCGAGCGCGAACGCTCCAGGGGCTTCGTTGGGCGCCCGCATCGCCCAGGTCGGCGACATGTCGAGGGCCACCTGCCGGTCCTCGACGTGCAGGTTCGGCGTCCGGTACGACAGGCCCGAGGACGTCTCCGCCGCGACCATGTGCCACCCGCCGACGGCGGGCATCTCGGCGTCTGTCACGTGGCTGACGGCGGTCAGCACACCGTCCCGCGAGGCGCCCAGCCTGACCGTCTGGTTGATCTGACCCCGGCGGCCGATGACCTGGAACACCTGCTCCCGGGTCAGGACGAGCCTGACCGGGCGGTTCAGCACGTCGGCCGCGGCCGCGGCGAGGGAGGTGTCGTACCAGGACAGGACCTTGCTGCCGAAACCGCCTCCCACGTACTTGCTCATGACCTGTACGCGGTCGGCCGGGATGCCGAGCCTGGCGGCGATCAGCATGACGGCGAAGAGGGGCACCTGCGTGCCGCTGTGGACGGTGAGGATGCCGTCACGCCACTGGGCGAGGGTGACGTGGGGTTCCATCGCGACGTGGTGCTGCGCGTCCTGGTGGAAGCGGGCCTGCACGACGACGTCGCTCGCCGTCAGCGCCGCATCGATCGAGGCGACGCCGGGGGCCAGGACCGTGGAGCCGGCCGGGTGCCCGCCGGGCGTCGTCTCGGGCAGCGCGCTGGGCTCGTCGTCGAGCGAGGTACGTGGCGTCGTGGCGTCGTAGGTCGTGGTGACCAGCGCCGCCGCGTCGCGCGCCTGCTCGAAGCTCTCGGCGACGACCATGGCGATGATCTGCCCGTGGAAGCGCACCTCGGGGTCCTGGAGGGGCGCGTAGTTCTCGCCGAGTCCGGGCATCACGTACAGGCGCAGGGGGTTGAACGGGCTGTACACGTCGAGGACGCCCGGAGCGTCCAGCGCGGCGGCCGTGTCCATGGCGCGGATGCGGCCGAGCCCGATGCTGCTGGTGATCAGGTAGGCGTGCACCAAAGCAGGGGCTGGGTGGTCGCCGGAGTACTGGGCGGCGCCGGTGACCTTGAGCCTGCCGTCGATGCGGTCGATCTCGCGTCCGATTGGTGTATAGGCCATCGTGGCTCCTCTTGGTCGCTGGTCACGTGCTCGGATCCAGACTGACCAAGCCGATGGACGGCAACCAGGGGGGTGGCGATCCCAGGCTGGGGTCTCCGGAGTCGCCCTCATGGGGGTATCGACGATCCGTGTCACGCCGCGTGCGCGGGTGCTAGAAACGAAGGCATGACAGTCGATCGGGTCGGCCTGGCCGGCTTCCTGCGCCACCGGCGGGAGTCGCTGCAGCCGGAGGACGTCGGCCTGCCGCGTGGACGACGCCGTCGGGCCGCGGGGCTACGACGGGAGGAGGTGGCCCTGCTCTGCCACATGTCGACCGACTACTACATGCAGCTCGAACGGGAGCGTGGCCCCCGCCCGTCCGAGCAGATGCTGGCGTCGATCGCGCAAGGGCTGCACCTGTCCCTCGACGAGCGTGACCACCTGTTCCGCCTGGCCGGGTACAACGCGCCTCCGCGCGGCCCGGCCGACGAGCACATCAGTCCCGGCTTGCTGCGTGTCTTCGACCGCCTGACCGACACGTTCGCCGAGATCGTCACGGAGCTCGGGGAGACGCTCCGGCAGACACGGCTGGGCGTCGCCCTCACCGGTGACCTGACTGCCTACCGCGGCCCGGCCCGCAGCATCGGCTACCGCTGGTTCACCGATCCTGCCGCGCGATGGCTCTACGCCCCCGAGGACCATCCATTTTTGTCCCGCATGTTTGCCGCCAGCCTGCGCCAGCTCGCGACCCTCCGCGGCCCGGGCTCCAGAGCGGCGCAGCTCGCCGACCGGCTCCTCGCGCGGAGCGAGGAGTTCCGCGTGGTGTGGAACGACCATGAGGTCGGCGTTCACCCCCATGACGTCAAGCGTCTGGTGCATCCCGAGGTCGGCGCGCTGGAGCTGCACTGCCAGTCGCTGGTCGACCCCGATCAGTCGCACCACCTGTTCGTGTACACCGCGGTTCCTGGTACCGAGAGCTACAAGAGGCTGCAGCTGTTGTCCGCGGTCGGGCCGGAGCGCTTCGCGGCCAGTTCGAGAGACTAGGCCTCCTGCGCCCCCGCTTCTGGGTCAGGTCGACGGGAGGGGATCGGCCCCGGTCGTGGGGATCACGATGCGCTCGACCAGGTGTGCGGTCTCCAGCTGTTTGAGACGCACGGTGAGCATCCGCGGGGACGGCCGGCCGCCATCGCGACGCAGCGGACTCGACGAACTCGCGCAGGCTCGCCAGGTAAGAGCGCGGGTGTCTGCGCCAAGGGGGGATCGTCAGGGCGTGGCTACCGTGCTCCGCGTGGGATAAGAACGAGGCAGAACTGTCAGAAGGGGGAGCAATGTGATCGATCGCGCCGGGTTGGCCGGGTTTCTGCGGAGCAGGCGTGAGGCGCTGCAGCCGGAGGACGTCGGCATGCCTCGCGGGCAGCGGCGCAGAACCAGCGGGTTACGGCGCGAGGAGGTCGCGACGCTGTGCAACATGTCGGCCGACTACTACTCGCGTCTGGAACGGGAGCGCGGTCCGCAACCGTCGCCGCAGATGCTCGCGTCGATCGCGCAGGGGCTGCACCTGTCGATCGACGAACGCGACCACCTGTTCCGCCTCGCGGGACACAACCCGCCGGCTCGGGGCGCGTCGAGCGAGCACATCAGTCCTGGGCTGCTGCGCATCCTGGACCGGCTGGAGGACACACCCGCGGAGATCGTCACGGAGCTCGGCGAGACTCTGCGGCAGACGCCGATGGGGGTCGCGCTCACGGGCGACACGACCCGGCACACCGGGCCGGCCCGCAGCAGCGGCTACCGCTGGTTCACCGACCCGAGCGCTCGGGATCTCTACGCCCCGGAGGAGCACGCCTTCCTCACCCGGATGTACGCCGCGGGCCTGCGCGGGCTCGTCACCCTCCGTGGCCCCGACTCCCGTGCCGCGTACCTGGCCGACCTGCTCCTGGACTTCAGTGAGGAGTTCCGGCGGGTGTGGGACGAGCACGAGATCGGGATCCGCCCGCACGAGGTCAAGCACTTCGTGCATCCCGAGGTCGGTGCCCTGGAGCTCAACTGTCAGCGCCTGGTCGACCCGGGCCAGGCCCACGCCCTGATGGTCTACACGGCCGTCCCCGGTACCGAGAGCTACGAGAAGCTGCAGGTCCTGTCCGTCATCGGTACACAGACGCTGCGCTGAGCCGGCGAGCCGGAGAACGCCCCGACTGCCCGGCAGGTTCGCCACTCGCGCATGTCCCACCCGCCACCAGGGAAAGCCATCATGCCCACGGGTCGTCTCTTCGAGGGGGTCGCCACCGGTGCGGCCGATGGCTTCGCCAGGATGGCCGGCCGCCCGGCCATGTCCCTGCTCCATCTCGGGCCCGGTCTGGCCAACCTCCACAACGCCCGGCGTGCTCACAGCCCCCAGGTCTGATCGAGGCAGTTCTCACTGCGGCCTGACTCCACACGTCGACCGCCCGGTGGGCACGCGGCGCGTACGTGCCGCGTGCCCACCGCGAGGTTCCTTGACGGTCGATCAGTGCGCGACGTGCGGGTCAGGCGACCGGGCACTTCTCTCAGACGGTGTTGATAGCCGTCTTCGTCAGCTGCTCGGAGACGTCCCAGACGCGTGCGGCCTCGTCCGCGCTGCGCAGTCGCGAGTAGAGCTTCTGCTCGGCGGGCGGTCCTCCGACGCGTCCAGGCCAGTTCGGGCCGTAGAAACCGCCAGGCCTAGAGCTGGGGTCGGTGGCTGCCATGAGAGCGGGCAGCTTGGCCGTCTCGACCGTCCCGAGCAGGATGCCCCTCTCGGACAGGAAGCGGATCATCCTCCGGGCGGGTACCTCCTCGCCACGACCGAGTTCTGGACGGGCCGCGAGCAGGTTCGTCGGAGCGACCCCAGGATGCGAGAGATTGCTGGTGATACCCCAGCCGCCCGCGCGGCTGCGCCGGTCGAGCTCCAGACCGAACAGCCCGAAAGCGATCTTCGACTGGCTGTAGGCGCCCTGCCCGTCGTAGCTGCGTTCCCAGTTCAGGTCGTCCCAGTTGATCGAGCCCTGGTTCGCGGCAATGCTCACCTGTGAGGTGACCCGCGCACGGCCGGCTCGAAGGAGCGGCATCAGGTGCGCGACGAGCGCGAAGTGACCCAGGTGGTTCGTGCCGAACTGAAGCTCGAACCCGTCGGCCGTCGTCTGTCGGTCTGGTGGGGTCATGACGCCCGCGTTGTTGATCAGTAGATGAATCGGTCGCCCTTCCCCGCGCAACGTGTCACCGAGCGCGGCGACGGACGTGAGCGAGGACAGGTCGAGGTCTCGCAGCGAGACCTTCGCAGCGGGCACAGAGTCCCGGATCTTCGTGATCGCCGCTTCACCCTTGCGCGGGTTGCGCACGGGCATGATCACCTCGGCGCCCGCTGCCGCGAGGCGCGCGGCCATACCCAGGCCCATGCCGTCGCTGGCGCCAGTGACGACGGCAAGCTTTCCCGACAGGTCCGGGATCACGATATCGATGGGTTTGCGTGACATTGGTCCACTCCTAGAAGGCAGGTTGTCAGCCCTACTCTCGCGGAAATGGACGGCGTTATTCAGGCCCTGACAATCCGCCCTTACCAAGTGCCCGTCCCGGTGGCCTCTTATCATCGGTTCGGACGCCGGGCCGGCGTCCGAACCGATGATGCGGTGGCTGGGCAGAAGGGGTTCTCGCGGACCGGTGAGCGTTCGACGCCTTCGCGGTCAGCCGCCCAGCTGCTGCCTGGCGGCGTCGGAGTCCTGCAGGTTCGTCATGTTGATGAACCGTCCGTCGCGGACCCGGTAGAGGGCGTACTCGGTGACCTCGAACGATGCGCCAGTGGGAGCGACCCCGAGCCACTCCTTGACCGGGGTGCCGGTGTTGGTCAGGCGCGCAGCCACCTCGTGACCGCTGACCCTGAAGTCGTCAAGGCGCCACTTCAGATCGGGCACGGCGTCCACCTGGGCGGTCAGCGCGGCGACGACCTGGTCACGGGTAACGGCGTCACCGAAATGCGTGAGCTTCTCGGCGACGAACTCGTCGAGGCGGTGGAACTCGTGGGCGTTGAGCACTGTGATGTAGTCCTCGTAGAACTCGCGGAGTTCGGCGTATGTCATGTCAATCTTCCCTCTCGAATTGAGCTGAGCCGCACATTGTCATCTCGTCTCGCAGCCTGCGATCGAAGTGCGGGCACACGACAAGCCTGCAACCGTGCATTGCTAGAATCCATAACGTGCCGTCCGCAGTTTCTTACGCATCCTCTACTTTCCCGCCCGACGCGGGACCGAGTGACCCGGTCGCGGATGCGATCGGGCTGTTACGGCCTCGTACCGTGGTCTATCCGGCGTTGCGCGCCGGCGGGTCGTGGAAAGTGCGCTTCGAGGCGTTCCCGCACGTCAAGATCGGCGGCGTGGTACGCGGTGACACCTGGTTGGCGCTCGACGGGCGGGAGCCGGTGCATCTCCGTGAGGGCGACTTCTACCTGCTGAGCAACCCGCCGGCCTACTCACTGGGCAGCGGCCAGTCCATCGAGCCGCTGCCGGCCGCGACATTGTGGGAAACCGCCGCAGGGGGCGCCGTACGCATCGGATCGGTCGACGACGAAGACACATACCTGTGCGGTGGGTACTTCTGGTTCGACGAGCTCAACGCCCCCATCCTGCTCGACATCCTGCCGCCGCTCGTGCACGTTCGCGCAGACGATCCCCGGATCCGTTCGCTGGCGTATGTGACCGAGCTGTTGTCCGGCGAGGTCGGGACCTGCGCCATCGGGAGCTCGCTCATCCTTGACCACCTGGTCCAGATCCTCCTGGTCCAGGTGCTGCGTGCCCACGCTGAGCAGTCGGATCGTCCTGTCGGGTGGCTGGGGGCGCTGGTCGACGACGGTGTCGGCGCCGCGCTGCGTGCGATGCACTCGAACGTGGCCCACCGCTGGACCGTTGAGGAGCTCGCCGGGATCAGCCACCTGTCGCGCTCGGGTTTTGCGAAGTCGTTCAAACGACAGGTCGGGCTTGCGCCGCTCGAGTACCTGATCCAGTGGCGCATGAGCCTGGCGCGCGATGCGCTGCGGCGCAACACGCAGACGATCTCCGAGCTCGCGTTCGCCATCGGATACGAGTCCGAGAGCGCGTTCAGCACCGCGTTTCGACGTGTGGTCGGTGCCTCGCCGAAGCAGTTCCGGGACCGTGCACTGCGACCTGCTGGGGCAGAGGGACGTCGCGACGAACTCGCCGTCGGTGCTGCCTGAGCCGTCCGGCAAACGATTGGCGACCGTCACCGCTGCGTCTCAGCGGTGTGCGGAGCGCCCGGACGAGACCGCCCCTCACTCCGTCAGTCCGTGGGACGTCGCGGCAGACCCATGATCCTGGACAGCATCGTATCCACCGCCCGGGCGGGCAGGAGCTGCTTCATGGTGACGACCATGCGTGCGTCGGCGCCGACGAGGTAGCGCGTCCGGGGCCGACGCGCGGTGAGTGCTCGCTCGACAACGGCGGCGACCCGCTTCGGGTCACCGGCTCCAGCCTCCACGGACTCGTTGAACTGGACGAACGCGTCCAGGGCGCGTCCGTACCGGCGCTCTGCGGGCTCCGCCATGGCCGCGCGGTCTACCTCCGCGATCGCCGTTGTCTTGGCCCGGTTCTGTGAGGCGAAGCTTCCGGGATTGATCATCACCACGGGAAGACTCCACGGCGTCAGCTCCTGACGGAGCGCGTCCGCGACCGCCTCGACGGCGAACTTCGAGGCGCTGTAGGCGCCCAGGAGCGGTGTGGTGACGAGACCGCTGGTCGAACCGATCATGACGAGGCGCCCGTGGCCCGCTCTGATCGCGGGCAGGAACGCCTGGGTCACGGCGACGACCCCGACGACGTTGATCTCCAGCTGCTCCCGAAGGCGGTCGAGCGGCAGGTGCTCCAGGGGCCCGGCGATGGTGATGCCGGCGTTGTTCACCACGCCGCTGAGCGGACCGATCTCCTCCGCCACGGCGGCGAGCTGCGCGGTGTCGGTCACGTCCAGCTCTACGGCCCTGATCCGCGGGTGGGCCGGGGCGTCCGCGAGGCGCCGCACTCCGGCCACGACCTCGTGGCCGTGCTCAGCGAGCCTGACGGCGATCGCGCTGCCGATGCCGCTCGACGTACCCGTCACAAGTACTCTCATTCCATACCCCTTGATCCGATGCCCGATATGCCGTCTGGATTGCCCTCGCGTCGCCCGCGCCACATGACCTGGCCGCTCCCTAGAGGTGGTCGATCAGCTTGTCGAGGGTGATGGGCACGTTGCGCACCCGGATGCCTGTGGCGTTGTAGACGGCGTTGCCGATGGCGGCCGCCGAGCCGACCGTGCCGATCTCGCCGAGGCCTCGGGCGCCGAGGCTGCGGGTGCCGACGTCCTCGCTGCCGTCGCCGAGCGGTCCGGTGAGGATGGGGTCGGGCCGGTCGAGCATGACCACGTCGATGTCGGGGACGTCGGCGTTCACGGGCACGAGGTAGTCGGCCAGGGTGCTGTTCGCGAGGCGTCCGGTGCGGAGCTCGAGGTGGTTCTCCTCCAGGAGGGCGTGCCCGATGCCGAAGATGACGCCGCCGACGAGCTGGCTGCGGGCGGCCTTGGCGTTGATGACGCGGCCGACGTCGGCGACGGTGGTGAACCGGGTCACGCGGGTTTCGCCGGTGTACCGGTTGACCCGTACCTCGCAGAAGTGGGCACCGAAGCTGTGGTGCACGTACCCCGGGTCGGCGGCACCGGGTGACTCGGCGGTCGCGGTGATGCCCGGTGAGCCTACGGCTCTGAGCAGGCGTCCGAAGGTCATCGAGCGGCCGAGCCCGTGCAGGATCCCGCGCTCGTAGCGCAGGTCGTCCGCGCTAGCGCCATGCCACGGCGAACCGTCGTCGGTGACGGCGAGCCGCTTGAGCTCGTCGATCGCATCGTGGGCAGCGTTCACGACCAGGGGCACGGTGGCGTGCGTGGCACTGGAGCCGACGGCGGGTGCGCCCTGAGGCAGCAGGGTGTCGCCGATCTCGGGCGTCACCCGGTCGAGGGGTATCCCCAGGGCGTCGGCGCCGGAGACCGCGACCATGGTCGCCCCGCCGGTTCCGAAGTCCGAGATCCCCGTCGAGACCACGGCCGTGTCGTTGTCGAGCAACCGGACACGCACGCTCGCGGGACGGCGGTGCGCAGGGTAGATGCCGGTGGCCATACCGGTGCCGTACAGCCACTGCCCCTCGATGCGCGAACGGGGTGTGGCGCTGCGGGCGGACCAACCGAAGCGCCGCGCGCCGACGCGGTAGCACTCCTCGAGATGCTTGCTCGACCACGGCAGCCCGGTCACGGGATGGACAGTGGCGTTGTTCCGCAGCCGTAGTTCGACCGGGTCGATACCGGTGGCGACGGCCAGCTCGTCCATGGCTGTCTCCAGGGCGAAGGATCCGGGGGCTTCGTTGGGGCCGCGCATCGCCCGGCTCCCGGGAATGTCCAGCACGGCCAGCTCCGCATGGACGCGCAGGTTGGGCGTGCGGTACAGGGCGTCCGTGGTGTTGTGGGCTGGCGTCATGGGGAAGGCGACGGTGGACGGGCGCTCGGAGACGCTCTGGTGGCTGACGGCGTTGAGGACGCCATCGCGGGAGGCGCCCAGCCGGACCGTCTGGGTGAGCTGGGGCCGGTGGCCGGTGAGGGTGAACATCTGTTCGCGGGTGAGGACGAGTCGGACCGGCCGCCCGATCTCCCGGGCCGCGGCGGCGGGGAGCGGGGTGTCGCTCCAGATGATGACGCGGGCGCCGAACGCGCCGCCCACGTACTTGGTGATGAGCCGAACGTTCTGGGACAGGACACCGAGTCGCTGGGACATCCCGAGTGCGAACGCCGCGGGGACCTGTGCGCCGGCGTGGATGGTGACCTGGTCGCCGTCCCAGGCGGCGAGGATCGCGTGGGGCTCCATGGCCACGTGGTGCTGGATGTGCTGGTGGAACTCGGCCTCCACGACGACGGCGCTGGCGGCGAGCGCGTCGTCGATCGAGCCGACGCCGGGGGCCAGGACCTCGAGGCTGCTCGGCGTCCCGGTGAGGGTGGGGCCTGCCGGCTCGTGGGGCTCGTCCGCGAGAGAGGTGCGCGGTGGCTGCGCGTCGTAGGTCACCGTGACCAGTGCGGCGGCGTCGCGTGCTTGTTCGGGGGTCTCGGCGACGACCATCGCGATGGCCTGACCGTGGAACCGGACCTCCGTGTCCGTCAGGGGGACGTAGTTCTCCACGAAGCCGGCGAGCGGGCCGGTGATCGGATACAGGCCCAGGCGGGTCTCTGGCGCGGCGTAGACGCGCAGGACACCGGGCGCGGCGAGCGCGGCCGCGGTGTCGATCCTGCTGATGGTGCCTCGTGCGATGGTGCTGGTCACGAGGTGGGCGTGGGCGAGGTCGGTGGCGCGGTAGTCACCGGAGTACTCGGCGGCGCCGGTGACCTTCAGTCTGCCGTCGACGCGGTCGGTCTCGCGTCCGACTGGGGTACGGGGCATCGTGACTCCTTCTAGCTGCTGAGCGTGAGTGCGCCGGTCGACGGGGCACTGGTCGACGGGACGCTGTGGTGGATGGGGACGCCGGTGCTCAGGGGCACCCCTGAGCCGCCGTGCCGGTGGGCGACGATCTCCGCGGCGATGGACAGCGCGGTTTCCTGCGGGGAGCGGGCTCCGAGATCGAGGCCGATGGGGGAGTGGAGAGGGTCGAGCTCGTGCTCGGTCAGCCCTGCGTCGCGGAGCCGGGCCAGGCGCTCCTCGTGGGTGCGGCGTGAGCCCATGGCCCCGACGTACGCCAGGGGCAGCCGCAGAGCAGCCGTCAGCAGCGGGAGGTCGAACTTGGGGTCGTGGGTGAGCACGCAGGCAACGGTCCGGCTGTCGAGCAGCCCGGCGTCGGCCTGCGCCTGGAGGTAACGGTGCGGCCAGTCGACGACCACCTCGGCGTCCGGGAACCGCTCCGCGGTGGCGAATGTGGCCCGCGCGTCGCACACGGTCACGCGGTAGCCGAGGAAGACGCCGAGCCGGGCCAGCGCGGCGGCGTGGTCGATCGCGCCGAAGACGAGCATCCGTGGAGCCGGGGTGCTGGACTCCACCAGCAGGGTCAGGGGCTCCCGGCAGAGGCTGTCCGCCACCCCGAGCTCGACCGTGCCGGTCTGCCCTGCATGCAGCAGGTCCGTCGCTCGATCCCCGGCCACCCGGTCGAGCAGCTCGTCCCCGAGACTTCCTGCGACGGGTCGGCCGGGCCGCACGACGATCGTCCGGCCGAGGTGGGTGCCCGGGCCGCGCACGACCGTGGCCAGGGCCACCGCCTTGCCGTCCGTCGAGGTTCCGGCCTTTCCGCCCGCGGCGTCGGAGAGTGCCCGTTCGAGTTCCGGCGCGGCGGCCGGGTCGTGGTGGCGCAGGAGCAGCTCGATCGTGCCGCCGCAGGTCAGGCCCACGCCGATCCCGTCGGCGTCGGAGTAGCCGAACCGTAGCGCCTGGGGCCGGTGGTCGCCGGCCAGCATCTCCTGGCAGGCCTCGTGGACGGCGGCGTCGACGCAGCCGCCGGACACGTTGCCCAGCACCGCGCCGTCCGCATCGACGACCAGCGAAGAGCCAGGCTGCCGGGGAGCACTACCGGCCACGCCGGTCACGGTGGCCGTCACGAACGGGACTCCGCGCCGGACACGTTCGAGCAGCTCATCGGCGAGCTCAAGCATGGCCACCGTCCGATCCGGTACTGCCCGGCTCGACGGCGCCTGGCCGAATCAGCTCACGTGGACCGCTCATCGGCTCTCCACGAGCTCGGTCAGTGCCCGTACCAGGGTGCGGCGCAGCAGCGCGGGCTTGAACGCGTTGTGCGCGCGGGGCTGGGCGCCGTCCGCGGCACGCCTGACGGCGGCCTCGAACGTGGCGGAGGTCGCGGGCCGGCCGGCCAGGGC
>NZ_KI911744.1:18565-50462 GCF_000515355.1 Promicromonospora kroppenstedtii DSM 19349 | reverse complement strand
GGGCCGGCCGGCCAGGGCGCGTTCGACGGCGGGCAGCCGCCAGGGCCGGGTCCCCACCCCGCCGACGGCGATCCGGGCCTGGGTGATGGTGCGCCCGCGCAGCTCGAGGGCGACGGCGGCGGAGGTGAGCGCGAACTCGTAGGACTGCCGGTCGCGGACCTTGAGGTAGTGCGAGCGTGCCGCGAAGGGGGAGCGGGGCACCGTGATCCCGGTGACGAGCTCGCCCGGCCGCAGGGTGTTCTCGATGTGGGGCGTGGCCCCGGGCAGCGTGTAGAAGGTCTCCAGCGGCACGGTCCGGGTACCGCGGGTGGAGCCCAGGTGCACCACTGTGTCCAGAGCGACCAGCGGGACGGCCAGGTCGCTGGGATGGGTAGCGATGCATGCGTCGCTCGTGCCGAGCACGGCGTGGCCGCGGTTGATCCCCTCCAGCGCCGAGCAGCCGCTGCCGGGCTCACGCTTGTTGCACGGCGTCGTGACGTCGCGGAAGTAGCCGCACCGGGTGCGCTGCAGCAGGTTGCCGCCGATGCTCGCCATGTTGCGCAGCTGGGCCGACGCGCTCAGCTCCAGCGCCTGCGCGACCATCGGGTAGTGCTGCCGCACGGCGGGATCGGCGGCTACGTCGCTCATCCGTTCGAGCGCACCGATGTGCAGCCCCTTGTGGTCCAGGGTGATGCCGCCCAGCGGGAGCCGGTTGATGTCCACGACGTGGTCGGGGGTCATCACCTCGAGCTTCATCAGGTCGACCAGGGTGGTACCGCCGGCCAGGAAGGCGGAGTCCGGTCCCGCGCCCCGCAGGGCCTCGCGTACCGAGCGCGGCTGGGCGAAGGTGTAGGGCCGCATCAGCGCATCGCCTGCTGCGCGTCACGGATTGCGTCGACGATGCGGGGGTAGGCGCTGCACCGGCAGATGTTGCCGGACATGCGCTCGCGGATCTCGTCGTCCGAGCGCGCGGGGCCCTCGTCGTCGACCATCGCGACGGCGGACATGATCTGGCCGGGGGTGCAGAAGCCGCACTGCAGGCCGTCGTGGTCGATGAAGGCCTGTTGCATCGGGTGCAGGCGGTCACCGTCGGCCAGGCCCTCGATGGTGGTGACCTGGTGGCCGGTCGTCGCGGCGGCCAGGGTCAGGCAGGACAGCACGCGCCGGCCGTCGACGTGCACGGTGCAGGCTCCGCACTGGCCCCGGTCACAACCCTTCTTGGTGCCCTTGAGATCGAGCCTCTCGCGGAGCGTGTCGAGCAGGGTGGCCCGCGGGTCGACCCGCAGCGAGACCGGGCTGCCGTTGACGACGGCCCGCACGCTCACCTGGGTGACGCCGTCCGCGGTGGGTGCCGCGGCGGCGGCCTCCGCCTCTGCCTGTCCGGTCAGCAGCGGGGTCACGGCGGCGGCGACCAGGCCGCCGCCCAGGAAGTTGCGCCGGGACACACCCGAACGGCCGCCTCCCGCATCGTTGTCTTGGTTCATCGGGTCTCTCCTGGCTGGTCGCTGGCTCGGGCAGGGGAAGGACTGCGCCGTGACCCGCGTGTGGTCTCCGGGTCCGGTGCTGGTCCCAGGGTGGACACCGGAGCGCGGGTCTTCCAGGCTCTGCCGATCCCAGGCTGAGGCTGAGCGGATGGGGCAGGAGCGCGCATCGAACCGAGTTCAGGGCATGATGCGGGTTCGGCCCTGGGTGACACACCGCGAGTCGGGACGGTAGAAACGGACCAATGCGGGACAGCAACGACGGAGGACAGCGCATGATGATCGACCGGGCTGGGCTGGCCGGTTTTCTCCGACGGCGGCGAGCGGCACTACAGCCGGAGGACGTCGGACTCATGCGTGGCTCAGGGCGTAGGACCAGTGGGTTGCGGCGGGAGGAGGTGGCCCTGCTGTGCAACATGTCGGTCGAGTACTACACGAAGCTCGAACGTGAGCGCGGACCTCGGCCGTCCGAGCGACTGATCGCTTCCATCGTGCAGGGGCTCGATCTTTCTTTGGACGAGCGTGACCACCTGTTTCGGCTGGCCGGCCTGAACGCACCGTCGCGTGGGCCAGTCGGCCCGCACGTCAGCCCTGGCCTGTTGCGGGTCCTGGACCGTATGGATGACACGCCCGCGGAGATCATCACCGAGCTGGGTGAGACTCTCTACCAGAGCCCGCTGGGTGTCGCTCTGACCGGTGACCGCACTTCTTACCGCGGTCCAGCTCGCAGCATCGGCTACCGGTGGTTCGTCGATCCGGCCGAACGGCAGCTCTACGCCGCTGAGGACCACCCGTTCCTGACGCGCGTGTTCGCCTCAGGCTTGCGCCAGATCGCCGCCCTACGCGGCCCAGGTTCCCGGGCGGCACAGTTCGTGAGCCTGCTCCAGGCCCAGAGCGAGGAGTTCAGGCAGGTGTGGGAGAAGCACGAGGTGGCCATCCCACCAGTCGTCAAGCGCTTCGTGCATCCAGAGGTCGGCACACTGGAACTGAACTATCAGACGCTGGTCGACCCCGACCGACCGCACAGCCTGTCCGTCTACACCGCGGTCCCCGGTACTGAGAGCCACGAGAAGTTGCAGAGGCTGGCCGCCACGGCGCCGGTAGGACTTCGCTGAACGCCGGGCAAGGCGCTGGTGGGCGAGGCCTCGCGCGTGGCTCGCCCACCAGCGGTCAGATGCGGCTCAGGTCTCCCCGGGCGATCTTTGCGATCGCGAAGAGCGACACGGGAATGATGCTGAAGATGTTGAAGATCATGAGCGTCTCGAAGATCGCCGGTGTGCTCCACGCCATGCCGGTGAGGTCAACGACGGTCTCGCCCTCTGTGAAGCCGAGGAAGGCCGAGACCGAGGTGATACCGAACATCATGTAGACGAGCACCGGCTGCAGGTGGGAGATCTGCGGCAGGTCCGTCGTCTCCTCGGTCCCCGACGTCTGACGGCGGGCGAGGATCAGCGCGAAGATCTGGAAGAAGGTCCACGTGACGAACCACCAGCCGAGATAGTTCGTGAAGGGCACGCCGAAGACGCCGCCACCGTCCTCCCAGACCCAGGAGTGCCGGACGGTCGAGGAGATCGAGTCGATGCCGACATCGAACATCGTCATGACGGCACCCGCCAGCACCGGGAGCGCGACGACATTGACCCGGCCGGCGCGGGTGCGCAGGTTCAGGCGCTCGTCCGCGCGGTCGAGGATCGCGTTCGCGGTCATCCAGCTGACGAAGCCGATACCGAAGTAAGCCACCCCGATCACCACAGGTACGTAGAACAGCTGCGGCATGATCGTGTAGTAGTAGTTCCCGAACGGGAAGCCCGTCATCACGCTCAGGTTCTCCCAGATGCTGCTGACGACGTAGCTGATGACGAAAAAGGCGAACAGACGCCCCCAGCCGTACCGCCGCGTGCCCTGGGAGAAGGCAAGGACCACGCCGACCAGGGCGATGAGCATTCCCGCTGCGTTCGAACCCGTGAGCGGCAAGAGCACAGCGACGGCTGCGGCTACCGGCACCACGAACCAACCGATGACTCGCTGGACCTGGCCCGTCGATTGCCGCGGAGGAGCGTGCGGCAGTCGCACTTCGACACTTGGTGTGTTGGACATGACTTCCTTCTGGAGAGAGGCGGTCTGGGGACATGCTTGGCATTGCGCGACCATGGTCGCGATCCGGATCTGGATGTATCCAGGCCCTGCCGATCCGCCCTTTCCGCGAGACCGAAAGGTCCGCGCCTCCGCGGTCTTTGGGGGGATCGGCAGGGCGTGGCTGTCGGCCTCGGCGGCGACTTGAATGACGTCATGACCCCTTCGAGCAATGACTCATCGGTGCCCGAACGCGTTGTCGACCTTGACTCAGCCCGGAGCAGGCACGGCGACCGTGCCGACTTCATGGTGCGCATGCTGAAGGTGGGGGACCCGCTCGCCGACGCCGTCATCGCCGAGTTCGACGAGCTCGGCCGGTCCGCACGTACGACGCTCCAGCGCGGTCTCACCGAGGGCCGGGCGACCGTGCCGGACGCGCCGCCCGCCGTCGACGCGCTGCTCGCCCACGCCGAGACCGCGCCCGGCTGGATCTCGCCGGAACTGCTGGACACAGGGGACCAGACCTCGCTCGCCGTCCCACCGCACTGGCGCGGCCTGGCCTCCGCCGGCGGCTCCCTGGCGCACACCTACAGTTCCCCGGCCATCGCGCGACTTCTTGTCGGCACGGGCCGGCTGACCTCGACGGCGCCGCGCCGGCTCGCCGAGACCGGGCTGTGGGTCGCCTCCGCGATCCTGCCCGGCGGGCTGCGCCGCGGCGCTCCCGGCTACGTGCAGACCGTGCAGGTCCGGCTGCTGCACGCACGCGCCCGGGCATCGGCCATGTCCCACGGATGGGACGCCGACCGGTGGGGGATCCCGATCAACCAGGCCGACATCGCGCGCACCTGGCTCGACTTCACCGTGGTGCCGTTCACGTTCCTGGAGAGCGTCGGCTACCGGCTGACTCCCGAGGAACAGTCGCGCCTGTACCGCTACTGGTGGTACATCGGTCACCTGCTGGGCCTGGACGAGGAGTTCTTCCTTGACGTGGAGGACCACCGGCAGGCTGGTGAGCTGCTCGACCTGCTGGACTCGACTACCGCCCCGCCGGACGAGAACAGCCACGCTCTGGTCGGGGCACTGTTCGACGCGGCGACGGCGACCCTCGCGGCCGCGCCGCAGTCGCCGATGGACGCGCCGGGCTGGCGCGACCTGCTCAACGCCCTGGCAGGCCGGTACCACGGCAAGAACGCTGCCGCTCTGGGCATACCGGACTCGCCGATCACAGCGGTGCTGCCCCTGCTCGCCGCGGGGGAGGCCACGGCGCGTCACTACCAGGCGCAGATCCCGGGCGCGGTGCAGAAGGCCGTGGAGGACGGCACCCTCGCCGTACACGGAATGGTCAGCGTGCTCTCCGGAGGCAGCACCGCCTATCAGGACCACGTCACGGCCCCGTGATGTCCGAGCACCTTCGCCGCCACGTCGGCAATGCGGTCCAGGCCGCGGTCGCTGGGGTGAAGGTGGTCGCCGCTGTCGTAGCGAGGATCGAGCTCTGACTCGGCCCCGTCGGATCTGAGCGTCGCGTCGAAGTCGAGCACGCCGCTCTGAGCACGCACCCAGTCGTTGACCGACCTGCGGCGGCCCTCGCGCTCGTGGTCGTAGCCCACAGCGGGCAGGAACGGGGTGATCGAGGCGTAGAAGACCGACAAGCCTGCGTCGCGAGCCCGCGTTCCGACCTCTTCCAGGGCATGGATGAGCTGGCCTGCGGTAGGCAGCTCATCTTCTGGTGCTACCTGTCCAGGGTGTCCGAGATCGTTGGTGCCGAGCGCGACGACGACGTGGGTTCTACCTGCGACCTCCAGGACATCGCGATCGAAGCGCTCCAGACCGGAGATCCCGTAGAGCGCGCCCATGGGCCCGGCGCCGGGTAGACGGAGCCTGTTGCCCCCGATTCCTCGGTTCACGATCGCGATCTGCCTGCCCCGGAGCCGCTTCGCCGCGCGTTCCGGCCACCCGGCCGCGGTGATGGAGTCACCGAGGCAGACCACTACTGGTGCCGGGACCGCCCGGGACACATCGACGCCGCGAAGCAGCGGCGTGGGGGCGGGAACACTCCCGCCCGCGGGGAGCGGTACGGCGGGAGCGTGCCGGCCAGGGAATTGGCTGGATCCCGAGTGATCGCCCGTCTCGGACAGGCACCACGTAGCGGCCGCGATGTTGCCGGTCGTGATCTCACACGTGTGCGGGAGGTAGATGTCTATGTCGATCGCGTCGCCGGCGGTGGTGCTCACGCTTGCCGGATCGGAGACCAGCTCACCTCCCGGCGGGATCTCGGCAGAGGGCAGGCCACCGAAGAGCAGCGACGAGGCTCGCCCGTCCACCTGAACTGCCGCACGGCCGACGAGGAGCGGAACGGATCCGAAGCGATTGCTCAGGTTCACTCGGAGCCGCTCGCCTCCGATGCTCGCCGCGACTCTGATCCTCACGGTGACGTCAGTGAAGGAGAGACCGGTACCTGTCACATCGGTGACCGCTTGGGTCCAGCTCGCGTTCCATGCCGAAGTCATTGATCTCTCCCCGTAGCGCTTGTCGTCGCCCTGCCTATCGAGGCGATCCGGTCCAGCACCATCACGAGCGACGCTGCCCGGCGCCGACATAGCTGCCGACCGAGATCGCAGCTTCCTCATACGCCTCCGGAAGGCCGGTGATCGTGATCGTGCGGGCCTCCCCGGCACGCAGGTCGAGGTAGTTGTCGCTGAAGCGTGCGGTCGGCCAAGGGGTCGCCACCCGCACAAAGTAGGTGAAGGCATCGGCCTCGATCGTCACCGAGGCACTGGTGGCACCTGTCCGCGTGGTCTGCGAACGCAGGGCCGCGCGAGGTAGCGGCAGGTCCTTGATCTCCGCGAAGAACAGCCGGTTTGCACCGAACACGCCGTCCGAGCTCTCCACCCAGGCGTACTGGTCGGGCGAACCCGTCACGGGCTGCTCCCACACGCGCGCCGACTCGCCCGCCTCTACGCTGACGGGAACGCGCACATGCAGGTGCTGGGCGCCGGAGAACCCTGCCACCGTCACGACGGCGGTGCTCGACACGGCAGTTGCACCGGAGTTGGACAGCCACAGGGCCAGCACCCCGTCCTCGTGGACGAAGGTGGCGATCACGGGTGAGAACGCCCGCTTGCAGGCGAAGTAGCCGGCCTTCGGGACGGTGTCATGGTCCACCACCGACCAGCTGAACCCAGGCCAGACGTCGTTGAACTGCCAGACCAGCGTCCCGTTGCAGTGCGGCTGGCGCCGACGGTAGTGCTCGATCCCGAACTTGAGCCCCTCGGCCTGCGAGACCATCGTGAAGTCGACGTACTGCTCGAGTGTGGTCGGCAGGCCGGTGACGATCTCCAGCAGTGCGTCACCCTTGTTCTTCGGGTGGTCCTTGTTGTGCGCGTCGAAGGAGTCGCTGTGCACCTGAAGCTGCCCGGCCGGAACCCAGCGCTCGAGCGTGGACCGTGCCGGCGAGGCGTGGATCCCGAACTCGCTGATGAACCTGCCGCGGTCCTTGGCGTAGCGCCGGAAGTGGCGGGCCTCGCCGGGCGTCGCGTAGTCGTTGCCACCGCCGGCACCGACGTCGAATCCGTGCCATACCTCCCAAGCGTGCCGGTCCCCATCGAGGACGCCGTTGACGGTCATCAAGCCCTCAGTGGTGTCCTCACCCCAGGGGCTGCCCGGCCAGTAGGGCGTCGCGCCGTCGTGGTGCTCGACCGCCTCGGGCAGGAGCCGGTGGAAGAAGTCCCAGCCCCAGTTGCCGGGCTCGTAGTTCTGGTAGGCGATGCCGTGCAGGACGTGGACCTCGTTGTTGCCGCACCACAGCGCCATGCTTGCGCGGTTGCGCAGGCGCTTGACCTGGTACTCGGCCTCCAGCTCCACCTCCCGCTGCAGGGCCGGGTCCTGGCTGGGGTAGTCGGCACAGGCAAACATGAAGTCGTGCCAGATCAGCACCCCGAGCTCGTCCGTGGCGGTGTAGAAGGAGTCCTGCTCGTAGATGCCCCCGCCCCAGATGCGGAGCATGGTCATGCCGCCGTCGCGTGCGAGCTGGACCAGCTCCCGGTGCCGTTGCGCGCTCACAGAACCGACGAGCATGCTGGCCGGCAGCCACGCGCCGCCGCGGGCGAAGATCGGCACCCCGTTCAGGACGAACCTGAACAGCCGTCCGCCCTCGGGGGCTGCGGGCCGGTCGAGGCGGATCGTGCGGATGCCTATCCGATCAGCGACGACATCGCGGACCTGCTCGCCCTCGCGCAACTCGATGCGCACGTCGTAGAGCGCAGGGTCGCCCAGGTCGTGAGTCCACCACAGCTCGACGTCCTGGATGCTCAGCGAGCCACGGGCGGCGCCGTCCCGCACCGGCAGGCTGACTCTGTGCGTGCGACCGCTCGGCGAGGTCAGCGTGATGTCGGCGCACAGGTCCATGTCCGCGCGCAGGGACTGCGTCTCCACGGAGATGGTGAGGTCTGCTGTGCGGGCCTGCCGGTCGATCGCATCGGTGCGGACGTGATGGCCAAGGACCCTCGCGCGGGTGGTCGTGACCAGCTCGACGGGACGCCAGATTCCGATCGAGGGCACACGGGGCCCGAAGTCCCAGCCCCAGGAGAACGTCGCTTTGCGGCGCTGGGTGGACAGGGCCAGCATCGGGGAGATCCCGCCACCGGCGTCGGTGTCGTCGCCATCCTGGTTGATGTCGCCGAGCGCCGCACTGATCCGCCTGATCTGGTCGACGGTGTCCGGTGACTCGGTCAGGCCGGCCAGAGGCGGCGCGAACCGCAGCAGCAGTTCGTTGGTCTCGGCCACGAGCGCGGTCACGTCGAACTCGGCCGGCCGGAACATGTTCTCGTGGTTCCCGAGCAGCTGCCCGTTCAGCCAGATCTGTACCACGGTGTCCAGACCATGGAAGACGAGCCTCAGCTGGTCGTCCTCGTCGAGGACGGGTGCGTCGAAGGTAGTGCGGTACCACCAGTCGCGGTCCTCGATCCACCGCACGGAGTCCTCGTTGCGGTCGAAGTAGGGATGCTCGATCGTTCCGGCGCGCAGGAGCGTCTCGTGCACTCCGCCTGGCACGACGGCCGCCGTCCAGTTCCGGGGCTCGGCGGCCAGGTCGGCCGGCTGCAGTCCGCGCTCGGTGCCGACCAGGCTGAAGTCGCCCAGCGGAGTGGTGGTCATGGCGCCTGTGCGGGTGGCCTGCTGCGCTGAGCTCTCAGACGTGGTGCTCACAATGCACTCCCTCGTGCCTGTAGATCGAACCGGTAGTAACTCTGAATTGGTAGTAACTACTAAATAATACTGCACGCCTTTTTCGGGTAGTGTCAAGTGGCATGGGGTTGAGAGAACTGAAGGCGCACCGCACGCGTGCTGCGATCTTGTCGGTGGCACTTGAGCTGTTCGAGCGGCAGGGCTATGACGCCACCACGATGGAACAGATCGCGGAGGCCGCGGAGGTCGCGCCGACCACTCTGTACCGGTACTACCCGACCAAGGACAGCACCCTGGTCTCGCAGCTGATCCCCGAGTACGGGCGTCTGGCCGATGACCTGCGGGAGCGGCCGGCGCCGGAATCACTTGCGGTCGCGCTCGGACAGGCGCTCCACGCCCGGCTGCAGAAGGCGGACGACGACGCTCTGCACATCTCACGGGTGCGCCGGATGATCGACTCGGTTCCCGCCGCGCGTGCTCGCGTCTGGGACAGCTGGTACCAGGAGACTGCCCTGCTGGAGCAGGCGATCGCCGACCGGACGGGCGCGGACACCGGTGAGCTGTGGGTACAGATCACGGCGCGCACCTGCATGACGGTGCTGCAGATGGCGTTGGACATGCTCCGAGCGCCCGATCCGCGGCCCGCGGCCCAGTATGCCGACGAGATCATCCGGGAACTGTCCCGCTCCTCGGTCGTCTTGCCGACATTGCCCGACTGACCCGCGGGTGTCTCGTGCCGAGGGCTGCCGCTGGGGGGTATCAACGATCCGTGGTTCGCCGCGCGCTTGAACGGTAGAACCGGGGTATCAGCGCGGACGGTGGCGACGGAGGACAAACGCATGACGATCGATCGGGCCGGACTGGCCGAGTTCCTCAGTCGTAGGCGGGCGGCCTTGCAGCCGGAAGATGTCGGCCTGGTACGGGGTGTACGTCGCAGGACCAGGGGGCTGCGCCGGGAGGAGGTGGCGCTGTTGTGCAACATGTCGACCGACTACTACGCAAAGATCGAGCGGGAGCGCGGCCCCCAGCCGTCCGAGCAGATGCTCGCCTCCATCGCGCAGGGGCTGCATCTCTCGCTCGATGAACGGGATCATCTGTTCCGGCTGGCCGGGCAGAGCCCACCGCCGCGCGGACCTGCCAGCGGGCACATCAGCCCTGGGCTGCTGCGCATCCTCGATCGTTTGGTCGACACGCCCGCGGAGATCGTCACCGAGCTCGGTGAGACCCTCCGCCAGAGCCCGATGGGTGTGGCGCTCACCGGCGACCTG
Source organism: Promicromonospora kroppenstedtii DSM 19349 (assembly GCF_000515355.1). GTDB lineage: Bacteria > Actinomycetota > Actinomycetes > Actinomycetales > Cellulomonadaceae > Promicromonospora > Promicromonospora kroppenstedtii. The sequence goes on along the minus strand of NZ_KI911744.1, from coordinate 40,480 downwards.
ACGGTCTACAACGGGCCGGCTCGCAGCCTCGGCTACCGATGGTTCACCGATCCGGACACACGGCAGCGCTACGCACCCGAGGACCACCCCTACCTCACCCGCATGTACGCTTCCAGCCTGCGTCAGATCGTCACGCTCCGCGGGTCCGGTTCCCGAGCCGCGCAGCTCGTAGACCTGCTTCTTGCTGAGAGCGAGGAGTTCCGAACGACGTGGGACAAGCACGAGGTCGGCATCCGACCCAAGGACGTCAAGCGTCTCGTGCACCCCGAGGTCGGCACCCTGGAGCTGGCATGCCAGTCACTGGTCGACCCCGACCAGTCGCACAGCCTGCTCGTCTACACCGCGGTCCCCGGCACGGAGACCTACGACAAGCTGCAGCTACTGGCTGTGCTCGGGCCCCACGGACTCCATCAATAGCTGTCCGGGGGCGCCTGCAAGAGCCGCAGCTTCGCCAGAGGGGTCAGGCTCGGAGTGCGGCCACAGCCTGGTCGAACAGGTCCACGGGATCGCTGGTGCCGCCTGACTGGCGCCATGCCTCGACGGCGACGTCCAGGCAGGCGAGCGCCGCGGCGATGACGGCACGGGCTCGTGGGTCGGCTGTCGCGCCGGGCTCGACGCCCAGACGCCGTTCGATGTCCGGGGCGAGCAGCTCCTGCCAGCGCAGGTGTTTCTCGAGGTGTCGGGCGCGCAGCGATGGGGCCTCGGCGTACATGTCCGCGATCTGCAACGGGGTCGCGGCGTCGGTGGCCTGCTCCTGCAGGCCGATGAACGTCTCGCGGAGCGCTTCCCATGCTGTCTCCGTCGTGGGGCGGGCCTCAAGGGTCTCGCGCACACGCACCCCGAGCGCCTCGAGGTCGCCCATCACGACGTCTTCCTTGCTTGCGAAGTAGTGGAAGAACGACCGTCGCGAGATCCCGGCGGCAGCCGCGATCTGGTCGACGGTCGTCGCTTCGTAGCCCTGCTCCACGAACAGGCGCAGAGCCGTGCTGGTGATCTCGGCATGGACGGCCCTCCGTGTGCGTTCACGCAACGTCGGGGCAGCAGGCTGTGGATCCATGGGCTAATCCTACCCTCGGTACATCCCTTGCATTCGGTGCAACGAACTGCCTACAGTGCAGCATGACTTCCGTCGACTTCACATCGCAGACCACCATCGTGACCGGCGCCAGCTCCGGGATCGGCGCCGCCTTCGCACGGGCCCTCGCGAAGCGCGGCTCCGACGTGATCCTGGTCGCCCGCCGCCTCGACCGCCTCCAGGAGCTCGCGAGCGAGCTGGAACGCGACCACGGCGTGCGGGCCACCCCGATCGCCCTCGACCTCAGCGGGCGGGGAGCCGGCCAGGCCCTCGCGAACGAGGCCGCAACTCGCGGCCTCACCGTGACCGGCCTTGTGAACTGCGCGGGCTTCGGCACCGACGGGCCGTTCCACGAGGAGGACCCGGACCGGCTACAGGACGAGATCGCCGTCGACGTCGCGAACCTCGTCGACATCTCGCGCGCCTTCATCGAGCCGCTCCGGCGGGAGGGCCGAGGGATCCTGGTCAACGTCGCCAGCATGGCCGCTTACATGCCCGCGCCGGACATGGCCGTCTACGCGGCCTGCAAGGCGTTCGTGCTGAGCTTCACCGAGGCACTCTGGTACGAGTCACGGTCCAGCGGCCTGCGCGTGCTCTCCCTCGCCCCCGGGCTGACCCGCACCGAGTTCTTCGACGACCTTGCCAGCGGCGCCTACAACGGCAGCTACCAGACACCCGAGCAGGTGGTCGAGACCGGTCTGCGCTCCCTCGACCGCGGAAACCGCCAGCCCAGCGTGGTCTCAGGCCGGGTCAACACGATCACAGCGGGCGCCGGCCGGTTCTTCACCCGCCGTCGGGGTGTGATCATCTCCGGGCAGTTCGGCGCGCGCTCACGCAATGCCCCAGCCGCTGCACCCGCTCTCGCCGCACGCGGTCGAGCGGACCGATAGGGGGACCCACCGTTACGCCAGGCGGCAACGACTGCACAACCCGAATGATCGCCCTACTCGTGGACTGTCTGCGCCACGGACGGGGCGTCGAGCGACTGCGTTCCGATCACGGCGAGCAGCTCAAGCCGCTCGCCGGTGTCGGTACCGGGTGTGGGGGTGAACCAGAGCAGTCGTTGTCGGCCGTCCTCGCTGAACAGGTTGAGGCAGTTGACGTCGAGAAGGCCGAGCTGGGGATGGTTGATGCGCTTGCGGTCACGGCGCCGAAATGCCACGTCGTGCCTGGCCCACAGCTCGGCGAACTCTGCGGAGCCGTCCTGCAGCTCGGCGATCATGGACCGTGCCTCGGTGTCCTTGCTGCCCCGGCGGGCAGCCCCCGCGCGCAGGTCGGCGACGAAGGCCTGTGACTGAGAGTCGTGGTCGGCCTCGGGATAGATGGCCCGAGACGCCGGGGCCATGAACCAGCGGTAGGCGAAGCTGGCGTGCCTGCCGGTGAAGTGGGAGTGATCGCCCACGAGCGCGACGGCGAGCGGATTCTGGACGAGCGTCACGTGCAGGTCGGTGATCACCTTCGCGGGCGTCGAGGCCAGGCGGCCGAGCAGGTCCAGCATCCCGGGTTGCACGTGCGACGTCGCACCGCCCGCGGGGGGCACGGGCCGCTCGGCCAGATGGAAGAGGTGACGCCACTCGTCGTCCGTCAACCGCAGCGCCCGGCCGAGCGCGGCGAGCATCTGTTCGGACGGCTGGGAGCCCGCACCGCGTTCGAGCTCGTTGTAGTAGTCCACGGAGGCGCCCGCCAGCAGGGCGACCTCGTCGCGCCGCAGGCCGGGCACCCGGCGTCGCGGACCGGGAACCAGCCCGACGTCCTCGGGCCGGATCCGTTCGCGGCGCGAGCGGAGGAATGCGCCCAGCTCGGCGTACCCGGTGGCTCTCATGTCCCAAGTATCAGGTGAGCGGGGCCGCCGTCACAGGGGATGGCATCCCCTGGTTCGCGCTGCCAAGGTCCTGGAACGTGGGGTTCCCGACGAACAGACGGAGGATCCACCGTGACCAGACAGATACTCGCTCGCAGAACCCGCGCGGCCGTTGCCACGCTCGCCGTCGGCACGATGCTGACCACGGCGTGCACCGTTGCGCCGGCCTCGTCGTCCGAAGTGTCCTCCAGCCAGGCGGACTGGAAGAAGCGCGCGCCCATGGCGCTCGAACGGCAGGAGCTCTACCCCGAGGTCGTCGACGACCAGATCTACGTCGCCGGGGGACTGCTCAACCCCAACACCGGTGTGTCCGCACACTTTGACGCCTACGACCCCGTCGCCGACGCCTGGCACCAGCTGGCGACGATGCCGCAGGCCAGGCATCACATCGGCCTTGCCGAAGCGAACGGTTCGCTGTACGCCGTCGGTGGGTTCAGCGGTGGTTTTCCTCGGTGGCGGGCAGAGCCGGACACGTTCGTCTACTCACCGGAGGACGACACCTGGTCCACCGGCGTCGACCTGCCGGAACCGCGTGCCGAGTTCGTGATCGAGAGCGTGCGTGACCAGGTGTTCGTGATCGGCGGTCGGGTCCGTGAGACACCTCACGCCACGACGTTCACGACCCACGTCGACAGTGACAGGAACGAGATGTTCGACCCCGCCACTGGCGCGTGGACGCGGCTTGCTCCGGCTCCGACCCTGCGGAACAGCGCGGCGTCGGCCGTCTTGGACGATCGAATCTATGTGATCGGGGGCAGGGAGTTCTCGCTCGCAGAGGACGGTTCCGCTGTCCAGGAGAACGTCGCGACGGTCGAGGCGTACGACCCGGCCACCGACGAGTGGGAGACGGTCGCTCCGCTCCCCGAGGCGCGCGGTGGGGTGGCCGCAGCCGTGCACGACGGTTCGATCTACGTCTTCGGTGGCGAGCAGCACAACCCGGACCCACAGGTCTACGACGACGTCTGGCGGTACGACCCGGAAGCCGATGAGTGGACCGACGCGGGGAACCTGCCCACTCCGCGGCACGGCCTCGGCGCCGCCACCGTCGGTGATGTCATCTACACCTTCGGTGGGGGTACCGAGGTGGGCGGCAACTTCGCCAGCGCGCTCAACGAGGCGTTCACCCCGGAATAGGACCGAGCGAGGACGCCGCCGGCAGGTCGAGGTGCACCCGCAGCCCTCCCTCGGGACGAGGGTGCAGAGCGAGAGTCCCGTGGTGCGCGGTGGCCACGGCCGCCACGATGGCCAGACCCAGCCCGTGCCCGGAACCCCGGGTCGTCGAGCGCCCGGCGCCGCGGACGAACGGCTCGGTGAGGGACTCCACGGCGGCTGCGGCGACTCGCGGGCCGGAGTTGGTGACGGTAACGCGTGCCCGTGCACCATGGGTCAGGACGTGCACGGCGGCGTGCCCGCCGGGCAGGTTGTGCCGGATCGAGTTGCGCACGAGGTTGGTCGCGGCCTGCCGCAGCAGCACGGGGTCGCCCCGCACGGTGCACGGGGCGTACCCGGCCGTGAGCTCTACGTCGGCCGCTGCCGCCTCGTCGAAGAACTCCGCGACGACGCTCTCCACCAGGCCGGCGAGATCGACCAGTTCGCGTGTCGGGGTGCCCGAGTCGGCGTCGGCGAGGTCCAGGAGCGCGTCGATGGTCTCGATGCTGGCCTGATTGACCTCGCCGATGCGCTCCGCGAGCCGGCGTAGCTCGGCGCGTTCTGCGTCCGGGTCGGCCAAGGTCACGTCGATCATGGTCTTGGTGGTCGCGAGCGGCGTGCGCAGCTCGTGGGACGCATTGGCGGCGAACCGGCGGTGCGCGGTGAACGAGCGGTCCAGCGAGGCCAGCATGCGGTCGAACGTATCGGCAAGGCCGCGGATCTCGTCGTCGGGGCCGTCCAGGTCGATGCGGTGGTCGAGGGCGCCGGCCGAGGCGCGGGCGGCGGCTGCGTTGATGACGGCGAGCGGTCTGATGATCCGCCCGGCCACGATCCAGCCCACGGCTCCGCCGACCACGGCCAGCAGCACGAGCGCGACGACCGACGCGACCAACAGGGTGTCGAGGAAGTCGGCGACGGTCCTGATCTGGATGGCTACCCCGTAGTCGGTGGGCCCGGAAGGGCTCACCGGCGTGAGACCGGTCGAGCCCGAGGTCCCGGAGGGTTCGGCATCGCCCGGGCCCAGAGCTTGTGTCTCGATGATCTGGTAGTTGGGCACGTACCGCATGTAGAAGTACACGATCGTGATGAGCACGGTGCCGCAGCCGGTCGTCAGGGCGGCGTAGCTCAGGGTGAGGCGGGCCCGGATCGTCAGCCGACGGCGACGTCCGGCGACGGGGGGCGGGGCCAGGGCAGTCGTGCCGCGGTCCGAGAAGTCCGGGGCCGCCATCTCAGGCACCGAACCGGTAGCCGGCACCGGGGACGGTTTGTACGACCCGTGGCTCGCCCAGACGGCGGCGGAGGTTCGAGACCGTGACACGAATGGTGTTGGTGAACGGGTCGGCGTTGGCGTCCCACGCGCGCTCCAGCAGCGTCTCGGCGCTGAGCACCCCGCCGTCGGCGTTCATCAGCATCTGCAGCACGGCGAACTCCTTGGGGCTCAGCCGCACCAGCCGGCCGTCCCGGTAGACCTCGCGGCGGAACACGTCCAGCCGCACCCCGTGCCCTTCGACCACCGGGGGCCTGGCCGGCTGGCTGCGCCGCTCCAGCGCCCGCAACCGCACCACGAGCTCGGGGAATTCGAACGGCTTGAGCAGGTAGTCGTCGGCACCCAGCTCGAACCCGGAGACGCGGTCACCGATGGTGCGGGCGGCCGTGAGCATCAGAACGCGCACGCCGGGATGGTGCTCGGCGAGCTGTCGGCAGACCTCGTCACCGTGGATGCCGGGCAGGTCACGGTCGAGCACCACCACGTCGTACGTGTGCTGCTCCACCGCGGCGAGCGCTGCGCCGCCGTCGTGGGCCACGTCGGCGGCGATGGTCTCGCGGCGCAGGCCCACCCGGATGGCGTCGGCGAGGTAGGGCTCGTCCTCGACGATCAACACACGCACGAGCAACCTCCGTCGACGGGGACACAACAGGCCCCAGACAACCACACGCGATGTTGGGAAAAGATCAAGGTTTCTCTGAACTTCCTGACAACGGGTGCGCTGCTGGACTGCTCGGTGTCCACGGACCTCCCGTGGCACGACCCGAGGAGAACTCGATGCGTACGCACCGTCCCACCCGGCTGATCGTCGCCGCGCTGGCGATCCCCCTGCTGCTGACCGCGCTGACCGGATGCGGCCGCGGTGATGCCGACGCGTCCGGTCAGGACGACGGCTCGAGCAGCAGCTCCGACAGCCCGGCCTCCGACCGGTCGTTCGACGAGTACCAGCTCGACTTCGCGTCGTGCATGCGCGACAAGGGCGTCGACATGCCCGATCCCGACGAGAACGGCTCGATCCAGGCGCCTGCGGGCGACGGGTTCATGGAGGCCGCTCAGGCCTGCCAGGACGAGCTCGGCCTGCCGCCCGCCGCCCCGGGTGGCGGTCCTGGTGTGTCGGACGAGGAGCAGCGCGCCGAATGGCTGGAGATCGCGGCGTGCTTCCGCGAGAACGGCGTGGACGTGCCGGACCCGGGCCCCGGCGAGGAGCTCGCCATTCCTGCGGACGTGGCGGGTGACGTGTTCGAGACGTGTGCGCCGCAGGGCGTCCGCGGTTCCACCGGGGTGAGCAACTGATGGCGGAGGTCGACAAGCTCACCCGAGACGCGCCGTCCGGCGGCGAGCGTCCGCGCCGTCGACGTCACGCGCGCACCGTTGCCTGGATCGTCGTCGGCGTGGCGGCGGCCGGTGGCGCGGCGGCGGGAGTACATGCCTTCGCGAGCTCGGCCCAGCGGCAGGTCAACACCGCGCAGGTGTTCCAGGGCGACACTGACGAGGTGGTACTGGGCGACCTGGAGGGCAGCACCACCGCCGCAGGAACGTTGCGGTTCTCCGACCCGCGCGCGATCCAGTCGGCCCGTGCCGGAGTAGTGACCGGTCTGCCGAAGGCCGGCACAGTGGTGAGCCCGGGCGAACGACTGTACGGCGTGGACAACGTGTCGGTATTTCTGCTGAGGGGCGGTCTGCCCGCGTGGCGCGACTACGAGAGCGGCATGAGCGACGGACCCGACGTGCGTCAGCTCGAGCGGAACCTGCGTGCGCTGGGCCATCTCGACGAGCAGCCTGACGCCACGTTCACGTGGGACACCACCGAGGCGATCATGGACTGGCAGGAGGAGAACGACCAGACACGCACGGGCGAGCTCACGCTCGGATCGGTGCAGTTCGCCGACGGCGCCCTGCGGATCGGCACGCTCACCGCCTCCGTCGGCGACCAGACCGCACCCGGGGCCGAGCTGTTCGAAGCGACCGGCACCGAACAGGTCGTGAACGTGAACATGCGGCTTGCCGACCAGCAGCTCGCCGTGCTCGGCACCGAGGTGACGGTGCGGCTCCCCGGTGGCGAGGAGACCACCGGGCACATCACGTCGGTCGGCACCCCGACCGAGACGGAGGACGGGAACGGGCAGCCGCAGACCGTCATCCCCGTCGTGGTCGCGCTGGACGACCCCCAGGCCGCCTCCGCCTTCCAGGAGGCCTCGGTGACCGTCGACATCCCCAGTGCACGACGCGAGGACGTGCTCTCGGTGCCGATCGGCGCACTGATCGCCATCACGCCGCAGCAGTTCGGCGTGGAGGTGGTTGACGCCGACGGCGGCACCCGCCAGGTGCCCGTGGACACCGGCCTGTTCGCCGGCGGCCGGGTCGAGATCTCCGGCGACGACGTGGCCGCCGGTCAGCGAGTGGTGGTGCCGCAGCGATGACGGTACTGATGACCGCCCCACCTCTGAATCCGATCGTCGCGCTCGACGACGTTCAGCGCAGCTACGGCGATCCACCCGTGCTGGCCTGCGCCGGCGTGACCTTGCAGATCCTGCCCGGTGAGCTGGTCGCGATCGTCGGCCCGAGCGGGTCGGGCAAGTCGACGCTGCTCAACCTCATCGGCACGCTCGACCGACCCACCGCCGGCGTGGCCCGCATCGACGGCCTCGACGTGGCCGAGCTCGACGACCGGTCGCTCTCGGCGCTGCGCGCCCATCGGATCGGGTTCGTGTTCCAGCAGTTCCACCTCGCCGAGGGCGTCAGCGCCCTGGACAACGTCGCCGACGGGCTGCTGTACGTAGGCGTCCCTCGGGCGGAGCGGCGCCGTCGGGCCGTCGCCGCGCTGGAGCGTGTGGGACTGGGCCACCGGCTCGACCACCGGCCCAACGAGCTCTCCGGCGGCGAGCGCCAGCGCGTGGCGATCGCCCGTGCGGTGGTGGGCGACCCGCCTCTGCTCCTGGCTGACGAACCCACCGGGAACCTGGACAGCGCGTCGGGGGCCGCGATCGTCGAGCTGCTCCACGACCTCAACGACCAGGGCACGACCGTCGTCGTGATCACCCACGACGTGGACCTCGCCGCGCGGCTTCCCCGCCGGATCGCTCTGCGCGACGGGCGCATGGTGAGCGACACGCGTGCCCCGGGGGCGGAGGCATGAGCACGACGACGTCGGCTCGTCTCCCGGCCGCACCGTCCGGCACACGCCCGGTGCCCACCCGGTCCCGCCTGCTCGGGCGGGACGTGTTGCGGCTGGGCACCACAGGTCTGCGGGCCCGGCCCACGCGGGCCGTGCTGTCAGCGCTGGGGATCGCGATCGGCATCGCCGCGATGATCGCCGTCGTCGGTGTCTCGTCGTCCAGCCAGGCCAGGCTGAACGACCAGCTCGCCGCGCTCGGCACCAACCTGCTCACGGCCAAGGCCGGCACGAGCCTCACCGGTGAGCAGACCGCCTTGCCGCCGGACACGGTGAGCAAGGTCAGGCGGGTGGAGGGGGTCGTGAGTGCGAGCAGCACGGCGACCCTGGCCGAGCCGGTCTACCGCAGCTCGCTGTCGGACCCGGCCGCGACCGGCGGGATCACGACGATGGTCGCCGACCAGAATCTGCTCGGCGTGGTCTCGGGCGAGGTGAGTTCCGGCGTGTGGCTGAACCCGGCCACGGCCACCTTCCAGACCGTCGTGCTCGGCAGCACGGCCGCCCAGCGGCTGGGCGTCGTGGCGCCGGGTACCCAGGTCTGGCTGGGCGGCACCTACTTCACCGTGGTCGGCATCCTGCGGCCGGTAGCTCTGGCACCCGAGCTCGACTCCGCCGCGCTCGTGGGACACGAGGTCGCCGGCGACCTGTTCGGCTTCGACGGCAGCCCCACCATGGTCTACGAGCGGTCGGAGGACGACGCCGTGGAACAGGTCCGCGAGCTGCTCGCACCGACCATCGCCCCCGAGGCACCCGACGAGGTCGAGGTGTCCCGCCCATCGGACGCACTGGCCGCGCGGACAGCGGCGAACCAGGCGTTCACAGGCCTGCTGCTCGGGCTCGGCTCGATCGCGCTGCTGGTAGGCGGCATCGGCGTGGCCAACACGATGATCATCTCGGTGCTGGAACGGCGACGCGAGATCGGCCTGCGCCGTTCGCTCGGGGCCACCCGGGGGCACGTGCTGGCCCAGTTCCTGGCCGAGGCGCTCCTGCTGTCGGCGCTGGGCGGGGTGTTCGGCGGCGTCTTCGGCGCCGCCGCGACAGCGGTGCTGGCCGGCGTCAACGGCTGGCCGTTCGCACTCCCACCGGTCGCGGTCGTCGCCGGGGTAGGCGCGACGCTCGTGATCGGGGCGGTCGCAGGGCTGTACCCGGCGGTCCGCGCCGCCAGGACCCCACCCACGGCGGCGCTGAACTCCTGACCGGATCAGGCCGGGCCGGGCGCTGCTGTCTCACGCTGACCTACGCCTGCCGGGGTGCCGGTGCGGCCGGTCGACGTCGATGGTGGCCTCGCCACGACCCGGTTGCGGGGCTGAGCACGGGGCCGGTCCGAGGACGCGGGATGCCGTGGCTCTCGGCGGTGTCGCTCAGGGCAGGGTCCGCGGTGGTCACTGGACCGCGCCGCCCGTGACGACGAGGGCCTGGCCGCTGACCCAGCCTGCCAGGTTGCCGGCGAGGTACTCGGCGGCGTCGGCGGTGTCCTCGGGGGTGCCGCCGCGTCCGCCGATCGGGCGCAGCTGGGCGTTCATCTGGTGGAACTCGTCCCCTTCGACGACGTCGGTGAACACACCGGCGCCGGCGGTCGCGGTGGGCAGGATGGTGTTCACGGTGATGTCCCGCGGGCCGAGCTCCAGCGCGAGGATCCTCACGAGGTTGGCCGCAGCCGTCTTGGACGATGAGTACAGCCCCATTCCGGGGTAGGGGCTGAGGGTGGTGCTCGACCCCACGTAGATCAGCCGGCCGCCGTCGGAGATCAGCTTGGCTGCCTTGATCAGGGTGAAGACCGCACCCTTGGAATTGACGGCGAACACGCGGTCGAACTCCTCCTCGGTGACCTCGATCGCAGGCTGGCCGATCACCTCACGCCCTGCGTTGGCGACGACGATGTCGAGGCTGCCGAACGTGTTGATCGCGGCCGCGAACAGCCGGTCCAGGTCGGTCAGCGACGACGCGTCGGCCTGGACGACGATCCCTCGGCCTCCGGCGTCCTCGACCTCGCCGAGCGTGCGGCGTGCGTTGTCCTCGTCCGTGGAGTAGTTGATCACTACGCTCGCGCCCATCGAGGCGTACCGCAGCGCGATCGCCCTACCGATCCCGCGTGCCGAACCGGTCACCACGGCGACTTTTCCTGTCAGGTCGGTCATCTTTCCGCTCCCTTGTCTCTTTCGGGCCTGTCTGGCTGTGGCATCGATCCTTGATGGGCGGCCAAGGCCTATCCAGGACCTCCCGATCACAGGCTGGTGAGGTCATCTCCCCGATCGCGAAAGTGGTGGCTGCCCGGACTCCACATCTCTGCGGCGAGCGGCGTCTTAAGGGGGCAAGCCCATCCGACTCTCCTGGAGACCCAAGTGACCAGCACCCCCAGCACCTCCCGCTCCAAGACCTTCCGCCTCACCGCCATCGGTGTGGCGGCCACGACCCTGTGCGTCGGCAGCGCGGGCTTCGTCGCGGCGGCCAACCCGGCCTCGGCCTTCGGCCAGGCGGTCGGCACCGCCGTGCACGCCGCAGGCGTCGACTGGTCCGACATGCCCGCGGGCTACACCCAGGCGCAGTACGAGGCCTTCTGGGGTGCCGAGTACAGCGGTGAGGACCTGGTCGAGCTGCAGGCTCTGTGGTCGCTCGACGAGACCGAGACCAAGTCCCGCGCCGGCCAGATGATCCTCGACGGCGAGCAGCTGCCATTCGAGCCCGGCGCGCACACCACGCCCAAGCCGTCGACGGAGGAGATAGCCGCGAATCAGGCCTACATCGACTCCGGCCACACGTCCGAGGACCTCGCTGCGTTGAGCGCCCTGTGGAACGTCGACGAGATGGAGGCCAAGGTGCGCGCCGGAGAGATCTTGCTCGCTGGCAAGGAGCTCCCGCTGCCCTGACCTCGCGCATCCCCACGCTCCACCGCACCTCACCCCCGCACGGCCCGGCAACGCCCCAGTGAGACAAGGAACGAGACATGCACAGCAGATCAAGAGCATCGATGGCGGTCGCGGTGGTGCTGAGCGCGACCACCGCCCTCGGCGGGTACGTCGCGGCGAGCGCGGCATCGCCCACGGCGACGTCGACGGCTGACGAGACGTCGTCGGCCCGGGGCCACGAGACCGCTTCGCCGGCCCGGACCGTCACCCTCCTGACCGGCGACCGGGTGATCGTGTCCACGTCCTCGGACGGGCGCCCCACGGCGACGGTCCTGCACGGACCGGGCCGCGAGAACATGGTCGTCAAGCAGCAGGCAGCCGACGACGCGCTCTACGTCATACCGGCCGACGTGGCTCCGCTGGTGCCGGACGTCCTGGACCGCGACCTGTTCGACGTCGTGAAGCTCGCCGACATCCAGGACGACGAGGAGCACCAGACCGACGTCCCGGTGATCCTGGCGAGTGCCGGGGGCGCGTCCGCACAGGCGCGGTCCACGGAGCCGACGACACCGGGGACCCAGCCGGACTGGGGCGTGCTCGGCGTGGAGCCGGAACGCAGGCTGGAGTCCATCGACGCCGTCTCCGCCCTGCTCGACACGGGCGAAGCGGGTGACCTGCTGGACGCCCTGCGCGCGGTCCACCCTGGCGAGGGGGCGGGCGCACGCGCCATGGCTCGCGCCGCCGCGGACCGCCTCCCGGCCTCCGTCGAGAGGGCAGCCGACGACATCGCGCACGTGTACCTGGACGAGCCGGTGGAACCGACGGACGCCGACTCGATGCCGCAGATCGGCGCTCCGCCCGCCTGGGACGCCGGGTACACCGGCGAGGGCGTCACGGTCGCCGTGCTGGACTCAGGCGTCGACCCGACCCACCCCGACCTCGACCAGTCGATCGTCGCCAGCCGGGACTTCACCGGGTCCGGTGACGTCACAGACCCCTCCGGGCACGGAACTCACGTTGCGTCGATCGTGGCCGGTTCGGGCGAGGCGTCCGGTGGTGTGAACCGCGGCGTCGCGCCAGGCGCGGAACTGCTGGCCGGACGTGTTCTGGGCGGGGGCAGCGGCGTCGACTTCGAGTCCACCGTCATCGCCGGCATGGAGTGGGCCGCCGCAGAAGGCGCGGACATCGTCAACATGAGCCTCAGCGTCGGCGTGACCGACGGCACCGACCCGGTCGCCACCGCCGTGAACGAGCTGACCGCGCAGTACGACACGCTGTTCGTCGCCGCTGCGGGCAACTACCACGACCACGGCTCAGTCAGGTCTCCCGGTACCGCGGACGCCGCCCTCAGCGTCGGCGCGGTCGATGAGAACGACGCGACGGCAGTTTTCTCCAGCAGGGGCCCGCGGGTGGGCGACGGCGCGATCAAGCCGGACGTGACCGCGCCCGGCGTGGGCGTCGTCGCGGCACGGGCCGCCGGCACGAACATGGGTTCGGCAATCGACGAGTGGTACACCTCGGAGCACGGCACCTCGATGGCGGCTCCGCACGTGGCCGGGGCGGCCGCCGTGCTGAAGAGCGCGCACCCCGAGTGGGGCGCCGAAGAACTCAAGGCACACCTGATGGGCTCGGCCCAGCCGGCGCCGACAGGCACGACGGTCTGGGACGAGGGTGCGGGCCGGGTCTGGATCCCCGGCGCGCTCGACCTCCCAGTCACCGCGCAGCCGGCCTCGCTGTCCTTCGGAGCGGTGGAGAGAGGCAGCGACGAGTCGGTCACCAAGTCGCTGACCTACACCAACCCGTCCGGCCAAGACATCGAGCTTGCCCTCGCCATGGACTTCCGGGGGCCGGACGGCGCGCCGGTGGACGGCGCGGCCACCCTCGGCACCGAGTCGCTGACCGTCCCGGCAGGCGGCACTGCCTCGGTGGACGTCACCCTCGACACCTCGGTCGGGGCGCTGGGCCGGTATTCCGGGGCGGTCACCGCGACGGTCGTCGGCGGGGCGTCCGACGGCGAGACGGTACGCACCGCGCTCGGATACGAGAAGCTGCTCGAGCGGTTCGACCTGACGATCCGGACGGTCGGCCGGGACGGCGAGCCCCTGGCCGGCTGGTCCTCGCTCGCCCTGATGAATCTTGACGACCGTACGCGGTACGGCGAGTCCCTCGACTTCTTCGACGGCGAGATCACGGTGCGAGTCCCCACGGGGACCTACGGCGTCACCGGCGCGCTGAGCGAGGGCGACTACGACGCGTGGCGGTTCGACGCCGTCACCGGTGTCGCAGACCCCGACGTCCGGGTCACGGAGGACACCACCGTCACCCTGAGTGCCGAGGGTGGGATGCCGGCGTCGGCCAGCACGCCGAAACCGGCGGAGGCGGTCCGGACCGCTTTCAGTTACCTGATGCACGACGAGCACGGATACAGCAGCATCTACCCCCGCGACTTCTCGGTGTCCGGCGACACGAAGCTGTACTTCGTCGGCACGGGACCGGCCACGACCGGCGAGGTCAGGCTGATGAACCTCTTTGCGCTGCAGGAGCCCGTCGAATCGGGGAACGAACCCGCCTACACCTACGATCTTGCCTTCCAGCAGCTCGCGGTCACCGACGTCGCGTTCGAGGTACGCGGTGAAGAGCTGGCGACCATCACCACCGGCTACGCTCATGCGCCGGAGGGCGCCTCGGTATCGACGTCCTGGTCCGCGAACCTGCCAGGGTTCAACGCCAGCTTCGGGCTCGGCAGAGTGGTCGCCCCGAGCACGACCCGGACCGAGTACGTGCTCGCGGGAGATATCGAGTGGGTCAAGGACGTGGGCTACTTCGCCGAGACGGACGATGGTGACATCGTCGACTACGGCGGGTACGAGTCCAGGCTGGGCTCCTACGCGGCGGGTAGCCGGTCCGCGACCGTCTACGGCGGCGCCGTCCACTCCAGCACCGCGCAGGTCAGGGACATCGTGGAAGACCTCCTGGTCACTGTCTCCGGCTGGACCGACGGAGACGAGCACTCGAACAGCCTGTGGGGCGCTGACCACCAACTTCGACTGTGGCAGGACGGGAGGCTGGTCACCGACACCCAGGACGTGCAGATGTTCGTCCCCATGCCGCAGGAGCCGACGCCGTTCCGCCTCGAGTACTCGGGCACCCGGGACGACGGCTGGCCCACCGGCCCGCGGGTGACCGGCGCCTGGGAGTTCACCGCCGGCCCCGCGGGCGAGGTCGATTCCCTGCTCCCGCTGCTCGACGTCGACTACGACGTCGAGGGGCTCGCCCTGGACGGGACGGCGCCGCGTAGGACCAAGCTCACCGTCAACGCGAGCGTGCCCGACGGCGGGGACGGCCCGGCAGCGACGTCGGCCCGGATCCGCTGGTCGGCCGACGACGGCGCGACCTGGCGCCGCGCCGAGGCCAGGCCGAAGGGCAACGGCACCTTCGTGGTCACCATCGCGGCGCCGCCAGGCACCGAGCAGATCTCGCTCGACGTCGAGGCGTCGAACCCGCAGGGTTCGGTCCACGAGACGACCATCGGTGCTTACCTCGTTGGCGAACCAGTCGAGGGCCGCCAGACCGGCGACTGAGTCGGAGATCGGACGCGGCTGACCAGGTCTCTGACCTGGTCAGCCGCGTCCGTGCGCCTGGTCAGGCGGGCATCTGAAGCTACGAGTTCAGCTCACCGTGGCCAGTAGGCTCTCCAGGCCGTGGACCATCACCCCGTCCCGCTACCACGACGGCCCGTCCAGCTCGGTCGATATGAACTCCCCGAGCAGCCCGCGGACGGCGATCTTGGCAAAAAGGCACGTCGCGAATGCTCCGATGGCCGGTGACGTCGCCCAGATCGTCCGGACCGCTGAGCTGAGCAGGCGCGAGTAGCTCAGCGCGGACATCCCGGCCCCCGGACCCGTAGCTCAGCCGCGCGGCGAGCACGTGACCTGGGTCGCGCAGTTGCGCAGTGCCGACTGGGCGAGCATCATCCGCTACCGAGTGAGGTAGGCGAGTGGCAGCACGCCTGCCACCTGGCGGAAGTATTCCGCGAGTGACGGCCGTGACATGGCAGCCGCTGGGTGCTGCTGTCTCAGGCAGGCCGGGCGTGGCAGATGACGAGCATGGTGCCATCGGTCACACAGCCTGAAATGAGCCGCCGTCGATACGGAAATCCGACCCGGTGATCCAGGCGGCTTGGTCGGAGACCAGGAAAGAGATGAGGTCGGCGACCTCGGCAGGTTGCCCTGGGCGTCCCAGCGGGATGCCGCGGACCCATTCTTCGAGAATCTGCGCACCGGGATCGTCGGGGGCGCCGTGCGTAGATCGTGCGAGCAGCGCGGAGACCGAGTCATTGGCGATCAGCCCGGGGGAGATCCTGTTGACGCGGACACCGCGCCCGGAGAACTCATTGGCCAGTGCTTTGCTGTAGGTCGACAGCGCCGCCTTCGCCGCCTCATAGGGGGCGTCGGGGCCGACCGGGAAGTAGGCGCCCACCGACGTGACGTGGATGATCGCGCCGCTGCCTCGTGCGATCATCTCGGGGATCACCGCGCGGTCCAGGCGGACCGAAGCCAGCAGGTTCAGCTGGATCGTCCGCTCCCAGATGTCGTCCGATGCCGACAGCAGCCCGTCAGGTGGTGGGGTACCGGCACCGACGTTGTTGATCAGTACGTCGATCCCGCCGAGCAGATCGGTTGCGGCGGTAGCAAGCTCGGCGCAGCCGTCTGCTGTACTGAGGTCGGCTGAGACGAAATGCACTGCGGGCGGCAGGTTCCCGGGATCTTTTCTGGCTGCCGCGACGACCGTCGCGCCGGCGGCTGCGAGCCGGGACGCGACTGCGCGCCCAACTCCTTTGCTGCCGCCGGTGACAAGAACGCGGCGACCGCGCAGGCCGCCCGACTCGTGGGCTGTCGTCATGATTGGCTCGGGCATGCTGTTCCTGTTTCTCGAAGAAGGTAAGTGGGCGCCGGCCACGACCGCGGTCTGGCCCCTTGTCCGCGGTGCGGTCGCCATGTCCCGAACGCTAAACTGTGACACCAGTGTCAAGGTCAACATCAGAGATGTTCGGAGAAGCGCGGTGCGGATCGGGGAACTCAGCGCGGCCACGGGTGTAAGCAGTCGCTCCCTGCGCTACTACGAGCAACAGGGCTTGCTGCGAAGCCGCCGGAGGGCCAACACCTACCGGGAGTACGAGCCGGACGCGGTAGAGCAAGTCGCCTTCATCCAAGACCTGTTCAGCGCGGGCCTGTCCTCCCAGGTCATCCGCGACAGCCTTCCGCTGGCGGGACACACACACGCGGAAGCGGACTGCTCAGCACTTCTCACGCGGGTCCGCGAGGTTCGTGAGGAACTTGCCCGGCAGGAGCAGCGCCTGGCACAACGCCGGCAGACCCTCGACAGCTATCTGGCCGGTGAAGCGACACCCCGCGGCATACTGGCCGCGTCTTCCCAGCAAGCCGCGGGCGGTACGACGGACTGACAGGCCGGCGCCGCCCACCGGAATTCGTCAAGGCGTGCAAGGCGCTGTCGACAGTCTGACCGCGACATGTTCCGGCTTACACGATCGGCGCGTAGATCACTACCCAGTGGTCGCGCTCGGCGTCGTGCAGCATCTCGCTCTGGAAAGCCAGCCAGCCTCGGGTCGGGTGGTGCACGTGCTTCTCGCCGGACCGCCCGAGGGAGACCTCGCCCTGCGACCAGTGGTCCCGGAAGGTCGCGCTGTTCGCCCCGAGCTCTTGGACGAGGGACCGGAGGTGGTCGTCGTCGGGGTACCGGCCGATCGCCGAACGGAGCTCGGCGGTGGCCCACCGGGCGTACCGGTGGGCTCCCTCGGCCCCGAGCGCGCGATGTGCGGCGGCTGTGAAGCCGTGCTGCACGATGTTGCGCCGGTACCGGCCCGTGCCAGTGATCGGTCCGAGCAGCTCGGTCGCGGCGGCGTTGCGCGCGATGACGTCCAGCTTGCCGTCGTGGACGGTCACGGGGACGGTGTCGTCGAGGCCGTCCAGGAGGCGGAGGAGCCCGGGTCGGACCATGCTGTCGGGGGCCGACGGCTCGGGCGGCAGCTCGCCGGCGAGGCGGAACAGGTGGTCTCGCTCGGCCGTCGTGAGGCCGGTGGCCCGGGCCAGCGCGGTGAGCACCTCCCGCGACGGGCGCGGCGCCCGTCCCTGTTCGAGGCGGATGTAGTACTCGACCGAGATGCCGGCGGCCTCGGCGAGCTCCTGCCGGCGCAGGCCGGGCACGCGTCGTCGTGACGCCCGCCTTTCGGCCGGCTGCCCGGGGGCCGTCACCATGGCTCGCCGGTCCCGCAGGTACGCCCCGAAGTCCGTCCTGATCCCTGTCGGCATGATCCCAGTATGCCGTCGCGCTCGTCGGGTGGTCTTGGCGGTACCACGTTCGAGCGGGTCTTCCCGGCTGCCGCGAGGTCACGCAGAGTCGTCATCTGACAAGCCGCATAAGACAAAGGAGAGGCCTCGTGCCCACGCATCGCATCGCACTCGTCACCGGAGCCAACCAGGGCATGGGCAAGCAGGTCGCGAAGGAGTTGGTCTCCGACGGGGTCACCGTGTTCGTCGGTTCCCGCGACCTCGGCCGTGGGGAGAAGGCGGCCGCCGAGATCGGCGACGGCGCCGTCGCGCTCCAGCTCGACGTGACCGACGCCGCCTCGATCAAGCGCGCCGCCGACCAGATCCGGCAGGAGGCTGGCCGGCTCGACCTGCTCGTCAACAACGCCGCCATCTCCACCGTCCGCACCGACGTCCAGGACATGGAGGATCTGCGCGCGCTCGCACAGCCGAGCGTCGTCTCCCTCGACGAGGTGCGGGCGGTCTGGGAGGTGAACGTGCTCGGCGTCCTGGCGGTGTACCAGGCCATGCTGCCGTTGCTGCGCGAGTCGGCGGACGCGCGGATCGTGAACGTGACGAGCGCTCAGGGCTCGCTCACGACGATGGCCGATCCGGCCTTCCCGTTCCACAAGACCTTCGAGCCGGTCTATTCGGCGTCCAAGTCCGCGCTCAACGCCGTGACGCTGTCCATGATGATCGAGCTGGAGTCGACCGACATCAAGGTCAACCTCGTCTCGCCGGGGTTCGCGAACACCGCCCTGGTCAAGTTCCAGGGCACGGAGTCGGTCGAGGACGCTTGCCGCGAGGTGGTGCGCGTCGCCCGGCTCGGGCCGGACGGACCGAGCGGCACCTTCACGCTCTGGGAGGGCGTGGACCTCCCGTGGTGATCATGCCGTGCCGGGCTCAGGCGGCGTAGGTGTAGGGATGTTCGTCGTCGGGGCCAGGCTGTGGGCGGGCTCGATTGCTACCTCTCTGGCACCCCGATCGCGTGCGGGCCCGCTTCGCGGCCGGTGACATGCGCGCGGCGATTGCCGCGCGCATGATCGTCGTCGCAATAACCTGGCCGGGCTCTCGCGCAACGCGATAGTGCCTCGGTTCGGCGTGCTCGGCGACGTCGGCGGCGACCTAGCTATCCCGCGCCGGCCGACAGGGCTGCGTCGTCGACACGAGAGGGCTCGCCCTGTCTGCATTCCGTGGCGAGGACGTTGTGCACCGTGCCGACCGAGACACCGATAGATCGCGCGATGGCGCGGATCGGCTCGCCCTGCTTGCGAAGCGACAGGATTCCGGCGTGCCTGTCGTCGTTGACCACTGTCGGTCGGCCGCCAACATCACCGCGTTCGCGTGCCGCTTGCAGACCGGCCTTGATCCTCCGGCTGAGGAGCCTGCGACGCAGTTCGGCGATGTCTCGGCCCTGGTCCAGGAAGAGCGATCGTTCCGTGTGATCGCCGGCCGCCATGCCTTCGAGGATCTTGACGGCCACTCCCTGCTCGATCAGGTCGTTCAGCACGTCCAGGCCCTCCAGCATGCTCTGGGCGAGATGCTTGGCCGTCGTGACCACGAGCATGTCGCCTGGTCGCAGATGGTCCAGTGCGGCCAGGAGCTGTGGGCGGTTCTTGATCAGGCGCCGTCGGCTCACCTTCTCCTCGAAGACGCGTGCGCAGATCGGGCCCAGCAGCTCGTGCTGCCGTTCGACGTCCCGGGCATCGCCGGTGACCCGCACCAAGCCGATGAGCGTCACCGTGACCGCAGCCTCCATGACGAACATCCATTCCCGGGCTGGACGATACGCGTCGGCGACGACATCGACAGGACCAAGGGAGCCTTTTGCAGAGGTTTTCTCGAACGCAGTGGAGCCGGCGCGCGCATACCCACGGACGCCGTCGCCCTAGAAGCCCAGAGAAAGGCGAGTCTCCGCCTGCCCGGCACACTCGCGTCAACATAGGTGCCGCGCCTCTCATGCGGCCCCGCGCGTATTGTGACCGTTCTCAACGTGGGTGCCGCCTTCCGGAGCGCCGCGGCCCTCGGCGTGGACGCCGTGCTCGTCTCGCCGCGCTGCTCCGACCCGCTCTACCGGCGGTCGGTGCGCGTGTCGATGGGCACCGTGTTCCAGGTGCCGTGGACCCGGGTCGAGGAGTGGCCCGCGGGGCTGCACGGGCTGCAGGAGGACGGGTTCACGGTCGCGGCGCTCGCGCTGACCGACGACTCGATCACGCTCGACGAGCTCGTGGCGAGCCCGCCGGAGAAGCTCGCCCTGGTGCTCGGCACCGAGGGGGACGGCCTGACCAGGGGCGCGGTCGAGGCCGCCGACCTGGTGGTGCGCATCCCGATGGCGGGCGACGTCGACTCGCTCAACGTCGCCGCGGCGTCCGCCGTCGCGTTCTGGGCCACGCGGGTCTGACGCCGGAGCGGAGCGCTCCGAAACGAACGGGGCCACACCGGCGTCAGGCGCCGCGTCACAGCAGCTGGGACCGCCGGGCCGCCGCGTTCTCGCGCTGGAGCTCGTCCTGCCGGCCCTGCCAGCCCTTGAACTTCTCCTGGGCCTCCATCTCCTGGGGGCTGGGCGCGAGCCCCACCACCAGGAGCATCATGATCGTGCTGATCGTGACGCCGATGATGAGCGGTCCGAGCAGAGCGCCCACCCCGATGCCCGAGGTGACCTGGACGATCGCCTCCGTCTCCTCCGCGCGCATCGCCGCCATGCCCGTGTAGTGCATGCCGGATACGGCGATGCCCATGATGACCGTGGCGATGGCGCCTGCCGCGACGGTGTGCACCTTGGCGGAGAGCCAGAGCGCCGCGGTCGCCGCGACGACCGCGATGATCACGGAGAGCACGACGGTGAGCGTGTCGTAGGTGATCTCGACGCCCACGTGCAGGGCGCGCATGCCGAGGTAGTGCATGGCGGCGATGCCGAGCCCGGTGACCAGGCCGCCGGCCAGCAGCGCGATCGGCCCGACGCCGGCGGCGCGCACGATGAACAGGCCGAGGCCCACGACGACGATGGCGAGCAGGCCGCTGGCGAACGTCAGGGGTACGTCGAACCGGGTCTCGGTGCCGCGCACGTAGAACCCGAGCATGGCCACGAAGTGCATGGTCCAGATGCCGGTGCCGCCGATGGAGATCGCGCCGAGCCCGAGCCACACCTTGCTGGCGAAGCCCTGGGCGACGCGCGCGCGGGCGGTGCAGGTCAGGCCGACGGCGCAGCCGGCGCACGAGAGCAGGAACGAGAGGATGGGTGTGACCCAGCCGAGCGCGAAATGGTCGATCATGATGTCGTTCTCCAGCGAATGCAGGGGTGTCTGGGGTGATGATCCATTCGCTGACCGGGGGGACGTCGAAGCGGTGCGGATCGTCGCCAAGTTAGCCCGTCTATGCGATGACATGCACCGTTTGTGCAGGGCGAATTTTCCGGGCGAGGGGGTGATCTTCTCGTGCCCGGACACGTCGCCTCCCGTCGTGTCCTCCTGCCTGCCCAGCCCCGTCGGCGGTGTGACGCACGCCCCGTCCCGCGTTCCGGAAGGGGTGGAACAGGCCCGGCAAAGTTAGGTTAGGCTCACCGTCGTGACCACCAAGACCGAGGGGCTCGACGTCAAGCCCTCGCGAATGTTCGATGTCCAGGTCGCGCGCGTGACGCGCCTGTGCCCGTCCTTCGTTCGCTTCACCTTCACGGGGCCGGACCTGGACAAGTTCGCGGACAACGGCCGCGACCAGCGCATCAAGCTGCTGCTCCCGTCGCCCCAGGGCGGCTGGGACGCGCTGCGCCGCGACGACCCCGACTGGTACGCCGCCTGGCGCATGCTCCCCGACGAGCACCGCAACCCGATGCGCACCTACACGGTCCGCACGGTGCGCCAGGACCTGCGCGAGGTCGACGTCGACGTCGTCATGCACGGTGACACCGGGCCGGCGTCGCGCTGGGCGCTCAACGCGGCCGCCGGCGACCCGCTGGTCATCATGGGCCCCAACGCCGAGTACGACGGCATCCACGGGGGCGTCGAGTTCGCGCCGCCGACGTCCAGCC
Source organism: Promicromonospora kroppenstedtii DSM 19349 (assembly GCF_000515355.1). Classification (GTDB taxonomy): domain Bacteria; phylum Actinomycetota; class Actinomycetes; order Actinomycetales; family Cellulomonadaceae; genus Promicromonospora; species Promicromonospora kroppenstedtii. The sequence continues at coordinate 18,760 of NZ_KI911744.1, read as the reverse complement.
ACGCGCTGCTGCTGGCCGGCGACGAGACCGCGGTGCCCGCCATCGCCGCGATCTGTGAGTCCCTGCCCGCGGACGCCGTGGGCGAGGTCTTCCTGGAGGTGCCGCACCCCGAGGACGGCTGGCAGCTCGGCGCGCCCGACGGCGTGCGCGTGCACTGGCTGGCCCGCGACGGCCGCGAGCACGGCGACGTGCTGG
>NZ_KI911744.1:17948-18465 GCF_000515355.1 Promicromonospora kroppenstedtii DSM 19349 | reverse complement strand
GGGCTCGGCCCGGACCGTGCGCTGGGCGTCGCGGGCAAGGCGGACGACGCCGCGCACCGTGCCGCCGCGATCGCCCGCGCCGTGGAGCGGTTCGGGCGGCTGGACCACCTGGTGAACAACGCCGGGATCAACCCTGCCTACGGGCCGCTGGCGCAGGTGGAGACGGGTGTGGCCCGCAAGATCCTCGAGGTGAACGTGATCGCCGCGCTGGAGTGGACCCGCGAGGCGGTCGCTGCCGCGGGCGCCACGCCCACCGGGCTGCGCTCGGTCGTGAACATGGCGTCGCTGGCGGGCACGACGTCGGCGTCGAACATCGGCTTCTACGGCGTCTCCAAGGCCGCCCTGATCAACCTGACGGTCCAGCTCGCCGACGAGCTCGCCCCGGCCACGCGCGTCAACGCGCTCGCGCCCGCCGTCGTGCGCACGAGGCTGGCGCGCGCCCTGTACGAGGGCCGCGAGGAGGAGGCCGCCCCGCGCGTACCCCGCTGCGGCGGCTCGGGGAGCCGGACGACGTGGC
>NZ_KI911744.1:17744-17848 GCF_000515355.1 Promicromonospora kroppenstedtii DSM 19349 | reverse complement strand
AGAACTACTCGGTGCTCGGCCTGCACTGGGCCCTCTACCAGCAGCGCCGTCCCGACCTGGTGGACGCCGCGCACGCCGAGCTGGAGCGGCTCGCCGCCGACGGC
>NZ_KI911744.1:16460-17644 GCF_000515355.1 Promicromonospora kroppenstedtii DSM 19349 | reverse complement strand
CGGGCCCCGCCGCCTTTCTCCTGTCCGACGACGCCGCCTGGGTCACCGGGCAGACCCTCCTGGTCGACGGCGGGGCGAGCGTGCGGGCGGCCTGGTGAGCCGCGCGGCCGTCGCGGCGGGGACGGTGAAGGATGTGGCCATGCGCACCACGAACGTCCACGACCAGGTACTGCGGGCCGCCCTCGACCTGTTCGCCACCCAGGGCTACGCCACCACGAGCGTCCAGGAGATCGTCGCGGCGGCGGGCGTCACCAAGGGGGCGATGTACCACTACTTCGCGTCCAAGGACGACCTGCTGTTCGCGATCTACGAGCGCATGCTGTCGCTCCAGAAGGCGCGCCTCGACCAGCTCGTGGCGGCGGGGGACGAGCGCGGCGACGACGTCGAGCAGGTGCTGCGGGCCGTGTGCGAGGACGTGGTGACCACGTCGATCGAGCTGCTGGCCGAGGGCACCGTGTACACGCGCAGCCAGCACATGCTCGCGCCGGAGCGGCAGGCGGAGGTCAAGCGCCGCCGCCGGGCCTACCACGACGACTTCCAGGCCCTGCTGGAGCGCGGCATCAAGGAGGGCGTGTTCCGCGACGACGTACCCCCTGCGGTGCTCATCGCGCACTTCTTCTCGGACGTGCACTACCTGCCCCAGTGGTACTCGCCCGCCGGGCCCGAGACCACCGCCGAGCTGGCCGAGCAGCTCACCGAGCTGTTCCTGCGCGGCATCCGCGCCGAACCATCAGGAGGGAAGAAGAAGTGAACCTACCCACGGCGACGAAAGCGTGGCACGTGGTCTCCCACGGGGAGCCCGAGCGGGTGCTGGAGCTGCACGACGTCCCGGTGCCCGAGCCCGGACCGGGCGAGGTGCTGGTCCGCGTGCGGGCCGTCGCCGTGAACTTCCCCGACGTGCTGCTGGCCCGCGGCGAGTACCAGGAGCGGCCCGAGGTGCCGTTCGTCCCCGGCATCGAGCTGTGCGGCGACGTCGTCGCGCTCGGTCCCGGCGTGACCGAGGGGGAGCGCGTGCGGGTGGGCGACCGCGTCGTCGGCTCGAAGATCGGGGTGCTGGCGCAGTACGCGACGGTGCCGGTGCAGGCGGTGCACCCGGCGCCGGCGGCCCTGGACGACGCCCAGGCCGCCGCGCTGACGATCGCGTACCAGACGGCGTGGTTCGGGCTGCACCGGCGGGCCGGCCT
>NZ_KI911744.1:13959-16360 GCF_000515355.1 Promicromonospora kroppenstedtii DSM 19349 | reverse complement strand
CGACGTGCTGGTCCCGGCCGTCCAGGCCGCCGCCGACCGGCTGCTCGCCATGGGCGTGCGCCCGTCGTCGGACACCGCGCCGGCGCTGACCGCCGCCGGGGTTGACCTGTCGGGCGAGGCGGAAGACGTCGACATCGACACCGGCATCCTGTGGGAGGTGCCGATCGACGAGTCGGGCCGCCCCCTGGCGCAGGACACCGTGCTGTACGCGTGGCTCGCCGGCGAGGCCGGCGTCATCAAGACGCTGCGCCGCTACCTGGTGAACGAGTGCCAGGTGGACCGCAAGTCCGTCGCGTTCATGGGTTACTGGCGCAAGGGCCGCGCGGAGAGCTGACCTGGGCGCCCACCGCCTCGCGAAGCGCGTCGACCCTGCCGGGGCCGACGCGCTTCGTCGTTCAGCGGCTGACGCCCAGCTCCTCGATCACCTCGACGCCCGGCACGGCGCAGAGCAACGGGCCCGGCATGAGCAGCTTGGAGCGCCGCACGCCCGACCCCATCAGCGCCATGGTGCCGTCCTGCGTGAACCGGGAGTCCACCAGCACGCGGTAGTCCTCGGGCAGGCCGACCGGTGTGATGCCGCCGTACTCCATGCCGGAGTCGGCCACCGCGCGCTCGGTCGGCAGGAACGACGCCTTGCGGACGTCGAGCAGCTTGCGCACGCGCTTGTTGACGTCGGCGAACGTGCTGGCGGGCACCACGCACGCCGCGATGCGCTCCTCCTCGGCCCGCTTGCCGGCCACCAGCACGCAGTTGGCCGAGGCCTCGGGCGGCAGGCCGTGCAGCTCGTTGAGCGTGGCGGTGTCGGCGTGGTCCGGGTCGATCTCGGTGACGGCGACCTGCCCGGCGACCCGCGGGTCCGTCCCGGCCCAGGCGGTCAGTGCCGCGAGCACGGGCTCGGCGAGCAGCTCCGGGTGCTCCAGCGCGGGGACCCAGGCCAGGTCCCCCAGGGTCGGCAGGGCGGCGTTGCCGCTCATCGGCTGTACGTCGCCGTCAGCGTGGCACGGCCGAGCAGGTGGAAGTAGATGTTGAACGCCACCTGCGCGTTGGTGTTGTCCGGACCCAGGCCGAGCTCGCCCGGGGCCACGTCGAGCGCGTGCACGGCGAAGATGTAGCGGTGCGGGTGGTCGCCGGGCGGCGGGCCGGCGCCCTCGAACCCCGGGGTGTGGCCGTCGCTGTGGGTCTGGAACGCCCCGGCGGGCAGGCCCGAGCCGTCGGGGGCGCCCGCTCCGGTCTCCAGCGACGTGACGTCGGCCGGCAGGTCGGCGACGGTCCAGTGGTGGTAGCCCATCGGCGTCGGCGCGTCGGGGTCGTAGCAGGTCACGACGAACGACCGGGTTTCCGTGGGAAAGCCGCTCCACTCCAGCGCGGGCGAGATGTTTCGGTCGTGCGCTGCGTGGGCGTCCGGCATGCGCTCGCCGTCGGTCAGGTCGCTGCTCTTGACCGAGAACACCGCGGGCGCGGGCAGCAGCGAGTAGGGGTCCGGCGGGTAGGGACGTGTGAAATCCATGGGGTTCACTCTGTCAGGTCACCCTGAGCAGGTGGCGGAACGCCGTGCGGGCGCGCGCCGGGCTGGGCTCGTCGCCGGTGATGAGGTCGGCGTAGGTGAGCGACTCCGAGACCCGCACCAGCAGGTACGCGAGCTCCTCCGGGGTGATGGTGCCGCCGAAGGGCTCGGTGCCCAGGTCGCGGACCACCAGCCACTCGACGGTGGCGACGAACCGGCGCTGGATGGGGCTGTCCGCGGTGGTGAGCAGACGCAGCGAGCGGGCCGGCTCGCGGCGCAGGAACGCGCGGAAGTAGTCGGCCACGATCAGGTCGCGTGCGAACGTCGTCAGCAGCCCGGCGAGCCGCTCGGCGCCGGTCAGGTGCTCGTTGGCGTGCTCGGCCTGCACCAGCGTGGGCACGGCGAGCGACCACAGCACCTCGGACAGCAGGGCGTCGCGGTTGCCGACCCAGCGGAACACCGACGTCCGGTCGACGCCGAGCTGCGTGGCCAGGGGGCCCATGTCGATGCGGTAGCCCTCGATGAAGGTGTCCCGCGCCAGGTCGAGCACGTGCTGCGCCTCGGGGTGCGTGGCCAGCCGGGCGGACAGGCGGCTCGGCGCCGCGTCGAGCCCGACCGTCGCGATGCTCGACGTCGTGGTCGTCATCAGGCCATCCAACCGCTACCCGGGGCTGCCGTGCAACACAATGCAGAATGATGCATACGGGACATCTGTTTCCGCTCAGCACTCTATCGCCGAGCTGTGCGGGCGTGCTACGGTCCCCATGCAAACCGACCAGACGGTATGTCGATGGTGTGGAGGTACGCGTGGCAGACGACGACGTCGCCCCCGGGCGCAGGTTCGACGGCCGGGTCGCGCTCGTGACGGGCGCGAGCCGGGGGATCGGCCTCGCGATC
>NZ_KI911744.1:11646-13859 GCF_000515355.1 Promicromonospora kroppenstedtii DSM 19349 | reverse complement strand
CGTCGACCCCGGGCGGGTCAAGGCCGGGGCGTTCGCGCTCAGCTCGCTGGCCGCGGGCCTGGGCGGCGTGGTGCTCGCGATCGTCACCCAGCAGGTCAGCCCCGGCGCGTACGGGCTCGGGTTCTCGCTGCTGCTCGTGGTCGCCGCCGTCGTGGGCGGGCTCGGCTCGCTGGGTGGCGCCGCGATCGGCGCGGTGCTCGTGACCCTGCTGCCGTGGGTGGTCGACCAGGCGACCGCCGGGCTGCCCGCCGACCTCGGCCACCGGCTGCAGGGCAACCTCGAGATCGCCCTGTTCGGCGTCGTCGTCATCGTCGTGACCGTGCTCTGGCCGGGCGGGCTCGCCCGGCTGCTCCCTGATCGCAAGCCCCGTCCCAGCACGTCCTTTCCAACACAGTGAGGTGAACGGAAATGCGCACTGCTTCCCTGTCCAGCCCCCGCTCCGTGGGCACGGCCGCCGTCCTCGGGCTGACCGCCGCGACGGCGCTGTCCGGCTGCTCGACGCCGGCGGCCGCCGAGGTACCCGGCGTCACCGAGGACACGGTGGTCATCGGCACCCACCAGCCCCTGACGGGCCCGGCCGCGGCCGGGTTCGCGTCGATCTCGGCGGCCACCTCGGCCTACTTCGAGTACGTCAACGCGAACGGCGGCATCCACGGCCGCCAGATCGAGTACGTCGTCAAGGACGACGGCTACAACCCGGCCAACACGCAGACCGTGGTGCGCGAGCTGGTCCAGGAGGACCAGGTCTTCGCCGTCGTGGGCGGCCTGGGCACGCCCACGCACTCCAGCGTGCTCGACTACCTGGACCAGAACGGGGTGCCCGACCTGTTCGTCGCCTCCGGATCCTTGACGTGGGACCAGCCTCAGGAGTACCCGTACACCTTCGGGTTCAACGCGGACTACGTGACCGAGGGCGCGGCGCTGGCGCAGTACGCGCTGGACACCGAGCCGGACGCCGTCGTCTGCGTGCTGGGGCAGGACGACGACTTCGGCGAGGGCATCCTCCAGGGCGTCGAGCTGGCACTGGGGGAGGGCGAGGTGGCCACCCACCAGGTCTACTCGACGGCCGACCAGGACGTGACCGCGCAGATCGGGGCCATGAAGGAGGCGGGCTGCACGCACAACGTCCTGGGCACCATCAACGGCTTCACCGCCCTCGCGGTGGGCACCGCCGCGCAGATGGACTGGTTCCCGAGGTGGCACGTGTCCTCCTCGGGCGCCGACCACCCCACGCTCGTGGAGTACCTCGGCGACGACGTCGCCCCGGTGCTGGAGGGCCTCGTCTCGGTGAACTACCTGCCTAACAGCCCGTCGTCCGAGTGGTACGAGCTGTTCTCCCGGATCAACGACGAGTACAACGACGGCGCGCCCTACACCGGCAACACCACCTACGGCATGAGCGTGGGCTACCAGTTCGCCGAAGCGCTGGCCGCCGCCGGGCCGGAGCCGACGCGGGAGTCGCTCGTGGCCGCGGTCGAGTCCGGCGACCTGGTGGGCAACGGCGTCGCGCCGCTGACCTACTCCGCCGACGACCACTTCGCGCACCGCACCGTCCGCATCGCGGTGGTGACCGACGGCGTGCAGGACTTCACCGACGACGCCTACGAGGTGACCGAGGTCGGCGCGGTGCCGGCCGAGCCCACGCAGGTGCCGCTGGAGAACGAGGGCATCCCGCTCACCGAGTGACCGGGTGCCGTCAGAACCACCGCACGAGAGGGGAACCATGACGCACGAACTTCCCGGCCTGGACGTCGCCGGCCTGGCCGCCTGGCTGGCCCGGGAGCATCCGGAGCTCGCCGGGCCGGGCCCCGGGCTGACCGCGGCCCTGATCACCGGCGGGCGCAGCAACCTCACCTACCGGGTGGACGGCGCCGCCCGGCCGCTGGTGCTGCGCCGCCCGCCGCTGGGGCACGTGCTGTCCACCGCGCACGACATGCGACGGGAGCACCGGGTCATCACCGCCCTGGCGGGGACGATCCCGGTGCCGCCCACCGTGGCGGTGGTGGACGACACGGAGCCGGGAGAGGTCACGGGCACCGTGTTCTTCGTCATGGAGCACGTCGACGGCGCCGTCCTGGCCCGGCCCGAGCACAACGCCGCCTGGACCCCCGCGGGCCTGGGCGCGCTGTCCGTCGAGCTGGCCGAGGTACTGGCCGACCTGCACGCCACCGACCCCGCGGCCGTCGGGCTGGCCGACTTCGGCCGGCCCGCCG
>NZ_KI911744.1:10083-11546 GCF_000515355.1 Promicromonospora kroppenstedtii DSM 19349 | reverse complement strand
GCTCACGACCTGGCGACGGCAGTACGACGCGTCGCGCTCGCGCCCCCAGCCGCTCCTGGACGGCCTCCAGGAGCGGCTGGGCGCCACGGTGCCCGACGACGGGGCGCGCACCGGCATCGTGCACGGCGACTACCGCCTCGACAACGTGCTGGTGGCCGGCCCGCCCGCGGCGCCGCACGTCACCGCGGTGCTGGACTGGGAGATGGCAACGCTCGGCGACCCGCTCGTCGACCTGGGCATGCTCGGCATGTACTGGGACATCCACGACCTGACGCAGGAGGCCGGCGTCGTCGGCGTCGCCGGGGCGATCGTGCCCGGCGCCGGCTACCCGGACTTCGCCGAGGTCATCGACGCCTACGCCGCCCGCGCCGGGATCGCCGTGCCGGACCTCGCCTGGTACCGGGCGTTCGCCTGCTACAAGCTCGCGGTCATCCTCGAGGGCATCCACTACCGGTACACCGGCGGCCAGACCGTCGGTGCCGGGTTCGACACGATCGGCGCCCTCGTGGAGCCGCTGGCCCGCGAGGGGCTGGCCCGGCTCGGCGCCTCGCCCGGCGACAGCGCCGGCGCGACAGGAGGAGCCTGATGGACTTCGCACCCGACGCGACCACGCGCGACATCACCGCCCGGGTCCGGGACTTCCTCGTGGGCGAGGTGCTGCCCGCCGAGCCCGTGCTCGCCGCGCAGGTCGCGGCCACGCCCGAGGACTGGTCGTTCCGGCCCGTCGTCCGGCACCTGCAGGCCACCGCGAAGGAGCGGGGGCTGTGGAACCTGTTCCTGCCGCCGGGCGGTGCTGGCTCCGGCGGCGCGGCAGCGGAACGCGGCGGCGGCCTGACCAACCTGCAGTACGCCCCCGTGGCCGAGCTGACCGGGTACAGCCCGAGGCTCGCGCCCGTCGCCCTGAACTGCGCCGCGCCCGACACCGGCAACATGGAGCTGCTCGCGCACTTCGCCACGCCCGAGCAGCGCGAACGCTGGCTCGACCCGCTGCTGGAGGCCGCTCTGCGGTCGGCGTTCTGCATGACCGAGCCCGCCGTCGCGTCGTCCGACGCCACGAACATCGCCACACGCATCGTGCGCGACGGCGACGAGTACGTGGTCACGGGCCGCAAGTGGTTCGCCACCGGCGCCATGAACCCGGACTGCGGGCTGCTGGTGGTCATGGGCAAGACCGACCCGGACGCGCCCCGGCACCGGCAGCAGTCCATGGTGCTCGTGCCCCGCGACACCCCCGGCGTCACCGTGCTGCGCGGCCTGACCGTGCTGGGCTACGACGACCGCGACCACGGCGGCCACGCCGAGATCGTGTTCGACGACGTCCGCGTGCCCGCGTCCGCCCTGCTGGGCGGGGAGGGCGAGGGGTTCGCCATGGCCCAGGCGCGGCTCGGACCCGGCCGCATCCACCACTGCATGCGCGCGCTCGGCACGGCCGAGCGCGCCCTGGACCTGGTGCGCGAGCGCGC
>NZ_KI911744.1:7610-9983 GCF_000515355.1 Promicromonospora kroppenstedtii DSM 19349 | reverse complement strand
CGCGCTGGGGCACGAGGTCGTGGGCGTCGACGCCGTGCCCGCCAAGCTCGATCTGGCGCGGGAGCTCGGCGCGGCCCTCGCGGTCGGGCCGCAGGAGGCCGCCGACCAGGGGCTGCGCGCCCCTGTGGTGATCGAGGCCGCCGGCTCGGCCCGTGCCTTCGAGACCGCCTACGCCCTGACGACCCCGGGTGGTATTACCGTCACGGTCGGCCTGCCGCACCCCGACGCGCGGGCGAGCGTCTCCCCGCTCAGCCTGACCGCCGAGGCCCGCACCGTGGTGGGCTCCTACCTCGGCTCGGCCGTGCCGAGCCGCGACATCCCGCGCTATGTGGAGCTGTGGCGGGCCGGGCGGCTGCCCCTGGAGCGGCTGGTGTCCGACCGCATCACCCTTCCCGACCTGCCCGTCGCGCTCGACCGCCTCGCCTCCGGCGCGGCGCTGCGGCAGCTCGTGATGTTCTGAGATGTTCTGACCCTGGGCGTCCCATGACGACGTCCACACCGAAGTTCACGCAACGAGAGGAAACCCCTGATGACTCGTACAGCCATCGTCACCGGAGCGGCCCGCGGCATCGGTGCCGCCACGGCCCGTCGGCTCGCGCAGGACGGCTTCGCCGTCGCCGTCCTGGACCTCCTTCAGGACCAGGCCAAGGACACCGCGGAGGCCATCGTGGCCGACGGCGGGCGCGCGCTCGCCGTGGGCGTCGACGTCGCCGACGAGGAGTCCGTCGCTGCCGCCGTGGCCCGTGTCACCGCCGAGCTGGGCGCGCCCACCGTGCTGGTGAACAACGCCGGCATCCTGCGTGACAACCTGCTGTTCAAGATGTCCGTGGGTGACTGGGACGCCGTGCTGGGCGTGCACCTGCGGGGCGCGTTCCTGATGACCCGGGCCGTGCAGGCGCACATGGTGGAGGCGAAGTACGGCCGCATCGTGAACCTGTCCTCGACCTCCGCCCTCGGCAACCGCGGCCAGGCCAACTACTCGGCCGCCAAGGCGGGCATGCAGGGCTTCACCAAGACCTTGGCGATCGAGCTCGGCAAGTTCGGCGTCACCGCGAACGCCGTGGCGCCCGGCGTGATCGAGACCGACATGATCCGCGAGACCGCCGAGCGCATCGGGGTGTCGCTGTCCGACTACCTGAGCGTGGCCGCCAAGGACGTGCCCGTGGGGCGCGTGGGCCAGCCCGAGGACATCGCGAACGCCGTGTCGTTCTTCTGCGCGGAGCAGTCCGGTTTCGTCTCGGGCCAGGTGCTGTACGTGGCGGGTGGTCCCAAGGCATGAGCGCGGACCGGGACGGCGTCATCGCCGTCGCCTCACCGGCGGACCTCGCCGGGGCCGTGGGCCGGACCGCCACGGGCGAGTGGTTCGAGGTCACGCAGGAGCGCATCGCCGCGTTCGCCGACGCGACCGAGGACCACCAGTGGATCCACCTCGACGCCGAGCGGGCGGCCGCCGGGCCGTTCGGCTCCACGATCGCGCACGGGTACCTCACGCTGTCGCTGCTGCCGCACCTGGCGTCCTCGCTCGTGCAGGTGGGCGGCGTCGCCATGGTGATGAACTACGGCATGGACCGGCTGCGGTTCCTCAGCCCGGTGCCCTCGGGGGCGCGGGTGCGCGCCGTCACCGAGATCCTCTCGGCCGAGCCGACGGCGGCCGGTGTGCGGCTCGCCTCCAAGGTCACCGTCGAGATCGAGGGGGCCGAGAAGCCCGCTCTCGTGGCGCACACGCTGTCGCTCTACGTGCTGGAGACCTGACCAGCCTTTCGTAGGGCGTGCTGTACGGCCCGGGCGCTTCCCCGCACCGACGGGGGTACGGGGAGCGTTCGGGCCTCGGCGTGTTCCGGCCGCGGTGCTTGCCTGCTGTCTGGGCTGGTCGGGCGAGGCTCCGGCAGACAATGTGTGGTCAGCCAGAGGGTGCCGGCTCTGCTGGAGAACGTTCACCTCAGCCCCCTAGTGATTCAGCCCAGCTGGAGAATTCAGCAGGGCTGAAGATCGCTGGTTTCTGCCGCGCCTGGTTCAGCAGGGCCGAACTGTTCGGCTCAGCCGGAAGACCCGAGCCTCAGCTGAACGAAATTCGGCCCTGCCAGCACCTGCCGTCTGGGCATGCTTTACCTGGACGTCTGCCCGACGTCGCTCTGGGCAGTGTTGCGAACCGGATGGTTTGACAGCGCGCGGCATGAGTTGTGTACTGGTGTTCTATCGAACGTGTGTTCGTAGAGTGCTCCACCACCGGTCTCCGCCGGCAGGCACCATCGCTGGAGGGACATGACCGTCGTAACCATCTCCTCGAAGGGCGACACCACCGCCGCCGACGCCGGTACCGCCGACGCGGGCAGCAAGCACGCGCAGGCGCTCGCGGCACTACGGTCGGCCGAG
>NZ_KI911744.1:4737-7510 GCF_000515355.1 Promicromonospora kroppenstedtii DSM 19349 | reverse complement strand
GGGGCGCTGGAGCCGCTCGACGTCGACCGCCGGGAGGGGCTGTGGGCAGCGGGCGCGCTGGGCCAGGAAGGGCCGACGACGCTGCCCGGCGTCAGCGTCGGCGTCGACGCCCCGACACTGCCCGGGATGAGCGAGGCCGAGCTGGCCCAGGCCGACGCGTGGGCCACGGGCGTCACCCCCGACTCCTACCCGACGCAGCACGTGCGCCCGGGGCTGGAGGCGGCGGGCGTGCTCACCGTGGCACAGGCGCTGGGGACCGAGGCGGGGCGCCGGGTCGCCGTCGGCGGGGTGGTGACGCACCGGCAGCGGCCGGGCACGGCCGGGGGAGTGACCTTCCTGTCCCTGGAGGACGAGACGGGGCTGCTCAACGTGATCTGCACCGTCGGGCTGTGGCAGCGGTTCCGGAAGGTGGCGCGGTCGGCGCAGGCCATGGTGATCAGGGGCCGGATCGAGGCCCAGGACGCCGACGACGACGCGTCGCCGGGCGGAGTCCGCGCCGTCAACCTCCTGGCGGAGCACCTCGCGCCGCTGACGCTGACGGTTCCGGCGCGGTCACGGGACTTCCGGTAGGCGCGGAGCCGGCCCGATCACCCGCTCTGCCAGCTCCACCCATCCCGCCGCGATGCGTTCGACAGACATCCCGCGCCGGGTGTCGAGGTGGTTCAGCAGGGGCATGTCGAGGTAGGCGAGCAGGCTCTCGGTGAGCACCTCGAGGTCGCCCGTGGTGCCCGCCGCGGCGAGGAGCGTCGCGATGTGCCGCCCGAGCAGGTCGCGTGGCGGGTCGTTCGCGTAGCGCTGGGCGGCCGGCTCCTCGGCGGCGAGGTACATGTCGCGGTACCGGAGGCGGTGCTCGATGGCCGCGGCACCGAAGGCGCGCAGACGGTCGGCCGGGGAGGCGCCGGGTCCCAGGGGCGCGGGGCCGGTGAGGAATGCCTGCTGGAACACCCTCTCGGCGTGGTCGAGCAGGGCGCGCATGAGACCCGTGCGGTCCCCGAAGCGACGGAAGACCGTGCCCTTGCCCACACCTGCCTCTGTCGCGATCTGGTCCATCGTGACGTTCTGTGCGCCGTGCTCGGCCACCAGCCGCGCGGCGACGTCGAGCAGGCGGGTGCGGTTGCGCGCGGCGTCGGATCGCTCCTTGTGCGGCTGGCCCACCAGCGTGATCTCCGGTGGTCTCGGTGCGCTCATCCCACGAGCGTAGCCACCGCTCGTCGCCCGGGAACATATCCGGACCACGGTCCGTTACATCCCACGGCAAGATTCGGACCGTGGTCCGTTTCTCGGACGAGTGGCGGAGGAGCAAGGACATGGAGCTGGGAGTAGCGGTGTTCGGGGACGCGAGCGCGCACCCGGGGACCGGCGAGCGGGTCTCGGAGGCGCAGGCGATCCGCAACATCGAGGAGGCGGCGGTTCTGACGGAGCAGGTGGGGCTCGACTGGTTCGGCATCGGCGAGCACCACACGCCGGAGTTCCCGGCGTCGGCGGCGGCGCCCATCCTCGCGGCCGTCGCCGCGCAGACGTCGCGGATCAAGCTCTCCAGCGCGGTGACGGTGCTCGGCACGGACGACCCGGTACGGGTCTACGAGCAGTTCGCGACCGTCGACGCGCTGTCGAACGGCAGGGCGGAGATCATCGCCGGACGAGGGTCCTCGATCGAGTCGTTCCCCCTGTTCGGCTACGCGCTGGAGGACTACGACACGCTGTTCGCCGAGAAGCTCGAACTGCTGCTGGCGGTCAACCGTTCGCCCCGGGTGACGTGGCACGGCACGACCCGGGCCGCCCTGAACGGCGAGTACGTGCCACCGCGCGCGGAGCACGGGCAGCTCCCGGTCTGGCTCGGGGTGGGTGGCACACCGTCGTCCGCGGTCCGCGCCGCCGAGCTCGGCCTGCCGCTGGCGACCGGCCTGCTGGCCGGCAACGCGTTCCGCTCGGCCGCGCTCGCCGACCTCTACCGCGCCGCGGCGGGTCAGCTCGGCAACACCCCTGAGCAGACGCGCGTGATGATCGGTACGCCCGGCTTCGTCGCGGACGACGGCGACGCGGCGCGGGAGCTGTGGTGGCCGCACTACCACCAGTTCATGCGGGTCGTGGGTGAGCAGCGCGGGTTCCGCGCGCCGGGCCGCGAGGCGTACGACGCCGGGACCGCGCCCGACGGCGCGCTGCTGGTGGGTTCCCCGGAGGAGATCGCCGAGCGGATCGTCCGGCTGCACGAGCGGTGGGGCCACGTGCGCCAGTTCGTCCACATGGACTGGGGCGGCTTGTCGCAGTCGGAGCACCTGCACGCGATCGAGCTGCTCGGCACCAAGGTCAAGCCGCTCGTCGACGCGGAGATCGGCGAGCCGGACCCGAGCGGGACCGCGACGAGGGAGGCCGCCGTCCAGGCGGCCGGGACACCGGACGACGAATGAGAAGGAAGCGAAGCACGATGGAACTCGCGCTGGGGATCATGCCGGAGCCCTCGGCAGACGTTGACACCTTGACGGCCGACCTCGCACGCCAGGCCGAGGCCGGGGGCCTCGACCTCGTCGTCGTGCGGGGCGCGGACGCCGACGCCGACACGGCCGGGATCGACCCGTGGACCGCTGCCGTCTGGGTAGCCGGTGCCACCGAGAGCATCGGGATCGGGGTGGTCCCTGCCGGGGCGACCGAGCCGCCCGCGGGGACCGACCCGCAGGCGCCGGTGCCCGCGGTGGTCGACAAGGCCTGGGAGAGCGCCGAACTGCTCGCGGGACCGCGGCTCGTCGCCGGCTCCCGCTGGGTGGTCGCACCCCCC
>NZ_KI911744.1:2414-4637 GCF_000515355.1 Promicromonospora kroppenstedtii DSM 19349 | reverse complement strand
GGCGCGGGGACCGGCGGGAGCTCCGGGGTCGGCGTGGGGGCTGCTGCGGGCCCGGGATCGGTTGACGGGACCGGACCGGGGCCGACGGCCGCTGGCGCGACCTCGCCGACGCCGGGTGCTGGTGACGTCATGCCGGAAAACCTACCAGCGGACCCCGTCGGATCAGAGAAAAGTCCACCCCGACTTACCCGGCTCCAAGTCCCGTTGACCACAGCGGTTGCTGCCACCGTGGCGCCTGAACTGGCAGCAACTGCTGTGGTCGACTCACACGCCCTGATCGCGGTACCAGCGGATCTTCTCCCGGAGGCGCTCCTGCTGGCCGCGGAGCGTGTCGATCGACTCCTGCACCCGCCGGTCGTGCTCCTCCAGCAGCGCGACGCGCGCGGCCAGCGTCGCCTCGTCGAGCGACAGCTCGGCGTACCGCCTGAGGTCCGCGATCGGCATGCCGGTGTCGCGCAGGCAGTGCACCAGGTCGAGCCACCCCAGGTCGTCCTCGGTGTACGTGCGGTGCCCGCCCGACGTCCGCGCGATGGGACGCAGGATGCCCTCGCGCTCGTAGTACCGCAGCGTGTCGATGCTGAAGCCGGAGACCTCGGCGGCCTGCGCGGGCGAATACGTGATCATCCTCAGATCCTCCCCTTGACCTGGAGTGCGCTCCAGGGATTTCGCTGGTCCCATGACCACCACACAACCCACCCCCGCCGAGCGCCTCGTGCTCGGCGCCATGATGTTCGGCACCACCGTCGACGAGACCACGGCGTTCGACCTCCTGGACCGGTTCGTCGACGCCGGCGGCCGCTGGATCGACACCGCCGACTGCTACGCGTTCTGGGCGAGCGAGTCCGGCTACGGCGGCCAGAGCGAGGAGGTGCTCGGCCGCTGGTTCGCGGCCCGCCCCGGTGTGCGCGACCGGGTGCTGCTCTCCACCAAGTTCGGTGCCGAGCCCCGCGACGCCGCGCACTGGCCCGCCTCCCGCACGGGCCTCGCGCACGCCGCGATCCGCGAGCAGATCACGGGCAGCCTGCGCCGCCTCGGCACCGACCACGTCGACCTGGCCTGGGCCCACATGGAGGACCGCTCCGTCCCCGTCGAGGAGACCGCCGACGCCTGCGCGGCCCTCGTGTCCGACGGCGTCGCGGCGCGGATCGGTACATCGAACCACCCGGCGTGGCGCGTCGAGCGGGCGCGCCGGCACGCCGTCGGGCAGGGCAGGGAGCCGTTCAGCGTGGTCCAGCACGCCTACAGCTACCTCCAGCCGCGGCCCGGCACCCTCACGGGCAACCACCGGTTCGGCTGGCTCGACGACGAGCTCGTCGACCTGGTTGCCGTCGAGCACCTGGACGTCTGGGCGTACACGCCGTTGCTGTCGGGCGCGTACGACAACCCGGCCAAGCCGATCCCCGAGGTCTTCGACCACCCGGGCACCACGCGGCGGCTCGGCGTGCTCGACGACGTCGCGGCCGAGCTCGACGCCTCCCGCGGCCAGGTGGTGCTCGCCTGGCTGGCGTCCCGCGGCATCCACCCGATGCTGGGCGGCAGCAAGCCCGCCCAGCTGGACGCGGCGATCGCCGCCCTGTCCCTGCCCCTGACGGAGGCCCAGGCGACCCGGCTCACGTCCGTCGACGTCACCCCGCCCGCCGCCTGACGAGCCGGGGACGGGCGAGGTCAGGAGAGATCGATCGAGACCGGCTCGAAGGGGGTCGCCTCGGGGTAGCTGCCGCCCCAGAGCTTCGCGCCGTCCGCCGTGAGCTCGACCTGCTGCCAGGTCAGGCGGGCGCCGTCGGCCGAACGCTCCGGGGCGCCGGCCAGGCGGAAGGCGACCGTACGCACGTCCGACTCGCGGTCCCGGATCGACATGGTCCAGTCGGCGCCGCCGTCGGCGGGTGCGACGACCTCGATGTCGGCGACCTCGCCCACGAACGAGCCGAAGTGCCCGATGAAGATCACGGAGCCCGTGAACGCGAACGACGAGGAGTCCGCGGACACCTCGGGCGTGCGCTCCGGGTCGAGCGGGAAGTGGAACGAGGCGCCCGTGCCGCCCACGGCGTCGTCCTGCACGATGCGGCCGCCCGGCGCCCCCATCACGTACATCAGCAGGCTTGCCTTGATCTCCCAGTCCAGATGAGCCACGCGAGAACGGTACTCCTACCTGGGGATACGCGCGGCGTCGCCCGGCGGGCGGACGGCGGTCGGACGCCGGCGGGGCGCGCGGGCCCGGTGGTC
>NZ_KI911744.1:0-2314 GCF_000515355.1 Promicromonospora kroppenstedtii DSM 19349 | reverse complement strand
ACTCTGCCCGAGCTTTCGGCACTTGGCATCGAGATCGGTCCAGGCCTGGACCGATCTCGATGCCAACTGCCGAGTCTGCGGGGCAAACTGCCGAGTCTGCGGGGCGACCTGCCGTGTCCGTGGGGCGACCTGCCGAGTCTGTGGGGCCACGTGCCGAGCCTGCGCGGCAAACTGCCGTGCCCGTGGGGCCAACTGCCGTGTCCGCGGGGCAAAGTGCCGTGGTCAGGACGGCGGTAGCAGGGGATTGATGCGTGCCTGCCCCACCACGTCGGGTGGCAGATGGGCGGTGAGGCGGGCGAGCATCGCCGGGACGTCGCCGCGGTCGGACGCCGCGACGCGCTCCACGGTGATCCCCGCCCGGCGGATCGCCTCGGCGCGGCTCTTCTCGTTCATGAACTCGCGCGCGGGGTCGTGACCGGTGCCGACGCCGTCCGGCCGGTACTTGATCAGGCCGTCGTACTCGACGCCCAGGTTCCACTGCGGGTAGCCGAGGTCGGTGTGGAACACGCCGCGGTCGGTCGACACGGGCATCTGGGTGGCCGGTCTGGGCAGGCCGGTCCGCAGCATCTCGTAGCGCACCCAGGTCTCCCAGGGTGAGTCCGAGCCGCCGTCCGCCAGCTCGACGACCAGCCGGGCGCGCCGGACGCCGCGCCGCTCGGCCCAGCCGTCGAGTTCCGCCTGGAGCTCGGCGCGGTCGAGGTCCCGGCCCAGTGCGAAGTCGGCGATGACGAGGGCCTCCAGTGGGTGCAGCGTCAGGGCGCAGTCGACGACGGTACGCGCGAGCGACGTCACCGGAAGGCCCTGCGCGGTGACGACGGCGTCGGCCGGAACGGTGCCCACGTGTCGGACGATGTCCTTCGCCGCGCGGCTCGACGGGCGGTAGCGCTGGTAGACGTGTGTGCGGTCGGGCACGGTCCAGACGGGGCAGCCCAGGAGGAGTGCCGCCGTCGTGTGGCTGAACACCGCCTTCGAGCGCAGCTGCCGGTGCAGCGCCCGGGCGCGGGCGAGCTCCCGGCTCCGCTTCTCGCGCGAGGCCGAGGCCGGGCCGTCCGCCCGGAGGGCGTCGGGGTCGCAGTAGGCACCCCGGCGGATCCGGGTCAACGAGCCCTGGCGGCTCGCGAGCGCCAGCTGGTTCTTGTCCTGCTCACGCGCCAGGAGTACTTCGGGGACGGCGACGCCGTCCTGGGTTGAGGTCACCTTCATGGACACGAGCGTGTCGGGCGCGCAGCGCTCAGGGGCTCGTGTGCCCGGTCCTCTGTGCACAAGGCGGCGTCGACCCTGCCGGTGGTCGTGCTCGAACCGTTCTGGCGCCGTGCCGAGGAACTCTTGCGCGACGGATCGCGATCCTGACTGGTTCACGTGGCGGGTGGGACGTGGCGCGAGGCGCGTGATGCGCGTGGCGCGCAAGGTGCGTGATGCGCGTGGCGCGCAAGGTGCGTGATGCGCGTGGCGCGTAAGGTGCGTGATGCGCGTGGCGCGTAAGGCGCGTGGGTGCGTGGTGCGCGTGGCGCATGAGCCAGTCAGGATCGGCACTCCGCTGCGTGATCGGCGCCCGCACGTTCGGCACTTTCATGAGCGCTCGGCACTTGGCATCGAGATCGGTCCAGGCCTGAGCCGATCTCGATGCCAAGTGCCGAGTCCGCGGGGCAAACTGCCGCTGATCAGTGCAGAGTGCCGAGTCTGCGGGGCAAACTGCCGCGGTTGCGGGGCAGGAGGGGCAGGACATGCCCCCGCGTCAGTTCTCTTCCGAGTTCCAGGGGAGGGCGCCCTCGAACGACTGCCAGAGCGAGTCCCGGACGTCCTCGGTGGTGTCCTGGACACCCTGCTCCAGGTCGTCCTGGATCTGCTCGCGCTGCTGCTCGAACGAGTCGCGCGCGTCCTGGGTGACCTGCTGGGCGTAGCCGACCACACCCTGCACCGCGATGACGATGACCCACACCACGACGACCACCCAGAGCGGCCAGGTGCGGCCGCCGCGGCGGGAGCGCACCGCGCGCACCAGGTTGACCAGCGCGGACGCCACGATGCCGAGCAGCGGGATGGAGAGCTCCGCCATGCGCGGCGCCCACTCCGGGTCCAGGCCCATGGTGGCCACCGCGATGTCGCCCAGCGCGGCGAACAGCGGCAGCTCGGCGGCGCTGGGCATCGCGTCGAAGCCCGGGATCAGGCGCACCAGCTGGTACAGCGCGATGGCGAGCAGCACGCGCGGGATCCAGCCGACGACGGTCGCCAGCGCCCGCGCGCCACCGCCACCGTCCGAGTCCCGCTTCCGGGAGTCCCGCGCGTCCCGCGGATCGGCGTCGTCCCGCCGCGG
>NZ_KI911743.1:38207-39947 GCF_000515355.1 Promicromonospora kroppenstedtii DSM 19349 | reverse complement strand
GGGCGGCGTGAGCGTGCCGCTCGCGTTCGCCGCCGCGGTGGCGCTGCAGGCCGTCGAGTCCGACCGCGTGGCGCAGGACGCACGGCGCCGGGCCCTCGTGGAGCGTGTGCGTGCCGAGGTGGCGCGCATCCCCGACGTCGAGGTGGTGGGCGACCCGGACGGCCGGCTCCCGCACGTCGCCACGTTCTCGTTCCTCTACGTGGACGGCGAGGCGCTGGTGACGGAGCTGGACCGGCACGGGTTCGCCGTCGGCTCCGGCTCGGCGTGCACCGCGAGCACGCTGGAGCCATCGCACGTGCTGGGGGCGATGGGCGTGCTCACGCACGGCAACGTGCGGATCGCCCTCGACCGGTCCACCACGGCCGAGGAGGTCGAACGGTTCCTCGCGGTACTGCCCGGCGCGGTGGCACGGGTCCGCGAGATGCTGGGTGTCGGCGGACTCTGACCCCTCGCACGTGTCAGGCGCCCGGGTCACTAGAGTGGCCTGTGTGTCTGACACGCTGGTGGACGCTCGCGGGCTGCGCTGCCCGCTGCCCGTGATCCGGCTCGCCGCGGCCGCGAAGGACCTGCCGGCGGGCACCGAGCTGACGGTCCTGTCGACCGACCCGGCCGCCAAGCACGACGTGCCGGCCTGGTGCCGCATGCGCGGCCACGAGCACGTGGGAACCCGGGAGCACCGGGCTTGGGGTCCGCGACACGACGTCGGCAGCGGCGCCGACGTCGGAAGCAACGACAGGATCGGGCGCGACGACAGGATCGGGCGCGCCGGCAGGATCGGGCGCGACGACAGGATCGGGCGCGACGACAAGGTCGGGCGCGCCGTCGGCGGCGACGAGGACTGGGACGAGGACTGGGACGGCTGGGCCGTCACGGTCCGGCTCGGCTGACGCGCGCCTCTCCCCTTTGAGGCCTAAGTTTCTTCGCTTTGGAGCTGTCCAAAGCGAAGAAACTTAGGCCTCAAAGGGGATGGCGACCCGAGGCGTCCCGGGACGACGACGACGAAGGGCCGGCCACCATGATGGTGACCGGCCCGTCGTGCCGAGAACGTCGCTCAGCGGGAGGCTGCGATCAGGAGAACGACCCGCCGCAGGCGCATGCGCTGCCCGCGTTCGGGTTGTCGATCGTGAAGCCCTGCTGCTCGATGGTGTCCTTGAAGTCGATCGTGGCGCCCTCGAGGTACGGCACGCTCATCTTGTCCACGACGACCTCGACGCCGTCGTAGTCGCGCAGAGCGTCCCCGTCGAGCACCCGCTCGTCGAAGTAGAGCTGGTAGATCAGCCCGGAGCAGCCACCCGGCTGCACCGCGACGCGAAGGCGCAGGTCGTCGCGGCCCTCCTGCTCGAGCAGGCTACGGACCTTGCCCGCGGCGACGTCGGTGACGTTGACGCCGTGGGTAGCGATGTCCGTGGTGGTGTCGGTCATGTCATCTCCCGATCGTGTTCGACATACCGGTAGTCGATCCTTGAACGTTGCCAACCCATCGGCTGGTCCGTCTGTTCCCGCTTGCCGGTCTGTTCTCAGATCGTACGCCCACGTACCGGCTGATCCCATCACCGTCCGGGATGCGCGTCGCCGTCCGCGGCCTCAGCGCGCCCAGCCCGGCGACCAGGTCCGGGCCACGCGGGCCAGGTCGTCGCCGGCCACCTCGTGCACCCCGCTCAGGCCCGCCGTCGACCACTCCCGCCTGCTCACCTCGCTGCGGCCGGTGACCACGACCACCGGCACCGCGTGCGGCGCGGC
>NZ_KI911743.1:35150-38107 GCF_000515355.1 Promicromonospora kroppenstedtii DSM 19349 | reverse complement strand
GGGCGCACCCGGCGTGCCGTCAGGGCGCGGCGCGGACAGGATCTGGACGTCCGGCAGGCCGGCGTCGCGCAGGAGCTGTGCGGTGGCGGCGGCGCTGGCGGCCACGTGCTGCTGGTCGAACGCGGCGGCCGAGACGCTGGGGATGCGCACGAGCGCCTCGAGGTCTGCCTTGAGGGTGGGGAACTGCTCGGTGACGCGGGCCCGGAGGGCCGCGGTGGTATCGGTGGTCACGCCCCCACGTTAACGGCTCGGAACCGGCCGCCGCCGGGAGCGATTAGGCTGGGAGGGTGTTCTCCCGCAGCAAGACTTCGACACCAGACGGCGTGACCCCGGTGGGCGACTCCCCCGACGAGGTGACGCCGACGTCCGACGCGGCCCAGACCGCCGCCGGCAAGGGCCGTCCCACGCCCAAGCGCAACGT
Organism: Promicromonospora kroppenstedtii DSM 19349; assembly: GCF_000515355.1. Taxonomy (GTDB): domain Bacteria; phylum Actinomycetota; class Actinomycetes; order Actinomycetales; family Cellulomonadaceae; genus Promicromonospora; species Promicromonospora kroppenstedtii. The sequence continues at coordinate 37,686 of NZ_KI911743.1, read as the reverse complement.
CGCGCAGGCCGCTAACAAGCGCCCGCTGGTCCCGGACGACCGCCGGGCCGCACGCAAGGCGCAGCGCGAGAAGTCGCGCGTCGACCGGGAGCGCGCCTACCAGGCGATGCAGACCGGTGACGAGCGGTACATGCCGGCCAAGGACAAGGGCCCGGTGCGCCGGTACGTGCGCGACTTCGTCGACGCGCGCTGGAACCTCGGCGAGTTCTTCCTGCCGGTGGCGTTCATCTTCCTGTTCGCGACGTTCTTCACGCAGCAGTACCCGCAGCTCAGCATCTTCGTGATGCTCGGGCTGTACGGGTTCCTGTTCCTGACGATCATCGACGCGTGGCTGCTGTGGCGTTCGCTGAAGAAGCGCCTGACGGCCAAGTTCGGCGAGGTGCCGCGCGGCCTGCTGATGTACACCATCACGCGCGCCTACCAGCTGCGCCGGTCGCGGCTGCCCAAGCCGATGAGCAAGAAGCGCGGCAACTACCCGGAGTAGCTCCCGCTCGTCGGACGGCGGTTGTCAGAGGGCGCCGCACGTGTCAGACGTACAGGTCACTCCGGTGACCCGTGCGTGCGACACGTGCGGCGCCCTCTGACGACTCAGCGCAGGGTGTCAGGCCAGGCGCTTCTTGGGCATGCCCTCGAGCGTCTTGGCCGGGTCGCGCTCGACGACACCGGTCAGGGCCTCGTCGATCTGCTTCATCAGCTCGGCCGGGATGGTCACACCCGAGGCCTTGACGTTCTCCGCGACCTGCTCGGGACGGGAGGCGCCCACGAGCGCGGCGGCGACGTTGTCGTTCTGCAGCACCCAGGCCACGGCGAGCTGCGCCATGGACAGCCCCAGCTCGTCGGCGACCGGCTTGAGGTTCTGCACGGCGGTCAGGGTCTCGTCGCTCATGAAGCGGCTGATCGTCTGGGCGCCGCCCTTCTGGTCCGTGGCACGCGAGCCGGCGGGCGCTGCCTGGCCCGGCAGGTACTTGCCGGACAGGACGCCCTGGGCCATGGGCGACCACACGATCTGCGAGACGCCGACCTCCTTCGAGGCGGGGACGACCTCGTCCTCGATGACGCGCCACAGCATCGAGTACTGCGGCTGCGAGGAGATGAGCTGGAAGCCCAGGTCCTTGGCGAGCGCGGCACCGGCGCGGATCTGGTCGGCGGTCCACTCGGAGACGCCGATGTAGAGGGCCTTGCCCTGGCGGACGACGTCGGCGAACGCCTGCATCGTCTCCTCGAGCGGCGTCTCGACGTCGTACCGGTGTGCCTGGTACAGGTCGACGTAGTCGGTGCCGAGGCGCGTCAACGAGCCGTTGATCGACTCCAGGATGTGCTTGCGCGACAGGCCCGTGTCGTTGGGGCCCTTGGGCCCGGTGGGCCAGTACACCTTGGTGAAGATCTCGAGGGACTCGCGGCGCTCGCCCTGCAGCGCGTCGCCGAGGACCTGCTCCGCGACGGTGTTGGCGTACACGTCGGCGGTGTCGAAGGTGGTGATTCCGGCGTCGAGGGCGGCCCGGACGCACGCCGAGGCGACGTCGTTCTCGACCTGCGAGCCGTGGGTGAGCCAGTTGCCGTACGTGATCTCGGAGATCTTGAGACCACTGTTACCGAGGTACCGATAGTTGACCATGAAGGCACCCTATGCCAGGCCCTCGAATCGAATCGAGCCCCGGCCCGGCCCCGGGTCAGTGCCGGTCGGTCAGGCCCGTCGGCGCCAGCCACCGCGCGGCCACCTGCACCACCGGGCCGACGCCGAAGGCGAACACGACCGTGGCCCAGCCGAACGTCCCGCCCAGCAGCACCCCGACCACGACCACCGTGACCTCGATGACGGTCTTCACCAGCCACACGGGCCAGCCGGTGCGCTGCACGATGCCGGTCATCAGCCCGTCGCGCGGACCGGGCCCGAGGCGGGCCCCCACGTACGCCGCGGTGCTCACCCCGAGCAGCACGGTGCCGCCCAGCGCCAGCGCGATCCCGGCCGGGAGCCCCGGGTGCGGCAACAGCCGTTCGAGCACCCACAGGGCCGGGTCGATGACGAGGCTGATCACGATGATGTTGGCGATCGTGCCGACCCCCGGCTTCTGGCGCAGCGGGATCCAGGCGAGCATCACCAGCAGTCCGACGCCGAGCACCACCCAGCCGTACGCCAGCCCGGTCCGGTCGACGATGCCCTGGTCCAGGACCGCCCATGGCATCGCGCCCTGTCCCGAGTGCAGCATCATCGCGGTCGCGACGCCGAAGCCCACCAGCCCGAGCAGGAGCTGCAGACCGCGCCGCCAGGGGCGCATCAGGACGGGCGCGGCGGCGGGTGCCAGAACCGGGGTGGTGCCGGCCGCGGCGTCGGCCGCGAGGTCGGGGGCAGGCTCGGCCGGGCGGCCGGTGGTCGTCGTCATGCCCCCATGGTGCGGGACCATTGGCCTTGTCATCCAGGGCCAATCGCGCAAGAGTGGCCCCTATGTCCGCTGCGACCCCGACCGTGCTGCGTCAGCTCTCCCCCGCCACGACCGCCCGGCTGCTGGGTTCGTGGCACGCGGGCGGGCCGGCGTAC
>NZ_KI911743.1:29676-35050 GCF_000515355.1 Promicromonospora kroppenstedtii DSM 19349 | reverse complement strand
GCTCGGCGGCGGCCGCCGCGCCCTCGTTGTTGAAGCCCATCCGGTTGCGCACGCCCCGCACGTCGAGCTCGCGCCACATGCGCGGCTTGTCGTTCCCGGGCTGCGGGCGGGCGGTGACGGTGCCGATCTCGACGAACCCGAAGCCGAGCATCGTCAGGCCCCGGATCGCGCGGGCGTTCTTGTCGAACCCTCCGGCCAGGCCGAACGGCGCCGGCACCACGCGGCCGAAGAGGCGCACGCTGCCCGGGCCGCCGGCCCGCTGGCCGAGGTAGGGGGCCAGCGCCCCCTGCGCGACGTCCCGCAGCACCGGCACCTTGCCGGCGCGCTCGATCAGCGAGAACGCGAGCTCGTGGGCCCGCTCCGGATCCATCCGGCGGAAGACGCCGTTGAACAACAACGAGTACGGCCAGCTCATGCGGTCCTCTCCTCGGACGTGCTGCGCGACGTCCGCCACAGCCACCACAGCCCCACGAACGGCAGGACCAGCGGCACGTAGCCGTAGCCCTGGCCGAAGCCGGACCAGACGGTCGACTCACCGAACACGCCGGGGTCGGCCAGCGACAGGGCGCCGATCGTGACGACGCCCACCGCCTCGATCCCGACGGTGATCCATGCGGTCACGCGCCAGGCGGGCGTGCCGATCGCGAGCGCGAAGGTCGCGACCACGTACACCGCGGCCGCGAGCGTCGACAGCGTGTAGGCGACGGGAGCCTCGCCGAACTTCACGACGAGCTCGTAGGACGACCGGCCGAGGGCGGCGAACGCCAGGATGCCGTACACGGTCACCAGCACGCGGCCGAAGCCCCGCCCGGTCCGCCGTGCGGCCGTCTTCCCGGTCGGTTCCGTCGGTTCCGTCATCACGCCCCCATCCAGATCTGCCACATGCGCCACTCCAGGAAGGCCACCGTCAGGGACGCCACGAGCAGCACCACCGAGCTCCATCTGGTGCGCTCGGCGAAGGCCCACGCGGCGGCGACCGGCAGGATCACCAGGGTCGTGGCGAAGTAGCCCCAGAACAGCAGCGGGTCGCTCGCCCCGCCGCCGCCCGCACCCTGCACGATCGCGACGACACCCTGCACGAGCAGCAGGACCTCGATCACCGCCGCGCCCCAGAGCTGGTTCAGGATCACGGCGCGGTCGCGGGCGACGAACCAGCCGGCCCACCCGGCCAGGGCCACGCAGAGCGCGACCACGAGGAGCAGGAGGCCAAGGATCACGTCCGCAGACTACCGGGCGGCACCGTCCCACCGGCAATCGGATCGTGCGTGACCTGCGCCTCGATGGGCCCGCCCGAGGGTGCTGGGCAGGCCGATCCTTCGTCCGCTCCCTCGTCCGCCCCCGACCACGGACCGGCGGTCAGGGGCGCGGGATACGATCGGCTGCGTGACCGACGTGACCCTCTCCAGCAAGAATCCCACCGCCGTGAAGGCCGAAGCGCTCGTGGTGGCGACCGCCCAGACGTCGGACGGCGTAGCCGTCGTGTCCGACCAGCTCCCCACCGACCTGCTCACGCAGCTCGAGACGCTCGCGCCGCAGCTCGGCGTCACCGGGGCGCGCGACGAGGTCCGCAAGATCCCCGCCGGCGACAAGCTCGCCGCCGACGTCCTGGTGCTGACCGGCCTGGGCGAGCGCACCGAGGACGGCACGTTCACCGCAGAGACCCTGCGCCGCGCCGCCGGTGCCGCGACCCGCGAGCTCGCGGGCCTCGCCTCCGCCGCCATCGCGCTGCCCGCCTCCGACGACGCGGAGATCACCGCCGTCACCGAGGGTGCGCTGCTGGGCGCCTACGCGTTCAACCGCTACCGGACCTCCGGCAAGGCCGCGAAGGACGGGGCCAAGGACGCGAAGAACGGCGCCCGGAACGGCAAGGACCCGGTCGCCGCGATCGAGATCCTCACCCCGCTGCACAAGAACGCGAAGGCCAAGCTCGCCGCCGAGCGCGCCGAGATCCTCGCCGCGGCCGTCCACGCCACGCGTGACCTGGTCAACACCGCGCCCAACGAGCTCTACCCGGCCACCTTCGCCGACGCCGCCAAGGCCGCGGCCAAGGACGTCAAGCACCTCAAGGTGACCGTGCTCGACGACAAGCAGCTCGTCTCGGGCGGCTACGGCGGGCTCACCGCCGTGGGCCAGGGCTCGTCGCGCGGCCCGCGCCTCGTCAAGGTCGCCTACACGCCGGCCAAGCCGACCGCCAAGGTGGCGCTCGTGGGCAAGGGCATCACGTTCGACTCGGGCGGCATCTCGATCAAGCCGGCCGCCGGCATGGAGGCCATGAAGTCCGACATGGCCGGCGCCGCCGCCGTCCTGTCCACGGTGGTCGCCGCGGCCAAGCTGAACCTGCCGGTCGCCGTCACCGGCTACCTCTGCCTCGCGGAGAACATGCCGGGCGGCAACGCGCAGCGCCCCGCCGACGTCATCACCATCTACGGCGGCAAGACCGTCGAGGTGCTGAACACCGACGCCGAGGGCCGCGTCGTCATGGCAGACGGCCTGGTCTCCGCCGTCGAGGACGGCCACGACGTGGTGCTCGACATCGCGACGCTCACCGGCGCGCAGATGGTGGCGCTCGGCAACCGCACGTCCGCCGTCATGGGCACCGACGCGGTGCGCGACGAGGTCAAGGCCGCCGCCGACGCCTCGGGCGAGCTGTTCTGGCCGATGCCGCTCCCCGAGGAGCTCAAGTCGAACATCAAGTCCAAGGTGGCCGACGTCGCCAACTCCGGCCCGCGGTGGGGCGGCATGCTCAACGCCGGCCTGTTCCTGCAGACGTTCGTGGGCGACCACCCGTGGGCCCACCTGGACATCGCCGGGCCGGCCTTCAACGAGGGCGGCGCGCACGGCTACACCTCCGGCGGCGGCACCGGCGTGGGCGTGCGCACGCTGCTGAGCTTCATCGAGGGCCGCGCGGCGGCCGCGGCGGCTCTCCCCGCGAAGTAGAACTCCTGCGAGGTAGAACTCTGGCGAAGCAGCGGTCGCTGCTTCGCCAGAGTTCTACGTGAATGGGTTCTACCTGCACAGGTGCCGTCTCTGCGGGATCACTTCTTGCGCTGTGCGCTGTTCCAGTCGCGCATCCGCTGCGGGTAGCCGGTGAACCGCACGTTGTAGACGGGCACCCCGAGCTGGTTCGCGATGTCGAAGGCGGTGCGCTCGTCGGGCACCCGGCGGCGCGTCCACTCCCCCGTGCTGGCGACGAGCAGGATGGTGCTGGGGATGTCGGTGGTCGGGGGCTCCACATAGGCCTCGACGCCGATCCGCGAGGAGATGAACTCACCAAGGTGTGCCAGGGTCTGGCGACGCGCGTCGTTGCCGGTCGGGCGCGCGCCGCTGCCGGGCGTGGAGCGTCGCTGGAAGAAACGCGCGAGCGAGCTACGGGACTGGCGGGGCATGCACCGAGGGTACTAGCGAGAACAGCAGTGTCCTAGGCATCTCCACGCACATCGCAGGAAACTCGCACTTCCGAGCCGTCCGCCTTTTCACAACGGCGTCATTTGCGTCAATGTCGCCACGGTCACACCCGACAAGCCGGGTACACGATTGGGGCCACGCCCGCTGAAGTGTCAAGATGGCATGCGGCGCCAACCCGCGCAGCAGACGCAGTCACCTCCGCCATCCATGAGGAGCCAGCACTTGCCTACGCATGACAACCCGGACACGTACGACGTCGTCGTGCTCGGTGGGGGAAGCGGCGGCTACGCGGCCGCCCTCCGCGCCGCGCAGCTGGGCCAGAGCGTGGCCCTCGTGGAGGAGGACAAGCTCGGCGGGACCTGCCTGCACGTGGGCTGCGTGCCCACCAAGGCGCTCCTGCACGCGGCAGAGGTGGCCGACGCCGCCGCGCACGGTGCGCAGTTCGGCGTCCGTACCTCGCTGGACGGCATCGACATGCCCGGCGTACTCGCCTACAAGGACTCCGTGGTCGCGGGCCTGTACAAGGGCCTGCAGGGGCTGATCGCCTCCCGGAAGATCACCGTCGTCGAGGGGCACGGCACGCTCGCCTCCCCCGGCGTCGTCGAGGCCACCGCGCCCGACGGGGCGACCACCCGCGTCACCGGCACCCACGTGGTGCTCGCGACCGGCTCGTACGCCCGGAGCCTGCCCGGCCTCGACCTGGGCGGCCGCGTCATCACCTCCGACCAGGCGCTCACGCTGGACACCGTGCCGAAGTCCGTGGTGGTGCTCGGCGGCGGTGTGATCGGCGTGGAGTTCGCCAGCGTCTGGAAGTCGTTCGGCGCCGACGTGCAGATCGTCGAGGCGCTGCCGCACCTCGTGCCGAACGAGGACGTCGCGCTCTCGAAGGCGCTGGAGCGCGCGTTCCGCAAGCGCGGCATCAAGTTCTCCCTGGGCGACCGCTTCGCCCAGGTCAAGCAGTCCGACGACGGCGTGAAGGTCGAGCTCGAGTCGGGCGCCACGTTCGACGCCGAGCTGCTGCTCGTCGCCGTCGGACGCGGTGCGCGGACCGCCGACCTCGGGTACGAGGCCGCCGGCGTGCGCCTCGACCGCGGTTTCGTGCTGACCGACGATCTGCTCCGCACCGGCGTCACCACGCTGGCCGGCGGGCAGGTCTGGGCGGTCGGCGACATCGTGCCGGGCCTGCAGCTCGCCCATCGCGGGTTCGCGCAGGGCATCTACGTGGCCGAGCAGATCGCGGGCCAGTCGCCCGCGCCGATCGACGAGGCGGCGATCCCGCGCGTCACCTACTGCGAGCCGGAGGTGGCGTCGGTTGGCGTCACCGAGGCGAAGGCCGCCGAGCTGTACGGTCCGGACCAGGTGGAGACCATCGAGTACAACCTCGCGGGCAACGGCAAGAGCAAGATCCTGGGTACCCAGGGCTTCGCCAAGCTGGTGCGCCGCAAGGACGGACCCGTGGTCGGTATGCACCTGATCGGCTCGCGTGTGGGCGAGCTGATCGGCGAGGGCCAGCTCATCGTGGGCTGGGAGGCGTTCCCTGAGGACGTCGCCTCGCTCGTCCACGCACATCCCACCCAGAACGAGGCACTCGGAGAGGCACACATGGCACTGGCCGGCAAGCCTCTGCACGCCCACAACTGACCATAACGACAAAGGAGACCTCACAGGTCATGTCTGAGAACGTGCAGCTGCCGGCCCTCGGCGAATCCGTCACCGAGGGCACTGTCACCCGCTGGCTCAAGGCTGTCGGCGACGAGGTCGCCGTCGACGAGCCGCTGCTCGAGGTGTCGACCGACAAGGTCGACACCGAGATCCCGTCGCCGGTCGCCGGCGTCCTCGAGCAGATCCTCGTCCAGGAGGACGACACCGTAGAGGTCGGTGCGACCCTCGCCGTCATCGGTGACGGCTCCGGTTCCGGTGCCGCCCCGGCGGCACCCGCGGCCGAGCCCGCCGCCGCGGAGGCCCCCGC
>NZ_KI911743.1:28627-29576 GCF_000515355.1 Promicromonospora kroppenstedtii DSM 19349 | reverse complement strand
GGGAAGCCCAGCACGGACTCGACGAGCGTGGCCAGCGAGGTGACGTCGACAGGGTCGTCGCTGTGCTCGGGCAGCGTCACGCGGGGGCGCAGCACGGCGCTGCCGTCGCTGCGGAGCAGCACGTCGGTGGGCCGCACGCCGCCGTGGACCAGGCCGACGCTGTGCAGCGCGGCCAGGGCCTGCGCCACCGCGACGGTGATTCCCGCGCCCTCGGCGGCGGTCAGGGGGCCACGGGAGCCGACGGCGGTCGGCAGGTCGACCGCGCCCGTCCGCGACAGCCGGACATCGAGGTTGTCCGGTCCGTTCGGCGAGATCGCGATGAGCGGCACGAGATGGGGGTGGTCCAGTGTCGCGAGGGTGTCCAGGCGGCGCACCAGAAGGTCCCGAGACGCAGCGTCCGTCGGGACGGCTACGCGGACCAGTTCCGCGGATTCGATGTAGTGCACCCGTTCATGAGAACTCCGTGAACCGGAGCCCGCTCTTTATCCACAGGATTTGCCGAATCGTGAGCCCTGTGGGTGAACTCCTGGGATCGACAAAGGGCCCGGCGGGTGACCGCCGGGCCCTGTCCGCCAGACCTGGGTGCGCCGTCGGCGCCGTAGCAGGACCTGCGCGAACGTTGCGTCAGACGTCGACGAGGCGCCCTTCCTTGGCCGAGATCCGGGCGGCGTCCAGCACCTCCGCGGTGCGCACGGCGTCGGCCGGGTCCACGGGCACGTCGGCCTCGCCTGCGAGCCATTCGGCCACGGCCGAGTAGAAGTCCTCGTGCCCGCCCCGGGGCTGCGGCACGGCGGTGCGCTCCCGGCCGCGGGTGAGCCAGCCGTGGGTGCCGTCGGGCTGGTCGTCGTCGAGCACGTCGAACGGCGAGGCGTCGCCCTCGAACGAGTTGACCACGTACGCGCCGCCGTCCCCCAGCACGCGCGTGCGGGGGCCGGGCGCGCCGACCAGC
>NZ_KI911743.1:26984-28527 GCF_000515355.1 Promicromonospora kroppenstedtii DSM 19349 | reverse complement strand
CGGCGTCGGCGGTCGCATCCGCAAGGAGGACGTGCTCGCCGCGGCCGAGGCGAAGGCCGCTCCGGCCCCCGCCGCTGCCGCAGCGCCCGCGGCCGCCAAGGCCCCCGCGGCCAAGCTCGAGGTGTCGCCGCTGCGTGGCACCACCGAGAAGATGTCGCGCCTGCGGAAGATCGTCGCCGAGCGCATGCTCGAGGCGGTGCAGACGCAGGCCCAGCTGACCACGGTCATGGAGGTCGACGTCACGCGCGTCGCCAAGCTCCGGGCCAAGGCCAAGGAGTCCTTCGCCGCTCGCGAGGGCGCCAAGCTGACGTTCCTGCCGTTCTTCACGCAGGCCGCCGTCGAGGCGCTCAAGGCGTACCCGAAGATCAACGCCACGATCGACACCGAGAAGGGCGAGATCACCTACCACGGTTCGGAGAACGTCGGCATCGCCGTCGACACCGAGCGTGGCCTGGTGGTCCCGGTCATCAAGAACGCGGGCGACCTGAACCTTGCCGGCATCGCCCGGCAGATCCAGGACCTCGGTGCGCGCACCCGGGCCAACAAGGTCACGCCGGACGAGCTCTCGGGCAGCACGTTCAACATCACGAACACCGGCTCGGGCGGCTCGCTCATCGACACGCCGATCGTGCCGCTGGGCCACGCGGCCATCCTCGGCACGGGCACCATCACCAAGCGCCCGGTCGTGGTGACCGACGCCGAGGGCAACGAGAGCATCGCGGTGCGCTCGATGTCGTACATCTTCCTGTCCTACGACCACCGCCTGGTCGACGGTGCGGACGCCGCGCGCTTCCTCACCGCGATCAAGAACCGCATCGAAGAGGGCGCGTTCGAGGCCGAGGTCGGTCTCTGACCAGGGCCTTCGGGTCGACCGGGTAGCCTCGCGCGCCCGACGTCGACCAGCAGGTAGAGCGCTGTGGCCGGTCCCGGTTCGGGGCCGGCCACGGTCGTTCCCGGTGACCGCTGTGTTCGGTCCGTGGGTCGCCCGGCAGGCTAGATTCGCGGGATGGACGTAGTGGTGGCCGGGTCCCACGGTCTGGTCGGTTCCGCGCTGGTCGCGGACCTCAGGGAGCGAGGTCACGGTGTGCGCCGCCTGGTGCGCCGGGGCGCGGACTCCGACGGCGGCTCGGCGGCCAGGGCGGTTCCCACCGGGGACGACGGCGCCGTCCGGCAGGTGCTCTGGGACCCGCGGACCGGGGAGCTCGACCCGGCCGCGCTGGAGGGCGCCGGCGCCGTCGTGAACCTGGCCGGGGCCGGGATCGGCGACCACCGCTGGACCCCCGCCTACAAGCAGAAGCTCCTGGGCTCGCGCACCACCACCACGAGCCTGCTGGCCCGCACGATCGCGCGGCTGGACGAGCCGCCCGTCCTGGTCAACGCCTCCGCGGTCGGGGCGTACGGGGACCGCGGGGACGAGCTGCTGACCGAGGCGTCGGCGCGCGGGGACGACTTCCTGGCGCAGCTGGTCAAGGCGTGGGAGAACGCCACGGCCCCCGCCGCGGAGGCCGGCGCGCGCGTGGTCTGGCTGCGCAGCGGCATCGTG
>NZ_KI911743.1:15310-26884 GCF_000515355.1 Promicromonospora kroppenstedtii DSM 19349 | reverse complement strand
GGCCGCCGCCCGGCCCGGGACCACCCCGGGCTTCGTGCCCGGCGCGGCGTGGTGCAGCACGAGGAAGACGTCGTCCTCGGTGGGCGTCGAGAGCGCGCGGGTCTCGGCGTACACGGACACGACCGGCCCGAACAGCTGGGTGGCCGAGTCGACGAGGTGCGGGCCGAGGTCGAGCAGGAGCCCGCCGCCCACGGTGTCGTTCTCCTTCCACCGCTGCTGCGGCTTGGGCCGCCAGCGCTCCCAGTGCCGCTCGAAGGTGTGCACCCTGCCGAGGTCGCCCCGGTCCAGCAGCGCCTTGAGAGTGAGCTGCTCCGGGTCCCAGCGCCGGTTGTGGAACACCGTGAACGGCGTGCCCGACGACGACGCCGCACTCACCACCCGCCGTGCCTCGGCCGCCGTCGTCGCGATGGGCTTGTCGAGCACGAAGGGCTTGCCCGCCAGGGAGACGGCGTTCGCGTGCTCGGCATGCAACGAGGAGGGGCTGGCGATGACCACGAGGTCGTAGAGACCGGGCTCCGCGAGCATCGTCGTCAGGTCGTTGAACAGCCGCGCGCCCGGCCAGTCGCCGGCGGCCTGGACGCGCCGTCCGGGGTCGCGCGCCACGACCGCCGTTACCGACATACCCGCAGCTCGCGCCAGTCGGGCGTGAATTTGCCTGCCCGCTCCGCCGTAGCCGACAATCCCGATCCGAAGTGCCATGGCCCCATCGTGCCCCGCGGGGAGCAGCGACGCGAGATTACTGGTCAGCCGCTTAATCCCCGTAACACGACTCTGGCAGACTGGGGCAAGAGGTACGTTTCGCACGTTCTTAGTCTTTGTCCGGCCATCTGCGGTCCGGACCACCGGCCGACAGATTGAGGGGCTCGTGTCCGCCACAGCCAAGAAGTCCAGCCAGAACCGCAAGACCCTGCAGCTCGTGCTGATCGCCGTCGCGGCGCTCGTGCTCGCGGGAAATTTCATCGTCAAGTCCCTGGGTGACGACGTCGCCCCCGCGGAGGGCGCGGAAGGTTCCGCCCTCGCGACGCTGGACACCCTCACGGTCCAGGACGCCGCCACCACGGACGGCTACGACCGCGAGTCCGACTTCGGCAGCGCCTGGAAGGACGTCGACGGCAACGGCTGCGACACCCGCAACGACATGCTCCAGCGGGACCTCGACGACTTTGTGCTGACCGACGGCGACTCCTGCGAGGTGGCCTCCGGCACGCTCGACGACCCGTACACGGGCGAGACCATCGACTTCGAGCGTGGCGAGCGCTCCGGCGACGTGCAGATCGACCACGTCGTGGCGCTGATGAACGCCTGGACCACGGGCGCGGCCGACTGGGACAAGGACCTGCGCGTCGAGATCGCGAACGACCCGCTCAACCTGGTGGCCTCCGACGGCCCCGCCAACATGGGCAAGGGCGCCAGGGACGCCTCCGAGTGGCTGCCCGAGAACCAGGCGTACCGCTGCGAGTACGTGGCCCGGCAGATCGCGGTCAAGGAGAAGTACGACCTCTGGATCACGCCCGCGGAGCACGACGCCATGGAGGACGTGCTGACGAGCTGCCCGTCGGAGCCCCTCCCGACGCGCTGACCGCTCTTCATCAGCCAGGGTCGGCCCCTGCCGCACCACCGGGCGGGCTTAGGGTGGCGGGCATGGATATTCGTCATCTCTCCGGGCACGTCGAGTACCACGAGGGCTGGGACCTGCAGCGGCGCACCCACGAGGGCGTCCGCGCGGACGAGCTGGCCGACACGGTCTTCTTCCTCGAGCACGAGTCCGTCTACACGGCGGGGGCACGCACGCACCGGGACGAGTACCCGACCGACGGCACCGAGGTCATCAAGGTGGACCGCGGCGGCAAGATCACCTGGCACGGGCCGGGCCAGATCGTGGCCTACCCGATCATCAAGCTGGCCAAGCCGTTCGACGTCGTCGAGTACGTCCGCACGCTGGAGCAGGCCGTCATGGACGTGTGCACCACGCTCGGCGTCGAGACCATGCGGGTGGAGGGCCGCTCCGGCGTCTGGGTCGCCGCGGACTCCCCCGATGCCCCCGACGCACGTCTGGAGCGCAAGATCTGCGCTATCGGCGCGCGCGTCGCCAAGGGCGTCACCATGCACGGCCTGGCCCTGAACTGCGACGCCGACCTGACCGCCTTCGACCACATCGTGCCCTGCGGCATCCCCGCGGAGGACGCCGACGTCACGTCCCTGACCGCCGAGCTCGGCCGGCAGGTCACCGTCGACGAGGTGCGGCCGCTCCTGCAGGCGGCGCTGATCGAGTGCCTGGCGCCCCTGCTGGCGGCCGACGAGGCGTCGCCCGCGGCCGACGAGGCGCCGTCGGAGGCCGTGACCGCGACCGCGTGACGAACGCCACTTGTCACCCGCCCGACGCCCGCGCGACGCCGGGCGCGCGAGGCATAGGCTGGGCCAACCCGCTGACCTGGGAGGGATCTGCGTGACCATCGCACCTGAAGGCCGACGCATGTTGCGCATCGAAGCGCGCAACTCGGCCACGCCCATCGAGAAGAAGCCCGAGTGGATCAAGACCCGGGCGGTGATGGGCCCCGAATACCGCGACATGAAATCGCTCGTCAAGGGCGAGGGCCTGCACACGGTGTGCGAGGAGGCCGGCTGTCCCAACATCTTCGAGTGCTGGGAGGACCGCGAGGCCACCTTCCTCATCGGCGGTGACCAGTGCACCCGCCGCTGCGACTTCTGCCAGATCGACACCGGCAAGCCCGCCGACTTCGACAAGGACGAGCCGCGCCGCGTCGCCGAGTCCGTGCGCACCATGGGCCTGAAGTACTCGACCGTCACCGGCGTCGCCCGCGACGACCTGGCCGACGGCGGCGCCTGGCTCTACGCCGAGACCGTGCGCCAGATCCACGCGCTGAACCCGGGCACCGGCGTCGAGCTGCTGATCCCCGACTTCAACGCCATCCCCGAGCTGCTGGACGCCGTCAACGAGTCGCGCCCCGAGGTGCTCGCGCACAACGTCGAGACCGTGCCGCGCATCTTCAAGCAGATCCGCCCGGCGTTCACCTACGAGCGGTCGCTCTCGGTCATCACCCGCGCCCGCGACGCCGGCCTGGTGACCAAGTCGAACCTGATCCTCGGCATGGGCGAGACGGTCGACGAGGTCAAGCAGGCGCTGCAGGACCTCCACGACGCCGGTTGCGACATCATCACGATCACCCAGTACCTGCGCCCGTCGCTGCGCCACCACCCGGTCGACCGCTGGGTGCGGCCGGAGGAGTTCGTGGAGCTGTCCGAGACGGCGGAGGAGATCGGCTTCCTCGGCGTCATGGCGGGGCCGCTGGTGCGTTCGTCGTACCGCGCGGGCCGCCTGTGGGGCCAGGCGATGACCAAGCACGGCCGCCCGATCCCCGAGGCGCTGTCGCACCTCGCCCAGCCCACCACCTCCCGTCAGGAGGCGGCGAGCCTGCTGGCACGCTGACCCGGCACGCCGAACGCTCGCAGCGCACTAGAATCGATGACCATGGCCCGAACCTCGTCCGGAGGCGAAGCGCGCGACGACGCGTCCGTCACCAAGCAGAAGAAGCCCAAGAAGCGCCGCTGGTATCACCAGCTGTGGGACGTCTACCAGATGACCCGCAAGCAGAACCCGCTCGTCACCTGGTGGATGCTCGCAGCGTTCGTCGGGGTCGTCGCGGTAGCGCTGCTCATCGGCGTCCTCGCCGGCCCGTGGGTCTACGCGCTCGTCATCGGCGTGCCGTTCGGCGTGCTCGCGGCGATGTTCGTGCTGTCACGCAGCGCCGAGAAGGCGGCCTACACGCAGATCGCCGGGCAGCCCGGCGCGGCGCGTGCCGCGCTCGGCACCGTCCGTGGCGGCTGGACGTTCGAGGACGAGCCGGTCGCCGTCGACGCCCGCAACCAGGACTTCGTGTTCCGGGGCGTGGGCCGGGCGGGCGTCGTGCTCGTCTCCGAGGGACCGTCGCACCGCGTGACGCGCCTGCTCGACCAGGAGCGCAAGAAGGTCAGCCGCATCCTGTCGAACGTGCCGGTCACGGTGATCCAGTGCGGCGACGGCGAGGGGCAGGTGCCGCTGACCAAGGTCGCGCGCGCCGTCACCAAGCTCAAGTCGACGCTCACGCGCGCCGAGGTGGCCGAGATCAGCAAGCGCCTCAAGGCCATCGGCGGCATGAAGCTGCCGATCCCGAAGGGCATCGACCCGACCCGCGCCCGGCCCGACCGCAAGGGCATGCGCGGCCGCTGACCGGCGCCCGCCAGGCTGTGGCCGCCGTCCGAAGGCCGACCCGCCCGACCTCGAAGGGGGCGTCTCCCGCACGGGAGGCGTCCCCTTCGCGGCGTCCGTCGACCGGCCCTCCGGCGTCCGATGGACGGACGCCGCCGGGCCGCGGCATGTGAGTTCTGGCACGCTGTGATAACGCTGCCGGGGCCACGACCAGCACATCTCCCCTCGGTTACACCGCCGAGAGGCGTGAGAAACACACCGGCAACAATCAGTAACCCGAGAGAAACCACCTGCCCTTAGGTTCGTGGCGATCCGCGTGCAAGCCTGCCCAGCCGTTCGGCGTCGTGCGACGGACTCCCCCTGGACTTATCGAGCGAGCAAGGAGCGCAGATGTTCAAGAACGCCGAGGAGGCGATCGCCTTCACCCGCAACGAGGGGGTGGAGTTCGTCGACGTCCGGTTTATCGACCTGCCGGGCGTCACGCAGCACTTCAACATCCCGGTCGAGCAGTTCGACGAGGACGCGTTCAGCGAGGGCCTCATGTTCGACGGCTCGTCCATCCGCGGTTTCCAGGCGATCCACGAGTCCGACATGAAGCTCGTGCCGGACATCGCGACGGCGTACATCGACCCGTTCCGCAAGGCCAAGACCCTGATCGTGAACTTCTCGATCGTGGACCCGTTCACGGGTGACGCCTACGCTCGCGACCCGCGCAACATCGCGGCCAAGGCCGAGGCCTACCTAAAGTCGACCGGCATCGCCGACACCGTGTTCTTCGGTGCCGAGGCCGAGTTCTACGTGTTCGACGACGTGCGCTTCAAGACGGCCGCGAACGAGAGCTTCTATTCGATCGACTCCGTCGAGGCCGCCTGGAACACCGGCCGTGAGGAGGAGGGTGGCAACCTCGGGTACAAGACCCGGTACAAGGGCGGCTACTTCCCCACCTCGCCGAGCGACCGCTTCGCGGACCTGCGCGACGACATGGTCAAGACCCTCGGCCAGGTCGGCCTCTCCGTCGAGCGCGCGCACCACGAGGTGGGCACCGCCGGCCAGCAGGAGATCAACTACAAGTTCAACTCCCTGCTGCACGCCGCCGACGACCTGATGAAGTTCAAGTACGTCATCAAGAACGTCGCGTTCGAGGCCGGCAAGTCGGCCACGTTCATGCCGAAGCCGATCTTCGGCGACAACGGCTCGGGTATGCACTCGCACCAGTCGCTCTGGAAGAACGGCGAGCCGCTGTTCTACGACGAGAAGGGCTACGGCGGCCTGTCCGACCTGGCTCGCTGGTACATCGGCGGCATCCTGAAGCACGCGCCGTCGCTGCTCGCCTTCACCAACCCGTCGGTGAACTCGTACCACCGCCTGGTGCCGGGCTTCGAGGCTCCCGTGAACCTCGTCTACTCGGCCCGCAACCGCTCCGCCTCGATCCGTATCCCGATCACGGGTTCCTCCCCGAAGGCGAAGCGCATCGAGTTCCGCGCGCCGGACCCGTCGTCGAACCCGTACCTGGCGTTCGCCGCGATGCTGATGGCCGGTCTGGACGGCATCAAGAACCGCATCGAGCCCCCGGCCCCCGTGGACAAGGACCTCTACGAGCTGCCGCCCGAGGAGCACGCGCAGATCGCCCAGGTCCCGACGTCGCTCGGTGGCGTGCTCGACGCGCTCGAGGCCGACCACGAGTACCTCACCGCCGGTGACGTGTTCACGGAGGACCTGATCGAGACCTGGATCGCGTACAAGCGCGAGAACGAGATCGACCCGATCCGCCTGCGGCCGCACCCGCACGAGTTCGAGCTGTACTACGACATCTGACAGTCGGTCCCCCGTGATCTGCTGAGATGCGCCGAAACGGCGGCTGACCTGCACTTTCGTCTCGCGACGTTGTGCAGCGTTAGCCGCCGTTTCTCGTGCTCCCGTGTAACTGATGTGTAATCCCCCAGGACGTTTCTCCGGCGGGGGCGACCCTGCGGGTTCTTTCCCAACGGGTGCCCCCCAAGCCCCGATCCCTCTCGCGCCCGTCGGCGTGGCTCCCGGTCGTCCGGTCGGGCAGGGTGCCGCAAGCCGTCGGGGGTGAGAGGGATCGGGGCGCCCCGCATCCCTTGAGCGCTCCCGAGGTGGGCGGTTCGGAACTGATAAACGAGGTTCCGGTCGACTGATACGGTCGCCGCGTGATGCTGGGAGAGGACGTATCGCGGATGATGCGCGACCGTACCGCTGCGCAAGTCTGGCTTACCCTCCTCGATCAAAGCGCGAGTAACTTTGACGAGGTAGCGCTTGCAGCCGGCCTTACGCCGCTGGGTAGAGCCTGGGTCGAGGTCGACGCCGGTCACGCCAAGCGATTCCTCGCGGGTCTACTGCGCGTCAATCTTGCGTACAAGAACGAACTGATGCCGAAGCATCGAGCGGACTGGCTCGCTGATGAGTTCATCCGAGCATTGGGCCCGTACAACCTGCGCTTCGCGACCAACAGCTCGGACCTGCCCGACCGACTGCCGTACTCGTGGACGCCCGCGACCGACTGGACGTTTGACGCCGGCATCGCAGTTATTGGCGAAACGGAATCCGCGATCTACTGGGTCGCCGACGAAGACTGAGGCGAATTCCTGGCACCAGCAGTTCGCCTCGCTCTCCGCCTCGCCGCTGGCGGGGTGCGGCGGGTGCGCGGAGGGCCGCCCGCGGCCCGCAGCGCGGGGCCCCGTCGCGGGGCCCCGCCAGGCGACGAGCACGCTCCTGCACGACGGCGAGAGCATCAAGGCTGTCTCCGAGTACCTCGGTCACTCGGACCCCGGCTTCACGTTGCGGACCTACACGCACCTCATGCCGGGCAGCGACAAGCGCCCACGGAAGGCCGTCGACTCGTTGCTTCGTGTAACCAGTGTGGAACTCTCGCCCGAAACGGAGGTGTCTGCCCAGGTCAGAGGCTAAATCACTGTCTGACCTACGAAATCTGAGCCTGATCGGCTGGATCCCGGGCCTGACGAGCCGTACCTGGCCCCGTAGCGCACGAAGAGTCCGCACGAGCCGCGACACCTTCCCGGTGGCGGCCCGTGTGGACTCTTCTGTGTCCGGCCCAGTTCACCCCGGCTTCGGAGTGCCGAATCAGGGTGGCGTGGCATCGTCGAAGTATGAGCACCGACGAGGCAATGAGCAGTTTCCGATCAGCGGAGGAGTGGGCCGGCCAGGCATACAGCCGGCTCTCCGGACTGACGGGGCCCGACGCGGCGACGACGGAAGCGCTCGCCGATCTGGCTCGAAGCATCGGCGCGCTGGCCAAGGGCCTGGGGCAGATGACGACCGAACCGCCGCCGTGACCCAGCATCCGGTTGCGACCCTGGCCTGCTCGGTCCGACGGCGGTTGACCACAGCGGTTCCTGCCGGACGGCGGCCGCTCGTGGCAGCAACTGCTGCGGTCAACGCGGTGGGACGGCCACCGACCGTGCCCTCGTCCCACCACCGGCGGTCGCCCGTTTCGGGGGATGCCGGGCGCGCCGACGTCCGTCATCGTGTGGTTTGCGGAGGAGGCGTCGCCTGGCTTCAGGACGCGCCCGATGGAGCGCGCTGGAGGCGACCATGACGCGGACCGTCGGCCGGATCTCGGTGGACCCGGCATCCACCCACGCCATCGAGGTCGCCAACCGGCTCCATGTGGACGTCGTGGAGGGGCTCAGCGCCGCTGAGGCGGCCAGCAGGCTCAACATGTACGGCGCGAACCGGCTGGCCGCCGCCAAGAAGGAGTCCGCCCTGCAGGCGTTCGGGCGGCAGTACCGCGACTTCATGCAGATCGTGCTGCTGGTGGCCGCCGTCGCGAACCTGCTGGTCACGGGCGACGTCGGCACGTCGATCGTGCTGGCCGGCCTCACCCTGTTCAACGCGGTCATCGGGCTGCGGCAGGAGGCCAAGGCCGAGGAGAGCGTCGCCGCGCTCGCGCAGATGATGAAGACGGTCGCTCGGGTCCGGCGCGACGGTCAGGCGGTCGAGATCGACGCCAGCGACCTGGTGCCCGGCGACGTCGTCCTGGTCGAGGCGGGCAACCGTGTGCCGGCCGACGGCCGGATCACGTTGGCCGCCACCCTGGAGATCGAGGAGGCGGCGCTGACCGGCGAGAGCCTCCCGGTCGCGAAGTCGACAGACCCCGTGGCCAGCGACGACGTCCCCCTGGGCGACCGGACCTGCATGGCCTACATGAACACCGCGGTGACGCGCGGGCGCGGCGAGATGGTCGTGACCGCGACCGGCATGAACACCGAGATCGGCCACATCGCGAACCTGCTGGCCAGCACCGAGGCGGACAAGACGCCGCTGCAGAAGCAGCTGGACGGACTGTCCAAGATCATCGCGTCCATCGCCGCCGTCGCGCTGGTCTTCGTCGTCGTTCTCGGCCTGATCCGTGGCGAGTCGTTCGACGCGCTGTTCATCACGGGCGTCGCCCTGGCCGTCGCGGCGATCCCGACCGGCCTGCCCGCCGTCGTGACCGCGCTCCTGTCCATGGGTACCCGCGAGATCGCGCGGCGTCACGCGATCGTCAAGCGGCTGCCCGCGGTGGAGACGCTCGGCTCGACGTCGGCGATCTGCTCCGACAAGACCGGCACCCTCACGCTGAACAAGATGACCGCCCGCGAGCTGGCCATCCCGGGCCACCCGGTCTTCGCCGTCACAGGCGAGGGCTACGGCACCGCCGGCGAGATCAAGCACGTGGGTGGGGCGGGCACCGACCTCGACCCGTACCTCCTGCCGATGATCCTGTGCGCGGACGCCGTGCTCGACGGCGAGAACCTGATCGGCGACCCCACCGAGGGCGCGCTGATCGTGCTGGGCGCCAAGGGCGGGCTCGACATCGAGGCCACCCGGCGGGACTACCCGCGCCTTGCCGAGGTGCCGTTCGACTCCGAGTACAAGTTCATGGCCACCTTCCACGACATGGTCGACGACGACGGGCGTCCCGTGGTGCGCTGCTTCGTGAAGGGCGCCCCCGACGTGCTCATCGCGCGCGGCACCAGCTACCGGGCCCCCGACGGCGCCGTCGTGCCGATCACCGGTGAGAACCGCAGCCTGGCGCTCGAGGCGAACAACCGCATGGCGAACTCCGGCGAGCGCGTGATGGTCGTGGCCCGGCGCGACGTCGACCCGGCGGTCTTCGAGGTCGCCCGGACGAACGCCCGGAACCTGATCGCCCTGGTCAGCGAGCTGACGCTGCTGGCGATGGTGGGCATCGTGGACCCGCCACGGCCGGAGGCCAGGACCGCGATCGCGGAGTGCCGGTCGGCCGGGATCCGGGTCCGGATGATCACGGGAGACCACGCCACCACGGCCGCTGCGATCGCCGCGGAGCTCGGGATCGAGGGCCGCGCGCTGACGGGCGCCGAGTTCGCGGACCTGACCGACGAGGAGCTGCTGGTGCAGCTCCAGGACATCGGGGTGGTCGCGCGGGTGGCGCCCGAGGACAAGATCCGGTTGGTGCAGCTGCTCAAGCGGTCGGGCAACGTGGTGTCGATGACCGGCG
Organism: Promicromonospora kroppenstedtii DSM 19349; assembly: GCF_000515355.1. Taxonomy (GTDB): domain Bacteria; phylum Actinomycetota; class Actinomycetes; order Actinomycetales; family Cellulomonadaceae; genus Promicromonospora; species Promicromonospora kroppenstedtii. The sequence continues at coordinate 17,174 of NZ_KI911743.1, read as the reverse complement.
ACGGCGTCAACGATGCGCCGGCGCTCAAGGCCGCCGACATCGGCGTCGCGATGGGCATCACCGGGACCGAGGTCTCCAAGGAGGCCGCGGTGATGATCCTGACCGACGACAACTTCGCGACCATCGTGAACGCCGTCTCGTACGGCCGCGGCCTCTACGACAACCTTGTGAAATACCTGCGCTTCCAGATGTCCACGCTGGTCGCGTACATCGCGATCTTCCTGATGGCGGGCATCCTGAACATCGCGGCGGGCACGCCCCTGAACCCGCTGCAGATCCTGTGGCTGAACATGGTCGTCGACATCCCGATCGCCATCGCGCTCGGCTTCGACAAGCCCACCAAGGGGCTCATGGGCCGGCCGCCGCGCCCGGTCGGCGCGCCGGTCCTGTCCCGGACGGCCTGGATCCGGCTGTGCGTGCAGGGCGCGATCATGACCGCCGGGTCGCTCGTGGCGTACCAGCTCGGGCTAGGCCTGAGCGGCCCGATCGTCGCGGCGACCATGCTGCTCACCACGCTGTCCCTCTTCCACGTGCTCGCCGGCCTGCTCTCCCGCGACCAGCTCGGCACGATCTTCGACCGCGACGCCATTCCCGGGGCCGCGCAGCTGCGGCGGTACGGGCTGGCGCTGCTGGCGATCGTCGCGGTCACGACCATCGACCTGCTGGAGCAGATCTTCGGCACGACGGGGCTGGACGGGCAGCAGTGGGGCCTGTGCATCCTGCTGGCGCTGAGCCTGCTGGTGATCGAGGAGATCATCAAGGTGTTCCTGCGGCGGCGGGAGGCAACGGGGGTCGCGTCGGGGCCGGTACCGATCGCGGGGGTGGCGCGGCCGGCGTGAGCCCCAAAGTACCGACCATGCAGTTGCTGCCAGGGCCAGGCGGGACCTGGCAGCAACTGCATGGTCGATCGCCGGGGCTCACACCCACCCCCGCCCAGCCCTACGCCCGCACCCGCACCGGCTCGAACCGGTCGTGCTCGGTGCGGCACATGCCCTCGCCGTGCGTCAGCCCCGGCAGCTCCCGCTGCAGCCCTGCCACGCCCGCAGCCGGGATCTCGCCGCGCATCACCACGATGCCCCAGGCTCCGACACGCGACTCGAACGGCACCCCGCCCAGCCGGCCCACTAGTGACGCCACCGGGCCGACCGTGTCCTCGGGCAGCTCGATCACGAACCGGTGCACCGGCTCGCACACCACCGTCCCCGCCCGGCGCACCGCCGCGGCGAGCACGCGCGGCGCCAGGCCGCGGAAGTCGGCGCCCGTGCTCGACATCGCCTTGTTGAACTTCTGGTGCATGTGGCTCTGCCGCGGCGAGTAGCCCGAGTGGGTCATCACCACGCAGGCGTCGGGCACCGGGAACCGCAACGGCCCGCGGGCCAGCTCGCGGCGCACCGTGTCCTCGGTCGCGTCGAAGAACGCCGGTGGCATCGACCCGCGCTCGCACTCCAGCTCGAACGTCACGCCGCTCCCTGGCGTCCCCGGCCCGACCCGCAGCCCGATCGTGGCGTGGAACTCGTTCCCGTCCTGCTTCTTGATCTCCACTGCGTGCCCCGTCCCGACCAGCCGCTCGGTGCGCGCCGTCCGCACCTCGCCGAACCGCGCGTCGACGCGGTACTCCCGCTGCAGGATCGCGGCCAGCACCTCGCGCTGCACCTCCCCGTACAGCGACACGGTGATCTCCTCGTCGCGCCGGCGCACGCGGATCAGCGGGTCCTGCTCCGCCAGCTCGGACAGCGCCGCGTACAGCCGCCCGCGCTCGCCGGGCGCGGCGTCCACGACCGTCTCGTACGACGGCGGCGGGAACTGGCTCGACCGCTCGTCCCCCGGCAGCCGGGGCCCGACGACGTCGCCCACGCGCGCCGTC
>NZ_KI911743.1:14616-15210 GCF_000515355.1 Promicromonospora kroppenstedtii DSM 19349 | reverse complement strand
CCCGTCGTCGGGCAGCGACGCCTCGACGGCGCCCTCGCCGGGGCCGCCGGCCGCGACCACGCTGAGCGTGCCCGACAGGGCCCGTGCCCGCAGCAGCGCCTGCGCCTCCCAAGGCGAGGACCAGCGGTCGTAGTACTCGACGTACGACTCGAACGACCGCACCAGCGGCCCGTTGCGGCCCTCGGGTCGCAGGTCGGCGTCCACGGGCAGGCCGGGCTCCGGCCCGACGGCCGTGAGGATGCGGCGCATCCCCTTGGCCACGGCCAGGGCGTAGTCGTTGGCCTCCTTGTCGCCGGCACCGCCCACCGCCTCGTAGACGAACATGATGTCGGCGTCCGAGCCGTAGCCCATCTCCTGTCCGCCGAGCCGGCCCATCGCGACGATGAGCAGTCGCGCGGGCTCGTCGCCGCGCGCGACCTTCCGTTCGGCGCGCGCCTCGTGCTCGGCGATGCGCAGCCCACCCGCCAGGACGACGTCGGCGGCGTCCGAGATGGCCTTGGCGGCGTCGACGGGCCCGAGCTCGCCGAGCACCTCGGCCACGCCGGTACGGGCCAGCTCGCGGCGGCGGAGCGCACGCAGCGCGATCGTCGCGTT
>NZ_KI911743.1:13508-14516 GCF_000515355.1 Promicromonospora kroppenstedtii DSM 19349 | reverse complement strand
GCCGCCTCCGCGGAGTCGCGCAGCAGCCGCAGGTACCAGTGCGTGGAGCCGAGCGTGTCCGACAGCTTGCGGAACGCGAGCAGGCCCTCGTCCGGGTCGGCGCCCTCGGCGAACCAGCCGAGCAGCACCGGCAGGAGCTGCCGCTGGATCGCCGCGCGCCGCGAGACGCCGTCGGTCAGGGCCTGGACGTGGCGCATCGCGCCCGCCGGGTCGCGGTAGCCGATCGCTGCGAACCGGGCCATGGCCGCTCGCGGCGCGAGCGACGCCTCGCTCGTGGACAGCAGCGCGGTGGCCGGCAGCAGGGGCCGGTAGTAGACGGCCTCGTGCAGGTCGCGCACCTCGCGCTTCACCGACCGCCACGTCTTGACGAGGTCGTCCGCACCGCCGTAGCCCAGCCCACGGGCCAGCCGGCGCAGCTCCGCCTCGGCGGTCGGCATGAGGTGGGTGCGGCGCAGCCGGAACAGCTGCACCCGGTGCTCCAGCGCCCGCAGGAACCGGTAGCACTCCCCCATCCGACGCGCGTGCTCACGGCCCACGTAGCCGCCCTTCGACAGGGCCGCGAGGGCGTCGAGCGTGGTCCGCGAGCGGATGTCCTCGTCCGCCCGGCCGTGCACGAGCTGCAGCAGCTGCACCGTGAACTCGACGTCGCGCAGGCCGCCCTTGCCGAGCTTGATCTGCCGGTCCGCCTCGGCCACCGGCACGTTGTCCTCGACGCGCTTGCGCATGGCGCGCGCGTCCTCGACGAAGTTGGGCCGCTCCACGGCCTGCCACACCAGCGGCCCGACGGCGGCGGTGTACGCCTCCCCCAGCGCCAGGTCGCCCGCCACGGGACGAGCCTTGAGCAGTGCCTGGAACTCCCAGGTCACGGCCCATCGCTCGTAGTACGCGACGTGGCTGGCCAGCGTCCGTACGAGCGGGCCCTGCTTGCCCTCGGGCCGCAGTGCCGCGTCGACCTGCCACAGCGCGGGCTCGGCCGAGGCGCCCGAGCACACCTGGGCGAGCCGCCCC
>NZ_KI911743.1:10693-13408 GCF_000515355.1 Promicromonospora kroppenstedtii DSM 19349 | reverse complement strand
GGGCACCGCGCCGGTCGATCTTGTTCACGAACACGATCACCGGCAGCCGCAGCCGCTGCAGGGCGCGCATCAGCACGAGCGTCTGCGCCTGGACACCCTCGACGGCGGACAGCACCAGCACCGCGCCGTCGAGCACGGCGAGGCTGCGGTCCACCTCGGCGATGAAGTCCGGGTGGCCGGGGGTGTCGAGCACGTTGACGGTGACGTTCCCCGCGGGGAACGACGCCACGGACGCGCGGATGGTGATCCCGCGCTCGCGCTCCAGCGCGAGCGAGTCGGTGAGGGTGTCGCCGCCGTCGACGGAGCCGAGGCGGTCGATCACGCCCGTGTGGTGCAGCAGGCGTTCGGTCAGGCTGGTCTTACCGGCGTCGACATGGGCGACGATCCCGAGGTTGAGGTACGACAAATGCAGTCACGTCCGTGGTCAAGTGGGTCAGGGCACGGGGCGTGACAGCTGTCATCGGTGTTCCAATCTCTCGGGTTCCCTCCGACCCTGCCGGTAGGGCGCGGGTCCGGGCAACGGTTTATTCGACGGCGGCATCCTCCAGCCCGGCCGTGAAGCCAGGCCGGTCGGCCCCGGGGCGCGGCCGTGCGACGTCGGCGTCGGTCACCACGGCCCGCCGCGCGGCCTCGGCGACGATCAGGTCGGCGGTCTGCTCCGGCGTCTGCTCGCCGGAGTCCAGCCACCAGCCCAGGTCGCCGAGCTCCCGCTCCTGGTTCCGGGCCAAGGGCGCGACGTCGTAGTCCACCCGCGTCTCGACGGCCCGCGTCGCGTTCCGGTGCCGCGCCACCGCCAGCGGCGGACACAGCACGACCAGCATCAGGGGCCGTGCCCGCAGCCGCCCGTGGACGTAGGCCAGCTCCGCCCGTGTCTCGACGACGGTGTCGACCACCGGCGTGAACCCGGCGTCCGCGAAGTCGTCCGCGGTGGAGCAGGCGGCCGTGGCCCGCAGCCGCAGCTGCGCCAGACCGTCAGGCCCGGGGTTCCAGCTGCCCTGCTCGTCGATCATGTTCGCGCGGCCGCTGACCAGCATCATGCCGAACACGTCGCCGTCCACCCGCGCGGCGCGCGGCAGCCGCTCGGTCACGAGCTGGGAGACGGTCGTCTTGCCGGCGCCGGGCGTGCCGGTGAGCAGGATGCATCCGGGCAGATGCTCCGGTCGCGTCATCGGTGCGCTCCATCGGTGATCGGGTCGGCGGTCGGGCCGGTGGTGCCGGCGGACGGCACCGCGTCCCGCCAGGCCACAGTTGGCATCACGCCCCGACCGTAACGACGACCCCCGCTGCCGGTCCCGGCTTTTCCGGCCGGCAGGCGTTGAGCACAGCGGTTGCTGCCGCGCCGGGCCGTCCCGTGGCAGCAACTGCTGTGGTCAACGCCGGGTGGTCTTCGGCCAGGCCCGCCTAGCGCGGCGACCGGCGGCGGTAGTAGGCGACCGTCAGGACCGCGAGCAGCGGGCCCCAGGCCAGCAGCGGCGTGTAGCAGACCGCCAGCAGCACCTTCTGCGCGAGCGTCGGGAAGAGGAAGTCGAGGTTCCCGCCGAAGGTCCCGCTCATCAGGTTGACCGCGGCGAACGTCCAGATCACGGTGAGTGCGATCGACCCGAGAGCCGCGGCGACGGTCGCGGCGAGCCTGTGCACCGGCCGCCCGCCGACCACGGGAAGCCAGTCCGGGAGCACCTCGCCCCACCGCTGGACGAGCCCGAGGGACAGCAGGGCCAGCAGCTCCGCGACCAGCGAGAGCCCGACGATCTGGACACGTTCGCCGAACGGGATGGCGACGGCGGTGCTCGCGACCGGCAGCCCGAGCACCAGGGCGATCCGCCAGAGACCGGACGGCACGGTGAGCAGGGCGACGGCATGCGCCAGACGACGGATACCAGGGCCGGCCTTCCCGGCAGGCGGGGCTGTCCGGGCCGGCGGGGCTGTCAGGGACGACGTGGCTGTCGCGACGGTTGGGGTGTTCATGCCATCGATGCTCGTCGCGCGGACGCGCTACCCGGATCCCCCGCCGTCGTGAGCTCGCTCCCCCGACCGGGTGACTGACCATGCACCTGCTGCCAGGGACCTCACCCGCCTGGCAGCAGGTGCATGGTCATCTGTCGGGTCACCGGGCACAGCCTCACTCCGCCCCGTAGAACACCCGCTCCATCACCGCCCGCGCCCGGCGTGCGACCCGCAGGTACAGCTCCTCCAGCTCCGGGCCGGTGCCGACGTCGCCGAGCAGGCGCGCGATGCCGGTCAGGGCGTGGCTGTCGTGCGGCAGCATGTCGACACCCGATCCCGTGGTGCGACCGGACCACAGCACGATCGCCGACCGCAGCCGCGACGCCAGGACCCAGGCCTCCAGCAGCACCTCGGCGTCGTCGTCGGACAAGAGGCCGGCCTGCCGGGCCGCCTCCAGCGCCGAGACGGTGCCGGTCGTGCGCAGGCCCGGCACCTCGAACGCGTGCTGGAGCTGCAGCAGCTGGACCGTCCACTCGACGTCGGACACCCCGCCGCGGCCCAGCTTCAGGTGCCGCGCCGGGTCCGCACCGCGCGGCAGGCGCTCCGACTCGACGCGCGCCTTGATGCGCCGCACCTCCCGCAGCACCGACGCGTCCGGCCCGCCCTCCGGGTACCGCAGCGGGTCGATCAGCTCCGTGAACCTGGCGCCCAGCGACCGACCGCCCTCGGCACCAGGCCCGAGGTCGAGCTCGCCGCCGACGTCGGCGGGCG
>NZ_KI911743.1:10475-10593 GCF_000515355.1 Promicromonospora kroppenstedtii DSM 19349 | reverse complement strand
GTGCCGAGCGCGCCCGCCAGCTCCGACACGCCCACGCCGGTCACCGCCGACCCGAACAGCACCGGGTGCGCGGCGCCGCGCCGGGGACCCGTCCGCGAGCCAGGCCCGCAGGCCGTCG
>NZ_KI911743.1:3859-10375 GCF_000515355.1 Promicromonospora kroppenstedtii DSM 19349 | reverse complement strand
GCCGCGGTCGGGCCCGGCGGCGAGGTCCGCGCCGCCGGTGCCCGGGGGCCTGGCGTCCAGGACGGCGACCAGGTCGGGATCCCGCCAGAGCGAGGCGGACCGGGTGAGGTCGGCGAACCCGGCCCGGATCAGATGGGTCGTGAGGGTCTCGGGTCGGCGGCTCTGCACCCCCCGACCCTACGACGCGGGCGGGGCGTGCAGCACCCCCTGGTTCCCGAGGTCAGAGCTGCAGGAACCGCTTGAGCTCGAAGGGCGTGACCTGAGCGCTGTAGGCCTCCCACTCCTCGCGCTTGTTGCGCAGGAAGTAGTCGAAGACGTGCTCGCCGAGGGTCTCGGCCACGAGCTCGGACTTCTCCATGAACTGGATGGCCTCGTCGAGGTCGCGCGGCAACGGCGCGATGCCCAGCGCGCGGCGCTCGGCCGGGGTGAGCTCCCAGACGTCGTCCTCGGTGTGGTCCAGGAGGTCGTAGCCCTCCTCGATGCCCTTGAGGCCGGCGGCGAGGATCACGGCGAACGCCAGGTACGGGTTGGCGGCCGAGTCCAGCGCGCGGTACTCGATGCGTGCCGAGTTGCCCTTGCCCGGCTTGTACATGGGCACACGGACCAGCGCGGAGCGGTTGTTGTGGCCCCAGCTCACGTAGCTCGGAGCCTCCTGCCCGCCCCAGAGCCGCTTGTAGCTGTTGACGTACTGGTTGGTGACGGCGGTGATCTCACCCGCGTGCACCATGAGTCCCGCGATGAACTGGCGCGCCGTCTTGGACAGCTCGAACTGGGCGCCGGGCTCGTAGAACGCGTTGCGGTCGTCCTCGAACAGCGACACGTGGGTGTGCATGCCGGAGCCGGGCTGGTCGGCCAGCGGCTTGGGCATGAAGGAGGCGAACACGCCCTGCTCGAGCGCCACCTCCTTGACCACGGTGCGGAACGTCATGAGGTTGTCCGCGGTGGTCAGCGCGTCGGCGTACCGCAGGTCGATCTCGTTCTGGCCGGGGCCGGCCTCGTGGTGCGAGAACTCGACCGAGATACCCATGGACTCGAGCATCGTGATCGCGGCGCGGCGGAAGTCGTGCGTCGATCCCCGGGCCAGGTGGTCGAAGTAACCGCCCTGGTCGACCGGCTCCAGCTTCGGGTCGGCCTTGGTGAGCTGGTTGAACAGGTAGAACTCGACCTCGGGGTGCGTGTAGAAGGTGAACCCGCGGTCGCTCGCCTTGGCGAGGGTGCGCTTGAGCACGTTGCGCGAGTCCGCCAGCGACGGCTCCCCGTCCGGCGTCAGGATGTCGCAGAACATGCGGCCGGTGCCGTGCCGCTCGCCGCGCCACGGGAGCACCTGGAAAGTGGTCGGGTCGGGCTTGGCGACCATGTCCGCCTCGAACACCCGGGTGAGCCCCTCGATGGCACTTCCGTCGAAGCCGATGCCCTCGCTGAACGCCGACTCGAGCTCCGCGGGTGCCACTGCTACCGACTTCAGCACGCCGAGCACATCGGTGAACCAAAGCCGGATGAAGCGGATGTCGCGCTCCTCGACCGTGCGGAGCACGAACTCCTGCTGCCTGTCCATGGGCCCATCTTGCACTAAACCTGTTACAGGTGCGTGTACCGAGCATGGACGACCGGTCGTAGGCTTTCCAGCGGCACCGAGGCCCGTCGAACCACAGGAGGACCATGTCCGCCCACACCTCACCCACTCAGGGTCCCAAGCGGGTCCGCGTGCATCACCTGGCCGAGGCCAAGGCCAAGGGTGAGAAGCTCGCGATGCTCACCGCGTACGACGCGGTGACCGCTGCGATCTTCGACGCGGCCGGCATGGACATCCTGCTGGTGGGTGACTCCATCGGGAACGTCATGCACGGGCACAGCACGACGATCCCCGTGACGGTCGACGACATGATTCCCGCCGCGCGCGCCGTGGCCCGCGCGACCAGGCGCGCCTTCGTGGTGGTCGACCTTCCGTTCGGCTCCTACGAGGCCGGGCCGCAGCAGGCCCTGGAGACCTCCGTGCGGATCTTCAAGGAGACCGGCGCCGACGCCGTGAAGCTGGAGGGCGGCGTCAGGTCGGCCCCGCAGATCCGTGCGCTGACCGACGCGGGCATCCCCGTCGTCGCGCACCTCGGCTACACGCCCCAGTCGGAGAACCTGCTGGGCGGTCCCCGCGTGCAGGGCCGCGGCGACGACGCCGTCGAGCGGCTTGCCAACGACGCGAAGGCCGTCGAGGACGCGGGCGCCGTCGCCGTCGTCCTGGAGATGGTGCCCACCGACGTCGCCGCGCGGATCACCGAGATCGTGCGCATCCCGACCATCGGCATCGGCGCGGGGCCGCACTGCGACGGCCAGGTGCTGGTGTGGACGGACATGGCCGGGATGACCGACTGGTCACCGCGGTTCGCCCGCCGCTACGCCGAGCTCGGCGCCGCGCTGCAGCAGGCCGCGGAGGACTACGTGTCCGAGGTCAAGGACGCCTCGTTCCCCGACGAGGCGCACTCGTTCGAGAAGTAGGCGCACGTGTCGGACGCGCGGGTCACCCCGGCGACCCGCACGTCTGACACGTCGGCCGTTACTTGTCGCGCCAGTCCTTGTCGTCCTGCTCCCAGGACTCGTTGCGCGACTTCGCGCTCTCCAGTGCTCGCTCTGCCTCGGCGCGGGTGCTGTACGGGCCCATGAGGTGCGACCAGGCCGAACGGCGACCCACCTCGACCGCCTTGGTCTCGGTGTTGTACCAGTACTGCTCGTCGGTGCTCATGAGACGATCCTGACATGAGCGACCTGGCGTTCGGCATAGACATCGGTGGTTCGGGCATCAAGGGGGCGCCCGTCGACCTCACGGTGGGCGACTACGCGGAGAAGCGGACCCGCATCCCGACCCCGCAACCGTCCACCCCACAGGCCGTGGCCGACGTTCTCGCGGAGCTCGTCGACGCCTACCACCTGCCCGACGACGTCCCGATCGGGGTCGCGTTCCCCGCTCCGATGCAGCACGGCGTGGTGCGGTCCATGGCCAACCTCGACCAGTCCTGGACCGGAGTCGACCTGCCGGCGCTCGTGCAGCGCGCGACCGGCCGGCACGTGGTCGCGGTGAACGACGCCGACGCGGCGGGCGTGGGCGAGGTCCGCTACGGCGCGGCCCGCGACGCCGACGGCGTGGTGCTGGTCGCGACGCTCGGCACCGGCATCGGCTCGGCCCTCGTGGTGGACGGCGTGCTGGTGCCGAACACCGAGCTGGGGCACCTCGAGATCGACGGGCACGACGCCGAGTCGCGCGCGGCCGACTCGGCGCGCGAGCGGGAGGACCTGTCCTGGGAGGCCTGGGCGGAGCGGCTGCAGCGCTACTTCGGGGTGGTCGAGGACCTGCTCTCCCCCGACCTCATCGTCGTGGGCGGCGGCGTGAGCAAGCATCACGAGAAGTACCTGCCGCACCTGCACCTGCGGGCGCCGATCGTCCCGGCGCAGCTGCGCAACGCGGCCGGCATCGTCGGGGCGGCGGCCCTGGCCGCGGGGCGCTGAACCAGGGCACTTCGACACGGCGCTGAACGAACGACGCCACGGCAGGGTGCCCGGCCGCCGGGCCGGGCGCAGTCATTCCCGAGGGCGGGTCAGGCCTCCCGTGCGGCAGGGCCGTGCGCGGCCTGCGCGAACAGCGCGTCGACCCCGAGCATCTCGATGACGTTCCGGACCACCGCGGGCGGCTCCGGAAGAGAGACGGTCAGCCCGTCCTGCGTTCCGTAGGTGTACATCTGCATGAGGAACGCGACGCCGGTCGAGTCCATGAAGGTCACCTTGGACGTGTCGATGACGACCGCCTTCGCCCGCTCGAGGGCGTTGGCTATGGCAGCACTCGACTCACCGCGCAAAGAGACATCGATCTCTCCCCACATGCTCACGACGCTCGTACGGGCCTGTTCTTCGAACATGATCCCGCCCGTGCGCCCCCTGTTGTCGAATTCGGTGTTGCTCACTTGCATCGCCCCTGTTCATTGCTCCCCGACATGGCCGCCGGAACGGGTCGCCCGACCCCCCGGGCAACTCTGGGAGATTGCAACGCCTTCGTCGCGATCACGGGCAGCCTACATCCGTGAAGATCGCAAGTGGAACAGCCAGTAAGGGTTACATTTCAAGAACCCCAATGGTATAACCCGGTATTTCTCCGGGCAAACTAGCACAAGACTGCCGGTCAGATCGGACATATAGATACCGAGTTGGACATACGTCCAAGTAAAAAATTCACCGGATCTAATTCTCTGACGACCGATTTGGGCCATCCGGGCCCTCTGCGGCACCGGGATTGCGAACGTTCGGTGCGCTTTCCTTCTCCCACGCATCGAGCTGCATAGTGAGCGCCTTCGCGAGCTCGAACACCTGCTGCGGGGGAATGCGCACGCGCGAAACCACCCGACCCGGCACGGTGATCGAGGTGACTTCGCCCGACTCGGGGTCGGACACCGGGCTCGGGGGCTGCTTCACGGCGATGAAGTCCAGGATGAACGACGTCGGCGTGTGCCAGACGGAGGCGAAGTCGGCCGGTACGCCGGTCTCCATCTCGTCGGGTACGTCGATCTGGAACTCCTGGGGCAGCTCGTCGGACGACACTGAGGCTCCTCGATAGGCCGGGCGGTGCACCCGACCGTACCGTGGGGCAGGTTGGTGCGACAGTGGAAACGGACTCGAGGGACATATGGTTCCGGTCCAGCTCCTGAACCAGATCCCAGGTCACAAAAAGATGCCGCGCCGTCCGGGTCCGCGGGACTACACTCGCGCGTTCGCGCGGAACGTCCCGCGACGAGCTTCCCCGGCGCCGGCAGCCCTTGTTCCCGTGCCTGCGCCGCCGCCACCCCACCCCCGAGACCCTGGAGGTCCTCCCATGCCCGCCGACGCGTCCGAGCTCGCCACGGAGCGGGAGTTTCTGGCCGAGGCCAGGTCACAGCTCGGGCGGATGCGCGACCGGGTCGCCGCTCTCGACGGCAGCTACGCGGGCAACTGGGTGAGCGCGGAGATCCTGGAGGCCACGCTCGCGCGCAGGATGGAGCAGCTCACCGACGACCCGGAGATCCCGCTCTTCTTCGGCCGCATCGACCTCGTCGCGGGCGAGACCTCCCCCACCGGCGAGTCCTTCCACATCGGGCGCCGCCACGTGTCCGACCCGGACGGCGAGCCCATGGTCGTGGACTGGCGCGCTCCCGTCAGCACGCCGTTCTACCGGGCCACGGCCAAGGAGCCGATGGGCATCTCCGCACGGCGCCGGTACGGGTTCGCCCGCGGCCATCTCACGGCGTTCGAGGACGAGTCGCTGACCCGGCCCGAGCTGACCGGCGACCTTTCCGACGGCGACGCCGACGCGCACTCGGAGATCCTCGAGGCCGAGATCGAGCGCCCGCGCTCCGGCCCCATGCGCGACATCGTCGCGACGATCCAGCCCGAGCAGGACGTCATCGTGCGCATGCCGCTCGAGAGCACGCTCGTGGTCCAGGGTGCGCCGGGCACGGGAAAGACCGCCGTGGGCCTGCACCGCGCGGCCTACCTCCTGTACGCGCACCGCGACCAGCTCACTCGCCGGGGCGTGCTCGTCGTCGGGCCGAACAAGAGCTTCCTGCGGTACATCCGCGACGTCCTGCCCGCCCTGGGCGAGATCCACGCCCGCCAGGCGACCATCGAGGAGATCGTGGGCGACCACGCCCCGGTCCGCGCCACCGAGCCCGCCGACGTCGCGACCCTCAAGGGCGACGGGCGGCTGGCCGAGGTGCTGCGCCGCGCCGTCTGGTCCCACGTCGGCACCCCGGAGGAGACCCTGGTGCTGCCCCGCGGCTCGTTCCGCTGGCGGGTCCCGGCGTACGAGGCGCGCGAGGCCGTCGAGCAGGTCCGGGCGCGCGACGTGCGCTACGCGCTGGGCGCGGCCCAGCTCCGGCACGCCCTCGCGCACCGGGTGCTGGTGCAGATCGAGGAGACCGGCGACGCCCTCGACGACAAGGCGTGGGACGTGCTGGCCCGGACCAAGCCCGTGCGGGACTACGCGGCCGCCGTCTGGCCCGTGGTCGAGCCGCGCCGGCTGCTCCACCGGCTGCTGTCCGACCCGGAGTTCCTCGCCGAGCACGCCGACGGCGTCCTCACCGAGGACGAGCAGGCCCTCCTGGTCTGGGCGCGACCGCCGCGCACGGCGGGCTCCGCCCGCTGGACGACGGCGGACCTGGTGCTGCTCGACGAGATCACCGACCTGCTGGACCGGACCGAGTCCGTGGCGCACATCGTGGTCGACGAGGCGCAGGACCTGTCCGCGATGATGCTGCGCGCCCTCGGCCGGCGGGCCGCCACCGGCTCGCTCACCGTGCTCGGCGACCTCGCCCAGGCCACCACGCCCTGGGCAGCGCGCGACTGGGCCGACGTGCTGGAGCACCTGGCCAAGCCCGACGGGCACGTCGAGCAGCTCACGGCCGGGTTCCGCGTGCCCGCCGACGTGATCGAGCTCGCCGCGCGGCTCCTGCCGAGCATCGCACCCGGCCTGGAACCGCCGCGGGCCGTGCGGCGCGCCCGCGG
>NZ_KI911743.1:3411-3759 GCF_000515355.1 Promicromonospora kroppenstedtii DSM 19349 | reverse complement strand
CGAGGTAGCGCAGGTGCGCCTCGTGCGAGCCGGCCATCTCGAGGTCGCCGGCCTCGATCTCGCGCAGGCCGGGGAGCTTCACCGGCTCGATCCCGCGGTCCTTCGCCAGCGGCGCGGCCGTGAACGACGTCCTGATCATGGACGAGACCGCGATGGCGCCGATCTCGCGGTCCCGGAGCGCGTCCGGGACCGCGGCCGCCTGCTTCTCGCCGAGCAGGGTCAGCCCGGGGCCGGGAACCGCGGTGTCGAGCAGGCCCTTCACGTTCGACGGGGTCTGTCCGTGGCGCAGCAGCAGAAGTCGCATGGGCGCATTCTCTCTGACGGCGCCCGATAGGTCCGCATCCGTCC
>NZ_KI911743.1:0-3311 GCF_000515355.1 Promicromonospora kroppenstedtii DSM 19349 | reverse complement strand
GGTGCTCGGCGACGGGGTGCCCGACGGCGAGGGGCTTGGGCTGGGGCTGCTGGGGCTGGGGCTCGGGGACGGCCCGGGGGTGCTGGACGACGGGGAGGGGCTGGGGCTCGGGCCGGGCTCCTCGTCGTCGCACAGGAGCAGGCCACCGAACGTGTGGTGGTGGATCTCCCCGCCGCCCGTGGTGGTGACGCCGTCGGCGAACCACTGGCCGTTGGTCGTGATCCCGGAGGCGAACTCGACCGTGGCGTTCGGCGCCCAGATCGCGCCCAGCTCCAGCCCGTCCACGGTGACGGTCCCGGTCACGGCGGACAGGTCGAGCATGATGTAGCGCGCGTAGTCCTGCTGTTCGCCGCCGCCGGCGGACCAGCCCTCGAAGTCGAGCGGCCCGATCGTGGTGGTGCCCTCGGGCACCCGGATCACGAGCGGCGCCTGCGCCGTCGGCACGTAGCCGTCGGCGCGGTCCATCTTGACGGTCGCGCCGGCGATGTCCGCGTAGTCGATGACGTTGGGCATCGTGGTGGCGAAGCCGGAGACGTAGACGAGCCCACCCTCCTCCTCGACCGTCACGGTGTTGGACAGTTCGGGGTTGCCGTACATCGAGGCAAGGCACTCGTCCGTCCGCTCGACGTCAGCCTCGAGGTCAGGGAAGTAGCCCGCGACCGTGGCCTGGTCGGTCTGCAGGTCCGAGACGGCGAAGTCGGCGTACGGCGCGGCCTTGAGGTCGAGGAACCCGCCCTGCGGGTTGGTCACGCGGGGAAAGTCGCCGCCCGCGTTGTTGCCGACGCCGCCGCCGCGCACCTGGGCGGTGAGCCCCGTGGTGTCCGCGAGCTTGGCGAGCGCGTTCGCCTCGGGGCCGGAGGTGGCGACGGTCCCGGAGTCGTCGCGGTTCGAGATGTCGAAGGAGCCTGTGCCGGTGAAGGTGCCGGCGAGGATCCGCACCGGGGCGCCGTCGACCAGGGGCACGGTGTAGTCGGCGCGGCCCGCCGACTGGTGGAGCACGTCGTATCCGTTCGGGTCGTCCGACGAGATGCTGCCGAAGGCGGCGACGGAGCCCTCCAGCTCGGCGTTCCCCAGGTGGGCGTTCCCGGTCGTGAGGATCGTGAAGTCGCTGTTCACGTCGAACGGGTTGTACGTCGAGACCGCGGCCTGCGCGGTGATCACGCCCGGGACACCCAGCCCGGCGAGCGTGGCCATCCCGGCCAGCCCGGCGACAGCGCCTGCGGCCGCCACGACGCGGCCACGACGAACACCGCTCCTGAAGAAACTCACGTGTGTGCCCCCTGCACTCCGGCCGCGCGAGGACCGCGACCTCGGCGGCGCAGACGCGCCGTCGCTGGCGACCATAACGCCGGGCCAAAGAACCCCAAACTGCCAAACCGACGTTTGGCGCAAACGCATACATCGGTCTGGATATATCGGACTGAATGCATTGCTCGTCGGATTGCTCGGAGGTTGGAGTGCTCGGAGGTTGGAGTGCTCGGAGGTTGGAGTGCTCGGAGGTTGGAGTGCTCGGAGGTTGGAGTGCTCGGGCGCCGGAGTGGTCAGGGGTCGGAGTGGTCAGGGGTCGGTCCGAGGTGCCCGATAGTGTCGGCAGCATGTTCCTGCTCGAGACCGAACGCCTGCTGCTGCGGCCCTGGCGCGTGTCCGAGGCCGCCGTCCAGCACGAGATGTGGACCGAGCGCGACCCGCGCGTGCCCCCGCACCGCCGGATCGGCGCCGACGGCCGGCCGACGGTCGAGGACGTCGCCCGGTGGATCGAGGACGCCGCCGAGCCGTCGACGCTCGGGCTGCCGGTGCTGGAGCTGAAGGGCTCGGGGGACGTGATCGGCTACTGCGGCCTGATCGCCGGCTCCCAGGTGCCGGACGACGAACCCGAGCTCGCGTTCGAGCTGCTGCGCCGGGCCTGGGGTCACGGGTACGCGACCGAGGCCGCGTGGGCGGTGCTCGGCTGGGCGCAGGAGTCGGGCTACGAGCGGCTGTGGGCCACGGTCCGGGCCTGGAACGACGCCTCGCTGCGCGTGCTGGCGAAGGTCGGGTTCACCGAGTCGGGGCGCGTCGAGCCGGACGCCGTCCACGGGGACTCGCTGTTCCTCACCAGGGAGCTGTGAGGGCGCCGTCCGTCACTCGGCGTCGGAGAAGCCGTCCGTCACTCGGCGTCGAAGAACATGTCCGGGCGCCCCAGGAACCTCTTCCAGAGTGCGACCGACTCCAGCTCGGACCACGTGCGCTCGGCGATGCCGTCGTCGGTCATCTCCAGGATCTGCGCGCCGGGGATCGCCGCGACCAGCGGGGAGTGCGTCGCGTAGATGACCTGCGCGTCGTGGTCGGCCACGAGGTCCTGCAGCCGGTACAGCAGCTGGAGGGTCGACTCGAACGACAGCGGCCCCTCGGCCTCGTCGAGCAGGTAGAGGCCGGGGCCGGCGAACCTGCCGGAGATCGCCTGGAGGTAGGACTCGCCGTGGCTGACCTCCGTCGAGAGCCGGTCACCGTAGCCGCTCACCCCGGCGCCGGTCATGAACTCCAGCATCCCGGCGGCGGTCTCGGCGCGCAGGTAGAAGCCCTTCGCCTTCTGCCGGAGCATCCGGGCCCCGGCGATCGACCGGTCCAGCACGAGCGCCTCGCCCAGCGGGCTCGGCTCCAGCTCGCTCGCGTACCTACGGCCCCCGTGGCCGCCGCGGACGTCGATCCCGTACTGCTCCGCGATCGCCTCGAGCACGGTGGACTTGCCGGACCCGTTGGCCCCCATCAGGACGACGATGCCGCTGGTCAGTCGCACACCGCGGGCCGCGATCTCAGCGACGGCCGGCACGGTCCACGGCCACACGCCCCGCTCGACCTGGGCGGGCCTGACGCTCAGTCGCTCGATCAGCACCCGGACAGGCTACCGACCCTCGGGGTCCTCCATCCGGGACCGGAGCACGTCGAACTCACAACCCGGTGCGTCCGGGTCGAAGCCGTGCTCGATCAGCCAGCGCGACGCCGTCAGGCTGCGCAGCGACCACCAGGCACGGATCACGTCCCGGTCCACGTCGTCGCCGTAGCCGGCGAGGAGGTCGTCGAGACGCTCCTCGTGTCCGAGCGTCAGGATGGCGAGGTCGAACATGGCGTCGCCGGGGGCCGCCTCGGACCAGTCGATGACGCCGGTGACCTCGTCGCCGTCGACGAACACATGGGTGATCTGCAGGTCGCCGTGGATGAACGCGGGGGTCCACGGCCGGAGCGCCGCCTCCGCGATCTCGCGGTTGCGCCGCACCACCTCGGCGGGCAGCGCGCCGCTGGAGAGCAGCCACTCGCACTCCGTGTCGAGCTCG
>NZ_KI911742.1:58020-59902 GCF_000515355.1 Promicromonospora kroppenstedtii DSM 19349 | reverse complement strand
GCCCGGCCTCGGAGCACCTGCCCTTCGGCGCGCGGGAGGGCGCCGAGGTCTCCGCCTTCGGTGACTCCGTGCTGGCGGCGGCCACGCCCGCGATCCTCGCGCGCTATCCGAGGGCCCAGGTGCAGGGCGTGGTCAGCACCGACTGGCTCGACGCCGAGCGCATGGTCAAGATCGCGAAGCGCGAGGGCCGGCTGCGCGAGACGGTGCTGCTCAACTTCGGCACCAACTCGGGCTTCCAGCTCGACGGCTCGGCCGACGCCGCCCGGCACGTGCTCGACCTGATCGGCCCCGACCGCCGCGTGGTGCTCGTCAACAGCGTGGGGATCAGCTACTGGGTGCCGGACGCCAACACGACGCTCGACACGATCGCCGCGGGCCGCGCGAACGTCGCGGTCGCCGACTGGCACGCGCTAGTGGACCGCCACCCCGGCCTGCTGCACGCCGACGCCACGCACCCGAACCTCGACGGCGTCGAGGCCTACACCGACCTGGTCGAGGAGTCGTTCGCGACCCTCGATTAACCCCGACCCGACGCCGGGATGACATGGCTTGGCGCGCCCTGCCCGCTTTAGGCCACTATGTGTCGCCATGAGGATCCTGGTCTCCGCCGGTCGCCTGTTCGTGGCGCACTGGCCCGCGCTCCTGACGCTCGGCCTGCTCGGCGTCGCCGTCCGCAACGGCGCGATGTGGGGCGCGGTCGAGCTGAGCCAGTGGAACTCGTTCGTGGCGCAGCTCCTGCTGATCCTGAGCCCGCTGGGCTACCTCGCGCCGGTCATCGGCATGTTGTGGGTCTGCCGGAACAGCCTGCCGAGCCTGGGCGGATCGGACCTCAGCCGCCGGGAGCGAGCCGCGCGGGCGGCTGTCCCCGGCATGCTGCCCACCCGGCGCGCCCCGATGATGCCCTCGGAGCGGCGCGAGCGGCGCCTCATCGACATCGCCCTGTCCGTGCTGGTGCCGTTCCTGGTGGTCTACGAGGTCGAGGGCCTCATGGACGCCGACCGGATGCGGTTCACCAACGAGGCCGCGGCCGACGAGCTGTTCAACGACACCTTCAGCACCCAGGGGGTCGACTTCGCCGCCCGGGTCGGCGTCTGGTCCGGCTGGACGCTCGTGGCCATCGTGGCCGGCGCGTTCGTGCTGCGCTGGTTGCTCGGCCGCCTGGAGGGCAAGGTCCAGTTCCTCGGGATCGCGGTGCTCGGCGGCTGTCTCGAGATCTACTGGACCAGCCAGGCCGCCGGCCAGATCGAGACGATCGAGAGGCTGCTGTGGAACACCGCGAGCGACCGGGAGCTCGTCGCGGCCGCCGTCGGCACCGTGGGCGCCGCCCAGGAGAGCGTGGGCGAGGCAGGGAACGACGCCGCGTCCTTCGTCGCCGACGGCTTCGTGACGGTCCTCGAGTCGCTCGACGTCGTTCTCGTCGCGCCCCTGGCCTGGCTCGCCATCGGCGCCGTGGTGCTGGGACACAAGCTGATGGAGCCGCCGTCGGCCGAGCACCGGTGGCTCGACCGCATGACCTGGCTGCCGGCCGGGCTCCGCTCGCTCCTGGAGTCGCTCACCGAGGACCTGCGCGCCCGCTTCTCCGCCCTGTGGAACGGGATGAAGATGATCGTGCACGGTGGTCTCGGACCCATGCTCGTCTTCTGCCTGGGCTACCTCGTGGTGATGCGGGCTCCCCATGCCGTCGGCTGGCTCGTGCGCACCGTGACCGGCCCTGTCGAGACCAACGCGTGGATCGCGTTCAGCCCCTTCGAGGCCGCCGCAGGCCTCGCGCTCGCCCTGGCGCTCGCCGCCGCGCTCATCGCGGCGACCGTCGAGGTGCTGGTCGAGCGCGGCCTCGCCGTCCGCGAGCTCGACGACGACGCCACCCCCGTGGCCGGCAACC
>NZ_KI911742.1:54366-57920 GCF_000515355.1 Promicromonospora kroppenstedtii DSM 19349 | reverse complement strand
AACCGCGTCGTCGCGCGCCCCGCCTAGGCGGAGCCGCGGCGGGCAGGGTCGCGGCAGGCAGGACCCGCTACGGCAGCTCGACCGCGAGGTAGTCGGGCCCCCCGAACGACAGCCGCACCTGTTCGATCGTCGCGTCCGGGTCGACGAGCACGAACGAGCTCACGTCCCACTCGGGCTGCTCGCTCACGAACCCGTCGGCGCCGTCGGGCAGGCACCGGTTGGAGTTGCCCAGCACGTCCGGCGAAGCCTCGCCGTAGCGCGTGCCGTCGTCGGACACGAGGGCGATCGTGCAGAGCGACAGGTCCGTCCGGAGCTCGGCGGCGAAGTGCAGCCGCACCTCGTACGCGACCGACCCCTCGGGGATCTCCACGGGCATGCCGTACGCCGGCTCCGGCAGCTCGTCCACCTGCTCGACGCCCGTGACCGTCACGTCGAGCTCCCGCAGCACGTAGGTGTTCGCCCGCTCCGGCACGTCGAAGCCCATGTCGAGGTACTCGCTCGCCAGGTGCGCCGGCTCGCCGAGGGCGACCCGCTGGGACTCGTAGTGCACGCCGTCCGGCCACCAGAACGCCCACACCCGGAACGACGACGCCGCCGTGGTCACCACGACCGCGATCGGCAGCAGCACCAGCCAGACGGCGTTGCGCCGCCACCAGCCCCTGGGCCGCCCGGCCGCCGGGACGTCGGGCGGCAGGGAACCGGGCAGCAGGCCCGGCTGCAGGCTCGGCGCGCCGCCGGGCGGCAGGCTCGGGTACGGGTCCTGACCGGGGCCTGGCACCGCCGGGGTCACCAGCGTCGTCATTCCTCACTACCTTCCGCACGCGCCGTGGCGTAGCCCGGCGACTCCGTCGTCACGGTCTCGGTCGCGTCCCAGAGCTCCCTCGCGTCCGCGGCGGAGATGCCCAGGTCGACGACGCCGGCGGCGTCCCGCCGCTGGCCCGCGTACTCTTCGGCCTGCCCGCCGCGCGCCAGGCGTACCGTCGCGCCCGCGAGCGCGTCCTTCGGCACGTCGAAGCAGTACGTGACGTGCCACGCGTAGCCCGGCTGAGCCTTGGCCGACGTCGAGCAGCCGGCCTGGTCGGTGGGCCAGAACACCCGGCCCTCGGTGTCGGCGATCTCGGCGCCCAGGAACGACGTGGCGCCCTGCGTGGCCCGCCAGGTCGCGTCGACCACGACGAACGTGCCGCCCGCCTGCGCGGTCTCCGAGAAGCTCTCCAGGGTGTCGGCCACGCGGACCTCGGTCACCGTGAGGTCGGCGTACGTGAGGTCGAGGGTCTCGCCGACGGCGCCCTCGACCACGAACGGCGTCTCCACGACCGCCTCCTGCGGCACCGTGGCGACGAGCGCGCAGCCCGCGACCACGCCGCCGACGACGAGCAGCGAGCCCTTCCACGTGATCAGGCGGCGTCCGTGCCTCACTGCTGGTCCTCCGGGGCCGCGGTCCGGTCGGTGTTGTCCTTGAGCGGGATGTCGCCCTGGAACGCGACGTCGGCGGGCAGCCAGTACCCGTTGTCCAGGGTCAGCCGGCTCTCGTCGATCCAATCCAGCCCCACCACCTCGACCGGGATCTCGTCGCCCGTGAACTCGTCGCTCTGCTGCCAGATCAGCGCGACCTGGTAGGTGACGCCCGGGTTGAGGATGCGCACCGTGGTCGCGTCGGCGACGTTGACGATGGTCGCGGGCGGCAGCTCGGGCGCCTCCCTGGCCTCGGGCGAGGCGCTCGCGGACGGCTCGGCCCCCGGCTCGGCCCCGGCGTCCGTGCCGAGATCGGTACCCAGGTCCGCAGCGAGGTCGGTCAGCGACTCCTGGGGCACGACGTCGACACCCTTCGGTGCGGGGATCGCGCTGCCCAGCGTGCTGCTGTACTCGGGGACGTCGCTGGTGTTGGTCACGTCCACGACGAGGGCGAGCATGTGGTTGCCCGGCGCGGGCGTGAGGTAGCCGAGGTCGCCGGTCTTCACGGCGCGCACGACGGTCAGGTCGAACGGGCCCACCTCGATGGCGGCGCCCGCCACGACCGGGTCGGCCTGCGCCTCGACCTTGCTCCACGCCCCGAACGGGGTGACGGCCACGAGCGCGGCGACGACGCCGGCGCCGACGCGCTGCATCGTCGACATGTCGTCGGCGACGGCCGAGACGACGCGGCGGCCCACCCGGAACGCGATGTCGGGGCCGCCGTTGCGGGCATGCTTCATGGCGCACGATCGTAGCGGTGCATCACGGACCAACCGGGCGAAAGTCCACGGGGCTCGGCGGGGCTCCGCGCGCCGTCCGCCTACCCAGCGACCTGGCCGGAGAACACGCGGTTTCCGGGCCAGATCGCTGGGTAGAAGTGCACCTCCTGGACAAGCCCCGGGCGTCAGCGCAGGCCGAACGCCCTGGTCAGCGTCTGCGACACGGTGTTGCCGTCACTGTCCTCGACGACTGTCCGCAGGGTCGCGAACTGCGCGCCCCGCGGCGCCGAGAGCCGGGCCGACCAGGCGTCCGGCCCGTGCGACCGCCGGTCCCGCGTGAGGTCGAGCCGCTGCCAGGTCGCCCCGTCGTCGTACGACACCTCGACCGTGGGCCGCCCCACCCGGGCCTCGATCCCGGGCAGGTGCGACGGCGTCACCGTCAGCCGGGCCGTGCGGGACGCCCGTCCCGCCAGGTCGGTGTCCACGCCGTAGTCGACCTGGATCAGCGGCAGCGGCTCGACGGCGTCGGGCCCGCTCGCCTCCGACATGAAGTCCCACTCGGTGAGCGTGTGCGTCGAGTACGGTCCCGCCCAGTCGGCGCGGTCGTTGTCGGCGACCACCCGGTACGGCAGGCGCTCGGCCGGCAGGCCGCCGGTCACGGGCAGGAACTCGGCGTTGCCCCACAGGAGCTCGGTGTCGCCCTGGTAGAGCGTCGCCCGGTTGCGGACGTCGAAGTTGCCGCCGCCCGTGGCACCGACGTGCCCGCTGCCCGAGTCGCCCCAGCCCGGCACCGGCACGTACATCTGGTCCAGGTAGCGGAGGGGCTGGGAGCCCAGCGCCGACATGCGCGGGCGCAGCACCGGCCCGAACCACGTCACGTCGCTGGTCGTGCGTGCCTTGTACTCCAGCACGTCGACGTTCTCCTGCCCCATCTCGCCCGGGAGGTACGCGCTCTGCGTCCACGGCACGTCGGCCGCGACCCAGTCGGTCCGCTCGCCCTGGGCGGTCGCGACGAGCTGGTTGCCCGCCGTCCAGCCGTGCCAGACGTCGAACCGGGCCTCCAGCGCGGGACCCTGGCGGTAGTTGCGGAACGACATGTCCACCCGGGCCAGGTCGCCCCTGTCCGAGGTCCACGTGGGCCGGGCCGGCACGGCGCCCGTCCAGTGGTGCACCACGTCGTAGGTGTACCCGGTCGTGGGGTGCGACGAGACCGTGACCTCCGGCCGGCGCCCGTCCAGCGACCGCAGCAGCTCCGCACCCTGCCCGGAGGTCAGCGTGGCGACCGTCAGCGGGGCGGGCTCGCCGGGGATCCACGGCGACTCGTCCCACGGCGCCAGCCGCCCGGCGCCGTCGTGCACCACGAACAGCACGCGCGCGCCG
>NZ_KI911742.1:50659-54266 GCF_000515355.1 Promicromonospora kroppenstedtii DSM 19349 | reverse complement strand
CGGGTCGAGCGCGTCGCCCGCCTCGATCCGGGCCCGGGCTCCCTCGACCAGGGCGGCGGTGTCCACACCGCCGTCGGTCAGGGCGGTGCGGGCCGGGCCGCCGCTCTCGGCGAGCGCGACGAGCAGGTGCCGGCTGTCGATCTGGTCGCTGTGCGCGTCGCGGGCGACCTGCTGGGCGTCGACGACGGCGGAGCGGGCGTCCTTCGTGAACCTCTCGAACATCAGATCCTCCTGTTGTGCTTCTTGTGCACGGCCTGCCGGGTGACGCCGAGGGCGTCGGCGATCTCCTGCCACGACCAGCCGAGGCGACGCGCCCGCTCGACCTGGAGGGTCTCCAGGCGGTCGGCCAGCTCGCGCATGGCCTTCACGGCGCGCAGTCCCTCGGCGGGGTCGTCCCCGGCTGCGGATGCGGCGAGTGCTTGCTGGGTCATGCGTCAACTATGGTTGACAGCGTGGCGGATTGTCAACCATGGTTGACGCGCCGTGCCCGTGTCGGGCGCACGGATCCCGCGGGTGAATCCGTACGTCTGACACGTCGTTCCCGAGAGATGCGCCACATGTGCGCCAGCCGCGCCGATGAGCCGCGGAAATCCGCCGCTTCGTTCGGAAGCACAAGCGATCCAGGGCTACTCTGTACGGGGATGTCTTGACGTCGAGACATCGCTTCAGCCGGGCTCCGGGCGACAACGACGTCCGAGGGCCGCATCCCGATGGAAGGACGCAGCAGGGTGGACCTGTTCGAATACCAGGCGCGCGACATCTTCGAGAAGCACGGCGTGCCCGTGCTGGGCGGGGTCGTCGCGACCACCGTCGAAGAGGCTCGCGAGGGCGCCGAGAAGCTGGGCGGCGGGACCGTCGTCGTGAAGGCCCAGGTCAAGACCGGTGGCCGCGGCAAGGCGGGCGGCGTCAAGCTGGCTCACTCGCCCGCGGAGGCGGCCGAGAAGGCCGGCGAGATCCTCGGCATGGACATCAAGGGCCACACGGTGCACCGCGTGATGATCGCCCAGGGCGCCAAGATCGCCGAGGAGTTCTACTTCTCCGTGCTGCTGGACCGGTCCAACCGCAACTACCTCGCCATGTGCTCCGTCGAGGGCGGCATGGAGATCGAGCAGCTCGCCGTCGAGCGGCCCGAGGCGCTCGCGCGCATCGCCGTCGACCCGGCCGTCGGCATCGACGAGGCCAAGGCCGCCGAGATCGTGGACGCCGCCGGCTTCGCCGACGACATCAAGGGCAAGGTCGCCGAGGTCATCCAGGGCCTGTGGACCGTCTTCAAGGCGGAGGACGCCACGCTGGTCGAGGTCAACCCGCTGGTCCGTACCGAGGACGGCGAGATCGTCGCCCTGGACGGCAAGGTCACTCTCGACGAGAACGCCGGCTTCCGCCACGCGGACCACGCCGAGCTCGAGGACTCCGCCGCGGCCGACCCGCTGGAGGCGAAGGCCAAGGAGAACGACCTCAACTACGTGAAGCTCGACGGTGAGGTCGGCATCATCGGCAACGGCGCGGGCCTGGTCATGTCCACGCTCGACGTCGTCGCCTACGCCGGCGAGAAGCACGGCGGCGTCAAGCCCGCCAACTTCCTCGACATCGGTGGCGGTGCGAACGCCCAGGTCATGGCGAACGGCCTCGACGTCATCCTGAACGACGCGCAGGTCAAGTCGGTCTTCGTGAACGTCTTCGGTGGCATCACCGCGTGCGACGAGGTCGCCAACGGCATCGTGGGCGCGCTGGACATCCTCGGCGACGAGGCGTCCAAGCCGCTGGTCGTCCGGCTCGACGGCAACAACGTCGAGCTCGGCCGCCAGATCCTGAACGAGCGCAACCACCCGCTCGTCACCCTCGCCGACACCATGGACGGCGGCGCCGACCTTGCCGCCGCCAAGGCTGCCGCCGCCTGATCGCCCGCTGAAGACTTCGAAAGCAGAGACAAGAAGACAATGTCGATCTACCTGAACCAGGACTCGAAGATCATCGTCCAGGGCATCACGGGCGGCATGGGTGCCAAGCACACCGCCCTGATGCTGGACTCCGGCGCGCAGATCGTCGGTGGCGTGAACGCCCGCAAGGCCGGCACCACGGTGACCCACAAGGACGCCTCGGGCGCCGACGTGACCCTCCCGGTGTTCGGCACCGTCAAGGAGGCCATGGCCGAGACCGGCGCGGACGTCTCCGTCGTCTTCGTGCCGCCGGCCTTCACCAAGGACGCGGCCATCGAGGCCATCGACGCGGGCATCGGCCTGCTCGTGGTCATCACCGAGGGCGTGCCGGTGCAGGACACCGCCGAGGTGTGGTCGTACCTGCAGGGCAAGGAGACCCGGATGATCGGGCCGAACTGCCCCGGCATCATCACCCCGGGCGAGTCGCTCGCCGGCATCACGCCGCACACCATCACGGGCAAGGGCCCGATCGGTCTCGTGTCGAAGTCGGGCACGCTGACCTACCAGATGATGTACGAACTGAAGGACTTCGGTTTCTCGACCGCCATCGGCATCGGCGGCGACCCGATCGTCGGCACCACGCACATCGACGCGCTCGAGGCCTTCGAGAACGACCCGGAGACCAAGGCGATCGTGATGATCGGCGAGATCGGCGGCGACGCCGAGGAGCGTGCCGCCGAGTACATCAAGGCGCACGTCACCAAGCCGGTCGTCGGCTACGTCGCGGGCTTCACCGCCCCCGAGGGCAAGACGATGGGCCACGCCGGTGCGATCGTGTCCGGCTCGGCCGGCACCGCCGCCGCCAAGAAGGAGGCCCTCGAGGCCGTCGGCGTGAAGGTCGGCAAGACGCCGTCCGAGACCGCCGACCTCATGCGGGAGATCCTGCAGGGGCTCTGACGCCTCCGCGGCTCGCTGGTTGAGCCGCCCTTCGCTGGTCGAGCTTGTCGAGACCCAGGTCCCGACAAGCTCGACCAGCGTGAGCAGCCCTTCGCAAAGCGGGCGTTCCTACACCAGTTCACCCGGCGAACTCCATACCCGACCGTAATATCTCCCGAAGTTCACCCGGGCCACGCCGAGGCAGGTCCCCGGGATGGCCCCCGGGCGCGGGTGAAGATTGCCGGGTGAGCGCACCACCCCGCCCGAGCACGGCTTCCCGCACCTCAGGTGCCCGCACGACCCGCCCGGCCGGCAACCAGCCGACGGCTCGTCGCGGCCGCCTGGTCGAGGAGCCACCCACGCCGGAGCCGAGGTCGCTCGCGCTCGCCCACATCGTGTCCGGCGCGCTCGCCGCGGCCCAGGCCCTGGTCCTGTCCCTCGCCGTCGTGGTGCTCCCGGCGGTGGTCGCCTACCTCGTGGGCAACGCGACCCTCACCTCCGCGCCGGAGACCCCGGACGACGGTGTCCAGGTGCGTTCCGCGATCGACGTCGCCACGGGCCTCTGGCTCCTGGGGCACGGCGTCCCGCTCACGACCGACGCCGTGGCCGTCACCCTCGCGCCGCTCGGTATCGCGGCGCTCGCCCTGTTCGCGACGTACGCCTCGGCCAAGCGGTTCGCCGCGACGTCGGCCCGTGCCTGGGGCGCCGGGGCCGTGACGTACGGCGTAGGTACCACGGGCGTCGCGCTGCTCGCGGGCAGCGCCCCGGGCTGGTCGCTGGCCCTGGCGCCGCTC